>JAQBGU010000200.1:0-32227 GCA_032128375.1 Deltaproteobacteria bacterium | reverse complement strand
GCACGTTCATCAGACCCTTGACGCCCAGTTCGACTGCCAGCCGGCGCGTCGATTCCAGAATCACGTCGATGATGGCCTTGGACAATGAGTATGGCGGCAGTGCGCACGCGCTATCGCCCGAGTGCACGCCGGCCTGTTCGATGTGCTCCATGATTCCGCCAATCACGACGCGCTTGCCGTCGGAGATCGCATCGACGTCTACCTCGATCGCGTCTGCGAGAAAACGGTCGACCAGAACCGGATGTTTCTTCGACGCGCGGACGGCGAACTTCATGTAGTTCCGAAACGATTCGACGTCGTGGACGATCTCCATCGCGCGCCCGCCGAGCACATAGGAGGGTCGGACGATCACCGGGAAGCCGATTCTCCTGGCGACTGTTTCGCCCTCCTCGGCGCTTCGCGCAACCGCGCCGGGCGGCCGCTTCAACGAGAGCTTCTCGAGCACCTGTTCGAAGCGTTCGCGATCTTCCGCTCGGTCAATCGCATCGGGCGGCGTCCCCAGGATCGGCGCACCGGCGCGTTCCAACTCCATCGCGAGCGAAAGTGGCGTCTGGCCCCCGAACTGTACGATCAAACCCTCGGGTTTCTCTTTGTCGACGATCGCCAACACGTCTTCGAGGGTGAGCGGCTCGAAATACAGCCGGTCGCTGGTGTCGTAGTCGGTGGAGACCGTCTCGGGGTTGCAGTTGACCATGATGGTCTCGAACCCGGCCTCGTGTAGCGCGAACGCTGCGTGAACGCAGCAGTAGTCGAACTCGATCCCCTGACCGATCCGGTTGGGTCCGCCACCGAGGATCATCACCTTGCGCCGGTTGGTCGGCCGCGCCTCACACTCCTGTTCGTAAGTCGAGTACAGATACGGAGTGTGGGCTTCGAATTCCGCGGCACAGGTATCGACCCGCTTGTACACCGGCACGACACCTTCACGGTGGCGCAGCGCCCGGACCTCGTCCTCGCTGGTCTGCCACAGGTCGGCCAGACGCCGGTCCGAAAAACCGGTCTGCTTCGCGTAGCGCAACCAATTGACTCGCTCGCCCGGCGCGGCGGCCTGCAGGTCTGCCTCAATCTCGACGATCTCGCGCAGGTTCTCCAGAAACCATGGGTCGACGAACGATCGCCGATGGAGCGTTTGCACGTCAGTCCCACGACGCAAGAGCTCGCACATCGCCCACAGGCGGCCCGGCCGCGGAGTGTCCACTTGCGCCCACAAGGCGTCCTCTGCTTCCGGACCCTCGGGAAGGCTCGGGGACTCGAAGCCCGCGTGGCCCACCTCGAGCGAACGGACGGCCTTTTGCAAGCTCTCCTTGAAGGTCCGCCCGATTGCCATGACTTCGCCGACCGACTTCATCTGCGTGGTCAACACATTGTCGACACCCGGAAATTTTTCGAAAGTGAATCGCGGAATTTTCGTCACGACATAATCGATTGTCGGCTCGAAACTCGCCGGTGTCTCACGCGTGATATCGTTTCGTAACTCATCGAGCGTGTAGCCGACGGCGAGCTTGGCGGCGATTTTTGCGATCGGAAAACCCGTCGCCTTCGAGGCGAGCGCCGATGACCTCGATACGCGCGGGTTCATCTCGATGACGACGATGGTGCCGTCCTCTGGGTTGACGCCGAATTGAATATTCGAGCCACCGGTGTCGACGCCGATCTCTCGAATGATTGCGATCGAAGCGTCGCGCATGACCTGGTATTCGCGGTCGGTCAACGTTTGTGCCGGCGCCACCGTGATCGAATCGCCGGTGTGGACCCCCATCGCGTCGAAATTTTCGATCGAACAGACGATCACTACGTTGTCGGCCGAATCGCGCATCACCTCGAGCTCGTATTCCTTCCAACCCAACACGCTCTGTTCGATCAAGCACTCGTGCCGCGGTGATTGGCTGAGCGCCCATTCGACGAGTTCATCGAAATCCTCGTCGCGGTAGGCGATGCTTCCGCCGGTACCACCGAGGGTGAAGCTGGGCCGGATGATCGCGGGGATCTTGGTGTCTTTCAGGATCTCGCGCGCATCTTCGAGTGACTTGGCATAGCCAGACCGAGGGAGCTTCAGACCGATCTTCTCCATCGCGATTCGGAATTGTTCGCGGTCTTCGGCCTTGTTGATCGATTCGAGCTGCGCGCCAATCAACCCGACAGCGTAACGCTCGAGAATGCCGGCCTCCGATAACGCGACAGTGATATTGAGGGCGGTTTGACCGCCGAGCGTCGGCAGGATCACGTCGGGCCGTTCAGCGGCGATGATTTTCTCGATGCTTTCGAGACTCATCGGTTCGATATAGGTGCGATCGGCCGTGTCGGGGTCCGTCATGATCGTGGCCGGGTTCGAGTTCACGAGCACGACCCGGTAGCCCTCTTCGCGCAGCGCCTTGCACCCCTGGGTACCGGAGTAATCGAACTCGCAGGCCTGGCCAATAATGATTGGACCGGATCCGATCACCATGATCGTATGAATGTCTTCGCGTTTGGGCACGGAACTCTTCCCTGTACTTGCTGCTAGGACGCTGGTCGGAGCCGAGCGCTCGGCCGCCCGCGGGCGACCTCCGCGCCCGTCACGGCCTCGCCCGCCTTGTGCCGTACCACCATCTCGCGAAACCGCGCGAAGAAGTAGCCCGCATCGTTAGGGCCCGGAGACGCCTCCGGGTGGTATTGCACGCTGAATAGCGGGCGTTCGCTATGAGCGAGACCTTCGACAGTTCCGTCGTTCAGGTTGACGTGGGTAATCTCGACTGCCTCGCCAGCGGCGCGCAACGAATCGGCGTCGACCGCGTAGCCGTGGTTCTCGGCGCAAATCGCTACTTTTCCAGTGGCGAGATCCTGTCCCGGCTGGTTGCCCCCATGGTGGCCAAATTTCAGCTTGACCGTGTTGCCGCCCAATGCGAGAGCAAGGATCTGATGGCCGAGACAGATTCCGAACAGCGGCTTGCGAGACGCGAGCTCGCGCACGGAATCGAGCACACCTTCGACGCCGGCTGGGTCTCCCGGACCGTTGGATAGGAAAATCGCGTCGGGCTCGCGCTCGAGGGCCTCTTGCCAGGGGGTCTGCGCCGGCACCACCGTCACGTCGAAGCCGTGCTGGAAGAGCTGACGCAGGATGTTTCGCTTGATGCCGAAATCGTACGCGACCAACCGCAGAACAGGCGTCATGCGCTCTGGCCGCGGAACCTGGCCCTCGACCCCCCTCCACAAACCCTCGGTCCACTGGTAGGGTTTCTCACAGGTGACCATCGCCACCATGTCCCGGCCATCGAGCCCGCCATCTGCCCGCGCCTGGGCGACGAGCGCGTCGGGGTCGGCAGTGGGATCGGTGCTCAGCACAGCGACCTGTGCACCGCCATCTCGAATGCGTCTGACCAGCGACCGCGTATCGATCCCGGCGATGCCCGGGACGCCCATCCGCGCCATGTAGGCATCCAGACCTTCGGTGGATCTCCAACTGCTGGGTTCGAACAATTCCTTGATGACGAAGCCCGACAGAAACGGCCGTGCAGACTCGGCGTCTTCGGGATTCACGCCGACATTTCCGATCTGGGTGTAGGTCATCACCACGATCTGGCCCGCGTAGGAGGGGTCGGTCAGGATCTCCTGATACCCTGTCATGCTGGTGTTGAACACCACTTCACCCGCCGCCACGCCTCGCGCGCCAAATGCCCGGCCGCGGTACACCGTTCCGTCGGCGAGAGCCAGGACCGCCGGATCCGGCGTAAGCCTCGTCATGTCAGCACACCTTTTTCGACGTCATACACCGTTTTGCCACCCACCAATGTCGCCATCACACGGCCCTGCATTTCCTGGCCCGCCCAGGGCGAGTTCCGGCTCTTCGAAAAGCCCTTGGCGGGGTCGTAGATCCAGCGCAATTCGGGATCCAACACGACCACATCGGCCACTTCCCCGACGGCCAGGCTGCCGCCTGGACGATCGATGATCTTCGCGGGGTTTGTCGACATTCGTCGCATCAGTTCCAGCGGCGACAACTCGCCCTGGCGGACCAGGTCCATCACCACCGCGAACGCCGTCTCGAAACCCAACAGCCCCGGCGGAGCAACGGTAAATTCCAGATCTTTCTCGTGCATCGCGTGGGGGGCATGATCGGTTGCCACCGCGTCGATCGTGCCATCGACGAGTCCCGCGCGACACGCCAGCACATCAGCGGCAGAGCGCAGCGGCGGCGCCACCTTGGTATTGGTGTCGTAGCCAAGAACGGCTTCATCAGTCAACGCCAGGTGATGCGGTGTAACTTCGGCGGTCACGCAGACGCCCCGCTCGCGTGCCAGGCGGATCGCCGACACCGCTCCCTTGCTCGAGACGTGGGCGATGTGAATGTGGGCTCCGACCATTTCGGCGAGCATCAGGTCGCGCACCACCATCACATCCTCAGCCAGCGAGGGGTTCGCCGGCAAACCAAGCCTGGTGGAAATCGGTCCTTCGTTGACGACGCCATCCCCGACCAGTTTTCGGTCTTCGGCGTGGGTGATCACCGGGCACTCGACGAGCCGCGAATACTCGAGCACATGTCGCATCACCGCCGCATCCATGATGGTTTTTCCGTCATCGCTGAATGCAACCGCGCCGGCGGCCTTGAGCGCCGACATCTCGGTCATCACCTCACCCTTCAGACCCTTCGTCGCCGCCGCGATCGGGTAGATCCTCGCCGGAGAGCTCTGCTTGGCTCGATCCAGGATGAAATCGGTCATCGCAGGGTCGTCGTTGACCGGGTCGGTGTTCGCCATACAGGCTACCGATGTAAATCCACCCGCGACGGCAGATCGACCACCTGAGCCGATGTCTTCCTTGTACTCCTGACCGGGTTCGCGCAGGTGGGCGTGGAGATCGACAAAACCCGGGGCTACCCAGCAGCCAGTCGCATCGATCACTTCGGCGCCCGCCGCATCGAGCGACGCCCCGATGGCTGAGATTCGGCCCCCGTCGATCAGCACATCGGCCTGCTCATCCCGGTTCGAAGCCGGGTCGAGTACCCGACCCCCACGAATCAGTAGTTTGCTCACGTGCTCGTTTGCTCCGCGCGGCCTGCAATCAGATAAAGAACCGCCATCCTGATCGCGACCCCGTTGCGCACCTGGTCGAGGATTACGCCCGGCCGATGGTCTGTGAGGTCGTGGGACAACTCGACTCCCCGATTGACCGGTCCCGGGTGCATCACGATCACGTCGTCTTTCGCATAGCGGAGTGTCTTGCGATCGATCCCGAACGTTGCCGAATATTCGCGAACGCTCGGCAGATAGGTGCCGGATAGGCGCTCAGTCTGGATCCGCAGCGCCATCACGACATCGGCGCCATCGAGAGCCTCGCGCAAAGACGTGAACGCCTTGACCCCGAGAGTCTCGATCGCTGCGGGGATCATCGGCGGTGGTGCCGCGATCCGCACTTCCGCACCCATCTTGGAAAACCCATAGATGTTCGATCGGGCGACCCGCGAGTGCAGGATGTCGCCGACGATCGCAATGGTCAGCCCGTCGATCCGGCCCTTCTGTTGCTTGACCGTGAACAGGTCCAACAGCGCTTGTGTGGGGTGCTCGTGGGCGCCATCGCCTGCATTGATCACGGGGGCGCACAACACATCGGCGATACGTTTGGGCACCCCTGCCACGCCGTGACGAACGATCACGACGTCGGGGTCCATCGCATCGAGCGTGCGCGCCGTGTCCAGGATGCTTTCCGCCTTCTTGATGCTCGATGAGCCCGGCGCAAAGTTGATGACGTCTGCAGACAGGCGTTTACCCGCAATCTCGAAGCTCGCGCGTGTCCGGGTCGAAGGCTCGAAGAACAGGTTGACTACGGTGCGACCGCGCAGTGTCGGAACCTTCTTGACCACGCGGGTGCCGATCTCTTGCATTCGTTCAGCCGTGTGTAGGATCCGTTCGATCGACTCGCGCTCCAGATCTTCAATGGCCAGCAGGTCCGTTCCGATCACGGCGTCCCCCCAGGTTCCTTTGCATCAGTCACCACGACCTCGAGTGCACCCTCGAGGCCGCCGCGATCGCCTCTCAACTGAACCAATTCCGTCGCTTCAGTCGGCAGATTCTTGCCCACGTAGTCGATCTTGATCGGCAACTCCCTGTGACCGCGATCGACCAGGCCCACCACCTGTACGATTCGCGGCCGGCCGAAATCCATCAGCGCATCCATCGCGGCCCGGATCGTTCGACCCGTTTTTACCACGTCGTCCACAAGCACGACGAAGCGATCGTCGACCGCCGACGGCATTTCCGTATCGCGCAGCAACGGGCGCTCGTTGCGGGAATTGAGGTCGTCGCGGTACAGCGTGGTATCGAGCACACCCACGACTACCTCGACCTCGGCGATCTCCTTCAAGTTCGCGCACAGAATCCGCGCGAGCGGGACACCACCATTGGGAATCGCCACCAGGTACAGCCGCTCGAGGTCGTCGCAGCGTTCCAGGATCTCATGCGAGATCCGCATCAGAGCGCGGCGAATCCCAACGTCATTGAGAACGGTCTTCTGGTTGCGTTCGGGCGCGCTCGGTGAGCGGGGTTTCGATGAGGTGAGCTCAGAGGGTGTCACGACCGCGCTTTCTCCGTCTCACGGGACGGAATTAAAAGGGCTGAACCGGACGGAGAATAACCGTCGTTGCGCGCGCGTCAAATCGGCGCTCCAACTCGCGTTCTGGAGTTGGCTGGTACTGATGTGCGCCTTTTGAAATATCGGCTCGCAAACCGGCCCGGTCAGGAAACGCCGAATAGATCCGCGGGTTTCGCCAGCGCTCGCGAGACTGCGCGCGGCTTCGTTGTGTGCTTCAAGGCGTCGTTTGGGCTCGCACTCTTTCGTGCACGATTCAGTGCACGATCTGGCCAAAGCGGCCCCAACGCTTCTCCGCCCGCCACCAGGTCAGGGGGTTGATGACCTCCAGCCAGCCACCGTTGAAGTCCCAGGAGTAGTACAGGATGAAAGCGGGCCCGCGGAATTCTTCGAACCGGACTGTTCCCCAGACGCGACTGTCCTTCGAGTTGTCGCGGTTGTCGCCCATCATGAAATAGCGGCCCGGCTCGACACGTACTGGCCAGTCTGCGCGGGGGCCCAAGCGCCTGGGGTCATCGAGAATTACGAAGTCGTGGTCTCCCAACGACATCTCAGACTGGTCGAGCCTGGTACCCGTTGGGTCGACGAACGGTTCGTCTAGCGAGGCCGTGTCGATGACCTCGCCGTTGACGTAGAATTTTCCGGCGCGAAAGTCGATCTCGTCGCCCGGAAGGCCAATCACCCGCTTCACGAATTCCTCTCGCGGCAGGTCAGGTTTCAGGTCAGCGGGATAGGTGTTGTTTCCCTGCTTCGCCACCGTAAAGACCACAACGTCGCCGCGTTCTGGTTCACGAATGCTCGGCAGCCGATAGTCGGTGAACGGGATCTTTGCGCCATAGATGAATTTGTTGACAAATAGATGATCACCGATCAGCAAGGTCGGAAACATCGACCCGGACGGGATCCGAAACGGCTCGATCGCGAAGTGCCGCACGCTGAGTGCAATGAGGATGGCCAAGGCGAGTGTGGTCACCTGCTCGCGGAGCCCGCCGCCCGCTCTGCGCTGCCCCACGCCCGCCACCACCGGCTGGCCCGCAGCGGCGGCGAACTTGGCTCCCTTCGAATCCTTCTTTGAATCGGCTGTCACCATCTAATCCCCAAGCTTCAATGCGGCCAGAAACGCCTCCTGCGGGATTTCTACCGATCCCACCTTCTTCATGCGTTTTTTTCCTTCCTTTTGCTTCTCGAGCAGCTTCCGCTTGCGTGTAATATCGCCACCGTAGCACTTGGCCGTGACATTCTTGCGCAGTGCTTTGACGGTTGTGCGTGCGATCACCTTGGCGCCAATCGAGGCCTGGATCGCCACCTCGTACATCTGTCGGGGAATGAATTCCTTGAGCTTTCGCGTGAGCTCGTTGCCCCGGCCATACGCGGCGTCACGGTGGACGATCATCGACAACGCATCGACGGGTTCTCCGTTGACCAGGACATCAAGCTTGACCAGATCAGCCGGCTGGTAGTCGGTCAAATCGTAGTCAAACGAGCCATAGCCCCGCGTCGCGCTCTTGATTCGATCGTGGAAGTCGAGCACGACCTCAGAAAGCGGCAGTTTGTAGCGCACCTGAACCCGCGAGCGGTGATGCGCCATGTCGACCTGCGTCCCGCGCCGCTCCTGGCACAGGTTGAGGACCGCACCGACATGTTCCTGGGGAACATGAATGGTCGCCAGGATCATCGGTTCTTCGATTCGCGAGACTGCGTCATTGGTGGGGAGTGCAGCGGGACTCTCGATCTCGATCGAGTCCCCAGAATTCAGGATCACGCGGTAGCGCACTGTCGGTACGGTCGTGATCAGATTCAGGCCGTACTCGCGTTCGAGCCGTTCCTGGACAATTTCGTTGTGTAGAAACCCCAAGAATCCGCAACGAAATCCGAAGCCGAGCGCGACACTCGTCTCGGGCTCGTAATGGAGCGACGAATCGTTCAAGCAGAGCTTCTGTAACGCAACCTTCAAGGCCTCGTAGTCTTCGGAGTCGACAGGATACAGGCCCGAGAACACCATCGGCTTGGCGACGCGAAAACCGGGAAGCGGCTGATCACTTGGCCTCGCGGCATCGGTAATCGTATCGCCAATCTTGACGTCTCCGAGCGTCTTGATTCCGGCAATCACAAGACCCACCTCGCCCGCCGCCAGTTCCTCGACTGGGCGCGGATGTGGGTCGATAACGTTCAGCGCGGAAACGTCCCGTTCGTAGCCTTGGGCGAGCATCTTGATTTTCGTCTTGCGCGTGAGACGTCCATCCATGAGGCGAACGAGCATGATCACGCCCACGTAGGAATCGAACCACGCGTCGAAGATCAGCGCGCGCAGTTCGGCGTTCGGGTCTCCGCTCGGCGCCGGAACCACAGCCACAATGCGCTCGAGCAATTCCGAAATACCCGCACCGGTCTTGGCCGACACATGCAAGACATCGGCCGCATCGAGGCCGATCACTTCTTCGATCTCTTCAGCGACTCTGTCCGGGTCGGCCGACGGCAGGTCGATCTTGTTCACCACCGCAACGATTTCGAGATCCTCGTCGATCGCAAGGTAGGCGTTCGCGAGTGTCTGGGCCTCGATCCCCTGCGCGGCGTCGACGACCAGCACGGCGCCTTCACAGGCCTGCAGCGCCCGAGAGACTTCGTAGGAGAAGTCCACGTGTCCGGGAGTGTCGATCAGGTTCAGCACGTACTGATTCCCATCTGGTGCGGTGTAGTACATGCGCGCCGTCTGGGCTTTGATGGTGATCCCGCGCTCGCGTTCGAGATCCATATTGTCGAGAAACTGGTCTTTCTGCTCGCGGTTCGAAAGCGAGCCGGTCGCCTCGAGGAGTCGATCGGCCAGCGTGCTCTTGCCGTGGTCGATATGGGCAATGATGCTGAAATTTCGGATCATTTTCGGATCGGTCACGATGCGGAGTCAGCCCTCTTGCCAGTCAGTTCTTCGATGAAGTAGTCGCGCGTCCGCTCCAGGCCATCGCTGACCGACACGCGCGGCGACCAATCGTCGAGCACCTGACGGGCGAGGGAAATGTCCGGACAGCGCACCTTCGGATCGTCGGGAGGAAGCGGCATGCGTACGATCGAACTCTCGCTGCCTGTCAGTTCGATGATCTTCTCCGCCATCGCCAAAAGCGACATCTCATTGGGGTTCCCGATGTTGACCGGACCGACATGACTGCAGTGCAGCAATCGCCAGAGACCCTCGACGAGATCGCCGACATACATGAACGCGCGCGTTTGCGACCCGTCGCCGAACAGCGTCACATCATCGCCGCGGATGGCCTGCCGGAAGAAGTTGGGAATTGCGCGCCCGTCGTCGACCTGCATGCGCGGACCAAAGGTGTTGAAGATCCGTACGATCCGGACGTCGACGTCGTGGTGACGGTGGTAGGCCATCGTCATCGCCTCGGAGAAGCGCTTAGCCTCGTCGTAGACACCGCGAATCCCGATCGGGTTGACGTTGCCCCAGTACGATTCGGGCTGCGGATTGATTTCCGGGTCGCCATAACATTCGGACGTGCTAGCCAGCAAGAAACGGGCGCCCTTTGCCTTTGCCAGACCGAGTGCTTTGTGTGTCCCAAGCGAGCCGACCTTCAGAATTTGGATCGGCAACCGCTCAAAATCGGCCGGGCTGGCCGGAGATGCAAAGTGCAGGATCGCATCGAGATCGCCCGCAACGTACAGATGATTCGTGACGTCGTAGTGCTGGAATTCGAAGCGCGGATGGGAAAGCAACGGCTCGATGTTCTCGATCCGGCCTGTCAGCAGGTTGTCGAACACCAACACCTCGCAGCCTTCATCGAGAAAACGACGGCATATGTGCGACCCGATGAAGCCGGCACCGCCTGTAATCAGGATGCGGCGCATCCGACGATCTCGACTCATGACCATTCGCTCCAATCGGGTTCAATCCACTATTGCGGCGCACCCGGGCCGTTTCAGCTCGCGTCTCACCTGCCCCGCCTCTTGGTCCGCTTTCGGAGGGGAACACCGGAGACTACATCGATGACACGATCGGGGACTCGTCCGATTCGAGGTACGCCGAAAGCGCATCCTGCCAGCTGCGCATTGTGACACCCACAGCCTCAGCCTTCGATGTATCCAGCACAGACCATGCGGGTCGTGGCGCATCCAATACCAGCTCATCGGTTCGGATGCGCTCCACGCTGAGATCTGAAAAGCCCGCGTAGTCGAGACAGGCGCGAGCCAGATCCCACCAAGTCGCGACACCGCTGTTGGCGAGGTGAAAGATGCCATCGGCCGGCCGCTTCAGTAGGCCAAGAATTCCCTCAGCCAGGTCGTAAGCGTACGTCGGCCGGCCGTGCTGGTCGGCTACCACCTTGAGTGGGCCCTCCAGCTCGCCCGTGCGACGCTTTTGCGCCTGCTCGAGAATCGCGGCGATGAAGTTGCGCCCACGCCCAAACACCCAGCTGGTCCGGACAATGAGCGAATTTGGACACAGCGACAAGACTGCCTGCTCGCCAGCCAGCTTGGTCCTTCCGTAGCCGGATCGGGGTGCCGGGGCATCCTCTTCTGTGTACGGGGTCTCGGAATCACCCGCAAACACATAGTCGGTGGAAACATGGACCAGTCTTACTCCGTGCTTTACACAGGCCTCGGCGAGCACCTCGGGGGCCAGCACATTGCCCCGGTGTGCGGCTTCAGGCTCGCGTTCGCAGCGGTCGACGTGAGTGAAGGCGGCAGCGTTCACCAGAAAATCTGGAGGGGAATCGAACCCGCGGAACAGCTCTGCCACCGCGCCCCGGTCTGCAAGGTCGACCTCGGGAAGATCGACTGCGGCTACGACCTGGCAATCAGGATCAGAACTCAGGTGTTGTTCCAACGCGGTACCCAGCTGACCACGACATCCCGCAATGATCCAGCGCGAGGTCATGAATCTTCTCGCAGTACCCAGGTTGGTAGCTTCTGCGATGCCTGCAGACGCTTGGCAGTGTTTTCTGCTGCAGCTCGCGTCGTGTGCGGACCAACCCGAACGCGCCAGCGTGCACCTTGCTGGCTATCCGACAAGTAAACCTGGTATCCGGCTCTTCTCAACGACGCGGATAGCTCGTCAGCCCCCTCCCTTTCGGAGAATGCTCCGACCTGAACGGAGAAATCGCCTGTTTCAGCGATTTTCGCGGATTCTTGTTCGCCTTGGCCATCGGAGGGGCGGCTGGACGCGGGCTGGGGTTTCGGTCGATCCACAGCAGGCGAGGTCGCTGCAGTGGCGCTGGCGCCGGACCGGCGGGCGTCAACCGTTCGGCCGCCCAATGGCGGCGGTGCGGCGACGTCGATCACACCGATCAGGCCTGCAGTTGGCACCAGCTCCTCATCTGGGGCCAGAACCCCAACGGGAATGGGGCTCGACTCGGCGATATCGCGTTCCGCGAGGCCCCATTTGATGCCGTCGGTTTCACCCGAAAGCCACCCGAACACCAGACCCGGCTCCTCCCATGTCACTCCCGCCACGATCCCCACCGCAAGCCCGGCAGACACAATGATTGCGCCAAGCATCAGCATCGGGAACCACCCGCTTCGCCAAAACCCGCGGGCCGGACGTCGATCGGCGCTCACATCTTGTCCGGTGCGGAAATCCCGAGCATCGAAAGCCCGTTGCGCAACACAATAGCGACGACGCGCGCCAATCCGATCCTGGCCTGCGTCAGGCTTGCATCATCAGACAAGGCTCGGTGTCGCGTACCATCTTGGATGTAGGGGTTCCACAATCCAGCCACTTCCCTCAAGTAGTACGCCAGGTGGTGGGGCTCCCGAGCTTCGCCAGCACGGGCGACTACTTCCGGAAACTCGGAGATCTTCTTCAGAATTTCGATTTCCTCGGGCAAAACGAGTGGTGCGGCATCGATGCTCGACGCCTCCGGGATCGCAACGCCGTCTGCGCTGGCCTTTCGGCAGATCCCATGAGACCTCGCGTGTGCATACTGGACGTAGAAAGCCGGGTTCTTCTTCCAATCGGTTTCTTTCGCGAGGTCCACGTCGAAATCGAGATGCCCCTCCTTTTTTCGCTCGGCCATGAAGTAGCGAAAAACGTCGATGTTGATCTCGTCGAGAAGTTCGTCGACCGTAACGTAGGTGGCTTGCCGCGTGGATTGTTTGACCTGCTCACCTCCGCGAGTCAGCGTGACAAATTGGTGCATGACCAATTCAATCGCGTCCTCTGGACAGCCGATCGCCTCCGCGGTCCGCTTCACGTAGGGAAACTGGTCGCCATGGTCGGCACCCTGGACGTCGATGACGTGCTCAAAACCGCGTCGGAACTTCTCGCAGTGATACGCCAGATCAGGGAGCAGGTAGGTCGGTTCGCCGCCGCTTTTGACCAGCACGCGGTCCCGTTTCAACCCGAACGAAGTCGACTTCAGCCAGACGGCACCCTCGGAGTCGAACACGAGTCCACGCTCACGGAGCGCTTCCAACGTCTGGTCGATCTTGCCATCCGAGTAGAGGTCGACTTCACACGCATATACGTCGAAGTGAATATGCATCCTGTCGAGTGTCTTTCGAATGCCAGCGAAGATTTCGTCTTCTGCGGTGCGCTTGAACAGACCATCGCCGGGTTCATCGACCAGACTCTCTCCGTGAGCTTCCACCAGCGAATGGGCAATCTCGGAAATGTAGTCGCCTTGGTAGCCGTCTCGCGGGAACACCACGGGCAGCCCGTCGATTTCATCGGGATACACAGCATCAGGATTCTCGAATGACGTGCTCGCGGGCGGCGCGGCGCGGCCCAACTCTTCCAGGTATCGCGCCCGGACGGAGTCGCCCAGCACCCGCATTTGGCGACCACCATTGTTGAAATAGTACTCACGGGTCACCTCGTAGCCGCCCGCCTCCAGCAACCTGGCGATCGAATCGCCCAATACGCCTTGGCGGCCGTGACCGAGGGTCAGCGGTCCGGTCGGGTTGGCTGACACGAATTCCACCTGTACTTTTTTACCGGCACCGCGTTTGCTGTGACCAAACAACTGGTCTTCAGACATCACACGCGGCAAGAGCTCGTGCCATTGTTCACCGCTCAGCCAGATGTTGACAAAACCAGGACCAGCGACTTCTGCACGCGCGATCAGGCTCGAGCCGACCGACAGCGCCGCCACGATCCGTTCGGCGATTCCTCGCGGCGCCTCGCCGAGCTGCTTGGCAAGCAGCATTGCCGCGTTGCACGCGAAATCCCCGTGATCCGGGTTTCGCGGCGTTTCGAGTGCGATCTCCGGCAGCTCCCCGTCGGGACCGACGATCTCGCTGAGAACCTGAATCAATGCTTGTTGGAGACGTTCTTTCACAGTTGGGCCAAGGTCGCGTGATGAGGTGATTTCGTCAAGGAAATCGGGGATTTGTACGAGTACTACCGCCAAAGTGGATCACGATTTCACCGCTCTTGGCCATGCGCAGATCCTCTCGTACGGTCTTCTCGATCGTGAAGGGATCCGACTGCAGCAGCTCAGCCTGCTTTTCCAAACCGGCGACTTCCGCTTCGAGTTCGGCGATCTGCGCTTCGATCGTCGCGAGATCGCCAGCCCCGCCGAGCCAGGTGGGAATTCGAGACTTTGGGCTCAGCGCCGCGTTGCCGATCCCCATCGCCACTGCCAGCGAGATGAGAACTGGAACGATCAGCAGCGATTTCACGAAGCCCCTCTCCCAACTCATCACTCGCATTGCGGTATTCCCCGCCAGTGCCATCGGCATCGGCGGGGTCCGGGCTGCTACTCCCAACTCATCACTCGCATTGCGGTATTCCCCGCCTGCGTCGGTACACAGCAGAACAAACGCTCTACCGCGCCACCGGCTAGCCTACCTTTGGACGCCTCGACAAACCAGGGGCCCGTTCAACGTGCAGAGGATTCGGCGAGCAATCTTCGGATGCGCGCGACGTAGGCGGCGGCATCCCAGTCTTTCGACCCGATGTAGCGCTCTACAACGACGCCATCTCTGCCGACCAACAACGATTCAGGAAATCGGAACGTCTGGTAGGCCTTTGCTGCTTCGTGCTGCGGGTCCAGCAGGATCGGAAAGGACAGCCCGAGTCGGCTGGCGAAGCGATCGACCAGTGCGCGATCGTCATCCACCGAAATCGCGATCAGTTCGAAGCCCGAGCCCGAGAGAGTCCGATACAACCGCTCCATCGCGGGCATCTCGTCCTCGCAGGGCTTGCACCAGGTCGCCCAGAAATTGACGAGGACGACCTTGCCGCTCAGGCTATCGAGATCGACGATCCGGTCGCCCGTCAAGCTCGGTAGCGAAAAATCCGGTGCGGGTACGCCCCGTCCGACAGCCTGCGGTGTCGACGAGCCAGCATACATCGCGAGCAAGGCAGCAACCGCGACAGCGGCAACAACCGCCCATACACCGGGCCGCATCAGTCGGACTTCTTGGCGGGGGCCTTTGTTCGCTTAGAGGCTTTCTTGACGACTTGTTTCGAGTCCTCGTCGGCTCCGACGAGTTCGATGATCGACATCGAGGCGGCATCACCAGAACGAATTCCCAGCTTCATGATGCGGGTGTAGCCACCCGGCCGATCGCGAAACCTGTCGGCGAGTTCGTCGAATACTTTCGCGGCGACATCGCGCGTGCGAATCACCCGCATTGCCCGACGCCGAGCGTGCAGATCTCCACGCTTGCCGAGCGTGATCATCTTCTCGGCGAGCGCACGCACCCCCTTCGCCTTGGCGTCGGTTGTTCGCACACGCCCGTGTTCGAGCAGCGATGTGACCAGGTTTCGGTACATCGCTTTCCGGTGATACGGGTTTCTACCTATTTTCCCAGCTCGTACTCGGTGGCGCATGTCAGGCGTCGCGCTCCCGCATTCTCTCGAGTTCCTGGCGATCCGGGAAACCATCGAGTTGAATTCCGAGTTCCAGTCCCATCGAAATCAACAGATCCTTGATCTCGTTGAGTGACTTCCGCCCGAAGTTCTTGGTCTTCAGCATCTCACCCTCGGATCGCTGGACCAGCTCACCGATAAAGCGCAGATTCGCATTTTGGAGGCAATTCGCCGACCGAACCGACAGCTCGAGCTCATCAACCGACTTGAAGAGGTTCGGATTCAACGGGGTCGGCACGTCGGCGACCGGCGCCAACGCTTCGACCTGCTCCTCGAAGTTGATAAAGATCGTCAACTGCTCCTTCAGAATCTTTGCCGCGTACGCGAGCGCATCCACCGGAGCCACCGTTCCATCGGTCCAAATTTCGAGCTGAAGCTTGTCGAAATCGGTCTCGCGGCCCACGCGCGCAGGAGTCACGATGTAGTTGATCTTGCGGATGGGTGAGAAGATCGAATCGATCGGAATCATCCCGATCGGCATGTCCTCGGTCTTGTTCAATTCCGCGCGTACGTAGCCCTTGCCATGCCCGATCGTGATCTCCATTTCGACATCCGCGTCCGGACCGAGGGTCGCGATCTTGTGCTCGGGATTCAGCACTTCGACTGAGGAATCCAGGCTCCCGAGGTCCCCGCCGATCAGCATTCCCTCACCTCTGCGATGGATCCGAATCGTCTTCGGCCCTTCGCCATGGGACCGCACGCGCACTTCCTTCAGATTCAAGATGATGTCCGACATGTCTTCCATGACACCCGAAATCGTGGAAAACTCGTGAAGAACACCGGTAATCCGGACCGAGGTGATGGCCGACCCTTGAAGGGAGGACAACAACACCCGACGCAGCGCGTTGCCGAGCGTAGTGCCAAAGCCGCGCTCGAGCGGCTCGCAAGTGAACTTTCCGTAGCGATCCGACTCGGCGCCGGTCTCGTTTTCGAGATGGCGCGGACGAATCAGCTCACGCCAGTTTCTGGCTACCAATTCCTGGTGCATGATAAGTACCCCCAATATTTCATTGACGTGATCGGTCGCGACCCATCAACGAATTCAACGTGAAATTCTATGTTGAATTCAAATGAAGTCAGCGTGAATAGAGTTCCACGATCAGCTGCTCTTGAATGGGCATCGTGATGTCATCGCGCACCGGCAACTGCTTGACGGTGCCTTCGAAAGCTTCCTTGTTGATCTCGACCCACTGCGGAGTGCTGCGACTCTCCAGTGTCTCCAGGGCGCCAGCGATTCGTTCGACTTTCCGCGACTTCTCCCGCACCGAAATCACGGCACCAGATTTCACCAGCATCGACGGGATGTTCGCCTGTTTTCCGTCCATCAGGAAGTGACCGTGCTTGACCAACTGTCGTGATTCGGCGCGTGATGTCGAGAACCCCATTCGGAATATCACATTGTCGAGCCGTCGCTCCAACAGAACCAACAGGTTCTCGCCGGCCCGGCCTTTCATCCGAGATGCCTTCGTCATCGTCTGTTCGAACTGCTTTTCCAGCAGCCCGTACATCCGCTTGACCTTCTGTTTCTCACGAAGTTGGACACCGTAATCCGAGAATCGCGCTCGCCCCTGGCCATGCTGACCCGGCGGATAAGCTCGCTTCTCGATGCCACACTTTGCGCTGAAACAGCGATCGCCCTTCAAGAACAGCTTCGTTCCTTCGCGTCGGCAAAGCCGACAAACTGCATCCGTGTATCGAGCCATCTCGATCTCTCCTAGACCCGACGCCGCTTGGGCGGCCGACAACCGTTGTGAGGAATGGGGGTGACATCCCGGATCAGCGAGATCTTGATCCCCGCCGCCTGGAGCGCTCGCACAGCGGACTCTCGACCCGATCCCGGACCCTTCACGTATACCGACAGCTGACGAATCCCGTGCTCCATCGCCTTTTTGGAACACTCCTCGGCAGCCATTTGGGCGGCATAAGGTGTCGATTTTCGCGACCCCTTGAAGCCTGCGCCTCCCGCCGCCGCCCAGCAGAGCGCGTTGCCCGACACGTCGGTGATCGTGATGATCGTATTGTTGAACGTCGACTGGATGTGCGCAATTCCAGTCTGAATGTTCTTCTTGACCTTTTTCCGGGTGCCTTTTTTCAATTCGTGCCGCCTTCTCTTTATTCCATAGAGTCTTTATTCTGTGAGTCGCGATCCAAAGAATCGCTATTCAAAGAATCGTGAACCGAAGAGTCTCGAATGGAGGACTCCAGGACGAGACGATTCAATCGGATTACTTCTTCGTCGCCGGCTTCTTCTTGCCAGCGATCGTCTTCTTGGGGCCCTTGCGCGTTCGCGAGTTGGTGTGTGTCCGTTGACCTCGCGCCGGCAGGCCGCGTCGGTGACGCAACCCCCGGTAGCATCCAATATCCATCAACATCTTGATATTTTGCGAGACTTCACGCCGAAGGTCACCTTCGACCTTGTATTCGCTATCGATGATCTCTCGAATCCGAACGAGCTCACCGTCGGAAAGAATATCGGTCTTGGTATCGACGTCGATCTCCGCTTGCGCGCAGATCTTGCGCGCCGATGTTCGTCCAATTCCGAAGACGTACGTTAGCGCGATCTCGATCCGCTTGTTGCGGGGAAGGTCGACACCTGAAATTCGGGCCATTCTCTACTCCTCGGTTCCCTGACCGTTCCCTATCCCTGCCTCTGCTTGTGCTTGGGGTTCTCGCAAATAACGCGAACGATTCCACGCCGACGAATGATCCGGCACTTGATGCACATCTTCCGCACCGAGGCGCGAACCTTCATTCTTGATTTTCTCCCATTCCAGCCCCGACTCTCGGTCTTGAAAGAGTCGACGAGGGTGCCTGCTTCGAACTAATGCGAACCCTCGACGCGGGTCAGAACTTCCGGACCCTCTTCCGTGATCAGAACTGTGTGTTCGAAGTGGGCCGAAAGCGAACCGTCATCTGTCACAGCGGTCCACTCATCCGCTAGCACTTGGACACCCGGTCCACCCACGTTCACCATAGGCTCTATCGCGAATACCATTCCCGGCATCAGCCGAGGCCCCCGCGAAGGGGCTCCAAAATTTGGAATCCAGGGCGGTTCATGCAGCTTGCGGCCGATGCCATGGCCCGCAAAGTCGCGAACGACCGTAAAGTCTTCTGATTCAACTCGTGTCTGGACAGCGTGACCGATATCCGACAAACGATTGCCGGCTTGCATCGCCTCGATTCCGCGCTCCAGTGAGTCCCCCGTCACATCCAGGAGTTTTTGGATTTCCGGTCCAATCGTCCCTACCGGAACGGTAACCGCGGAATCGCCATGATAGCCATCTACGGAGACACCGAAATCCAGCCCCACAATGTCCCCATCCTTGAGGGCGCGCGGGCCTGGAATGCCGTGAACGATTTCCTCGTTGACCGACACGCACAGAACAGCTGGATAGCGAGGGAGACCGTGCGGATCGTAGCCCTTGAACGAGGATTTTACACCACGTTCTTCAATCGACTTGGCGGCATGCCGATCGAGTTCGGCCGTCGTGATCCCAGGTCGAACCAGGGCCCGGAGTTCGAGCAGTATCTCTCCCACATGGCGGGTCGCCGTGCGAATCATGGCGATTTCGCGACGGGTCTTGATCGGGATGCGTTCGCCGAATGCCATCAGCTTTCCAGAGCCTCCTCGATGCGTTTCTCGACCTCGTCCATGCTCCCATCACCGTCCACTTCGACGAGAATCTTGCGCTTGGTGTAGTACGCAATCAGCGGCTCAGTCTGATCCCGGTAGACCTGCATCCGGGTCTGGATCGACTCTTCGTTGTCGTCACTCCGCCCCTCGATACGGCCCCTCTCCGTCAGCCGGGCGACTAGCACCTCAATCTCGACCCCGAGCGCAATGCATCGCTCGAGCCGGGTTCCCAACCGGTCTAGCAAGCCGTCGAGCGCTTCCGCCTGGGCACTCGTCCGGGGAAATCCATCGAGAATAAAGCCGGCGGCCACGTCGCCCTGAGTCAAACGCTCCTCGGCGACCTCGATCACGACGCTATCCGGTACCAGATCGCCCCGATCCATAAAATCCCGGGCTTGTCGACCGATGTCGCTCCCAGAAGCGACAGCGCTGCGAAGCATGTCTCCCGTCGAGATCTGTGGGATCCCATATTTATCGACCAAGCGTTGCGCCTGGGTCCCTTTTCCGACCCCGGGCGGTCCGAGCAGCAGCAATCGACGCGCACTCATCGCCCCAGTCGACCGCGGATGCGGGTACCACGGACGAATCCCTCGTATTGGCGGGACACCAAGTGGGCTTCGATCTGTCCGATCGTATCCAGGCCGACACCGACACAAATCAACAATGCCGTGCCGCCGAAATAGAACGGTACGTTCATCTGGACTGCCAGCAGTGTCGGCAACACGCAGACGGCGGCCATGTAAATCGCACCAATCAGCGTCACGCGGGTCAAAACCCGGTCAATGTACTCGGCGGTGTGTTTGCCGGGCCGAATCCCTGGAACGTAGGCGCCTGACTTCTTGATGTTCTCGGCCACATCGTTGGGATCGATCATGATCGATGTGTAGAAGTAACAGAAGAAGACGATCAGGCTGATGTAGACCACCTGGTAGAAGAAACTCGCCGGGTTCAGATAGGTATCGATAAAGTTCGACACAGCTTGCGAGTCGGCGAATTGGCCAATCGTGAACGGAAACAGCAACAGTGACGAAGCGAAGATCGCGGGAATCACGCCAGAAGTGTTCACACGCAGCGGGAAGTAGCTCATACCTCCCTGCTGGACGCGTTTACCGACGACGCGGCGGGCGTGCTGGATCGGTATGCGACGCTGACCGCGCTCGACTACGACCACGAAACCGATCCCTGCGACGACGATTGCGAGGAAGGTCAGAGCCTGCAGAATGCTGAACTGGTCGGTTTTGATCAGCTGAATGAGTTGGCCAAAGCCGGCCGGAATATTGATGATGATGCCGGTGAAGATGATCAGCGAGATCCCGTTGCCAATACCGCGCTCGGTGATCTGTTCGCCAAGCCACATGATGAACGCGGTACCCGTAGTCAGCGTAACCATGCACATCAGTCGGAATCCCCAACCGGGATTGGCCACTGCCCCCTGGCCGAATTGGCCGTTTTCGAGCGCGATCGCGATCAAAGTGCTTTGGAACAGCGCGAGCACGATCGTCGCATAGCGGGTGTACTGGTTGATCTTCTTGGTTCCCGCCTGGCCCTCTTTCTTCAACGTCTCGAGCTGCGGGATCACGACCGTCAGCAGCTGAAAAATGATCGATGCGCTGATGTAGGGCATGATGCCCAATGAAAAGATCGACAGCTGTTCGACCGCCCCGCCGGAGAACATGCTGAACAATCCAAACATCGTGCCGCTCAACTGCTGGAAGAAGTCCTTGATGACGTTGGCGTTGATTCCTGGCGTCACCACGAACGCGCCCAGCCGATACACGGCCAGCATCCCGAAGGTGAACAGGATCCGGTTTCTGAGTTCCGCGATCCGCGCGATATTCTGAACACCGCCGATCATTTGACGATTTCCACGCTCCCACCAGCGGCTTCGATCTTCTGACGCGCACCTGCGCTGATACTCTGCACCTTGACCGTCAGGTTCTTAGGTGCTTTTCCCTCACCCAATATCTTCAGCCCGCCGCCACGCTTGCGAAGCATACCCTTCGAAATGAGAGTTTCCCGGTCCACCGTGGCTCCGTCGCCCAGCGATGCGAGTGCGTCTAGGTTGACGATCTGGAATTCCACGCGGTGAATATTGAAAAAGCCACGCTTGGGCACGCGGCGGACCAGCGGCATCTGGCCGCCTTCGAACCAGAGCGGAGTCTCGCGGCCAGCCGAGCGTTTGCCTTGGCCCTTGACTCCGCGGCCAGCGGTCTTGCCAAGACCAGTGCCCGGACCCCGCCCGACTCGCTTGGTACGGTGGGTGGCTCCAGGTCGCGGTGCGAGCTGATCGAGCATCAGGCATCCTCCACAACGACTACGAGGTGGGTCACGGCATTGATCATCCCGCGAACGCAGGGCGTGTCTTCGCGCTCAACCGTCTGGTTCAGGCGCCTGAACCCGAGTCCTCGCAGCGTCGCACGCTGCCTGCGGTTGAAACCGATCATGCTCCTCACCCATCGAATTTTGACGCGGCCGGTAGAACTCATCATGGACCCTTAAAATTCCTATATTGACACTTTCCTATATTGACACTTTCCTGTATTGACACTTTCCTGCATTGACTGGAGACGCTAAAGTTGACCCAGTTCGCGCCTGCGTTCCTCGGGGTCGCGAAGCTCCCGGAGCGCAGTCATCGTCGCCCGCACGACGTTGTTGGGATTGTTGGTCCCCAATGTCTTGGTAAGCACGTCACGCACGCCGGCGCCTTCGAGCACCGCTCGCACCGGGCCGCCCGCGATCACACCGGTACCGGAAGATGCGGGTCGCAACAGGACCTTGGCGGCTCCGAAGCGACCGACGATTTCGTGAGGCAGCGTGCCATCGATGAGCGGAATTCTCATCAATGCCTTTCGGGCCCTCTCTACGCCCTTGCGAATCGCTTCGGGCACTTCACCCGCCTTACCGAACCCCGCCCCTACGACTCCGTCGCCGTCACCGACGATGACCAGTGCACTAAAGCTGAAGCGCCGGCCGCCCTTGACGACCTTGGCGACGCGGTTGATGTGAACCACGCGATCGGTGAGTTCATAATCGTTGGGGTTGATCTGCTCGTTTCGCATAGGCTGGCGTTACCCTCTAACTGGATGGCGGACGGAAATCAAAACTGCAGTCCGGCTTCGCGCGCCGCTTCCGCAAGAGCCTTGACCCGTCCGTGGTAAAGAAAGCCGTTTCGATTGAAAACGACACTTCCGATCTGCTTGCCTTTCGCTGCGTCGGCGATCGCCTTCCCGACGAGTTTCGCGGCCTCGATTTTGCCTGTCGCGGAAACATCACTGATCACGCCTTTCGTTCGCGTAGATACCGATGTGATCGTCTTGCCGGATTCCGCGTCGATTATCTGAGCGTAGATGTGTTTTGCGCTGCGAAAAACTGTCAACTGCGGTCGACTTGACCCCGCGATCTTCCGCTTCACCCGATTGCGGCGTGTCGTGCGGCGGCGCAGTTCATCACTTCGGCTTTTTCGATTCATTTCAACCTCACCCTCCCGCAGTTCCGGCCTTGCCGACCTTGCGGCGAACTCTCTCGTCCGCGTATCGGATGCCCTTACCCTTGTACGGCTCGGGGGGCCTGATCGATCGCACGTCGGCAGCGAACTGGCCGACCACCTGCCGGCTGATGCCCACGATCTTGATGATCACGTTGCGATCGACCGAGACGGTGAGTCCTTCGGGAATCGCAATATTTACCGGATGTGAATAACCCACGGTCAGTTTCAAATTCTTCCCGGCCACTTCGGACCGATACCCCACGCCCTGGATCTCGAGCTCTTTGACGAACGGCGTGACGACACCACTGACCATGTTGGCCACCAAAGCGCGAGCCAACCCGTGCAGCGATCGGGTCTCCTTGCGATCGTCGTGTCGCGCGCATGTCACGGTAGAAGCAGCGATTGCGATGTCGATGCCAATTGGCATTCGCTCGGCCAGCTGTCCCTTCGGTCCCTTCACGCGGACCTCACCATCGGTCTGGGTGATCGTGACACCATCGGGAATCACAATGACTGCGCGTCCGATTCGGGACATCTCTACCAGACCTCACACACGACTTCACCACCAACACAGGCATCGCGCGCGGCAGCGTCCGACATAACACCTTTTGATGTCGAAATTACGGCCGTACCGAGACCACTGCGTACTTTCGGGATCTCAGCGGCCCCCACATATACGCGCCGACCGGGTCGGCTAGCCCGCCGGATTCCATCGATCATGGGCGCCCCCTCGGCGTTGTATCGAATGTCGACAACCAGCACGGGATGACCGTCTCTAGCCTCTACGCGGACACCACCGAGATAGCCCCTCTCGGCCAACACCCGGGCGACCGCCAGTTTCATCTTTGACGATGGACAGCTGGTCTGCGCATGACGGGCCATGCCTGCGTTTCGGATTCGTGTCAACAGGTCGCCGATCGGATCGGTCATCATGATGGATTCATCCGCATTTCTCCGACAGTTCTGTTTGCTGCTCTCAATTTGCGCTTCTCTTTGACATGATTTTTTCGTAAAGGTCATTCATAGGCTTCATGGACACGGTCTACTGACGAAAGGGCACGCCAAGATGCGTGAGAAGCGCCTTCCCCTCGGTATCGTTGCGGGCGGTCGTGCAGATCGTGATGTTCATTCCCGTTACGTGTTCGATGTTATCGTAGTTCACTTCGGGGAAAATGAGCTGCTCGCGTATCCCAAATGTGTAGTTGCCACGGCCGTCGAAGGCCTTTGGTGAAACGCCCTTGAAGTCTCGAACTCGTGGAAGCGAGACGTTCGTCAGCCGATCGAAGAACTCCCACATTCGGTTGCGGCGCAGTGTCACACTGCAGCCGATGGCCTGCCCCTCGCGCAGCTTGAAGTTCGATATCGACTTCCGCGCTTTTCGGATCACCGCCTTCTGCCCAGCGATCAGCGTGAGTTCTTCAACCGCTCGGTCGAGCAGTTTTGGATTCGCGGCAGCCTCTCCCAGCCCGATGTTCAAGACGATCTTCGTCAGCTTCGGGACCTCGTGGACATTCCGATACGAGAACTCCTTCTTCAGCTTTTCGACGACCTCTGATTCGTAGCGCTCGAGAATTCGCGGCGCCATCTACAGCACCTCAGGTGCGAGCGAAATGATTCTCATGAACTTCTTGGCCCGGAGTTCGCGAGCTACCGGGCCAAAGATTCGCGTTCCGACCGGCTCGCGATTCGCATCGATCAAGACGGCTGCGTTGTCATCAAATTTGATATACGAGCCATCTGGCCGACCGATGTTCTGCTTCGTCCGGACCACGACGGCTCGACGCACCTCACCCTTCTTGACCCGGGCATTGGGGGTCGCGTCTTTCACTGCAACCACGATGATGTCGCCAATCGAGGCGTAGCGCCGACGCGTTCCGCCCAGAACCCGGATGCACGCGACCTTCCGGGCGCCCGAGTTGTCCGCCACTTCCAATACCGATTCTTGCTGGATCACACCGAACTCCCGTTAGCCCCGCGCTGTCGTTGCCAGCGTCTCTTGGACCATCCACCGCTTGCGTTTCGAGATCGGTCGATGCTCGATGATCTGGACCTGGTCGCCAATCTTGCAGGCATTTCCCTCATCGTGCGCCAGGTATTTCGAATACTGGCGAACAAATTTCTTGTAGCGCGGATCCTGAACCAGTCGTTCGACGCGAACGACGACGGTCTTATCCATCGTGTCGCTGACGACCAATCCAACGAGTTTCCGGCGGTTTACCCGTTTGTTCACTTCGTCGCCTCTCGCTGTTTCTCGCGCAATACCGTCTCCACGCGAGCGATGTCGCGGCGAAGCTGTTTGGCCCTCGCCGTATTCTCGAGCTGGCCTGTCGAACGTTTGATTTTGACGTTGAAGGCTTCTCCGCGAAGTTCGTTCCCCTTCGCGGTCAGTTCGTCCATAGATAGGTTCCGAATTTCAATCGCCTTCATCAGGCGTGCTCACGAGTGACGAATCGTGTACGTACGGGGAGCTTGTGAGCAGCCAGACGCATTGCTTCGCGCGCGGTCGATTCGTCCACCCCCTCCATCTCGTACATCATCCGGCCGGGCTTCACGATTGCTACCCACTCCTCAGGGTTTCCCTTGCCTTTGCCCATGCGGGTTTCGGCGGGCTTTCTCGAAACCGGCTTGTCGGGAAAGATGCGAATCCAAATCTTACCGCCGCGCTTCACGTAACGAGTCATCGCGATACGTGCGGCCTCGATCTGACGAGCGGTAATTCGATGACAGGCCAGAGCCTGCAGGCCGTAGTCGCCGAACGAGAGGTCCGAGCCGCGGTAGGCTTTGCCACGCGTCCGCCCCTTCATCTGCTTTCTGTGTTTTACTTTCTTCGGCTGAAGCATTTCCTATCTCGCCACCTCATCGTCTTCAATGCGCGAAAGGGCTCCTTTGCGCAGGACCTTGTCAGTCACGTCGCCCTTGAAAACCCAGCACTTGACGCCAATCAGCCCGTAGGTGGTCTTCGCCTCGGCCATCCCGAAGTCAATATCCGCTCGTAGGGTGTGGAGCGGCACGCGCCCTTCGAAGTACCTCTCGCGACGGCCCATTTCCGAGCCACCGAGGCGACCGCTGCACAAGATCTTCACTCCGTCGGCACCAAACTTCATCGTCGAAATCACGGCCTTCTTCATCGCACGGCGGAATGCCACGCGCCGCTCGATCTGCATCGCAACCGCCTCGGCGACCAACTGAGCATCGAGTTCGGCTTTTCGGATCTCGCGGATATTGATGAAAATTTCCTTGTTCTGGGTCATCGCGCCCAGCTCTTCGCGCAGCGTCTCGACCTCGGCGCCACGTTTTCCGATCAGGATTCCTGGACGTGCGGTGTGAATGTTCGTCACGATCTTGTCACCCGTTCGATCGATGACGACCTTCGAGATCCCGGCATGGAAGAGCTTCTTTTTGATGAACTTCCGGATCTTGAGATCCTCGTGGAGCTGCTCGCAATAGTTGCGCTCTGCGAACCAATTCGACTGCCACCCATAGAGGGTGCCAATCCGGAATCCGTAGGGGTGTACCTTTTGTCCCAAAGTCTTGCCTCTCTAATTCCTGATCGTTCTCTAGTGTTCGCTCAATACGACGGATACGTGGGTCGTGCGCCGCTGGATCCACGCTGCGCGGCCCTGCGCACGCGCGCGAATTCGCCACATGCTGGCACCCTGGTCGACCGTGATCGTATCCACCACCAGGTTGTCGACGTCGATGCCGGCGCGATCGTGCTCGTTCTTCTCTTCAGCACTTGCCAGAGCCGAACGAATCAACTTCGCCAACGGCTTCGCGAATTTCTTGGATGACAGCTGCAGAATCGCCAGTGCATCCTCCACGCCTCTGCCACGGATTTGATCTGCGACCAATCGCGCTTTCTGCGAACCGATTCGATAATTCTTGAGTCGCGCTCTGACTTCCATCTCAGTTCGTCTTCACTTTTCTGTCGGATGAGTGTCCGGTGAATTTCCGTGTCGGTGAAAACTCACCGAGTCGATGCCCGACCATGTTGTCTGTGACGAAAACGGGTACGAAGAGCTTTCCATTGTGGACATGGAAGGTCAGGCCCACGAATTCGGGTGTGACCATCGAGCGCCGCGACCAGGTCTTGATCACCTGTTTCGTACCGGTTCGCACGATCGTATCGACTTTCCGCTGAAGGCTCGGATCGACGAAGGGCCCCTTTTTGAGAGATCGCGACATTTACTTCTTCCCCCGACGCTTGACGATGTATTTCTGGGAGCGGCCCTTCTTTCGCGTTTTGTGGCCCTTGGTAGGAACTCCCCACGGCGTACACGGATGTCGCCCGCCAGAGGACCGGCCCTCGCCACCGCCCATCGGATGGTCGACTGGATTCATCGCAACGCCTCGAACGCTTGGACGCCTGCCCTTCCAGCGATTGCGACCGGCCTTGCCGATCTTCTGGTTCTCGTGCTCCGAGTTGCCGACCTGACCCAGCGTCGCCATGCACTTGAGGTGAATCATTCGGTGCTCGCCGCTGGGCATACGCAAGGTCGCGTAATCACCCTCTCGAGCCATCAGCTGAGCTGCCCCACCCGCTGCGCGCACGAGTTGGGCTCCCTTGCCGATCTTCATTTCAATCGCATGGATGATGGAGCCAAGCGGGATCTTCTGCAGCGGAAGTGCGTTCCCCGGTTCGGGCGGTGCGTCTGGCCCGCTCATCAGCATCTTGCCAACCGTCACGCCGAGTGGTGCGATGATGTAGCGCTTCTCACCGTCGAGGTAGTGCAGAAGCGCGATGTTCGCGGATCGATTCGGGTCGTATTCTATCGATGCAACCTTGGCGGGAATCCCGAACTTCTCTCGCCGAAAATCGATCTTTCGGAAACGACGCTTGTGGCCACCGCCTCGCTGCCACGAGGTCACCCGGCCGTGAGCGTTTCTCCCGCCCGTTTTTGCAACCTGGCCAGCGAGCAACGACCGCTCGGGCTTGGAGCGTGTGATCTCCGAAAAGTCAGAGACACTCATCCCGCGGCGACCCGGCGATGTCGGTTTATAGTTCTTGACTGCCATGAACCCCTAGACTCCTTCGAAGAACTCGATCGTATGACCCTGGGCCAACTGCACGATCGCTTTCTTCCATTCGGACTTTCGGCCAGCGTGTTTCCCAACGCGCCGAGTCTTCCGCGGCTGTCGCATGGTATGCACCCGTACGACGCTCACGTCGAACAGCGCCTCTACGGCCTGCCGGATATCATGCTTGGACGCACTCGGGTTCACCGCAAGGGTAACTACGTTTTGCTCTTCGCGAGCCACGTTGCTTTTTTCCGTGACCAGCGGTCTCTGAATCACTTCGTAAATGTTCACGAAGCCACCTCGGACATGCCCAGTCGCGATTCGATCGCCGCAACAGCGGTCTTCGTCAGCAGCAGCTTCTTGTGCCGCAATACGTCGTAGACGTTCAAGCCTGCCACCAACATCACCGTCACGCCGGGAATGTTGCGCGCAGAACGCTGGAGCTTCTCATCGGCGTCGTCGATGACGATCAGCACGCCTGTGGCGCCCAGAGACAGCGCATCGAGGACCTTCACGACTTCGCGGGTCTTGTAGTTCTCGACCGAAAGCGAATCAACCACCGTGACGTCGCCCTCTGAAACACGATGAGACAGCGCGCTGCGCAACGCGGCTTTTCGCACCTTCTTGGGTAACGCATGTTCGTACGAGCGCGGGACCGGCCCGAAGACCACTCCACCGCCTGCGAACTGCGCGGCGCGGGTCGTGCCCTGGCGGGCGCGCCCGGTGCCCTTCTGGCGATATGGCTTCGCGCCGCCACCCGAAACCCCTGCCCGGTTCTTCGTGCTGTGGGTTCCCCTCCTGCGCTTGGCAAGCTGCCGCTTCACCTCGGCGTGGAAGAGATCCGGACGGGTCGGCACCTCGAAGACCGTCGAGCTCAGGTCTATCGAGCCTGACTTCTCATTCGCGATCGTGACGATGTCTAGACTCGCCATGGCTTAAAGCTTGATCTCCACATCGACGCCTGCCGCGAGTTCGAGCTTCATCAGCGCGTCGACGGTCTGCGGTGTCGGGTCCAGAATATCAATGAGTCGCTTGTGGGTGCGTACCTCGAATTGCTCTCGCGATTTCTTGTCGATGTGGGGCCCGCGAAGCACCGTGTACTTGTTGATCGTGGTCGGCAGCGGGATCGGGCCCGCTACCGTCGCACCAGTACGCACCGCGGTGTCTACGATTTCGCCAGCGCTCTGATCGAGCAACTTGAAGTCGTATGCCTTCATGCGAATTCGGATCTTCTGTCCGCCTAGATCTGCCATATCCCCTACTCGATGATTTCCGCGACGACGCCGGCGCCGACAGTTCGGCCACCCTCGCGAATCGCGAAGCGCAGTTCTTTGTCCATTGCGATCGGCGTGATCAGCTCGATCGTCATTTCCACATTGTCGCCTGGCATCACCATCTCGGTCCCTTCCGGAAGATTCGCGACGCCTGTCACGTCCGTCGTCCGGAAATAGAACTGCGGCCGGTAGCCGTTGAAAAACGGCGTATGACGACCCCCCTCGTCCTTGGTCAAGATGTACGCCTGCGCCTTGAACTTCGTGTGAGGCGTGATCGAGCCGGGCTTCGCCAGCACCTGGCCCCGCTCCACGGCTTCCTTCGCAGTGCCGCGAAGCAGCGTACCCACGTTGTCTCCCGCCTGCCCTTCGTCCAAGAGCTTCCGGAACATCTCGACACCCGTCACCACCGTCGTCTGCGTATCCGTGATCCCGACGATCTCCACGTTGTCGCCCGTGTGAACCACACCCTGCTCGATGCGACCCGTGACCACAGTCCCCCGACCCGTGATCGAGAACACGTCCTCAACCGGCATCAAGAACGGCTTGTCCAGGGACCGCTCCGGCTGCGGGATCGCCGTGTCGATCGCGTCCATCAACTCGTCGATGCACTTGTTCGCTTCGTCGCTCGTAGGGTTCGACAGCGCATTGAGCGCCGAACCCTTCACGATCAGCGTGTCGTCCCCCGGGAAGTCGTAGCTGTCGAGAAGCTCACGAACCTCCATCTCCACCAACTCCAGAAGCTCTTCGTCGTCGACCTGGTCCACTTTGTTCAGAAAAACCACGATGTAAGGTACGTTCACCTGCTTCGCCAATAGAACGTGCTCGCGCGTCTGCGGCATCGGACCGTCCGCCGCACTCACCACCAACACCGCACCGTCCATCTGCGCTGCACCCGTGATCATGTTCTTCACGTAGTCCGCGTGACCCGGACAATCTACGTGTGCGTAATGCCGAGTCGTCGTCTCGTACTCCACGTGAGCCGTCGCGATCGTGATCCCACGCTCGCGCTCTTCTGGAGCCTTGTCGATCTGATCGAAAGGCGTGAACACCGCCAGCCCCTTGCTCGCCTGGCGCTGCGTGATTGCCGCGGTCAGCGTCGTTTTCCCATGGTCCACGTGACCAATCGTTCCGACATTCACGTGAGGCTTCGTTCGCTCGAACTTCTCCTTGGCCATGACGCCCTACCTCGCTTGTCGCTCCCGCTCGGGGAGCAGTCGGTCAGAAGTAAGCAAGTCCCTCGGCGACGTTCGCCGGGACCTGCGCGTAGTGTGAAAACTGCATCGTGTACGTTGCGCGCCCCTGGGTCATTGACCGGAGGTTGCTCACGTAACCGAACATACTGGCGAGCGGAACGTCGGCAGTTACCGCCTGTGCACCGCCCCGCATATCGATCCCAGTGATGCTCCCTCGGCGGCTGTTCAAGTCGCCCTGCACAATTCCGACGAACTCATCCGGCGTGACTGCTTCGACACTCATGACGGGCTCGAGCAGGACCGGTGCAGCGAGACGTAGCCCTTCCTTCATGCCGATCGACCCCGCGATCTTGAACGATCGCTCGGACGAGTCGACGTCGTGGGTCTGGCCGTCGACCAGGAAAACCCTCACATCGATAACCGGGAACCCAGCGAGCATCCCGCTTTGCATCACCTCGCGGCAGCCCTGCTCGACCGCCGCGACGAACTCTCTGGGAACCGCGCCGCCCTTGATCCGTGATGCGAATGTAAAACCCGACCCCAGCTCACCGGGCTCCAGCTCCAGCTTCACCACCGCGAAGTCGCCGGATCCCCCGGTCTGCTTGATGTAGCGCCCTTCACATTTGACCGATTTCGTGATGGTTTCCTTGTAGGCAACTTGCGGCTTACCCACGTTGGCGCCGACGCCGAATTCGCGTACGAGCCGATCGATGATGATTTCGAGGTGGAGTTCGCCCATTCCGGAAATGATCGTTTGGCCCGTCTCCTCGTGTACCGCGACACGAAAGGAAGGGTCTTCGTGGACGAGGCGCTGCAGTGACGTCGACAACCGGTCCATGTCGGCGGTGGTCTTGGGCTCGATTGCGATCGACAGCACAGATTCTGGGAAGTCGAGCGATTCGAGCAGAATCGGATGCTGGGGATCGCAGAGTGTCTGGCCGGTGGTGATCTCTTTGAGTCCGACGATTGCCGCGATATCGCCGGCCCAGATCTCATCGAGATCCTGCCGCTTGTTCGCGTGCATCTGGAGCAGTCGTCCGATGCGTTCCTTGCGTCCACTCGATGCGTTCAATACTTGATCACCGGTCTTCGCCGATCCCGAGTACACACGCACATAGGCGAGATGGCCCATGTGCTTATCGGTGGCCAACTTGAAGGCCAGCGCACAGAACGGCTCATTGTCGTCAGCTTTGCGAAGCGCGGTTTCATTGGCGCCGGGACGTGTCCCTTCGATCACGGTCACATCGAGAGGGGACGGCAGGAAGTCGACGATCGCATCGAGAAGCGGCTGGATCCCCTTGTTCTTGAATGACGCCCCGCAAAATGCGGGAACGATCTTGAGTTCGAGGGTGCCCTCGCGCAGAACCTTGCGAAGCTGATCGGCAGAGATCGGTTCATCGTCCAGGTAGCGGCCCATCAGGCCCTCATCGAGTTCGGCGATGGCTTCGATCATGTGTTCGCGGGCGAGAGCCACGTGGCTCACCAGATCTTCCGGGACTTCGCGCTTCTCGAACTCGGCCCCGAATCCCTCGTCGTTCCAGTAAAGTGCGGTTTCGGTGAGCAGATCAACAACGCCCACGAAGGATTCCTCGGCCCCGATCGGGTATTGCAGCGCCACAACATTTGCCCCGAGTCGCTCCCGCATCATCTCGACCGATCCGTCGAAATTCGCGCCGATGCGGTCCATCTTGTTGATGAATGCAAGGCGAGGGACCCGATACTTGTTCGCCTGGCGCCAAACCGTCTCCGACTGAGGCTGCACTCCGGCCACACCGCAAAAGACACCAATGGCCCCGTCGAGTACCCGCAGCGAGCGTTCGACTTCGATCTGAAAATCGACATGTCCCGGCGTGTCGATGATGTTGATCCGATGGTCCTTCCAGAAACAAGTCGTCGCAGCGGACGTGATCGTAATTCCACGCTCCTGCTCCTGTTCCATCCAATCCATCGTTGCTGCCCCATCGTGGACTTCACCGATCTTGTAGTTGACGCCCGTGTAGTAAAGGATCCGCTCGGTCGTAGTTGTCTTGCCGGCATCGATGTGGGCCATGATGCCGATATTGCGTGTTCTCTCGAGCGGTGTAATCCGAGGCATCTCAATGTTTCCGGTTGGAATCTAATCGTCTCTGCCAGTGCTTCCGTTCTCAACGCTTCGTTGCCAGCGCTTCAATGCCAGCGCGTTCTTGCAAACGCCCTACCACCGGTAATGAGAGAAGGCCTTGTTGGCCTCCGCCATCCGGTGCG
>JAQBGU010000199.1:0-43419 GCA_032128375.1 Deltaproteobacteria bacterium | reverse complement strand
AGCTTTCCGGCCGCTCTCGTTCTGGTCTTCGCCATGGTTGCCTTCTTCCTGAGGTCTGCTCGCCTCGCCGCCGCTGCGATGGTCCCGACGCTGCTGCCCATTGCAGTAACCCTGGGCGCCATGGGTTTTGCCGGACTGACGCTCGACGTGGGTCGGTCGATGATCGCGGTGATCTTGCTCGGGATTGGCGTCGACGACAGCATCCACATTCTCGATCACTACCGAAGGCAACGGCTGTCCGGTGCCGACCCGGCCACTGCGATCCGCGCTTCGATCCACCACACCGGGCGGGCGGTCATCACGACCTCTTTCGCGCTCGCATTGGGCTTCCTGACGCTGATGGCATCGGCCTGGCAATCGATCGCGAGCTTCGGATTCTTCGTCGCGCTCGCGATTCTCGGCGCCCTGGTGGCGTCTCTGCTGATACTCCCCGCGCTGATATTCGCTTTCGCGCCGTCCGACGTGGATCCATCAAGTGCTGAGTCCGAACAGAAAACCCGCGGCACCCTTCTCACATCCGTCATCGTGGTTCTCCCCCTCATGGCCGTTGCGTTCGCCGCACTGAACATGGCCGTGAGCGATGAGCGGCCCATGCGATCCCCCTGCTGGACGCTGCCGAGCGGACATGTCATGACACTCCCCGGTTCGGCCTGTCCGCTGCAACTGCTCGACCAGATTCGCTTCGTAGCGGATGAAAGTGGCGAACAACAGCCGCTGCACGACGCGACCGAGATCCTCTCGACCTCGACGTCCCCGCTCATGCTCGAAATCCTCCGCCGTGGCAAAGAACATTCGGTCGCGCTTGCACTCATCGAGAACACTCCACTGCTGCGTGCGACCAGCATTGGAGCTGCGACGCTCGTTTCCGCGGGCCTGATGGTTCTCCCCCTTCTTCTGCTGCTTCACTCGAGGTCACGCGCCTCGCTACCGCTGGCAGTCTTCTATTCAGCCAGCGGTGTGATTGCGATCGCGGCGTTGAGCGGCCAGCCCTCGGCGGTCCTGAACATCGCGGCCATTCTCGCGCTCGCCATTGCGCCGGCAGCGGTAGTCCAAATCAGCATGGTCTTTCCAACCGAGTCCGATGTCGTCAAGGCTGCACCGGGTCTCTACTACGCGCCGTACGCGATGTCAGCAGGGCTCGGCCTCATCGCTCTCGTCGCTCTCGACCGAACGCCTGTTCTCTGGCCGACCTTCGTTTACCTGATTTTGTTGCTTTGGGGGATGGCATGGCTGGTGCTGCTTGCGTCGTGCGCCTTCGTCGTACGCGAGTCGGCTTCGCCATCGGGTCGTTCGCGGGCCGGCTTTGTTGTCATCTCGAGCCTGCTTGTGCCTGCGATCGTTTCGGTATCCCTCGGCTGGGGGAGCGGTCCGGCCGAGATGACTGCGACGTATCTGTGGACCTCCGCTCTGTGGATTCCGATTCCCATCGGGTTCGCCATTAGTCGCTTCGATCTGTTCGATGTCGGTTGGCACGTCCGAACCGGCAGCGCTCGAGTCGTATACTTCATTGCAAGTGCCTTCTTTGTTTCCGCACTGATTTACTTGGGGGCCCGAGTCGTGGGATTGCCCGGCAGCGATGTCGACTTCGGTCTTCTGCTGTTGATCGCGTGTGGCTGCGTGATCGCGGCCGAGTCGATTCGCCGACCCCTTCGCGGATTCCTCCAAGCCGCCCTTTCGCCCCGCATCGAGGAGATGCGCGTACTTCGCGATCGTTGTTTCGGTGAAATGGCGAATCTGCGAAGCGAACACGAAATCAGTCGTCTCGCGCTCACAGTATTGACGGATGGCGTCCACGTTCGATCGGGATGGATCTCACTCCGACATGGCGACGCTTGGGAACCGGCCGAGACGGTTGGAAGCATGCGTCCGCCTTCGCAAGAAACGACACTCGCAGCCGACCGACTGGTTGCGACCACCCCGGTCGCCTATCTGGAGACTGAAGGGGGTTCGAAAGATCGCTCCAGACTTCTGGCCGATGGAGTCAGTGTCGTCGCGCGGGTTGCACACGGAGACGAGCCGCTCGGGTTGATACTGCTGGATCCGGACGGCTCCAGGCCCGTGCTCTCCGGATTTGAGCTCGACTTCGTTGCCGCGATCGCATCCCAGGCTGCGATCGCGATCCATAACTCACGGCTGGCCGACGAAAGGGCCGCCGTGGAACGCGATGCCGCGACCGTCCGCGTGTCACTCGATCTCATGCATGACGTTGGGAAGGATCTCGGCTGGTTGCGAGGGCTCGCCAAGCGACTCGCCGAGCGAACGACAGAAGATGACAAGTTGCATCGACAGGCCGCTCAGGTTGCCGAGATCGCAGACGCCGTCATCGTCAGAATGAAAGCCTTCGTGAAAGACGCCACCGCCAGACGAGACGATCCGCCGGGAATCACGCGGGTCGACGAACTCATCGAGCGATCCCTTCGCAGTCTGATCGCTCGCCATGGACCCGCCAGGGTACGCGTCAGCCATGATCCAACATTGCGTCGCATCCGCTGCCACGAGAACGTGGGGCGAGCGATCTTCAATCTGGTTGACAATGCAATTCAAGCGTCCGGCTCCTGCGACCCGGTTCGCGTCTCTGCGATGATGAACCCCGGAGGCTGGATGGTGATTTCAGTCGTCGACTCGGGCTGCGGAATACCACCGGGCCTGATCTCACAGGTGATGGAGCCCGGTTTTACGACCCGTCGCTCGCAGGGCGGGCTCGGGGTTGGCTTGTCACTTTCTCGCGACATGATCGAGGCTCTGGGCGGGAAGCTCGAGTTGGCACCAGCTTCCGGGGGCGGGGTTCATGCTGAGATTCAGGTACCGGTACCGGAAAGCTGGAGGAGCGACTCATGAGATGGATCGCGTGGGGGCGATGCGCGCCGCGCCCGAAGCTCCTTGCCATCGGTGCGGCATTGCTGTTTCGCCTGATCAGTTCGACACCATCCCCAGCCGACGTGGTCGACGCGAGCCCAGAGAGTCCGTCGGCGCTGCTTCAGAAGGCGTTCACGAATCTTTACGAGGTCGACAGCACCGCGTCGATCGAACTCGTCATCCGGAACCGTTCCGGTCAAGAGAGACGCCGTAACTTCGAGTCCGCATCGAAGATTATCGACGGCCGCATGCACGCGATCGGCCGCCTCACATACCCGGGCCATCTGCGTGGGATGACGATCCTCCAAGTCGAAGCCGAAGATCGTAGCCACGACGCGTTCATCTATCTTCCATCGGCGCAGTCGGTACGCCGTGTCTCGACGTCGCAGCGCGGAGATTCCTTCTTCGGGACTGACGTCACATACGAGGATCTCGAACGCCGCAACGCGGGGGACTACGAGATCGTTGGGCTATCCGCAGCGCCGATCGACGGCGAGCCGACCCACGTGGTGCGCGCGAGACCCATTCTCGCACAGACCTATTACGAGGTCGTCTTCTGGCTCGCGCGGTCCGACCAGGCGATCCTTCAGGCGCACTACTTCAAACGCGGAGCCGTAGAACCGTACCGAACCATCGCGGCGCCCCGAGCTTCGATGCAAGCGTCCGGTGGCCATACGTTACCGACGCGACTGGTCGTCGAGAACCTCGCACGGGGAACGACGACCGAAGTGAAGTATCACGACCTGGCGATCAACTCGGAGATCGACAATCGGGTCTTCTCGATTCGAACGCTCGAGCAGAAGGGCCCGATACCGAACTCTCGTTAGGCTGGCAGATTGTTGTTGGCGTAGCGCTGCTTCATCCAAACTTCGATAGATCGATCCGCCATCTGGGCCGAGAACGGGCTGGTCGCGTCGAATATTCAGTCGGTCATGGACGTGACCGGACGCAGATGGGCACATTATTACGTTGACAGAGATGCGGATCGAACTAGGGTGCGTTGGTCGCGGGAGGCTACGGCACTCCGAGAAACGGAAGGCGTGCAGACGGGCCCGAAATCACGGAGGCGGCGGTGAAAATGGAAGATTCCCTGATCTCATCCCCAAAGGTCACGCAATGGTGCGTAGCCAAACCTCTGCGCCGAGCCAGCGAGTCATGTATAGCTCGCGACTCTGGAGCGGGTTCCGTCACGAGCCCCGCCATGGCGCGTATCGCTCGCGAGGTAGAAGCGGTCGCACCACTGCGATCGACAGTACTGATCACTGGCGAAACTGGAACGGGTAAGGGGGTAATCGCCGGCCGTATCCATGAGTGCTCGAACCGGAAGGATCGTCCATTCGTTCACGTCGACTGCGCTGCGCTGGCTGCCAATTTGATCGAGAGCGAACTGTTCGGTCACGAACGCGGCGCGTTCACCGGCGCGGTAGATCGTCGGATCGGTCGGTTCGAGGCCGCCGGAAACGGAACGATCTTTCTCGACGAAATCGGCGAGTTGCCACTCAGCCTGCAATCGAAGCTGTTACACGTGCTGCAAGATCGATCCTTCCAGAGAATCGGCGGCACCACGCCGCTTCGGATGTCGGCACGAGTGATTGCGGCCACCAATCGAGATCTGGAAGCCGAAGTGCGACAGGGGCGATTTCGCGAGGATCTGCTGTATCGCGTCGATGTGTTTCGGCTCGAGTTGCCACCGCTGCGGGAGCGCGTCGAAGACCTTCCGGGTTTGATCGAAAAGGGTCTCGCGAGGATTGCCGACGAGTTGCAGCTGCGACCGCCCTCGCTACCCGATGTCGTGTTGCAGCGCATGCAGCATCACCCATGGCCGGGAAACGTTCGTGAGTTGTTCAACGTTCTCGAACGCCTGGTGATCCGCCACGGCGCCAGTCTGCTAGACGATCTCTCGCTGGATCAGTTGTTTTCAGTTCACTCACAGAACGTGGGCCCGTCGCGGTTCCGCCCCTTCGGGCCACTGCCCGCCGCGGGTAGCGAAGCTGAGCGCGACATCTTGGAAGCCGAACTGGCCGAGAGCGGCGGCAACGTGGCCCGAGTCGCGCGTCGCCTCGGCATGGCGAGAAGCACACTCCGGTACCGCCTTGCTCTGCATAACCTCAAGTACCTGATGCCGACTGATTGAGCGAGTTCGGGCGGAAGCCCCAATCGTTCTTTCGAGGGCTCTGACTCGTTCTCCGGTGATCCAAACAACTCGTCAACGAGGGACAGGCTGGATTCGAAGCCTGTCATCCATTCTTCGCGCGATCTGGTGTGTCTACGAACCTGGGCTCTTCACTGGAATCGAGTCCAGTTGCCCCGGTCACTCCCTGCTCTCAGTAACCCCATCGCGTCGCGCCAGTCGCCGGAGCCGGTTTGCCGAGGCCGGTGCGCGCCACGGCTTCGCGCCCGAGCTCGTCGCCGAATCGAAGTGTGCTGTCATGGGCGTTGAACGTCGAGCGTAGACTACTTCCCTTTGAAAACAGGCTGGCGCTTCTCGATCCACCAGGCGCGTGCGCCTTCTTCGTAGTCTTCCGTCTTGAAGCCGGCGACGAGGGCTGCGTCTTCGCGCTCGACCTGGCTGGCGATGCTCGTCTCTTGCAGGCCGCGGTAGATGAGCTTCTTCGTGAGTTCCATGCCGATGGGGCCGTTTCCGGCGATCTTTCGCGCGAATTCCATCGCGGTATCCATGACTCGTTCCGCGGGCACGGCACGGTTGACCAGGCCGATGCGTTCCGCCTCGATGCCATCGACGAGGTCGCCGGTCATCAATAGTTCGCAGGCCTTCGTCAGGCCGACGATGCGGGGCAGTGTATACGTGATGCCGCCTTCGGGCGGCAGCGCGTAGCGGTGGGTCGACGCCATGCCAAACGTTGCGTCGTTGGCGATCACGCGCAGGTCGCAGGCCATTGCGAGCGCGAAGCCCCCGCCGCCGGCCGGGCCGTTGATGGCCGCGATCGTCGGCTTTTCCAGCTGACTCACTTCGACGCCGAACCAGCCAATCGGCTGCATGCGGTGACGTCGGCCCGGTTCTTCGAGGGCGCCGGGTACGGGCTTCCCATCGCGAGTGCGATCAACAGTTCGGTGTCTGCACCGGTGCAGAAGCCGCGGCCCCGGCCCGTCAGCACGAGCACCCGAACGTCGTCGTCGCGGCGCACCTCTTCGATCGCTCTCGAGAACGACTCGAGCATCCTTGCGGTCATCGCATTGAGCTTCTCCGGGTTGTCCAGAGTGATCGTCGCGATCTGCTCCGCCTTTTCGTAGCTGAGGTCGTAGTAGGTGTTGGAGTTTGCGTCTTGCGCCATGTCTTCTCCGTCGCGGGTGGGTCCGCTATTCGGGGCGACAACCCGCCGCGTGCAATGGATCGACTACCTCGCAGCCGATGGGAATTCCAGGTCTTCTTCCCGGTCCTCTATGTCAGGGCTTCCGCGATGTCTTCGATGCAGGAATCCGCATACGACCAGACACCGACCTTGTCGAGGAACGCGTGGTTGAGCCCGTTGTAGCGAATCGCGCGAGTCGGGACTCCGGCGGCTTCGAGCCTCACCGCATAGCCCTCACCCTGGTCGCGGATGAAGCAGTATTCGGCCGTCATCACCAGGGCAGGCGGCATGAACGACAGGTCTTCGACGAGATACGGCGAGACGCGCGGGTCGGCGAGCCGCTCGGGTCCGCCGAGGTAGACCGCGGCCATGAAGTCGCCCATATCCATGCCTTCTGCTCCGTCTTGTGGGCCGTGCTCTTCGACAAAGCGCCCGGAGAGGTCGACGCCGGGGTAGATCAACACCTGGTGGGAAATGGCAGGCCCGCCCCGTTCGTGTGCGAGCAGGCAGCAGACGGTCGCGAAGTTGCCACCTGCACTGTCGCCTGCCACGACGATGCGTGCCGGGTCGCCGCCAAGCTCGCCGCCGTGCTCTGCCGCCCATTTCACCGCTGCATAACAGTCCTCCAGCCCGGCCGGGAACTTGTGCTCGGGGGCCAGGCGATAGTCGACATTGGTGACGATGTGGCCCGCGCGATCTGCGATGGCGCGGCCGATGTTTTCCACCGCTTCGACACTGCCGGCCACCCAGCCGCCTCCGTGGAAGTAGAGCAGGATCGGCAGGTCTACACCTTCGGGCGTGTAGATGCGGATGGGAATATCTCCATCGGGTCCAGGTATCGAAAGCTGGCGATTGCGCACCGTCCCCTTCGCGATGTCTCTATTGGGAAAGCCAAACATCTTGCGCATCATCTTCACCTTGAACCGATTCGGGATCAGGCGCATGAGCGATGGCCGCATGATGCGACGGCCCTTTTCCATGCGCTCGATCTCCTCGCGCACTTCCGGAAACGGCTCTCCCCCTTCGGTACCGACGGGACCCGGACGGATTTCGATGATCATGGCTGCCCATTCTCCCTGTGAGATTTCGAAAAGGATTCCAGGCTCTCGCAGCCAGTAGTCTATCCCAGGTCGCCGAGTCGCTCACGGGTCAGGCGACCTCCGGACCGCGGGCGGGATCGACGTCAGCCTGCGGAGTCGCGCGTGTGTGCCGCGCGATCCAACCCTGAATGTCCGCAAGCGAAAGAACCAGCGCGGGGACGACGAACAGCGTCAGCGCGCTCGCGACCGCCAGTCCGAAAACGATCGCCGCGGCGAAGGGACCGAAGACCTTCGAGCCGCCCGATAGTCCGACGGCCATCGGCAACAGGCCGGCAACCGTGGTCACGGTCGTGAGCAGGATCGGACGGAAGCGCTGCGAACTCGCGGTACGGACGGCTGACCGGAGATCGGAACCATACTCGCGCTCCCGGTTGACGAAGTCGATCAAGACGATCGAATCGTTCACGACGATGCCGGCAAGCCCGACCATCGCGTAGAGGACGAACATCGAGATGGGGTAGTCCATGATGAACATCCCGATGATGACACCCATGTACGAGAACGCGACGACGCCCATCACGACGATGGGTTGCGAGTACGATCGGAACGTCGCAGCGAGAATCATGTAGATCGCGAGCAAGGCAATCAGCATGACGCGGCCGATGTCGGCAAATGCGCGCTGGGTCGCCTCGAATTCGCCGCCAAAGACCAGGCTCACACCCGGGTAACGGCTTTCGATGTCGCCGAGGCGCGCCTGCATCGCCTGGTTCACTTTAGTGGCGGTGGTCTGGGCGCGATCCACCGCGGCGTAGACCATGACCGAGCGATCGGTGTCCCGGTGGTAGAGCCGTGAGTAGCTTCGGCTGAGCTCGATTTCGGCGACATCGTTCAGCTTGACCAGCGCACCGCTGGGCGTTCGCATGTCGGCGTCGAGTAGTTCCTCGATGCTGCGCCGCTGATCCTCCTTCAGAACTACGCGGATATCGATGTCCTCGTTCGACATCGGGTCCTTGAACGTGGATGGAATCAAGCCTTCGTTCGCCGCGCGTAGGGCCGCGCCCACGTCATCGAACGAAAGTCCGTGGATCGAGGCGCGGTTCTCGTCGAGGCGCACGCGGAGTTCGCGGGGGCCAAGCGGGACGTTGTCCTCGACGTTGTACACGCCGGGCAGCGAGCGCAATGCCGTCTTCGCCTCTTCGGCGATTTGCTTGGCGGTGTCGTAGTGGCTGGCGAGAATGCGAATCTCTACGGCCTGCCCGATGCCTGGCCCCTGCCTCGGCGGCATCACCAGAAGCGTTTCGATGCCCTCGGGATTCGCGCGCCGGTGGGCCTCGAGCGTCTCCTGCACGAGATTCAGCACGCGGTCCGGATTTTCGAGGTTCTGCTTGGAATCGGGGAACGACAAGAACAGTGTCGCCCGGTTGACGCCGCTGATCGAGCGCCCCTCGGTGCTCATGCCTTGCCCGACGGTGGTCGAGATGTCGGTGAGTTCATGCGTGATCGGTTCGAGCGCACGCTCGACGCCGCGCACGACCTCGTTGGTCGATTCGAGTCCGTAATCGACGGGCGCATTCACCGTCACGAAGATCTGGTTGAACCCGCTCGGGAAGATCTCGATTTCGACGTGCTTCTGCAGGCCGACCGTGCCGTAGAACGCGGCCACGCAGAACACCAGGAAGAACCCGCGCTGCGCGAGGACACGGTCCTGCGCTCCGAGGTAGCGATCGCGAAAGCGCGAGATCGCGTGGTCGACGCGAACGCGCATCTCGTGGCTGAATCGCCAGAGGCTCCCCTTTTGAACGACCGGAGTTTCGTCCGCGCCGCGGCGGCTTCCCCAATCGACGTAGTGGGCCGGGAGCATGATCAGCACTTCGGCGAGCGAAGCGACCAGGCACGCGATCACCGTCTTGGGCAGGATCGACATGAATTCGCCCATGGTGCCGGGAATCAACAGCATCGGGAGAAAAGCCGCCACGGTCGTCGCAACCGCAGCGATGACTGGCCACATCACCTGCTCGGTTCCCTCCACGACCGCGGCCGTCAGCGACTTTCCAGTCTCGATGTGGCGGTAGATGTTCTCGATCACGATGATCGCACCATCGACGACCATGCCCGACACCATGATGAAGCCGATCAGGGCCATCGTACTGATGGTGATGCCGAAGACCGGGAAGAAGATGATCGCGGTCAGGAACGAAAACGGCACCCCGACAATCACGAGCATCGAATTGCGGAAACCAACGGTGAACCAGAGGATGAGCGATACGAATGCGATGCCAAGCAGCAGGTTGTTGCGCAGCAGGTCGATCATGCCGCCGATATAGACCGAGCTGTCGAAGGTGATCTGCGCTTCGATGCCTGCGGGCAGGTGGGCGGCCGCGAGTTCGGCCTTGATGGCGTCGATCACTTCGATCGTGTCGTCGTCTTTGTACTTCGCGATGCCGAGGCTGACGGTCGGCAGGCCGTTGAAACGCCCGATCGATCTTCTGCGCGCGAATCCGCGCTCGACTTCGGCGACGTCCCCCAGCCGAACATGCCTGCCATCCGCATGCTTGCCGACGACGGTCGCGGCCAGGCTTTTGGCCGACTGGAAATTTCCGAGGCCGCGTACCGAGATTTCTTCGGAATCACGGGTCTCGAACGTCCCGCCCGGTACGTTTCGGTTGTTGCGCCGGATGACATCACTGATCTCGGACAAGGTGAGGTCGTACTGGAGCGCGCGGTTCTTATCGACGACCACGCGCAACTCCCGCGCGCGCAGGCCACGGGGCTCGGCCTTCCGCACGCCGGGGACGCGTTCGAGTCGCTTCGCCAGATCCCGCGCGACCTCGCGCAGCGTGAATTCGCCGACGCTACCGACATCGGTGATCGCGACCATGGCGGTGTTTTGAATCTCGGCCATCGACAGCTCGCGGAGAATCGGTTCCTCCGCATCGGCGGGCAGGTCGGGTGTACGGTCGATCGCCGCGCGCAATGCGTTGACTGCGGCCTGCTGGTCGAACTCGGAGAGGTCCTCCTCCCATTCGATGTTGATCTCAGAAAAGCCCTGGCTGGAGAAGCTGTACGATTTTTTGATTCCCGTGACCTGTCGGATTTCGTCTTCGAGGCGCGTGGTGACGAGTTTTTCCACATCGTCTGCCGATGCGCCGGGCCATGCGGTCAACACCATCGCCTGGTTGAAGGAGACATCGGGGAACAGATCGAGTGGCGTTCGACCGGCCGCCAACAATCCGGCGACGATCAGCACGATGAACAGCAGGTTGACGAGCACCACCTGGCGGACCGAGAAGCTCGGGAGGCTCACGGCGTGGCTGCTTGGCTGGCCGGGGCCTGCACGGCGGGGCTGATGGCCTGCGACCGGGGCTCGATGCGCGAACCGTCGTGTAGCTGGCGGAGGCTCGTCGTTGCGATTCGGTCACCGGTTTTTAGACCCTGGGTGATTTCGAGTAGGCCGGGCTGGAACGGTACGCTGCGAGCCTCGACGCGGCGGGTACGGGCGACCGGCTGCTGGCCTGGCGCGGCGTCGACGACATAGACGAAGCGCAGGCCGAACTCGTCGAGGACCGCATCGGACGGGACGAGCAGCGCTTGATTGCGGCTGCCCAGGTCGAGGTCGACGATGGCGACCATGCCCGGCATCAAGCGACCCTGCGCATTTTCCAGCTCCAGCTGGACCGAGAATTTCCGACTCGTAGCGTCGGCCGCTCTCGCGACGCGCATGACCGTCGCTGCGTGGGTCTCGCCGGGAAGTGCGTCGATGCGCACGACTGCGTGCATCCCCGGTTTTACCGCAACGACATCGAGATCGCGCAGGCCCACCGTGACCCGCACATGCGAGATGTCGAGCAACTCGCCGATCGGTTGGCCCGGGCTGACGTATTCGCCGACCTCCGCGTCGAACACGCGCAGAACACCATCGAAGGGTGCGACCAGGATGCGCTGCGAGAGTCGGTCGCGTGCGGCGCGCAGGCTGGCTTCGGCTGCGCGGTACGAGGCCACAGCGACCCGCTCGTCGTTGTGCTTTCGATCGAGATCCGAAGTACTCGACACACGGCTCGTGACGAGTTCTCGAAAGCGCGCCAGGTCCGACCGAGCGAGGTCGAGTTGGCTCTTCGCCTGCGCGAGGGCGGCTTCGTCCTGCGCGACTTCGGCCTCGCCCGGAAGCGGATCGATACGCATCAAGAGCTGGTCGGTCGTCACGGAATCCAGAGCTTCTGCGCCGACTTCGTGGATACGGCCCATCTGCTCGGCGAACAATTCGACTTCCCGACGCGCTTGGACGATCCCAGAGACGCGAACGCGGTGTTCGAGTGCTGTGGGTGCCAGCGTGAGCGCGTTGACCGCGATCCCCGCGTCGGGCGCGACCTCGATCGGGATCGGCTCGGGGGCCATGATGCGCAACCCGATGCCCCCCGCCACGAGCAGCAGCGTGCCCCCGATGATTGCGGTGCGCAACGAGATCCGTGCGGGCATCTGCGCGCGCGACGCTTGCTTGCTCGTATCAGCCTCACTCATGTTAGTTCCACTCATTTCAGGGCGCGCGCGATCGGGGTCGGGTGTGATGTCAGTGCGGAGTGCCGCGAGATCGGTGTCCATGCTGGGCTATCGCTCCGGGTGGGTGTCTTCATCGCGCGGTCTGACCAGGTCGCCTAACACGCGTGCGAGGGACCGCGCCCTTCGATTGACCGGAAAATCGGGATCGCTCGTCCATTCGTTGGAGAGTGCCCCAAGCGATCCGCCGAGAATTCGGGTCAATTCGACCGCACGGTGCGCACGCGTCACATCCCCTTGCGCCTGGCCCGCGCGGACGAGCCGGATGAAGGCGTCTCTCAGGCGCGGGTTGGCCTCGTCGAGTCCCGCTGCCTGGGCGCCCTGGGAAACCTCGATGACCAGCTCGTGGTGCATGGGTCCGACGTCGATCGAAGCGGCGAACAGTCCGGTGAAGATTTCTTCCAGACGAGCGGTCGTGCTCGCTTCCCGATCCAGCGCAGAATCGACCAGCGTGATCAGGAATTCCCGTCCCATGCGTCCCATCTCGAGAAACAGCTCGCCCTTGGTCGGAAAATGGTTGAAGAAGGTCTGTTGCGCGACATCGGCCTGTTCGCAGATCTCGAGGACGGTCGTCACTTTGACCCCCTGGTGTCCGAATACCTCGGCCGCCGCGGCGAGGATCTTCCCACGGGTTTCCATTCGCCGTCGCTCGTAGCGGCTGATCGATCGGGAGTCGTCATTGGACATCGGCTCCAATACTAGAGTCTAACTCCAATATCCGCACGGTCCGAAATGACCGCTTCGGAAAAGCACCACTTCGCTGCTCGCGTGGCGTAGCATGGCTCTCGGGACGCTATTTCGAGGAGTGCGAAGTGAGACGGAGAATCGCCGTACAGCTGTTTGGCATGGCGTTGATCGCGGTCGCGGAACCCGCCTCAGCCGCCGATTGCAAAGCGTCGCGATGGGGCGCAGATGACCAGGTCGGCAATGCCAATCTCATCACGGAACACAGCGTGCTGGACGCATCGCGCCTCATCAAGACCGGGAAGATCTACGCGCTGGGGATCGTAATCGATGCCAAGACTCCCGCGTTTCCGCCGCGCAGTCTGGCGTTGCAGGTCGTTCAACCCGGCCAACAGATGGGCCGGGTCGCGTTCCCCAACGCAATCTACAACGACGACCTGGTGCAGATGTGGCTGGGGATTGGCCCGCAGATCGATGGACTCGGCCACCTCGGTTCGGAAGGAACCTATTACAACTGCAACAAGGCCGCAGATATTTCGGAAATCACGGGTCTTACACGACTCGGCATCGAAAATGTGCCGCCGCTGGTCGCGCGCGGAGTGGTGCTCGACATGGCGAGTCACTTCGGTGTCGGCCATATGGACGCCGGTCAGCCTTTCGGTGTCGACGACGTGAAGGCAGTCGAGAAGGCGCAGGGCACGCCGATTCGCGAAGGAGACGTGGTGCTGTTCCACACGGGTTGGACCGACGCAAAACTCGAGTCGGATCCCGATGCCTGGGTCAGCGGGGAACCCGGCCAAACGGAGGAGGTGGCGCGTTACCTGGCCAGCAAGAACGTGATCGCAGTTGGGGCGGATACCTGGGCAGTCGATGTGGTTCCGGCGGCTGACCCGAATCGCAGCTTTCAGGGGCACGTGATTCTGCTAAAAGAGAACGGGATCCACATTCTCGAAACGATGAACACGGGCCCGCTGGTGCGGGACAAGGCCTACGAATTCATGTTCGTGCTCGGCCCGGCGCGGCTACGCGGCGCCGTCCAGATGATCATCAACCCGATCGCGATTCGCTGACGCGGCCAAGCGGCTCGGTCGGACTCATTCGCCTCGGGGCATAGATTTCTGTCATGCTGAGGCCGGTGCGCGGGTGCGGGGGCACGATTTGGATCGGAGGGAAGACAGTCATGGGAATCGCAGACTACTCGGACTACGACGGCCTCGGGTTGGCAGCACTCGTTGCGCGGGGAGAGGTCAGCCCGGCGGAACTCGTCGAGGAGGCGATCGAGCGCATCGATCGACACAACCCGGCCCTGAACGCTGTGGTGTACGACGCCCGCGACGAAGCGCGTCGCGTCGCGTCGGGGGAGCTGCCGGACGGCCCGTTTCGGGGCGTGCCCTTTCTGATCAAGGATCTCGGTTGCGATGTCGCGGGCATGCCGCAGACCAGCGGAAGTCGCTTCTTGAAGAACGTCGTGAGCGAAAGCGACGGCGAACTGACACGCCGCTACCGCGCCGCCGGTGTCGTAATTCTGGGTAAGACGAATACGCCGGAGCTCGGAATCACCGGTACCACCGAGTCGGCGCAGCTCGGTCCCTGCAGAAGCCCGTGGAACACGGACCACATCACGGGCGGGTCGAGCGGTGGCGCGGCTGCGGCAACGGCGGCTGGCATCGTGCCGCTCGCGCATGCCAGTGACGGTCTGGGTTCGATTCGAATCCCCGCCGCTTGCTGCGGTTTGTTTGGCCTCAAGACGACGCGTGAGCGAAACCCGGGTGGCCCGAAAGACGCCGCCCGCGCGATCGGGTTCGCTGTCGACCATGTCGTGAGCCGTTCGGTGCGCGATAGCGCGGCGATGCTCGACTGCACTGGCTACCCGGAGCCCGCCTCTCCGTATGCGCCGCCTCCGAAATTGCGCCCCTACATGGAGGAGATTCAGACGGAACCCGGACGGCTGCGAGTCGCCTTCTCGGGGCAAACGCCCAGTGGTAGACCCATCGATCCGGAAATTGCGGCGGCGCTGGGCGAGACCGCAGCGCTGCTCGAGAGCCTCGGACACGATGTCGAGGAGCGTGGCCTCGGCATCGATTACCGACAGCTCTACAAGACCCAAGGGATCGTCGGAGCCGCCAATGCAGCGGCAAACTTTCATTCGCTGGTCGAAAAGATGGGACGCGAGCCCGCCGAGGATGAGTTCGAGCCGCTCACCTGGGCCGGGATCCGGGCGGGACGCAAGCTCTCAGGCGAACGCGTCATGCGCGCGTGGCGTACGTTGCGCGTGCTGAACCGCGAAATTCTGGGCTTGTTCGAAGAGGTCGATATCTTCCTGACACCTGTGATGGGGACCGTGCCGCCGCGGATCGGCCACATCGACCCGGTGCGCGTCGCGCCGCGCGAGGTGAGTCGACGGCAGGCCAGGGCGTTCCCGTTCACGCCACCGTTCAATTTTACCGGACAACCGGCGATGAGTGTCCCGCTGGCGATGAGCGCCGACGGCCTGCCGATCGGGATGCAGTTCGCGGCGCGTTACGCCGACGAGGCGACGCTGCTGCGTCTGGCGGCACAGCTCGAACAGGAACGCCCGTGGAGGGCGCGCAAGCCGCGGATCTGGGGCTAGGGCGAATGGCGAGCCAATCGAAACGGCTCTTCGATTCCCAGGCTCCCGAAGTGCTTGTAGTGACGAAGCGTCTCGGAAGATGGCTGCGCAGTCCTGGCCGGTTGCGATAAACGCCAATTCGCGAACGAAATAGCAGAGCGAGCCGACCCCGTCCGCCGCGAACTGGCCGGGATCGCTACCGCGTACTGCCGCGTTGCGAATCGCGCGGAACTGTCGCCGCCGACGGAAGCTTTGCGGATTCGGCCAGCGACGTATCGAGCCATGCGTTCAATCGCCGAACCGTGGCGCGATTTTCAGGCTGGTTGGCTACGTTTCGGTATTCACGCGGATCGGTTTGGTGATCGTATAGTTCGGCTGCCTGGAACTCCCATGCATCGCCGCTCCATCCTCCCCAGCGAACGAAACGATACCTCTGTGTGCGCACGGTCTGACCCACCGTGTTATTCCGATACACCAGGCCAAACGCCGCTCGCTTCCACGGCCGATTCGGATCGTGCAGCAACGGCACGAAACTGGTTCCCTCGCCCTGGCGCGGATCGGGAATTCCCGTCAGCTCGCACAGGGTTGGCAGAATGTCGGCCGACTCGACCAGTCCGCTCGATGCCACTCCACCTGCCACACCGGGTGCGCGCACGATCAACGGAATGCGAAGTGAAGGTTCCAAGGCGGTGTGCTTACCCCAGATTCCGTGCTCGCCCAGATGCCAGCCGTGGTCGCCCCACAGCACGACCAGTGTCCTGCTGGCGAGTTCTTGCCGCTCGAGCTCGGCGAGCAATCTTCCGACCTGCGAGTCGATGTAGCTGACGCAAGCGCGATAGCCGTGGATCAACCGTTTGGCCGTGTCGGCGTCGATCCGCTGGCCACCTTCGTAGGTTCTCGGCTCGTAGTTGCCATGCCACTGTTGTTTGGCGACGGAATCCATCCCCTTTAGATCCGGGACCTCGATCTGATCGCGATCGTAGAGGTCCCAGAACCGGGCAGGACAATTGAACGGAAGGTGTGGTCGAACGAAACCGACCGCCAGAAAGAAGTCGCGGTCTTTCATCCGGCGCAGTTCGTCGATTGCCCTCGTCGCGATCTTTCCGTCCACGTACGCAGCGTCCGGGACTTCGGGTGCTTCGGAAACGGGACCGCGTGGAGCGGTTCGAATTCCCGACATGTGGACGTTATTCGGTGCCAAATATTGAGGGAAATCCCAGTCGGGTGGCAACCAGCTCGGCTGGCTCCACGCCCGAGGCGCGTCCTGTTCGGTGTGCAGGAACTTTCCCACCTCGACGGTTTCGTAGCCAGCATCCTTGAACAGGCGCGGGAGAGGGATCAACCGCGGATTGCCCTCAGACAATGCCGGAGCCATGAAGAACACGCGCGTCGTCTGCGGATAGGCGCCGCTCAGCATCGAAGCGCGCGATGCTGCGCAAGCCGCCACGGCAGCGTACGCTCGATCGAATCGCACGCCTTCCGCGGCGAGTCGATCGATATTGGGTGAATGCGCCGGTGCACCGTATGTACCCAGTTCCGGGCGGAGGTCGTCGACGGAAATGAACAGCACGCTCAACCTCGACGGCCTCGGCGCGATTCGCTCTGACTGGCATCCGAACGAACCTAGAACAGCCACCAGCATCGCGATCGGGATCAACCGGTGCAACTCATCGCTCGACTCCACTACTCCACTACTCCACCGTCCTACGCGCGGTCGGCGTGCGGTCGTTCTCCGATAGTATGCCCGAATTCGACACGACACTTCTGCAGGTGATCCACAAGATCGGCCACCAGGTGACTCAGCTGAATTCGCGCGAAGACGTCGATCGCCGAATCGGGTCCCACCCACCCGTCTCGATTGGCCGGCGATGAACCGCACAGCTTGGATCTCGCTCGTGGTCGTGCTCACGATTCTGGCGCTGGGGATTCGCGCCAGCTACGTGGCCCGCGTCGTCGTTGAAAACCCCGTCCGCGCAGATGCAGCGCAGTATTTGAGGTACGGCTACAACCTCGCATTCCATGGCGTCTACTCATCTGCAGCCTCCCAGGGGTCCGATGCCCCCGGGTCCGATTCGTTTCGTTCGCCTGGCTATCCGCTGCAGCTGGCCGCCGTCTTCTTGGTAGTCGACGACGCTGCTGCGTTCTACCACACGCAGCTCGCCATCCAGGCGTTTCTGTCTGCGCTCGTGGTTCCGATCCTGATTCTACTCGCCAGGCGGACGATGCGGGAAGCCTACGCACTCGCGGTGGGATTGCTGATCGCGCTGATGCCGCACCAGGTCACGTCGAGTGGCTACTTGCTGACCGCAACGTTGCAGTCCCTGCTGCTTGCGGCCTGCTTGCTCGCGTTCGTCATGTCGCTCGAGCGAAACAAGAGCGCTACCGCTGCGGTCGCCGGAATCTGGTTCGGTCTTCTCTACCTGACCAACGAGGCCACGCTGCTGGTCGCGCCACTGCTGGTCGCTCTGGTATGGCTGCGGGGCCATCAGGCGCGCGAGCCTGGGCGCCGACGTGCGATGATCGTTCTTCTGGGCGTGTTCGCGGTTTTTCCGCTGGCTTGGCAGATTCGTGGCGCGGTGAGCATCCCCTCCGGATCGGAGGGTCTTGGCTCCAGCAGGGCTTGGTCTGCGGCGGTTGAGGGCAGCTACCCAGGCTTTCGTTTCGGTGAGCACTCCAGCTACGGCTACGCGTATCTGGCAGATTCCGAGTTTCGCGGCATGCAAGAATCGGTGCCCCGCTTCTTTGGAGTGATGCAGTCGCGTGTAGCCGAAGACCCGACTCGATACCTCACGTGGTATTTCGCACTGAAACCACTGGCTCTGTGGAAGTGGGGAATCGTGCAGGGTGCCGGGGACATCTACATCTACGCAGTCGAAGAATCGATCTATGAGTCACTCGGATGGGCGCGCCTGACGCGCGAGTTGATTCGGTCGCTGCACCCGTTCGCGCTTTGTTTCGCCGCTCTCGCCATCATCGGCGCGGGCTACAGGCTTGGCCGAAAGGCCGTCGGGCCTGACGCGATGGTCCCCGCCGTGCTCTCAGTGACGGTTCTGTACTGGACGGCAGTCCATACGGTACTTTTGGCTCTGCCACGATACGGCATCGCAATTGCGACCTGAGCTCTATCTCCTGGCGGTATGGGCTTTCGCCGAAGCTGTTGGATCGCTGCGCACGGGCATCGCGCATCTGCGAAAATAGCAGGCGAATTTTGGGAGCAACACGCACTTCGATGAGCAGCCCGCCTGCGTCGACCCCTCGCATCTCATTCGCGATAGACGCAGCGATAGCCATCGGGTTGGCGGTCGTGACGGGATTGCTCTACGCGAATACGCTCGGGGGGCCGTTCGTCTTCGACGATTGGCAGAACATCGAGAACAACCCGCTGATTCGCGTCCGAGGCTGGGATCTCGACGCGCTCTACCAGGCTGCATTCGCAAGCCCCTCGCCGCGACCGATCGCGAACCTGAGTTTTGCACTGAATTACTCGCTGGGTGGGTTGGATGTGCGCGGCTATCACGGGTTCAACATCGTCGTTCACTGGATCAACGGCTGGCTCGTATATTGGCTCGCTATGCGGGTGCAACGCGATGCGGCGAGGGTCGCCGGTAGACCCGCGTCCACCGCAGCGCGCCAGGTCGCGATGGCACTGACCGCTGCTGGGTTGTTCGTCGCTCACCCGATCCAGACGCAATCTGTGACCTACATCGTTCAGCGAATGACGAGTCTGTCGGTGCTATTCGGGCTGCTGTCGTTCTTGTTGTTCTTGCGCAGCCGGGATGAGCCGCCAGGCCGTCGGCAATGGCCCCGGCTGGTGGCTGCATTTCTGTGCTGGGTTCTGGCGATGGCGACCAAACAGATCGCAGCGCCGTTGCCGATTCTTGCGCTTCTCTACGAGTGGTTCTTTCATCGCGATCTGGCCTCTGGATGGATTCGGCGCAATGCCGCCTGGTTCGCAACGACACTGGCAACGCTGGCTGGCGTGTCGTTGTTATATCTTCACAGGCTGCCCTTCGGCTACGAAAACCGGCCATTCGACATGGGCGAGCGAGTTCTCACCCAGCTGCGGGTCCTGTGGCTCTACCTGGGATTGCTCGCCTACCCCGCCCCCTCGCGTTTGAATCTGGCCCACGATTTTCCGATTTCGCATAGCCTGCTCGACCCACCGACCACGCTGCTGGCGCTGCTGGGCCTGATCGGCCTCGCTGCCTTTTCGATGTTGTTCGCCCGACGCGAACGGTTGATTTCCTATTGCATCCTGTGGTTCCTCGGCACACTGGCGATCGAATCGTCGGTGATCGCGCTCGAGCTGGTCTACGAGCATCGGCTCTACCTTCCGATGGTCATGATCGCCATCGCAGGCTCGGATCTCTTATTCCGATTTTCCCCACAACGAATCGCTGCCGCGAGTGCCTGCGCGTTCGCACTGGTTGTCGTTCTCGGCGTTGCCACAGTCACCCGCAACGAAGTCTGGCGCGACAGGATCTCGCTGTGGAGCGACACCGTCAGCAAGAGTCCAGGCGATCACCGTGCACAGAACAATCTCGGCGACGCGCTTTCGGACGCTGGCGATCTGGAAGCCGCGTTGGCACATCTGGAGCACGCCGTGGAGCTCGCGCCCGAATATGCTCGTGCACGACACAACCTGGCGCGCACGCTGCAGATTCTCGGCCGGCCCGAAGAGGCTGCCAGCCAATACCGCGTGCTCATCATTCAGACACCCAACGACGCGTTGGCGCTACGCGACCTGGGCACCGCGCTCGAAGCCTCCGGTGAACTGAACGCTGCCCTCGACGCGTACTCACGCTCGGTCATTGAGCGGCCCGGATATTTCGAGGCGAATTTCGACCTGGGGATGCTGCTGGCACGGCGTGGTGAGGCATCGGCCGCGGCCGAGCAACTGAGTCGCGCGATCAAACTCCGTCCGACTCATGCAGAAGCCCATCACGCGCTCGGTCTCTTGTACGCGCAACAAGGTCGTATCGAGCAGGCGCTTCCCGTGCTGATTCGCGCCATCGAACTGGATCCGGCCCTGGGAGCGGCTCACGTCCACCTCGGCATGCTCTACGGCGTGCTGAAGCAATGGGATCTCGCCGAGCGACACCTGCGAGAGGCACTCGAGATCGATCCCGAAAACGCCGAGGCGAGCGCGAAACTCCAACAACTCGAGGAGCTTCGGGCAAAGAGCTGATGCGATGCTACACACTTCCATTGATCCGCATCATCGGGGAGGCTCCGGGCGTCAGGTCAGCTCCACCGGCACGTCGACGTCGATCATTTCTTCGGCAGCGATGTCGTACCAGTAGTCCGTTCCGCCGAGCATGAGCTCGTACTGCTTGCCCCGACGCAGGTAGAGCGTGGAATCCATCTCTTCCATGTAACCCATGCCACCGAAGATCTGGCTGCCGATGTCCATGGTGCGAGCGACGGTCTCGGCTGCGAAGGCCTTACTCTTCGCGACGTACCCGCGCACGGGACGCTTTTTGTCCATGCAGTAGGCGGTGAACATCGTCAGCGTGTCGGACCCGAGAATTTCCATGATCAGCTGGGCCAGGTAGCCCTGAATCGTTTGCAGCTGCCCGATGGGTCGACCGAACTGGACGCGTTGCTTTGCGAACGCCACGGCCTGCTCGTGAAGCTCGAATGCCGCGCCGTTGGTGAACGCGGAAAACGCGAGGGCTGCGCGCTGCAGCACAGGTTCGAGATCCGTCCAGGCCGCATCGACCCGACCCAGAACGTCTTGCTGGGAGATTCGAACGTCACCAAACGCAACTTCATAGTGGTGGTCTCGGGCCATCGTCGGCGTGTGGGTGATCTTGATGCCGTTCGCTGCGGTATCCACCAGGAACATTGTGAGTCCCGTCTCGTCCGGGACCGAGCCAGACGTTCGGGCCACGACCAGGATCCGATCGGCGGCTCCCGCGTACTCGACGAACATCTTGGTGCCATTCAACACGAAGCCATCGCCGTCGGCACGGGCATCGAGCTTGATCGTGCCGGGATCGAAGAAACGAGAGAACTCCTGGTAGCCGAAGGCGATGATGATCTCGCCGTCGATGATCTGCGGGAGGTACTGCTCGCGCTGCGCCTCGGTACCCGCTCGCGCGATGGCAGTTCCTCCGATGACCGCCGTAGGGATGAATGGGGTCGGACAGATGTGACGCCCCAATTCTCGCAGCAGGATGGTCAGATCGAGGATGCCGAGCTCGAGCCCACCGTGTGCCTCTGGCAGATCGAGCCCGAGCCAGCCGAGTTCAGACATTCGCTTCCACATGGCGCGGCTGAATCCGAGCTCGCCCTTCTCGATACCGCGCACGAAGTCCATCGTGCACTCGTCGTCCATGAACCGGCGCGCGCCGTCTTGAAGTTGGAGCTGCTCGTCAGTCAGCTTCATGTCCATTGCTGGGTCTCCCGGGTTTTCGAGCGGATATCAAGCGCTTGTTTCGGCGTGGCGTGAGGACGGGTCTGCCGCGCGATGTCTCAGCTCGGCAGCGCGGGCTTTCCCAATGGGTTCGGCAGGCCCAGCATGCGCTTGGCGATGATGCTCTTGGCGACGTCCACGCCTGCGGCCGCCACCTTGACGTGACCGGCCATCAGCCCTTCTTCGACGATGTAGCCGTTGAGGCCCGCGTGTTCGGACCCGCTGACGAGGAAGCCGAAGGGCCCCATGATTTCCTGGGCCAGCTTGCACACTTCGTCCTGCATGCATGAGCCCCAGGCCTTGTTCATGGCGGCCTCAACGGACGGAACCCGCTCTGCGGCTACACAGATACACAGCCGTTCGAGCATGTTGCCCACGTCGATGCGCGTGGCCATGCGGCCGATCTTGCGCCGGACTGACTTATCGTCGTGTAGCGGTCGGTCACCGTCGTAGTCGAGTGTCTTGAGGTATTTCAGGATCGTATTGAAGCGTCGGGTGTGCTGCGCGGCGGCGATGATCGCGAAGCGCTCGTAGTCGAGCGCCTGCATCATGTAATAGAAGCCCTGGTTGAGATCACCGACCAGGCGGTTCTTGGGCACTTTGACCTTGTCGAAGACCACCTCGTTGGTCCGCTCGGCCGTGGTCGTGCCGATGCAGTACATCGGGTTGATCGTGCATCCGGGCGAATCGACATCGACGATCAGGATGCTGATGCCCTTGTGTTTTTCCGCGTCGGGGTCAGTGCGCACCGCCATCCAGTGCCACCGAGCGAAATGGACCGAAGTGATGAAGAGCTTCGTTCCCGTGACTTCGAAATGATCGCCGCGGTCGATGCAGCGGGTTTGCAGGCTGCCAATGTCGGTGCCGGCGCCTGGCTCGGTGTACGTAATGGCCCACTGACCCTCGTTATTGAAGATCTTGGGAAGAAACTCTCGTTTCATTTCGTCGCTGGCTTCGTTGAAGATCGTGTTGGCAATGGTTCCGACGTTCTTGCCGACGATGGGAGCATTCGCGCGCTCGAGCTCGGTGTTCAGGATGAACTGTGCGAGCGGAAACGGGCTGGGAGAACCACCGTATTTCTCGGGAAAGCCCAAACCCAGCCAGCCCCGGTCCTTCATCTTGTCGACGAAGGCGACACGTGCGGGCGTATTGATGAACATGCTTCCTTTGACTTCATCAGTCAGCTCTTCAGCAATGAACCTGCGGACTTCCTGTCGGAAGGCCTCTTCTTTGGGATTCCAATCGAGTTCCATCTCGCTCTCCTGTCGATGAGTCCTGTCGATGAGCCCTGTGGATGAGCCCCGTAACCGAGTGGACATGCCATCGAGCGCCCCATAGATTAGCCGGCGTGGCGCCTCTGGCCGAGGTCTCGGCCGCCCGGCCGCTGGTGTGCATCGGACGGGTGACCAGCGCGCGTGCCCCGAATTCGTTCGAGAGGGAAACAGTCTGATGACAAAGCAAGAGTTCAAGACGATCCCCGACTACGTCGGGCCGGAGAGCCGCCAGAAAATCCTCGAGCTGACGGTCGCCGAGGAGAAGGAAATCTCCGATGTGGAGTGCTGCGAGTATTTGATTCGCCATTGGAACGAGACCGTCGAGGATGGCAACCCGCTCTACAACGACCGGGCGTACGCGCGGTCCCGCGGCTTCAAGGACATCATCGCCCAGCCTGGGATGATCATCTGCACGTTGGTCCTGCCCTATCGCTGGCCCATGCCGAATGGACGCCACAAGACCCGGCAGTTGCTGCATTTCGAGCTCAAAGATCTGCTGGAGCTTCCGGTGGGCATTCTCGCCAACTATGAGATGCTCTTTTTTCGTCCTGTCGAGATCGGCGACCGACTCAGCAGCACGGGTCGATTGGTCGAGATCTCGCCATTCAAGCAGACGCGCCTGGGCGGCGGCTATTTCAGCAAGCTCGAGACCCGCTACTACAACCAACGCGATGAGCTGGTCAGCCAGGCGCATACCAACCTCTTCTCCTACGGCGGTGCGCTCGAAGAGCTGGATGCCGGTAATCTTGCGGAAGCGCGCAACAAGCGAGCCACCCCGAGCACGCTGGCCGACCAGGCCCCCAATCCACCGCCGGACAGCGATTGGCTGAACGGCGGCTGGCACAACGCCACCGAGGAGATGCTCGAATCGTGGCGGACGGGCTGGACGCCCGTGTCGCCGGCCGAACTCTACTGGGAGAGTGTCGAAGCAGGCGACCCACTACCCGACCTGCTGATGCCGATCACCGTGACGCGCTGCGCCTTCATGGCGTCTGCCAGTCGAGATTTCGCGCCGCAGCATCACAACACCTGGTACTGCCACAACAAGAGCGGCGTCCGCGAGATGTTCTTGGGAACCCATTTCAACCTCGGGATGTTGTCGCGATTCATGACCGATTACGGCGGTCCGCTGAGCATCGTCCGTCGCATTCAACTCCAGATGATGCGCACCATCGGCGCCGGCGAGGATTACAAGATGTCGGGCGTCATCACCAAGAAATGGGAGAACAACGGCGAGAAGCTCGTCGACATGGACATCGCGATCGAGACACAGCTCGGCCCGGCCTACCGCTGCTCTGGGAGCCTGGCGCTGCCCTCACGCTGTTAGCTGCGTGTTGTCACTTATTGGTGTAGCGGTTTGTTTGTCACGTGACGCGAGGCGATCGAGCGCCTGTTCAGCTCGTGGAGATCGCCTGCTCGAGGGCTTCGAGCTCCGACTCGGCGTAGCCGAGTTCGACCAGCACTTCCCGTGTGTGCTGGCCGATAGCCGGAGCGGGTGTCCGGATGCTCCCGGGTGTCTTCGACATGCGGAATAGCACACCCACTTGGTCCTCGAAGCCGTCGCCAAGCTCGGACCCCGCAACGATGGCACCGCGCTCCCGGTGGTTTCGGTCCATCATGACCTCGTCCAGCGAGAGTATCGGCGTGACGCAGGTGTCCTCGAACATGAGCCTCTCGGTCCAGTCGTCTCGGTCCTTTGTGAGAAAGATTTCACGGAGTCTTTTGATCTGCTCCTGGGCTTCCGACTCGGTGTCGGGGTGCTGGCGATCGGAAAACTCCTCGACGCCCAGCAATCCGCAGAGCTTCGCCCAGAACCAGGGCTCGAAGGTACCGACTGAGAGGAACTTCCCGTCCCTGCACTCATAGATGTTGTAGTAGGCCCACTTCCCGGTCAGCACCGTCTGTCCGCGCCGAGGGGAAGTCTTCGTGACCTGAACGTCATTGAGTTGGAGCAACATCATGTTGAGCAGCGTGTCGATCATGGCCAGGTCGACAAACTGGCCCTGCCCGGAGCGTTCCTTGTGGAAGAGCGCCAGCACAATGCTCAGTGCAGCGGTGATTCCGCCCGCATCGTCGGCGATGGCGTTTCCAGGAATCTGCGGCGGACCATCGCGTTCGCCCGTCATGTGGGGAATACCGGCGAGGCTTTGGTAGTTGATGTCGTGGGCGACGACCTGGCTGTAGGGACCCACTTGACCGAAGCCCGAAAGCGAGACGCAGATGATGTCCGGCTTGATCGCACAAAGGGCGTCGTAGTCGAGCCCGAGGCGTTTCGCGACACCGGGTCGGAAGCCCTCGACCACCACGTCGACCGTCGTCACGAGCTTGTCGAGAACTTCGCGCCCTTGGGGTTTCTTGAGATTCAGGCGGATGCTTCGTGTGTTGCGTCGAATGACATCGGGAACCACAAGCTCACTACCGCCCTTGCCAGGCGGCTCCAGCTTGATGATGTCGGCGCCGAAATCGGCGAGAATCTGTGAGCTGTGAGGTCCGGGCCCCAGGCGCGCGAGGTCCAGGATGCGAACGCCTTCCAGGGGCAGGGTGGGGTTCTTCGGCATGCTAGTGACCCAGCCAGATCGTTGGTTGCGCGTCGCCGGTTTGCGACCACGACTTCAACGTCGGCGCACGACTCAGCAAGCTGCGGCGCCCGGGTGTTGCGTTCTACGCAATCGCGGTGCGGGCCGAGACAGGGATCGGCCGCCGGCTGTCGAGAAGTTCCAGATGGGCACGGATCAGGTCTGGGTGGACGGGCGACGCGTTCATCTTTTGGGCGGCGCGCAATCGCAGCAGGTGGTAGCAGAAGGAGGTGAACGCAAAGCCAGCAACGACGACTTCGAGAGTCGTCGATAGACCCGGCTTCTTGCTCAGATCCCCCAGCCCCGACCCAACGAGCCCGCCAAACAGGACCGTGGTCAGCAGCGACACGGATGCCGCCAGGATCGAGCTCTGGATCAATACGCGGGGGCCGCGTTTGCAGGTCCGCACCAATTCGCCGTGAGAGAAGTGGTCGAGAAACCAACCTCTCTGTTCGTCCGCGTCTTTGGACGGCGGCTGTAACACCCGCCCCGTGAGTGGGTCAACGGTCGATTCTCCGCGTCGGTGTTTCTGGATGCCCTCGATAATCTTTTGATGGGTGACCTCGCGAATCGGAAAACGCAGAAACACCAACAGCGAAAGAAATCCGAACGTGGCGGGGAACAAGCCGTAGATCACGCGGATCGCAAACGTCACGGTCTCGGACTGTTCCACGTTGGGCTCGTAACCGAGCGTGGCCAGAATCGCGAGCGGAACGGCAGCACTGGGGATTACCGTGAATTTCGTGATGAGTGCCCAGAAGGCGCCATACTGCGCCTCTCTGCGTTTGCCGGTATAGAGTTCGTCGTAGTCGATCACGTCGGCCTGGATCGATGGTCCCAGGAACAGACGTGCGCCGAACACGGTCCCGGCCCAGGTGAGGATGAAGGCCGTTGGGATCACGTCGCCCGCTCCCTGAAAGAACAACATGATCGACGAGCTGATCCCGACCGCGGCCGTGACGACGTAGATGGGATATTTGCCGAAGCGCCGCGTTGCGGCCAGCCAGAGCGGCAGCAGCAACAGGCCGGAGCCGAAATAGATCACGAGCAGTGCCGCAATCCAGAAGGCCGGGTTCTCCACCTTGAGTACGTAGGTCGTGAAGTACGGCATCATCAGCGCGGGGATCATGCCCGTGACACTGCCGACGGTGTAGGTAGCCAGTAGGATGCGGGCGGGTCGGTTGCGCATCACGCGGCGCACACCCGGTACGATCGGGTTCGGGTCGCGCGTGTAGTAGTCCGGACGTTCGTGAATCTTGTAGCACTGCCATGCGTAGAGCACGATGAGCACGATCCCGACACCCATCGCGAATACGCGAAAACCCTCGCGCTGGCCGCCGAACACGTCGAAGCAGATCGCCGGCAGCGCCGCCCCGAGGACCGTTCCGAGTACCGCAAAGCCTTCCATCACGGCGAACAGGCTCGAGCGCTCGTGGTAGTCCTCGGCGAGTTCTGGGCCGAGCCCGTAGTGGGGGATCGAGTACATCGTGTGAAACAGGTAGTAGAGGATGAATGTCGAGCAGAACCAGATCCCCGCGCCGCGCGTCGAGAGCGATTCAGGCGGGTTGAACAACAGGAAGAAACTGACCGCGCACAGCGGAGCGCCAACGAACATCCACGGCCGTCGACGCCCCCAGCGCGTGTTCGTCCGGTCAGTGATCCAACCCATGATCGGGTCGGTGATTGCATCGAAGGCGCGCGCGAAGGCGATTGCGAGTGCGACAAAACCCAGCGGTAACAAGACGACGTCGGAGTAGAAGATGGTCATCGTGACCAGAACCGGGATCGCCATGCCGGCGCCCGCAACGTTGGGCATGCCATAGGCGAGCTTGATGCTCATCGGCAGCCGCTCTCCCGCCTTCGCGTAAGTGGCCCGCTGCTCGGCGGCCGATGCGGCTGTGGATAGGGTGGGTGTCGTTTCGGGGACGGGTTCTGAGGGGAGGGCGCTCGCACTGACCATCGGGGCATTCTGCACGCTGCGCTGCGAGGCTCCAAGGACTATTTCGGTTTCGCGCGTCTTGGAGGTTGGGTTCGAAGCCGGAATCACCGCGGAAGGGTCAACGAAATCCAGTGGTTGGGGAGACGCCGGAGCATCGGGCGCTACCGCGAGTCAGGCGTCGAGCCCCGCTGCCTGGCGCTGTTTGATTGCGAAATCCTCTTCCGGCGAATACACCAGCCTATGCCGCCCGACCATGCCGAAGTAGAGGAGCCCGAGGCCGTACCAGACCGCGCAGCCCCAGACCCCCACGCGATAGTCCGGGTTTGCGAACAGGGAGATCAGGGTCAGCGCCGATATGACCAACGCGGTCCACGCGCCGGCGCTGCCTAGTGGGCTGCGGAACGGCCGTGCAATCTCGGGCAGGTTCTTTCTCAACAGGATGAACGAGACCATCTGCAGGCCATATGAGATCACCGCACCGAAGACCGCCATGTTCAACAGAATCGCACCCACCGGCACGCTGCCAAAGATGGCTTCGGAGAAGTGAATCAGGAGCGCGACTGTGTATCCCACCAGCGCGCCCACGAGCAGTGCGACGTGGGGAGTCTTCCTCGTGTGGTGTGTGACCGACATCCATCTCGGAAAATATCCGGCCCGAGACAAGGAATAGATATTGCGACCATACGCATAGATGATCGTATGAAAACTGGCGACCAGCCCCGCGACCGCGATCAGCGACAGGAAGCGGGTGCCAACGCCAGCTCCAAAGATCGTTTCGAATGCCAGAAACAGCGGCTCGTCCGAAGCGCCAACCACCGCTGCCCCTGGCGCGATGCCGGCGTTCAGGAACAGCGTCAAGAACGCACAGATGATCAGTGTCGAGATTCCGTACAGAATTCCCTTCGGCATGTCGCGTTGTGGGTCGTGGGATTCCTCGGCGGCAAGTGGCAGTTCTTCGATTGCCAAGTAGAACCAGATCGCGAACGGCAGTGCCCACGCGATCCCCAGCATGCCCTTGGGGAGGAATCGCGAACGGCCCGGATCGGGGGCGATGTCGGTTGCCATCTCCCAGGAAAAATGTTGCACGGCGCCGATGTAGAACACCAGCAGGATCGCCAAAGCGACGAAAGTGATGACCAGCGCGAACTTGAAAGTGACTTCGACCCCCCAGACATTGAGCCCGACAAAGGCCGCGTACGCCAACGCCCACCAGACGGGGTCGAAACGATCGGGTGTATCGAATATCGCCCCGAGGTACCCGCCGATTCCCACGACGATCACCGCCGGTGTGAGCACGTATTCGATGTTCTCGCCCAGGCCGGTGATGAATCCGCCCCAGGGCCCCATCGCAGACCGGCCGAACGAGTACGCACCTCCCGTGTGAGGCAGCGCCGGACACATCTCTGCGATCGAGTAGCACAGCCCGAGATACATGATCGTGACGATCACGGTCGCGAGCAGCAAACCGCCGAAGCCGCCTGCCGCAAGGCCGAAGTTCCAGCCGAAGAAGTCTCCGGAAATCACGGCGCCCACTCCCAGAGCCCAAAGGGACCAGACGCGGGCATGACGCTTCAGCAGGCGCTTTTCGAAGTAGCCGTCGTCGGCCGTCTCATAGGCGACGCTTCCCACAACGTTCTTGTCCGCCATCTATTCCCCGATTCTCGCTTTCGCAGTCGAGCGGGTGATCGCACTCGAGTCTTGCGGGACATCCGCCAACGTACCTACTCTACCGTGTGAAAACCCAGCCCAGGCGGGGTACCCGGCATATCGCACCACGGGCCCGGCAATAGGATCCCCAATGCAGTGCATCATCGTCTCGCATACCCATTGGGATCGCGAGTGGTACAAGACGTTTCAATCCTTCCGCGCGCGACTCGTCGATACCGTTGATCGGGTACTCGATCACGTAGCCGCCGACCCAGAATACTATTTTCAACTCGACGGTCAGGCGATCGTTGTAGAAGACTATCTCGAGGTCCGACCGGAACGTCGCTCGGAGTTGGTGGCTGCAGTGGAGGCCGGGCGCGTCGCGATCGGGCCCTGGTACGTACAGCCCGATTCGCTGATCCCCGGCGCCGAGACGCACATCCGCAACCTTCTCGAAGGCAGACGCGTAGCCGAAGCCCACGGTGGTTGCTCGACGATTGCCTATACACCAGATTCATTCGGGCACCCGGCACAGTTTCCACAGATTTTCGCGGGCTTCGGGCTCGGCCCCTTCATTTATTGGCGCGGCAACGCAGACGAGATTGCCGAACTACCCACCGACTACCGCTGGCAGTCGCCCGACGGCAGTTCGGTAGTCGCTACGCACCTGGCACGCGGCTACTTCTCGGCTTGGGGTTTCAAGAGCGACCCGGATCGGGTTGCCGGGCGCCTCGAAACCCTGGCCAAAGAGCTCCGCTCGTACGGCCAGCGCGATACGGTGCTGCTGATGAATGGTCTCGACCATATGTTGCCCGATGCGAATACACGCGAGGTCGCGCAGGCGCTCGCCAAGCGCACAGGCTGGACGGTGAAGCGCGGCCTATTCGATGACTATGCCGCCGACATTGCGTCCCCCGAAGTGCGGGATGCGTTGCCGAGCTTCCAAGGCGAGCTGCTCGGTGGCAAGGTCGCCAATCTGCTTCCCGGCGTCTGGTCGACGCATGTGGATCTCAAGCTCGCCAATCGGAAATGCGAAAGCATGCTAGTCGGCTGGACCGAACCCTTTTGTGCACTCGGACAATGGCTCGGCACCCCCGACGAGAGCCCATCGCTTCGGCTGGCGTGGCGAGAATTGTTGCCCAACCAGGCCCATGATTCGATTTGCGGTTGTTCCCAGGATCGCGTTCACGAACAGATGACGTCGCGCCTCGACTCGGTTCTGGATCTGTCGACAGAAACCACATTGCGCCTACTCGAGCGGATCGCGGGACTCGGCCCCGAACGTCAGCTCGTCGAAGCGGCGAGCGACGGAATCGAGATTGCCGTATTCAACCCGTCGCCCTATCCACGGACGGATCGGGTGCGCTTCGCGCTCGATGGCTTTCCTCCCTACACCAGCGCCGGCATCAACCCGTATCTCGCTGCCAACCAACGGATCGAAGGTTTCGAGTTGAACGGTGTGCCGGTGCGGGTGGTCGAGTACAGCGGAAACAGGCGAGCTGGACTCGCTTCCGGACATCCGGTCTACGATCTGGAATTCGTGGCCGAAGAGATTCCGGCCATGGGCTGGCGCCGACTTACGCTCCGCAAAGCCAAAGCCTGCGCCGACGTCGTCGATCACCGTGACGAGATCGGCAACGCGGATGTCAGCGTGCGGGCTGGCGCCGACGGCACCTTCAGCATTGCATTCGGCTCTGGCGACGAGGCCCGCTGGTATCACGGGATCGGGGGCATCGAGGACGTCGGCGATCGCGGCGATACCTACGATTTCGATCCAGTCAGCGGCAATGGAATTACCATCGTCTCGACAGAAATCACCCGACGCTGCCACGCGAGTGGCATTCAAGAGCTCGAAATTGCGCGCGAGATCGAGATTGCGGTCGGCATCACCGACAATCGAGACCAGCGAAGCGATGAGCGAATCAGCATCCCGCTGGTCCTCACGGCCAGAGTCGCACCCGGCATCGCCCGCGTCGACCTGGATGTTTCGCTCGACAACTCTGCCGAAGACCATCGCTTGCGTCTGCTCTTCCCGACGGGAAGGCCCACCGCTCATTTCGAAGCTGCGAGTCATTTCGATACGGCCGTGCGCTCGACGGCCGCTCGGGACGGTTCCGAGTGGATTCACCCCGCCCCAAGCACGATCCCGCAGCAGGGCTTCGTGCATGTCAATGGACTGAGCGTCGCGGCCCCGGGCTTGCTCGAAGCGGAAGTCACGCCCGAAGGCTGCCTGGCGCTAACGTTGATACGCTCGACAGGCTGGCTCTCGCGACCCGATCTCACTACGCGTCCGGGTGAAGCGGGCCCATCGCTCCAGACACCCGGTGCACAATGCAAGCTGGCGATCCAGACGACGGTCTCGCTGTATGGGGGACTCGATGCGAAGCGCGCCCAGGCCGCTGAACTCGGCCTGTGGGCCACAGCCTGTGGGCCTGCACCACTGGTCGCCCCGGACCAGGCATTGCTCGAGGTAGAGGGCCAGAACGTTTGTGTGACCAGCTTCAAGCCTGCGGAAAATCGCAATGGCTGCGTGCTTCGACTGTTGAATTCAAGCAACATTGCAGAGCGCGGAACGGTTCGACTGGCTCCTGTTATTGCAGAACAAATCGATCGGCTCGAAGTCGTTTCGCTCGACGAAAGCCCGACAGGTGTATCCCTGACGCTCGCGGGCGGGACGTTCGAGATCGAGCTGCCGCCGCATGCACTGCGAACCATCGCTCTTCGAACCAGGAAGTAGCGGCTCGGCGCCAGCCATCTGGCCCGGTCCGCCGATACATCTTCGTGCACACCGGCGCCGAAGCAGTAGACTTTTGTCAGCGCGCTCGCGGGGAGATGTACGATGCTTGGCTTCGTTCAGTGGCTGCTTTCAAAGGAAGGGTTTACGAGCCGACTCGGTCCGGTGATCGGACCCTTCAATCCCTTTCTCGCGTCACATCGGCGGGATCCCCATGCCAGCTGGCAGCGGCTGCGCGAGGAGTCTCCGGTGACGTGGTGTCGCGGGTTCGGCGCGTGGCTGTTGACTCGCTATGACGATTGCGACGCCGTGCTGCGGGACCCGAACTTCACGGCCGATCGGAACAAGACCGTACTGGTGCGGGCGATCCGTTTCCTGGCCCGGAAGAACCCAGACTTCATCGGCTTGCTCGATAGCAACCTGTTGATGATCGATGGTGTCGATCATCGACGGCTGCGCGGGCTGGTCAGCCAGGCGTTCACACCGCGCAGGGTCGCCGCACTGCGTCCGCGCGTCGAGGCAATGGTGGACGAGCTTCTCGACGAAGTTGCCGAGGAGGAGGAGATCGACCTCGTGGCGCGCATCGCTCACCGCGTGCCGGTCGTCGTGATCGCCGAGTTGCTCGGAGTCCCTGTAGCGGATCGTGAAAACTTCTTGCGTTGGTCGACAGGCATGGTGGGGATGCTCGACCCACTTCAGGGCAGCGGCGGAGTGGCGCCCATGCGGGACGCGCTCACAAGCCTGAACGCCTACTTCCGACCGCTTCTGGCCGAGCGTCGAGAGGCACCTCGCGATGATCTGCTGTCGGCCATGATCGCCGCTGAAGACGCCGGTGAGAAGCTCGCCGAAAGAGATGTGTTGGCGCTCGCGAGCCTGCTGCTCGTGGCGGGTCACGAGACCACCTCGAACCTGATTGGAAACGCGGTAGTGGCCCTGTTGCAAAATCGCGGTGAGCGAAAGCGTCTGACGGACGATCTTTCGCTCCTTCCAAGCGCGGTCGACGAGTTCCTGCGCTTTGATTCTCCGATTCAAATGACGGATCGCGCGGCCATCGCGGATTGCGAGATTGGGGGGCAGCGAATCAAGGCAGGTCAACTCGTCCTGACGGCTCTCGCTGGGGCGAACCGCGATCCCGCGCGTTTCGAAGACCCGCATCGGCTGGACGTCGGCCGCGCGGACAACCGGCATCTTGCGTTCGGCCACGGCAATCACTTCTGCCTGGGTTCGCAGCTGGCGCGTCTCGAGGCGGAGGTCGTGCTAGGCGCGCTGCTGCGGCGCTTTCCCGATTTCGAAGGCCCATCATCACCCGAAGATTGGCACCGTTCGATGCTGCTGCGTGGTCCGGTGGCGCTGCCACTGCGACTCATACCCAGCTAGAAGGCTGCGCGACCAGACCTGTTGGGCCGACAGAGGACACTCGAATGGGGCAACACAGGATGCGAGCGTATCGGCTGCCTGGATCGCGGCGTCGCTGTGTGAAGGGCTAGGGGGGATGCAACAGTCAGCGATTTTTGGACCGGTCTTTGCGACGATTTGTCTGACTTTCGTCGTCTGGGTGTACATGTACATCCGGCGTATCCGCTTCATCACCGGAAATCAGCTCACACCGACACAATTGGCTGTACCGGGTGCGCTCGCGAAACTGTCCCCTCCCGAGGTCTCGAATCCATCTGACAACCTCAGCAACCTGTTCGAGATGCCGGTGCTCTTCTACGCGTTGGCGCTGGTGCTGTTCGTCACCGGTCATGTGGATGGCGTGTACATGGCGGCAGCGTGGGTTTTCGTCGTATTTCGCGTGCTTCACAGCGCCGTCCACTGCACCGTCAATATCGTAATGCTGCGTTTCAACCTGTACCTGATCTCCAGTCTGGCCGTGTGGTTCATTGCCGGTCGGTGCGCCTTTCAATACCTCACTGTGTAACTCCGGCTGTGCCCACCCCAAAGGGCGGTGAAGAAACCGCGCAGCAACTCCGGAGGATTTCGGCCATGCACCCGAGCGAGTTCGATCCATTTGATCCCAGTGTCGTCGAAGACCCATGGGATTTTTTCGCGGCTCTGCGTCGGGACGCCCCGGTCTACCGCCTACCCAATGGTGTCTACACCGTGATCAGTCGCTATGTGGACGTGAGACAGGCTGCGCTGAGTCCGGAGACCTTCTCTTCGAACCTGGTTGCGCTGCTGATGCAAGGCCAAACCGACCGCGATACCCCGAGTGTCTTTGAGGTTCCCAGCGGCGGCGCCCAGGCCGTTGATGTCCTCGCCATCGCTGATGCGCCGAATCACACCCGCCAGCGCAAGCTTTCGAACAAGGCCTTCTCGATGCGGCGCGTCGCACGCATCGAGCCCCATCTGCGCAGCCTGGCGGAAGAGTTGGTGGGCGCGTTCCACCCGCGAGGCGAGGCGGATTGGGTCAAGGAAATGGCGGTGCCGTTGCCTGTCACGATCATCGCCGAACTCATCGGGCTGCCCCTGGCCGACGCGCCCCAGCTCAAGCGTTGGAGCGACGCGTCTGTCGCGCTGCTCAGTGGGATCAACACACCGGAGCAGGTGGCCGCAAACGCCGCGGAGATCGGCGAGCTGATCGAGTACCTGGCGAAGCAGTTCGATGCCGCCTGTGCTGCACCGGAAGACGACGTCCTGGGCGACTTGATCCGCGCTTCGCAGGATCCAGATGAAGCGCTGAGTCGCGACGAGGTCGTGTCGATACTGCTCCAGCTGCTCACGGCCGGAAACGAAACGACAACGAGCTTGATCGGCAGCTCTGCGATGCTGATGTTGCAGCACCCCGATCTGGAGAAGCGGCTGCGAGCGGATACGAGCCTGATCGACGCGTTCATCGAAGAGGCGATTCGTCTCGAGTCTCCCTTCTATGGACACTTTCGCGTGGTGCGAACCGACACCGAGCTCGCCGGCGTTCCTCTCGCATAAGGCACGCGCCTGATGCTCTCGTGGGCATCGGCGAATCGGGATGAGCGCGAGTTCGAAAAGCCGGACGAAGTTGACCTGAAGCGCCCCAACCTCCGCGCGCACCTCAGCTTCGGAATCGGTATTCACCACTGTATCGGTGCCGCGCTCGCGCGCCTCGAGACCCGCCTCGCACTCGAGACGCTGCTTCTGCGTACCCGCTCATTGCGGCTCGCCCAAAGCAACGACTTCCGTCACGTCCCGAGCCTGTTCGTGCGCAGCTTGAAGGCGCTGCACATCGAGTTCGACTGAGGCTGTTATTCGGTCAGCGCGGATGCCTGGTCAGGAGTCGCACCCCGGTCGCGGTGAAGCCAACGACGCGCTGATCGCCGTGGAGCTGGCTCGGCTCGCCGTCTGACGACGTAGACTCGCCGGCGTAGTGGCGTGCGATCTCTTCGGTGAGCACCTGGGTATTTACGAGCCCCTCGACAATCGCCGTGCGTCGGGTCGAATCCTTCGGGAGGAAATCCGTAGTCGTGGAAGCGGACCCGAACGCTGACGGTGTCGTCCGTGATGACGGTCCAACAGCCTTTCGTCTGGCAGACATCGCTGATGCGGCCGCGAACCAGCACGGGTGTGCGCTCGAAACGATCCGGGTGAGCGACGACTTCGGAAAGTGGCGTCACTTCTTCCAGCGTGAGCCCAGCGCCGAAATCGTCGCCGGCCGCGAACGGCTCGGGATCGGCACCGATTGCGAGCGCGGGCACGAGCAGGTCCACGAAAAGAGGAGCTTCGCGAACATCTCAGGAACTCGCTGTAGTCGCTGTAGTAGTAGTAGTAGTAGTAGTAGTAGTAGTAGTAGTAGTAGTAGGAATAGCAGGAGTAGCAGGAGTCGGAGGACTGAGGGGTTTGTGACCCCAGGAACTCGGCTGGTCGTAACTCTTCACCTCCCAGTTGGAGTCATCGATTTTCACGCCCCCCCAGCCGAACTCGACCTGGAACTGCGAGGGCGTGTGGGCGTAGAACGAGAACATGCGGTCATTCGGGTGGCGACCGAGCCCCTGTGCGATGGGGATGCCGGCGGCGATGGCGCGGTCGTAGGCGAGGCCTACCTCATCCATCGATCCCGCCTCCAACATGAAATGGTGGAGCCTCTTTCCGAGCGGGACGCCTGCTGCGAAGGCCACCGTGTGGTGACGCGAGTTCGCGTGTAGGAAGGTGATGTCGAGCGCGAATTCCGGGTTGATCTGCACGTGGATGCGATCGCTCAATCGGAAACCCAGCAACTGACAGTAGAAATGTTCGCTGGCCGCGCCATCGCCAGACCGGATCACAATGTGCCCGAGCCCCTCGCCGCGAGTCACGAAACCGGAGGCTACGACTGCGGAATGGAAGGCTTCGGACGCGGTTTCTGTCGCGGCGACCAGTTCGATCGGCAGACCACTCGGATCCGCGATCTGGAAGACCCGCTCGGCTCGTCGCGCGGCCGCAACCTCGGGCTTGGCCTCGGTGACGGCGATTCCGGCCGCCCCGAGTGACGCGACGAGGATCTCGAGTTCCGCCGCTCCGCCGGTTTCAAAGCCGACGTAAGTGATGTCGTCTTCGGGCCCGGGGTGCACAAGGATGCGTTGAGCGCGCTCGTCCATGCGCAAGACGAGGGTGCCGTCGGCGCGGCGCTCTGCCAGTACCAGGCCGAGAACCTCGGTCGCGAGGCGCTCCCAGGCATCGAGATCGCAGGCTTCGATTCCCAAGTACGCGAGTTCCGTGGCACCGGACATGGCGACTCCTTATCGTGACTCAGAGCGTACCAGCAGAATCGGTTCGCTTCTCGCTTTCCGCTTTCCGCTTAGAGAAACAGCTCGCTAGGCGGTGCATCTGGCATCAATTCGGCGCGGCCGAACAAGCTGCTGGCTTTGTCGATATTGTTGATCGCGTGCGCGCGCATCGCGTGCACGTCGCGAAAAAAGCGCTGCATCGGGTTATCGAGGAAAATGCCGCGACCGCCGCTGGCCTCGAAGAGCAGGTCGACGGCGCGCATCCCACGGCGCACGATGTCCGCCGAATTTCGCCGCGCGCGGATGCGCTGAGACAGCGCAATGTTTTCACCCGCTTCTGCGAGTGCGATCATCGGCTCCCACGTCAGATGCATGAGTGCTCGTGCCGCGTCGATTTCTCCGGCGGCGTCGGAGACACGCGCCTGTGCGATGGGATCCTCCGCCACCTTCTTGCCGTCGTAGGCCGAGAGCTTCTCGCGCATCTGCGCGCGGTAGGTCGCGAGGGCGCCCAGCCCCGCTCCGATCGCCGGAACCGCGATACCGAAGGCGAAGATCGACGCAAAGGGCAGCCGGTAGAGGGGACTCGGGTTGACCGCATGACCCGGGCTTTGGAAGAGGAAGGCGTCGATGAATCGGTGGGTGCGATGCTCCGGAACGAATGCGCGCTCCACGACGATGTCCTTGCTACCGGTCCCAGACAGGCCAGCAACGTGCCAGGTGTCATCGATCTCGTAGTCGCTGCGTGGCAGCAGAAAGGTACGCATGTCCGGGGGCGGCCCGTCGCCCGGAACGATGCCGCCGAGAAAAACCCAGTCGCAGTGGTCACATCCACTGGAAAACGACCAGCGGCCCGAGATGCGAAAGCCGCCATCGACACGCTCGACCTTTCCCGTCGGTGCATAGGACGAGCTGATCTGCGCGCTCGAATCGTCTCCCCAAACGTCTTGCTGGGCCTGCTCGGGGAACAGTGCGAGCTGCCAGTTGTGAACACCCACCACTCCGAGCACCCAGGCGCTCGAAGCACATACGCTGGCAACCTCGATGCAGCCGTCGTAGAAAGTCAGCGGGTCGAGTTCGTACCCACCCCAGCGCTTTGGCTGCAGCGCCCGCAGTAGCCCGGCTTGCTTGAAGGCCTTGAAGGTGTCGTCGGGAACCCGACGCAGCTGCTCACAGGCAACGGCTCGGTCGGCGATCGCGGGCAACAGTGGGCGCAAAACGGCGAGGTAGGTGTCTCGATCCATCGGCGCATCCTCGGGCAGGGAACTTGCAGAGGGTCTCCGGTAGGGATCCATTCGTCAATGCGTACTCAGTGTCCCCGAGAAATGCGTTCGTGCGTGAGCCGACCCAATTCCACACAAGCTTCGTGGAGGCGCGCGTCCGAGCTGGCCCCCAGCTCGAGGCGAACGCCGTGAGTCAGGACCAGCAGCGAGCCAGCCTGCAGCACCTGCCAGTGCGGTAATGCCAAGCTGCTTGCGACTCTGCTCGCCGCTTCGGCCTGTTCGAATTGCCACAATTCGACCGAGCAGACTTGCGACACGCGCCCGCTGGATCTTGCGTAGTGACGTGTCGATGTGTGGGTGAGCCCATAGCTTCTCGACTCTGAATCGATGGCTTCGGGTGCATCGTCGACCAGGCTCCATTCGGAGCCCAGTTCGCGCAGCGGCACGAAGTGCGCGGAGTGATCTCGGTCGCGGCCCGCGGGCTGAGAGGCGGGTGAGGCGGCTGATGAACAATTCTGCTGTTCGTCGCAAGTGGACGCTGGCGCTGGTTCGAGAGTCACCGGCTGTGCGATCTCGCAATCACTCGCGTCGTCGGTGAAGCGGATCTGGCCATCTGAGTCGATGCAGCGGTAGATGTCTGCGCGCGCCGAGAGCGCGATGCAGACCAGCAGACATGCGTAGGTGTTTCGCATGTCTCATTCATCGGCGGGCTGGCTTGCCGCCTTGACGGACCCGATGACTTACGCGCGTCCGCACGAGGATGTCTCTGCTCGGCAGCGCCGTCGGCTGCTAGAGCAGCCCGCCGGGCGGGGCCGGCCTGGCGCGCTGGTTGTAGAGAAGCTTGCGGACTCTCGCGATTTCCTGCTTCGAAAGCTCGCTGTAGTCCTGCGTCTGGCCCGAACCGACATCCATACCGCGCTTGACGCCTTCACGCGCGCTGAGTTCTTCGAACCATCGCTTGAAGTACGGGAACTCGCCGATGTCCTGACCTTGGCCTTCCCAGTTGACTGTCCAGGGGTACGAGATCATGTCGGCGATCGTGTATTCATCGCCCACCAGATAACGCCGGTCGTACAGGCGATTGTTCATCACGCCATACAGCCGATTGACTTCGTCCTCGAAGCGCCTGACGGCATACGATTGGTCTCCCTGGGAATCGCCGAGCCGTCGAAAGTGGCCACACTCGCCGGTCTTGGGGCCTTGATTTGCCATCTGCCAAATCAGCCACTGGTTCACTTCGTAGCGGCCGCGCAGATCTTGGGGATAGAACTGCCCCGCCTTCTCGGCGATGTACATCAGGATGGCGCCGGATTCGAAGAGTGTGATCGGCTCGCCGCCGCCCGAGGGCTCGGTATCGATCATCGCGGGCATCCGATTGTTCGGGCAGATCGCCAGAAAATCGGCCTTGAACTGGTCGCCCTGGCCAATCGCGCAGGGGACAACGCGATACGGCATGCCGCACTCTTCGAGCAGGATCGTCACTTTTTTGCCGTTCGGGGTGGGCCAATAGTGCAGGTCGATCATCTGGGCCTCCGGGGTTGTCGACAGCGACGCTAGCCCTGAAATAAGCGCTCTTCGGTTTAAGTTTGCCAGATCGTGCACGAAGAAATCAGAAAATGACTCATATGGGGATTCGGCCGCGTATTGAGGGATCCGAAGAGGGTTGATTTGTGCTGTGTTACCGAGCGTTTATGGGTATCGACGATTCGCGAGCATTGCTCACCCGGCTGGTTCGTGCCCTGAAAATTCTCGATCGCGATTCTAGGTCTGTAGCTGCACATGAGCGTCAATCAGCAGCCCTGCAAATCGGTGTGCTGGACTGAACTGTAGCCAGCGTTGGCGACTGCGGTAAATCACTTCCGTCGCGATGTACACGAACGAGCGACGGAAGCGCTTCCACTCCCAACGCACGACCTCAGCAGGCAACGTGAGCTGGGCGATCCACTTGCCCAGGTTCCAGGCCAAACGCCCGATCTCGAGCCAGGCGCTGTTGCCGTCGAACTCGGCCACCGGCATCCGCCACAGCGCCACGCCACTGCCCATCTGCTCGATCACATTCTCTTGATCGCAGCGTTCGTAGGTGGCGTCGATCACCTCCTCGGCCGACCACGAGTTCGGCAAGTTCGTCACGACATAGCGATAGCGATAGAACTCGAACAGCGACTCCTGGCCTTTGGATTCCTCGATGAGCTGGCGACGAAAAATCATGCGGTAGGTCTTCGCGGAGTCCGTTGGCGTCCAGGGAATCTCGGCCACCGACTGTCGCTTGAGCTGGAGATTCGTGTAGCCGCGCTCGCGTGCACGGCGTTTCTTTCGATCGCGCTTCTTGCGACGAGGTTCGAAGCCCCGGGCCCGGCGCTCTGCGGCTCGTCGCCGGTGATCCCGCGTTCGGAAAGGCTTCCACGCCGACTCTGCGACTCCCTCGGCCCAGGAGTGTCGATTCGTGGCCTCCCGCGCAACGAAAGCAAAGAAGGCACCCTCGGCCTCGCAGGCCTTGCGCACATCCTGGCGATCGAAATCGCTGTCCGCTCGCACCAGCACGTCCGCGAAGCGCCGCTTCACGCGAGGCAGGGTCTGTTCCAGCAACTCTGCTGCCCCGTTGCTTGAACGCAGGTTGCCCGGCCGATTGCGTACCGCCAGACATTCCCCGGTTCCTGCCAGCGAGGCCAACAACACGCTGTACGACCAGCGACCCTGGTAGTCGTAGTCCGCTCCTTCCTTCTGGACCCCGTAGAGGGTCTTGGTGTGGCCGTCTAGATCGACCACCGCCACGTCTCGCTTCTTCTTCCGCTTCCCGGCCAGCTTCCCCCACACCGCGTCCTGGACCGCATCGGTCGCCGCGCGAAGACCCGCAAGTGCTCCGGGGTTGCGCCGCTCATCGAACCGGCGCAGAAAATCTCCCGCGGTCGTCGGGTCTGGAAGCCGGCACGCGCCCAGCATCCGAAGCACACCCTCGTCGTGCTGCAGGGTCGCCTGGTCCTCCAAACACTCCCCGCCGACGTACAGGTTCAGCGCCTGAGCCAGGATGTGGTCCGACTCGTGGAATGGAAGATGAAGCTTCAACACGTGGACCCGGTCGTCGATCTCCTGCGCCACGCGAAAGCGCTTGAAGAAAGCCGCGGCCAGCGCCACGCCACCGAACGAGGTGACCGTGGAGCGTTCATCGACCTCCAGATGCAGCCGTGGCAACCGGGTCACACGACCTGACGTTTCGGGCCAGACGAGTTCGTCCTCTGGAATTCCCGTGCCCGTGTTCAGGTGACTTGCACGAACAGACGAAGTAGATTTCTTCACTCGGGAGCGTCGCTTTCTGGAGGATCTAGGGTCTTTGGAAAACCGAGATTACACCAGGAAGCGCGCTCCCGTTCTCGATTCCTGGACCCTCTACACACACCCGTCCAGCGATCCCGCTTACTTATTGATATACTCGTAAATAATGCAATAGTAGGTACTCGGGGGGTGCCTACTCATGAGACCCAAGGGTTCGGCCGGGGTTCTTTCGGACCGTCGCCGGCGCGCATTGACACTGGTGGATGCAGGGCTTTCCTTGAACGAGGTCGCGCGGCGGCTTGGATGTGAAGCGAGTTCGGTCATGCGATGGCGCGACAGGCGGGAGGAACGGGGCGACGCCGTGTATGAGGTGGGGGCGTCCCCGGGTCGCCCTCCGAAGCTTTCGGTGGCGCAGAAGAAGCGACTCGTACGACTTCTCCTGAAGGGACCGATGGCCCACGGGCATCGCACAGACCTGTGGACCTGCGACCGGGTCGTGCGACTGATTCGACGCGAGTTCCGCGTCCGCTACCACCGCAATCACGTGGCTCGGCTCTTGCGGCAGTTGGGCTGGAGCTATCAGAAGCCGGAGCGTCGCGCCCTCGAGCGCGACGAAGAGAAGATCGATCGCTGGAAGCGCAAGGATTGGCTTCGGGTAAAAAAAACGCTGCGCGGCTGGGTGCCCACATCGTCTTCGTCGACGAGTCGGGCTTCCTCTTGATCCCCACGGTGCGAAAGACCTGGGCTCCTCGCGGTCAGACTCCCCTCCTGCATCATCGCTACCGGCATGATCGCATCTCTGTGATCTCGGGCCTCTCGATTGCTCCCCGGCGTCAGCGCGTCGGCTTGTATTTCCTTTGCCACGCGAAGAACATCCGACACGACGAGGTCTGCGAATTCCTCCGGCACCTGCTGCGCCACCTTCGGGGTCACGTCTTCGTCATCTGGGACAACGCCAGCATTCACAAAGGAGAACCGATTCGGGAAATCTGTCGCCGATTTCCGAGACTGCATCTCGAACTCCTTCCGCCGTACGCCCCACAGCTCAACCCCGACGAAGCCGTCTGGGCCGACGCTAAAGGGCGTCTGGCCAACGGTAGGCCCGACGACCTCACCGTGATGAGTCGTCATCTTCGCCGCACGCTTCGAGACATCAAGAGGTCCCAGCGCCGCCTTCGAAGATGCATCCATCAATCGGAGCTTCCCCCTTTTTTGCGCTGACTATTGCGTTATTTATACGTATATCAATATTCGAAACGGTGGTCCCACCCGGACTCGCCGCGCGTCGGTCGAACCAGCTCACGTAAGCCGTGCCGCCGACTGTACAAACCCAGGGCATGAAGCGGCGTGCCGTGATGCCTGAGCTGATGACGACGGTGCGGTCGGGGTCGCCCGGCGCCCAGGTATTGCCTCCATCCTCGGAGTCCTGCACGACGATGTTCTCGTTGCAGAGATTCTGGTTGGTGCACGCCGGCCAATAGTCGCCGGACGGGCCCGTGTTGAACGTGTTGTCCGCATACGCGACGAACACGTGGTTCGGGTCTGTGTCATCCACTGCCACGGTGGGACTCGCCAGACTGTTGCGGAAATTGCATCGGTCGAGGCCCGGAGTCGGACACGCGACCGCCACGGGGTCCGCCACGACGAGCACGTCGAAGACCCGCACCATCGGGTTCTGATTGGCCTCGCACGACATGAACTTTGCAAGCCGAACGTTGTCGTCATTGCTGGGGTGGTAGACGACGTAGATGAAGCCGTCCTGTCCGGCGCCGATCTTTGGCAGGTCGCCCGAGAAGAAAAATCCGTTGGTGCCCCAGGTCGCCCCACCGTCAGTGGAGCAGACGACACCGACGTTTCCGTCGAGGTGGCGCCACGCAGAGTAGACCTGGTCGCCGCCAGCTGCCTGGTTGAAGCGGTCGGCCACGATGTGCTCCTGATCCGGGAACGCGGCGCCGCAGGCCGGATCGCCGTTCTGGCCGCAGGTATAGAGGGAGTTGGGACCACTGAAGCTCGACCCGCCATTGGTCGAGGTCCAGAAACCTGTGGAGGGGCTAGTGATGTTCGCGGCATAGAAGGTGCCCATCGGACCACCCGTCGGGCCCCATGTCACGGAGGGATCGTTACTCCCCACGCCGGCCGAGGCTGCCCAGTTGACGCCGCCGTCGCTCGAAAAGAAAAAGCCCCCGTTGGTGCCGATGACGATCTCCTGGCCCGAGCCGGAGACCGCGATTTCATTCTCGCTCTCGCGGCCTCCGCCTTGCCGAACGCGCGTCGTGGTGCCCGCAGCTGAAGCCCCGGCAGCCTCTGCGCCCGCGCCCGCGTCCGCTCCAGGCCCGGGCGCCTCGGGAAGCACCGGAGTCTCACGCAGCTCGGGAAGTCCCCGAGCCGGGTCGGATTGGAGGTCGAATACCTCCTGCCCGGTCGCGGTGGCATCGCTTATCGGTGACGCGGTGAGGCTGGCGCCAATCCCTTCGATCGTGGCGAGCAGTTCAGACGAAGCGTCCGGCGGCGCCCAAGCGTCGAAGCTCACGACCAGGTCGGCCACGGCGACCGCTGTCATCAAGTTCCACACCTGTTCGTCGCTGTCGCTGGCTGCTGCGCCGGGCTGGGGCCGCAGTGTGAGCTGTCGA
>JAQBGU010000198.1:0-14650 GCA_032128375.1 Deltaproteobacteria bacterium | reverse complement strand
ATCGTTTCGCTCGTAGAGAACCGAGCCGTATCCGACAAACAACCGGCGACCAGGGTGCAAGCCAGCCACGACGCCGCGCAGATCGCACCCTTCCCCGCTTCCACTTGTCCCCCCCTCCGTCGGCGAAGTTAGGTCAGGTGGCGTCACGCTCCTATGCGTGCACCGTGGAATACTGCATCGAAAATGCTCTGCGCTCGTATCGCGTGGCGTCGAACGAAGCGAAGCTGGCGCTATCGCCGGGATCGGTGCGTCGCTGCGCACGCTTCGGGTGCCTACCGAACGCTGACGCCCGCGCAGGCGGTCGCGCTCGCACACGAACTCGGCCCGAACAGCGTCTGGCACCTCACTCCCCTGTTGGGGGTATCGACCCAGCATTCGCATGGGAGGGGCTTCGTTTGTTCGAACGTGAGGTGTGGCCGCTGATCCAGGGGCTACGGGGCTGATCCTAGGCTGGAGTCACCTCTCGCGCGGGCCAAGTCCTCGCCCCGCATGGTACGTGCGACATTTTCGGCAGCCCCGAGCGCGCGCAGGACGTTCTCGCCGAGCACCTTGCGCAGCGTCTCCGCAGAGTGGCCGCGGGCGAGTAGGCCCTCTGTGAGCGAAGGCAACTTGGCTACGTCTTCCATCCCCACCGGCATGCTCGGCACCCCATCCCAGTCTGCCCCGATTCCAACGTGGTCTGGACCGGCAACTTCGATGGCGTGGTCGAAATGGTCGAGCAGTACGTCCAATGAGGCTTGTGGCACCGGGTACCTCGCGAAGTGTTCGCGGAGCCTGGCGCGGCGTACTTCGGGACCCACGTCCTTGTTGGTGTAGAGATCACCGATCGTTGCGCCGTGGCTCTCAAAATACGCACGGGCTGCGTCACGGGCTGCCTCATCGATATACACCGGGTAGAAGTTGATCATCACGACGCCGTCGTTGTTCGCCAACGCGCGCAGCATGTCGTCTGTCATGTTGCGGGTATGATCGGCGATCGCGCGTGCCGAGGAGTGCGAAGCGATGACGGGGGCCCGCGAAACCTCGACGGCATCGAAGAACGACTGGTCGGAGACATGGGAGACATCGACGAGCATGCCGATGCGGTTCATTTCGACCACGACCTGTCTCCCGAAGTCGGTGAGACCCTCGTGGACGGGCTCGGGGGTTTCGTTCGTTCCGGAAGAGTCGGCCCAGCTCGTGTGGAAGGAATGAGTGAGCGTCATGTAGCGGACGCCGAGGCGATAGAAGTTGCGCAGAGCCGAAAGGCTCTCCTCGATGATATGCCCGCCTTCGATGCCCATCAGGCTGACGAATTTTCCGTCGGCGACGGCCTCCCGGATTTCACGGACGGATTTCGCGACCACGACATCGTCTGGGTATCGCTCGGCCATCTCGTGGACCGCGTCGATCCGCTCGAGCGCCTCGCGGATCGCGTCGCCGGGCGTTTCCGTCTTTCCCATGTAAATGGACCAGAACTGAACGTCGAGGCCGCCTTCACGAATTCGCGGAAGGTCCATATCGCCGTCGGCGGCGTCGTGTCTATCGCCGAACGACCAGGTCGGATCTTCGAAGCGTGGTGTCGTGTCCGAGTGCCCATCGACGACGATCGAATCGAAGTGGAGATCACGCGCGTATTCATGCGTCGTCGCGCAGGCCGAGAGCAGTACGATGGCTCCGAAAAGTGCGAGTGATGCGATTGATGAACCGAGTGGCAATCGAAGAAATGGGCGATGCAAAAATCGAAGGAACATCGCCTACACCGCGACGACAAGCGGGTGGTCCGGGTACCACATCATCGCAGAGACTGCCTGTTCCACCTCGTCGTCCGGGATCGCCCTGCCAAGCCCCAGACGGTTCGCCTCTCTCACGACTGCGGTAGCGATTCCATGCGTGATGGAGCGCAGCTCTGTGAGGCGCGGAAATAGCGTCCCAGCCTCGAGTTCCCGGTCTTCGACCGCGCCCGCGACGGCCTCGGCGGCGATGGTGAACATCGAGTCCGTCACCTCCGTGACCTCCGCGACCAAACAGCCGAGCCCGACACCGGGGAAAACGTACACATTATTGCTCTGCCCGATGCGCACCGTCCGGCCACCAAAATCGACGGGGGCAAACGGGCTGCCTGTCGCGACGAACGCTCGGCCGGCAGTCCAGTGGACAATATCGTCTGGCGTGGCCTCGCACTTGCTCGTCGGGTTCGAGAACGGGAAGATGGCGGGACGTTCGCAGCCGTCTGCCATTGCGCGAACGATCTCCTCTGTGAATGCGCCGGGCTGGCCCGAGGTTCCGATCAGCACCGTGGGCTTCAGCCCTCGCACCACGTCGAGAAGTCCGAGGGGGCCGTCGGGGTCGAGGCCGTTTGCCTTCGCGAGTTCGATCGGCCAAGCGAACGCCAACTTATAGTCGTCCGAGATCTCGCGATTCGCGACGAGTAGCCCGCGGCTATCGAGCACGGCGACGCTCTGGATCAATGCGTCACCGGTCAGCCCTGCTCTGCTGACCGCATCTCTCACCTGATGCGCGATGCCCACGCCGGCCGCCCCAGCTCCCAGAATGACGATCCTCTGTTGCTCGATGGGCGTATGGTTGGCGCGGCCGGCGGCCAGCACGGCTGCGAGACCCACGGCTGCGGTTCCCTGAATGTCGTCATTGAACGAAGCGAGTGTCTTGCGGTAACGCTCGAGCAGATTCAGCGCATTCGTCTTCTTGAAATCTTCCCATTGCAGCAGAGCGCGCGGGAAGCGGCGCTTGACCCCGCGGATGAACTCGTCGACGAACTCGGCATAGGGCTCGCCGCGCAGGCGTGGCTCGCGTAGCCCAACGTACAAGGGGTCGTTGTGCAGACCGGGATTGTCTGTCCCCACGTCGAGACAGATGGGCAGGCAGTGGCGCGGATGGATGCCGGCTGCCACGGTGTAGAGGGCGAGCTTCCCGATCGGAATACCCATGCCACCCGCGCCCTGGTCGCCGAGCCCGAGAATCCGCTCCCCGTCGGTGACGACAATCAGCCGGATCTCGCCGTTGTCCGCGTTGCCGAGCACTTCATCGATTCGCCCGGAGTCCGGCGGGCTGATCCAGATCCCGCGACCTCGCCGAAATATCTGACTGAACGAAGTACAGGCGTCTCCCACCGTCGGTGTGTACACGATCGGCATCAGATCTTCGATGTGTTGCAGCAGGACGCGAAAAAAAAGCACCTCACTGCGGTCCTGAAGCGCAATCATGCCGATGTACTTCTCGAGCGCGTCGTCTTTGCGCGCGATATTCCCGTAGGCGCGTCGGATTTGCTGCTCGATCCCGAACAGCGCTTTCGGCAGCAAGCCTTCGATACCCAGCGCGCGGCGCTCGCCCGCGGTGAATCCCGTTCCCTTGTTGAGCAGCGGATCGTCGAGGACGTCGTGTCCCCGCTTGGTGGTCTCGACGCGGAGTGTCCCGTCTTCGGCCTGCTGGAACCAGGATCTCCTCATGCCCTCCTCATGCCCCCTCATGCCCCCTCATGCCCCCTTCATGCCCCCTTCATGCCTGCCAGATGCCACCTCACGACCGGTCATCGAAGCGCTTCGCAGGCACGGCGAATTCTGGTACGGCATCTTCCAGGCGCTCGATTCGAGTCTCAACCTTGCTCGCCGAAGGCCGTGTAACAAGTATCGTCCAGTGTCGCGGCCCGTGGTCATCCTGTCTACCGTGGCATTAGGGGGATCGGGACACGCCTCCCCGAAGATCTCGGCCGAGTTCGCGGCTGACTCTCCGATCTCCATTCGAAACGGGAATCGAAACGGGAATCGAAACGGGAATCGAGACGGGACTTTCCCGGTCGAACGCTCGTGGATCTCCGTGGATCGAGACGCGACGCACCCAGACGGCAGCCTGACACTTGCAGACTGAGGGCAGATCAGGATGAATGGAGCAGTGCGTCTGCTCGTTCCACTCACATACCTGGGCTTCTGGATCTGGAGCCTCGACGTTCTGCTGCACGACTGGGAGGCCCACACGACCTGCCTGCCTGGACAGGAGGCTGGCCTCGCGCCGCTCTTGCTGATTTCGCGCATCGTCGTCATTGTGGCCAGTGCCGCGGTCGGCGTCTGGCTGGGCTTGCGCGACCCGAATCGCCAGCTGGCGACCCGCGCGCTCCAGACACTGTTCTACGCGCTGCCCTTCGCGCTGGTCATGGCGAGTGTCGCCCAGATATGGCTGCCGCCGACGGCTGAGCGGTGGATGACACGCTCAATCTTCCTCTCGAGCCTGGGGCTCGCACAGATTGTCTGGTCGCTGCATTGGGCAGCGGGTGCGACGTCCCCTTCTGATCGCGTCGCGACTCGCGGGGCCGTGTTACTCCAGCTTGTCTGCACAAACGTCGTCGCAACGCTGGTACTGGCGGAGATCGCTCTGACCGTCTTCGCGACTCTTCGACCGTCTCCGCTGGTGTTTCGAGACTCGGTAGCGGAGCACCTCGACGCGATGCGGCAGCCCGCGCACGCGGCGTTCCACGACGGCCGACTGAACCGCGGTGGCTACGCGGATGACGAATTCTTCACTGCCGACCGCGACGATCTGGTCGTTGCGGTTCTCGCCGATTCATTCGGTCTCGGCATCGTTCCTCTGCGTTACAACTTCATCAGCGTCGCCGAAAGAGCGCTTCGCGCGGAATTCGGGAAGCGATACGCACGGGTTGCGCTCCACAACTTTGGCGTACCTGCGATCGGGCTGGCGGAATACGCACAGCTGCTGGCTACCGAGGTCATGCCACACAAGCCGACCCTTGTTGTCGTTTGCGTCTTCGTCGGTAACGACATCCACGAAGGCATCTCCTTCACGAAGGCAGTCAAGGAGCGCTACCGATTGCAGCAGTGGCTCACGTGGCGGGTCACGGCTCGCCTCCTGTCACTCGCGCGCCTCACTGTGGACGAGCGAGAGCGAGTGGCCCGCATCGGGGCGGACGGCGGCCAACCGGGCGAGGCCCCGGCCTGGATCGAGGACCCTGGCCTTGAAATCTCGACGATGACCGAGAGCCGGTTCCTCGAGGTGGAGACCCGGCGGCGGCGAATCACCGACCCGGGTGACGCCAAGATTGCGCAGGGTTTCGACCAGCTATTTGCCGGCCTCCGACACTTCCACAGCCTGCTGGAGGAAAGGCTCCTCGTCGTCTTGATTCCCGACGAATTCCAGGTGAACGACGCGCTTTGGGAGACGCTAGGTGGCGATGCGCCGGGACTGGACCGAACGTTGCCACAGCAGCGCATTCTGGCGTTCTGCACAGACCGCGACATCGAATGCCTCGACTTGCTGCCCGTCCTGCGAGCCGCCGAACCCAGCGGCCGCACCTATCACCTCCGCGACACCCACTGGAACGCGCGCGGCAATCTAGCGGCGGGCAGCGCGCTGGCTCGAGCGATCGCCGACGAACTGCAACACGAGCGGGGTTTGGGTAAGACGAAGACCGCTACTCGCTGAGCACTGTGGACGCGTGCTGCGGTGGACCATCCACCACTCGGTCGAAACAGATCGAGATTCGGGAATTTCGGCGCCTCCTCGACGGCCCCCGCTAGCCCATGACGGAACCGCGCTGTCGCCTGGCGAGGCGTCGACGGTTCAACCCACCCAGTCCCAGCAAGCCCATGGCGAGCGTCAGAATCTGGCCCGGCTCGGGAAGCGGGGTCGGATCGCACGGGTCGCCGAGACCATCGGAGTCGGTGTCGAGTTGATCGTCGTTCGGCACGCCTGGGCAGTTGTCCGGGCCGTCGAGAAACGTGTCGAGGTCGCGATTGATGCCCATCCGGAAACCGGAGCCGGGCGGTGCCGCCGTGTAGGTGATCTCCTGGCTTGCCGTCGCCGCCATCGCGCGCAGTGTTGCATCGCTGATCGCTGCGCCGCCATCGTCCGGTTCGAACAGGTTGCTCGACGCATCGTACACGTAGCCACGCTGGCTGCCGCCCTGGTCGAGCTTGGCGACCAGATCGCACTCATTGACGGCTCCGCCGTTGAGGTCGAACAGAATCTTCGAATCGAACGCGGTATCACAGCGCGCGATCATCAAATCGATGCGCGGGCCGGCCATACCGGAATTGGTCGCATTCAGCGTGACCTGCTGGCCGACGACCGGAGCCACGTCCGAGTCCATCGCGATGATGAACGCCTGGACGCGGGTCTGCTCTGTATTGTTGATGGTGAATACCGATGCACTGACGAAGCGGAACAGCGTGTCGACCGAGCCATCATGTGTGAATCCGAAACCGCGGACTTGATCGCCCGTCGCCGTATAGGGTCCAGCGAACGCGGTGCCGGTTCCAACCAGCGGGAAGGTGACTGCCTGCGGTTGCGATTCGCCGAACATTCCGACCTTCTGGTACATGTTGCGCAAGTGCGGGACTTTGAATATCTCTGTGGCCGCATCGAAGGTCGAGCGTCCGTCGCCGCCAAAGAAGCCGTTCTCCGGTTCGAGTGTGTGGCAATCGTTGCAGCTGGCGACCTGGTCGGTGTCCGGTGCATCGTAGACTGCCAGCCCCTGCGCCTGGATCGTCGTCAGCGAGTTGTCGAGGTTGCGGGTCGGGTTCGGCGGGTAGCGCAGCTGGAGCGCGAAGTCCTTGAACGCGATCATGTCCGGTCCGGTTTGCGGGAGCAAGCGTCCGAGCAGCCCGACGAACGCAAAGTTGAACGCAAGAAACGACGAGGTCGCATCGCCTTCTCGGTCGCCACGCCAGTGCTGCGGACCTTGCAGATCCATGCCGCGCAGACTCTGCGTCGTCATCGGCCCCTTCATCGGATGGAACGTGCAGCCATTGCCGAAGATGAAATTTTGAATGAAGCAGGAGGTCAGACCACCCAGCAGAGCCACAAAGGGTTCGTCGTTCATCGGGTTGACGTTCGCCTTTCGGTCGTCGTCGGGATTGCCGAGGTCCCAGGCGAGATCATCCATGTCGCCACCGATATGGCAGCTGGAGCACGAGGCCTCGCCGTTGCTGCTGGAGAGGTTGGCGTCGTACAGAAATGGTCGACCGTCCACGACGCTCGCCGGCTCCGGGTTGTGTAGCGCGAGCATCTGAACTTCGAGCTTCGTGCCGGTGTCGACGACGGAGATCGAGTTATTGAAGCGGGTCAACACGTAGAGGCGCGTGCCCTGTAGGGCCAAGCCACTGGGTCCCCCGCCCGACAGCAAAATGTGATCGGTGTCGTTGGGGACGAATGCGTCGGTCTCGAGTGCGCCGGTATCGAAGACACCTACCTTCCCGGAACCGAACGACGCAATATACAAAGTGTTGCCGTCCGGCGAGACGATCATCCCCATGGGATTCGCGTTGCTCTTTTCCTTCACGCCGAAACCCGCGGGATGCAGCGAATAGTTGATGTGCTTGTTCAAGTGGCGCGGCAAGACGTTGGCCCCGTCGAGAACCGTCACCCTCGCCTGGGCCAGGTTGCTGCGCACAGTCGCTGGCTCACTGACCGGCTTGATCGGACCGGCCAGCGTTCCCGGGCCCTCGAATCGCACGTGATTCTGCGCGTCCGTGTTCGAAACGTAGATCTTTCCGGTAATCGGATTGACTGCCATGTTGAAGATCGTCGTGCCGACACCCGCCCAGCAACCCGCCCCGTCGCTACAAGTCGAGCTGCCGTCGACAGCCACCGGCGGATTCGCATTCGCGTTGATCTCGAATACGTCCCGATCCGGCAGGTTGAACTTCACCCAATTGCTCCAGTCGCGACCGAGTTCGTCCTGCCAGGCGTTCGTCACCCCGTCGCGTTTCCACTTGACGATCATTCCAACCTCGGGGCGATCGATCTCCTGCGGCGCCTTGTTCTGATGCGGCGGCGGCGTGCCGCCGGGAGACGTACCGCCGTCCAGCACGCATGACGGCTCGGGTGTGTTGTTGTTCAGCGACGTGGCTCCGGTCACGCAGATGAAGCCGGAGTTCAGCGTCATCGTCTGGTTGCCCGAGTGAAAAATCGCGGCGTAGACCTTGGAGCCGTCCGTCGAAGTGGCGAGCGCGCGGGGCTTGTCGCCGAAGACGGTGATGATCGTCAGCTCGTCGCCACCGAGCGAGGTGCCCAGGTTCGCTGCGTCGAAGACCCAGATGTCGGCGCGTCCAATGCCTTCCTGATCGAACTCGCCGTCCGGATAGGGGCTGTTCTGGCCGCGGTGCGCGGTCGTGATGAAAGCGCGGTTGCCAGCGGGCCCGGCGAACACGATGTCACTCGGCTCGTCGCCGACGTGCAGTGTGCGAACGACTCGCGGCACGGCTCCCGAGACATCGACGACGCTCACGCTGTCGGACAGGAAGTTCACGACCCAGATTTCGTCGTTGTTGCGAGCGGCGACGGCGGTGGGCTCCATGCCCACCTGAACGGAACCGGCGAGCAGAAGATCGCCGTTGACATCGATGTCGAAAATTTCCAGGTGATTGTCTGGCGTGTTGATCGCGAACAGCTGCGAGCCATCGGGAGAGATCGCGATGGGGCGCCCCTGCAACGTATCGAATGTCAGAAACGGGTCCTGCGCGCTGGCGACTGGCGCTCCCAGCCAGAGCATCACGCACACGGCCAACGCTTTGGAAGCTCTTAGAAAAATCGGATCCTGGCGGTCACTCGGGTGGCACCGGGCTGTCGCGAGGCGCGTCATTCGCAGTTCTCCCCGGCCAGCGCTTGGTCGTTCGACCTTCCGGCTAGCCAAAACCGTTACCGACGCACGAGTCCTCGCGCGCGTCGACACGGTTCTGCCAGCTTCTCACACCCGGCATGTGCGCCGCAAGCAATACCCTCTGCCTTGAACTCCTTATTGACGCATGATTAACGCATGACGCAGAGTTTCGAGCCATCTCGAGGCGGCAGGCTTTGTGGAAATCGAGCATCTCCCGCGGGACGTGTGGCTCTTGTTAGTGGATCCGATGGCCCGGCGGCCACGTCGCGTTAGCGGCTCAGGACCCCGTACCCATCACGTGCGCCCATGTCTTCCTGCATGACGCGACGGCAGCTTGGAATCCGTGCTCCCGCGTGGATCCTATCTGAACACCAAGAACGCCAACCCGGCCATGAACAGGATCAGCTCGAAGTAGACGAGCGGGAAGATCCATCGACAGCGGCGCTCGATCAGGTCTCCGGTTGCGGTCTTCCCTTGCCTGTCGAGCGAGCCCACCCACAAGTGACCACGACACTGATCGAGAGCCTGCACGACGGCTACAACATGAAGGCCCACACGCGGGCCGACTCGGAGCAGGCCGCACTGATGTCCGATGAGTTCATCGATCGCTTCGCGATCGCGGGACCGCCCGAGCACTGCGTTGCGCGTCTGAACGAGTTGAAGGCCCTGGGTTTGGACAAGGTCGCCATTTCAGGTCCAACGGCCGGCGCCGACCGAAACGAAGCTCGGCGCGCAATGAAATTGCTGGACGAAGAAGTGCTTTCCGTCTTCGCATGAGCGCGACCCATCTTTGGCCGGGCACCGGGTCGAGGCGACCAGAACCCGTGTTACCGAACAAACTCGCTCATGCCGCTGGTTTCGATGTCGCCGATGTCGTGCGGCACCACCACGGTCATGTCGTCGTTCGCATCGAGACGCGCGAACCACAGGCGCAATGCTTGCGTCCGCGCGGTGTTTTCCGGCACCAACAGGTAGCTGTACGCAAAGCCCTTACCGGTGTTGCTGAGCAACTCCGCCTTGGTGTTCGTGGTATCTCCGGAAATGAGCCAGAGCCGATTCTTCGCGGCAATCGCGAACAACGTCGAACCGGGCGTATGACCGCCAAGACCCACGATGCCAAGCCCCGGCATGCCGTCGATGGTCAAGACGCCAGCGCCGTTGAGCTCGCCAGCTACCAAACATGATTGCGCGACGATCGAGGCACCCTCTTCGGTATTGAAGTTGTGAAGCTCGGCCTGCCAGGAAGTCTGATAGACCCGCGCGCCCGAGCCTCGCGCTTCGCAAAAGGGAATCACCCCCTGGGTGTGATCGATATGCAGGTGGGTGAAGCCGACGCCGACCACGCGTTTGATATCGTCACCGAGCAGCTCGGCGATGCTGCCGAGAGGTACGGCCTCTTCGGCTCCCAAGGCGGTTTCCATCAGTCGTCCGAACTCGAGCGCCTGCGCGCGATCCATACCTGCGTCGATCATGAACAGGTTGCCATTGGCCCATTCGATCAGGAACACCGCGTGCCCGAGCCGCCGCCCTTCCGGAAGCTTCTGCGTCGAGGTATTGACGAAGCGAACACTGACCGGTCCGTTCTCCGATGCCAAAAGGGCGCGCAACTGTGCGTCGCTGGGTAGCGGCGGCGCGACGCCTCGCACCTGTAGGTGTGCTGGAAGCAGAAAGGCACCCGCGACCAGCAACAGGAGTAACACGAGGCCCATCGCGATCTTCAGTACCCAGCGCAAGTCGTTTCCCTCCGGTGCGTCGCAGGCGTTGTCCAACAAGACTCGGCCGGCAAACGCGGGGATGATACAGCAGCATTCGTTCTCGAAATTTCCATTGGGTCATCGAAATCGCCCCGGCCTCAGCTGTCGCCAGCCTCGCCGCGGCGCGTGGCCGGTGGTGCCGGAGATGAGCCGATACCCAATCCCCTGGCTGCTGCAGTCACGCACTGCCAGTAGTCTCGACCGCGTGTCGGTGTAGCGGCTTCGGAAGCTGGGGCTGGCCACAGCATGGGATTGAACGGCGTGGCCGCTGTGTCGCCGGGTTCGCAACCCGGCAACCACAGAGCGCGATCGAGGCGGCGGTTCGGGTGATCGAGTGGGGTCAGCTTTGCGCCGTCTGCAAAATAGATGATCGTCATGACCGATCGCAGCAACCCCGACGGATTCGCGGGGGCCGAATGCAGCGTCCATCCGTGATGGAACGTGGCGTCACCGGCCGCCATCGCTCCGTGATCGACGACATCGAGCCCTTCCCCCTCGATGAATCGGCTGAATATCTGCTGCGATTCGTCTCCGATCGCGTGATCGCCGAGGTGGCCCCGCACGTGTGATCCCGACACGAACCGCATGCTGCCGACCTCGCTGGGGATATCGACCAACGGCATCCACATCGTAAGCGTGGCCTGCGTGTCGAGCGGCCAGTAGAACTGATCTTGGTGCCATGGTGTGTAGCCGCCCTGCGGCTCCTTGAACAAGGCCTGGTCGTGGTACAGGCGAATGCGTTCGACACCGAGCAGTTCAGCGGCGACACGAGCGAACCGTTCGGCCATGACGAAGCGCTTCACGATGGGATCGGCCAACCACAGGTTTGGAACTTGCAGGAATGCCTGGGCGTAGGTGTTGCGATCTTCGAGTGGACGCTTTTCCGAATTCAAATCGAGCGCTGTGCGCTCGATGCTGGGGCCGTAGGCGGCGACTTCATCAGCGTTGGCAAGCCCGCGGATACAGACGTGCCCGTTCGCAGCGAAGCCCGCGATTTCGTCGAGGGTCGTCGCGCGATTGGCGGCCAGCGCTGGCAACCGCGATCGGTCGAGGCGCATCGACGCGTCGGGGGCTGCTGCCGTGTCAGCGTCCGCCGTGCAGTTGGATGTTGTCACAGGTCGAACCTCCCGAGCGTCCGCCCCGCACGGTATCGAGGCAGCTGTGCCGAGTCCACAGCCGACGAGCGAGCCCGCACAGACTCAAACGGAACTCGGACTGCAGAGTCGCTGATTGGACCGAATCAGCGCGTCCCGTTGTATTCGGCGAACTTTGCCAGCGATTCTCGCAGGAAATCCTCGTAGACGACAGCATCGCTGGTCGCGGGTTCGTTCAACCCGAAGGATCTGGGCACGAGCCGACAGTCGTAGCGCGGCTCGTAGAAGAACGGAATCGATAGTCGTTCGCCGTCAGTATGCAACACACGATGGGGGGTGGCGACGAATTTCCCGTTGGTGATTCTCGCCATCGCCAAGCCGGTGTTGACGACGAAGGCGTGACGATTGAAAGCCACACTGTGCCATCGTCGTTTTCGGTCGCGCACCTGCAGCCCGCCTCGCTCGTGCTGATACAGGATCGTCACCAGCCCGCTGTCGACGTGGGTCTCACATACGAGTGCCGCACCGTCTTGATCCGAAATCTCGACCGGCTCGCTGTGCGCTGGGTAGCCGTTGAAGCGCAGCGTCGACAAGCTCTCCGGCCGCGAAAACGCGTACCCGATATCTCCCGGGTCCCCACCGAGTGACGCCACGATGGCTTCCATCAGGGTTCGGCCGAATGTCGATAACGCGTCGAAGTAGCCAAACACGGAATCGACCCAGTCGCTTCCGAGTTCACGCGGCAGCTGATTCAATTCGCAATACGGACGTTCCAGCAGGTCTGGCCTCGATCGATCGAGCCAGGGGTCACCGATGTCGAAGCCTTCCTTGCCGTTCGCCGAACTCGGGAAATAGCCTCGATACCGGTGGTGACTGCTGGCATTCCAGGGGCGCGGCGCGACTGCGAGTTTGGCTTCGCTCGACAAGCCGAAGAAGCGTCGAGCGCACGCCGCGACTGCCTCGACCCTATCGGGTGCGACGCCGTGCCCCGTCACAGTCATGAACCCGATGTCGGAGCATGCCGCGCGAATCTGGTCCAAGACACCTCTCGCACCAGGCGAACCCAATCCATCCTGCACGATCGGCGACATATCGATGCAGCGAATCGGGCAGTCGCTCAACTGGCGACCCTGCGCATGGCCAAGCGATTCAAGCGAGTGATCGGGGCGGCTCGAACGCCGCCTTCTCGAGTGCGTCGACCAGTAGACCAATCTGCTTGCGGACGGCAAGAGTCGTCTCCGCCCCGACGGGCACGTAATCGTGCAGCTTCTGCTCGAGCTCGCCCGCGATCTCGCTGAGTGACGCGTACCCGAAGGTTCCCGCCGTTCCTGCAATCCGGTGTAGCGACCGATGGAGAAGGTCAGTGGCCCCGTCAGCACCGCCCTCGACCTGGTCCCAAAGGCTTCGAATCTCGCGGACCTTCTCTGGCAGCCGTGCTGCATAGGATTCGACCAGTTCGGCCATTTCACTGTCGTCCAACCCTGACCGGTTCGAGCCGCCGGTCGCGATCCGTTCGAGCTCTTCGACGAGTGTTCTCGGGTCGAAGGGCTTCGCCACAACACCGACTGCACCCAGTTCGAGGTAGCGGTCCGTCTCGTGTCTCATGGTCTTTGCCGTCATGAACACGACGGGTGTCGTGGCCATTCGTGGATCGTCTCGCAACGCTGCGAGAGTCGTGGGGCCGTCCATCTCCGGCATCATCACGTCGAGCAGAATCAGGTCCGGTTCGAACTGCGGCGCCAGCTCGAGTGCCTCACGACCCGATTGGCACACCTCGACCTCGTATCCGCCGCGTGCGCGCAGCGTCATACGGGTGACTGCGAGTATGTCGGGCTCGTCGTCAACTACCAGGATGCGATGCAGGCCCGGTCGGCTCAAAGCTTCACTCCCGCGCCCGCGGAGCCCTGTGTCGCTTCCGCTGCCTCGCCCGTTACCTCGCCCGTTACCTCGGCCAGTCCCTCGCGCCACTCGGGGAGATCGAAACTGAACGTTGTTCCCTCGCCGATCTCGGTCTCGAAGCCGATCTTTCCGCCGAGATCTTCGATGATGGCCTGGCAGATGCTCAGGCCGAGACCGGTTCCGCCCTGCCGCCGGCTGTCGGAGCCATCGGCTTGTGCAAACTTCTGAAAGACTCGCGGTCGAAAGGACTCGGGGATCCCAGCCCCGTGGTCTGTCACCGACACACGGATCGCGCCATCGTGACGTGCCACATCAATCTCGATTTTCGCTTCGCGCTCCGAGAAGCGCAGCGCATTCGAAAGCAGATTGCTCACGACCTGGATCACGCGATCTTCGTCGGCGCGAGCGCGCCCACGCTTTGTGCTGTCAGTGAAGTTCAGCGTCACAGCCGACTGGTTCGCCAGCGCGCGATACGTCTCCACCACCTGTTCGACGATCGGGCCTATCTCGAGAGCGCGAAGTTCGTAATCCTGCTTGCCCGCTTCCATCTTCTCGATATCGAGAATCTGGCCGATCAGGCGAACCAGCCGCTCACTGTTGTCTCGGCCGATTCGGACCAACTCGCGCGAATCGGGTGAAAGCTCGCCCGCAACGCCATCGGCCAGCAATCCGAGCGACGCGTTGATGGAGGTCAGCGGTGTACGCAGCTCGTGACTGACCGTCGAGATGAACTCGTTTTTCATCCGATCCATTTCTTCGCGATCGCTGATATCCCGGATGAGGCCCGTGTAGACATTTTCGCCCGAAGAAATTCCGGCACTCAGCCTGACCTCGACCGGAACGCGCGAGCCGTTGCGGCGCAATCCATCGAGTTCGACCGGTATGCCTGCAGCCACAGTCGCCTCTGCACCGCGACCCGATAACATCGATACGCCGGCGTCGTTCTGAAACAGAATCTGCACTGGCTTGTGTAGTATGTCGGGAAGCGAATGGCCGAAGATGCTCTGAGCGCCTGGGTTGAAACTCAAGAGTGTCCCATCGGATCGAAACGTGATGATTCCGTCGCGAATGTCGCGCACGATGGCTGCCGCCGCCGCGACTGCCTCCTGCAGCGAATCCATCACGCGGTTGTCACTGATGACACCGGTTCCGTGGGCATGTGGGTGGGAGATCGGCCTTCCGGGCCGGGCTCATCGGCGTCGTCGACCCTCTATCTCCTGTTCCGGCTGTCCCCCTGGCTGATCCGGAGGGCGTCGGCGAGCCCACGGGCGAGTTGTTGCGTTGAACCGAGTCCC
>JAQBGU010000197.1:0-19082 GCA_032128375.1 Deltaproteobacteria bacterium | reverse complement strand
TTTTGATACCGCTACAGGAGGCTCCGATCACACTGCCACTACACCCCCCTCCACCACACCCTCCACACACCCTCCATTACACCCTCCATACACCCATGAGAGTCGGCGGAGTGTCGCTACGAGAGCTTCCGCGGGGTTCCGAAGCTGCCCTTCATGTTCTCGGTCCAGGTACTCAGAATCGGCGACGCTTTCGCCAGACCCAGGCCGCGAAGCTCCTCGGCCAGCGGGTGGTCACCCAGTTCCAACGCGACGCCCTGCCCTCCAGGGTTCATCGTCATTCCGCGACCACCCGTCGTGAACGGAGTCTCATGCGGAATGCCGTTGATGTAGGTGTAAGTCTGGGTCTGCAGTTCACCGGAATCGATGCCTGCATCTCCACGCGGGATGGTCAGGGTAAGCACATGTTGGCCGTCCATCTCCAGACGACACGATATGGCGTTGGCCCCGTAGTCATAGTCGATCTCGTCGACAGTCTTCGGGAAACCCCAGATGCCGCAGCCTGCCTCACAGGTGAACGACTGGTTGACCGGCAGCTTGTAGATGAAGGTTCCCGATGCATCGCCGGTTGCGCCCCGCGGCCGAACCATGAAGATGATCCCGACCTCGTTGTAGTCACCGAGGTCGTTGTCCCGATAGTCGATGATCGCGAGGATGGTTTGCGTCAGTCCGGGGGCGGCTTCCACGACCTCGAATGCATCGCCGGGAATCAGCGCCTGTACGCCAGCCGTCGGGACCAGAAAGATCGCATTGCCAGAACCGGCGTCTCGGACGATGCACGGCAGCGTGACGGTTCGGCCTTGGAATTCATAGCTGTCTGCGGACATGATCATCTCCCTGAATGAACGCCGCATGAGAGCGACTGATGTAACGTAGCCCGTCCCACCCGATCGAACACACCGAGTGAAGGGATTCGAATTCGTGAACCAACGATCCAACCAGAGACCTCGCAGCGTAGAGCCCAAGCGCGTGCGCATTCCAGCCAGAGATTTCGAGTTATCGGCACTCGACTATGGCTACCCAACAGGCGGCTACCCAACAGGCGGCCACCCAAACGGCGGCCATCCAACAGGCGGCCACCCAACAGGCGGCCACCCAAAAGACCGCGGCATCACGACGATGCTTCTCGTGCACGGCATGCGCGACCTCGCGTGGAGCATGGACTCGATCGCTCAGGCGTTCTGCGACCGCTACCGCGTGCTCTCCATCGACATGCGCGGCCACGGCGATAGCGGTCGCCCCGGTTACTATGCGCTGGCCCACTTTGTCGGCGACCTGCACACGACCTGCCGCCACTTCTCCCTCGAAAACCCGATCCTGATTGGGCACAGCTTCGGTGGAGAAGTCGCCAGCCAACTCGCGGGAATTTTCCCGGAGATCCCCTCGAAGTGTGTGCTGATCGAAGGGCTCGGACCGCCACCCTGGGAAGGGGAAGGAAGCGACCAACTTCGGCGGGCGATGGCGCGTCGCTCGGTCGAGTCGCTCGACAACGTTCCCAGCTACGGACGCTCGATGCCCGACCTGGAGACCGCGATGGGTCGGCTCGGCAGCGCGCACCCGGGGCTCGGCCCCGAACGCTTGCGCATGCTCGCAGCTGCTGGCACGCGCCCTCACCCGGATTCCGGGATCTGCTGGAAGTGGGACCCGATGCTTCGCACGATGTTCGGGTCGTTCAGCCGTGAACAAATCGAGGAGCGCTGGACGTGGGCGGTGTGCCCGGTGCTCGTCGTCACGGGCGCCGAATCCGGAACCTGGTGGTCGAAGGGGCCAGCGGGGGGCGAACCGCGCAACTCTCTATCGCGCTCGTACCTAACGCCGGACGAACTGGAACGACGGCTCGGGTTGTTTTCCGACGTACGCTGTGTCGAGATCCCCGGGGCTGGCCACATGATCCACTTCGACGCACCGGACGCGCTGAACGACGCGATCGCCGATTTCCTGGATGTGAGGAGCGCGTGCTAGTGTCCCGCTCCGACGCACAGATGAACAATCAAGGACAGCGATCCTTCGAGCCCAAGCGAGGAAGCCATGAAATTCACCTGGTTCAACCTCATGCCCTGGCCCCACTTGCCGGACGACTTCCGCGAAGCCAACCGCTCCGTATGGGTCGATATCCCCAGCAAGCTCTACGACCCTGCCGTCGGCAACCATCTGTATCACTTGTACATGGACCAGCTCGAGTATGCGGACTCGTTGGGTTTCGATGGCATCGGCGTCAATGAGCATCATCAGAACGCCTACGGGCTGATGCCGTCGCCAAATATCATCGCGGCGGGGCTCGCGCGACGGACTTCTCGCGCGGCGATCGCGGTGATCGGAAACTCGATCGCGCTCTACAATCCGCCGATCCGTGTCGCCGAAGAATTCGCGATGCTCGATGTCATCAGCGGCGGTCGACTGCTCGCCGGATTTCCCGTCGGAACGCCAATGGACACGAATTTTTGTTACGGCCAGATCCCGGCGCTGACCCGGGACAAGTACTACGAGAATCACGAGCTGATCATGCGCGCGTGGCACGAAGACGAGCCCTTCGCGTTCGACGGCAAGTACAATCAACTTCGCTACGTCAACTGCTGGCCGAAGCCAATCCAAAAACCTCACCCGCCGATCTATATCCCCGGCGGCGGCTCGATCGAGACCTGGGACTTCTGCGTCGACAATGATTACAACTACTCGTTCCTGTCATTCGGCGGGTACCTGGCCGGCCAGTCGCTGCTCGAGGGTTTTCACGAGCGGGTACTCGCCAAAGGCAAGGACGATTCGCCGTATCGCGCAGCGTTCGCGCAGATCATCGCGGTGGCGGACACCGATGAAGGGGCCGAAGAGCTTTACGCCGAGCACATCCTGTATTTCTTCAATCGCTGCCTGCACGTGTTCCCCGGCTTCGCGGATCCTCCCGGCTATCGCACCATCAAGACCATCAAGGCCGGCAAGCTCAGCCAGCTTCGCGCCGACAACCAGGCAATCTTCACGAACCTGACATGGAAGGATCTCGTCGAGGGCGGCTTCGTGATTGCAGGCAGCCCCGAGACCGTCCGCGAGCGGATGGAACACATGATCAAGACGCTCCGGATCGGTCACGTATTCGGCCTGTTCCACAGCGGTAACCAGCCCGATTGGAAGACCCGACACTCGAGCGTGCTGTTCGCCGAAAAAGTCATGCCGAAACTTCGAGACATCTGGCCCGAACATGCCGGTGATGACCGCTGGTGGTGCAAGCCGCTAGAAGACCGCGTCCGTCCGGAAGAAAGCTTCGCTGCGCGCGACTGGCCTGCCGGAGTACCGCGATCAGCGGGCAAGGATGACACCGTCAACGACCGGCCATGAAGGGACGGGGATGAAGGAACGCACGATCGAAACACGCAAGGGCATCAAGTCGCGACTGCTCGAAACAGGCAGTGGCCCGCCGTTGGTCTACTTTCACGGCGCCGGTGGTTTGTATGACGACGAGCCGCTGCTGGAAGCCCTCGCTGGGGATTTCCACGTTCTCGCACCCGAGTGGCCTGGCTACGGCGAGCCGGAAACCGAAGAACAGATCGAAGACATGCTGGACTTCGCACTGCACGGCTGGGACGTCGTCGAGGCGCTCGAGCTCGCGAGCCCGCCGCATCTGGTCGGCCATTCGATGGGCGGCATGATCGCAGCCGAAATGGCCTGCCTGAACCCGCGCGGCCTCGATCGGTTGGTGCTGATTTCCGCAGCCGGACTGTGGATCGACGAACATCCGATTCCCGACCTGTTCGCGATGCTGCCGTTCCAACTCGCCAAGACACTGTTTCGTGATCCGAAAGACGGCGAGAAGTTTCTCACCAAGGGGCTCGACTTCTCCAACATGGATGCACTGCAGGAATTCATGGTTCGAAACGCCCGGCAGATGGGAACGGCGGGGAAGATCTTGTTTCCGATTCCGAACCGACGCGTATCCAAGCGGTTGTATCGACAGACCGCCCCAACGCTGGTCGTCTGGGGCACACAAGACAAGTTCATTCCACCGCTGTACGCAGAACGCTGGCGTGAGCTGCTTCCCGATGCGCAGGTCACACTCATCGAAGACGCCGGTCACATGGCGCCCTACGAACGACCCGATGCAGTTCGGCGCGCTGTCGCCGATTTTCTGGGACGCTGACGCGATGGCAGAGTCGCACTCCGCACGTCCGCGCTCGACGAAACCAATCCCCAGACCCACGCCAGAAACCCAGCACTTCTGGGACGGCACTCTCGCAGGCGAGCTGCGCTTGCAGCGCTGCGACAGTTGCTCGAATGTGTACTTCCCTCCCCGGCCGTTCTGCCCGAAGTGCGCGTCCAGATCGGTCCAAGTCTTCCCGGCGAGCGGTCTGGGTACACTGCACAGCTACGTCATCAATCAGCGCGCGGCACCGAATTCCGGATTCGAAGCTCCCTACTCGATCGCAATCGTAGAACTCGAAGAAGGACCGCGGATGATGACGAACATCATCGATTCGCCTCAGACCCCGGAAGCCCTGATACTCGACATGCCCGTCGAGGTGATTTTCGAAAAACTCACCGACGACATCGCGCTACCGCTGTTTCGACCATGCGAAGTTGCCCCGTCGAACTCTCGAACTTCGGACCGTTCAACGTCGGACCCTGCGAAGCCAGAAACGAGCCCATCGCGAGGTACGTCGTGAAGCGCGGCGGAGCCGCCATCGTCGGAGCGGCCGAGACGACCCAACTGGGAGTCATTCCCGAGCTGTCGGTGATCGGATTGCACGCAGATGCGGCACTCAACGCGTTGACGGATGCGGGTCTGAAACCGTCGGACATCGACGGCGTAGCGACTGCAGGTGAATCGCCGACAGCCGTCGCCCACTATCTCGGAATTACACCGTCGTGGGTCGACGGAACATCGGTCGGCGGTTGCTCGTTCATGCTCCATGTCCGCCATGCGGCGGCGGCAATCGAAGCGAGCTTGTGTTCGACCGTCCTGATTACGCACGGCGAAAGCGGGAAATCTCGCGTCGGGGCGGGAGGCTTCAACCGGCCGGCCGCAAGCTTGCCGGGCCAGTTCGAAGCGCCTTTCGGCCCGATGGGTGCCCCGACGACGTTCACGCTGCCTGTCCTTCGTTACATGAAGGACTTCGACCTCAGCATCGAGAAGCTTGCAAACGTCGCGGTCGTGCAGCGGGCCTGGGCGGGCAGGAACCCTCGCGCGTCGTTTCGCGATCCGATCAGCGTCGACGATGTGCTGGATTCGAGGATGATCGCCTACCCATTCCGCCTGCTGATGTGTTGCCTCGTCACCGATGGCGGTGGTGCCCTGATCTTGACATCGGCACAGCGCGCGGCGGAGTTTTCGACGAAACCGATATTCATCCTCGGCACCGGCGAGAGCACCGAAACACCCATGGTCAGCCAGATGGAGGACCTGACGAGCTCGAAGGCATTTAGGGTGTCGGGCCAGAAGGCCTTCGAGACGGCGGGAATTTCGCATGACGATGTGGACCACCTGATGATCTACGATGCGTTCGCGCACCTGCCCATCTACGGCCTGGAGGATCTCGGCTTCGTTGGCCGAGGTGAAGCCGGTGACTTCATCTGGGAGGGTCACACCAGCGTGGGAGGGTCGCTTCCGACCAATACGAACGGAGGCGGCCTCAGTTACATGCACTCCGGAATGTATGGCATGTATGCGCTTCAAGAGAGTGTCCGCCAGCTGCGCGGAACCGCGCCGGCCCAGGTCGAGGGGGCTCAGATTTCCCTGTGTCACGGAGTCGGTGGCATGTTCGGAGCCGCCGGCACGATCGTCATGACCAACCAGGACTTGTGAGGACTCAACGCGCGTCGGGCCCGAGCTGCAGCCGATGAATTGGCTCCGCGCCACGTTTGCAGCGCTGGCGATTCGTCACTTTCGGATCCTTTGGCTCGGAACGTTGTTGTCGTTCATGGCGTTTTTCATGTCGACGATTGTACAGAGCGTGGTCGCATTCGAGTTGACCGAAACCAACCGCGCGGTCGGGTTCGTGGTCGCTGGACAAGGCATCGCGATGGTGTTGTTCGGGCCGATCGGGGGCGCCTATGCGGATCGGCTGCCCAAGAAACTCCTGGTCGCGATCGGACAACTACTCGCGATGACGGTCTTTCTGCTGCTGTCGCTGGCGGTCGCCACCGATGCGATCCGCATTTCGTTCCTGATCGCCGGCTCGTTCGTCGTGGGTACCACGTTCGCGTTCCTGGGCCCAGCGCGACAGGCCCTGGTGATCCAACTCGTTCCCGAGAATCGACGCGGCAACGCGATGGCGCTGTCGCAGATCGCGAATACCGCCTCGCGCGTGTTCGGACCGGCATTGGCGGGCGCATTGCTGGGCTATCACTTGTTCGGTGCAGCGGGCGCTTACTCGGTGATGGGCACGCTGTACGGTTTCTCCGCGGGGACGCTGTTGCTGTTGCCTCGCTCCCCTGGGCGAAGCGACAGCGATCAGACGCGTGTGTTGGCTGATCTGTCCGATGGGGTGGGATACGTCTGGCAGCATCCGAAGCTGCGCGTCCTGGTGATTTCCTTCATCGCAGTCATCACCGTCGGTTTCCCCCATGTGACCGTGCTTCCAGGTCTGGTGGAGAACCAGCTCGGCCACGACGTCGAAAGCATCAGCTTGTTGTATCTCGCCTCCGCGTTGGGAGCGCTCGGTGCCAGCCTGGTGGTGGCCGGGTATGCCGATTCCGACCGCACCCTCGCCATATACACCGGGCTGGGTCTCGTGTTCGGCTTGTCGTTGCTGGCACTGGCTCTCGCTCCGAACTATGGATCCGCCATGGCGGCGATGTTCTTCATCGGCGCGGGCAGCGGTGGATTCCAGGCGCTCAGCGCAGCCGCCATCGTTCGAGAGGCCGACCCCGCCTATATTGGCCGTGTCATGTCCCTGACGATGCTCGCATTCGGGTTCTTCGGCTTGATGGCGCTGCCCGTCGGGCTCATGGCCGACGCTGTCGGCGAACGTGCCGCGCTGCTGGCGATCGGGGCTGGCGTGTGCGTGTTGATCGCGGCGCTACACATCAGCCTCGAGCGACTGAAGCGTTGATTCCCCGCACGATCCACATCCAGGCGCGAAGCGATGATTTCCAACTCATCGAAGCACTCAAGCGAAACCGCAAGAAGCGCACACAGTGCGGCCTGTTCATCGTCGAGGGAGTGCGCCCGATCAACCTCATGCACGAGAACGGCTGGGCGGTGGACAGCTATGTGTTCTCAGCCGCCAGAAAACCTTCGAAATGGGCGGAAGAAATCCTGTCGCGTTCGACAGCGAAACGCCACTATTCGCTGTCGAACGAGTTGATGACCGAAATCAGCGAAAAAGACGATACCTCCGAACTGTTGGCCATCGTCGAAATCAGCGGCCGCGACTACGACCTGGAGTCGATCGCGCTTTCCGACGCGCCGCTGGTCGTGATTGTCGATCGACCCGCGAGCCCGGGGAATCTCGGAACACTCATCCGCTCATGCGACGCACTCGGCGCCGATGGGCTTGCGGTCTTTGGACATGCCGCAGACATCTTCGACCCGCGTACCATCCGGGCTTCGACCGGATCGCTGTTTCGGCTGCCCGTCGTTTCGGTCGCGTCCACCGGGGCACTGGAACGCTGGCTGGTCGAGCTGCGCGAACGACAAAGTGCGCTGCAGGTCCTCGGCTCGAGTGCTACCGGAGCAACGAACGCTGCGGCTCGAAACTGGACGGTCCCAACCGTGCTGATGGTCGGAAACGAACGAACAGGGCTGAGTCGCTCCCTCGCAGAAATCTGCGACGCAATCGTCTCGATCCCGATCACCGGTGCAGCCTCGTCGCTCAACGTCGCGTCGGCCGCTTCGATTCTACTCTACGAAGCGGCGCGACAGCGGGGGACCGGGTTGACCGGGCCAGAGCGCCCGTGATACAACACGATCGTGGCAGCACCCCTAACATGATGCCCCCATCACGCACGCATGAAACTCCATATCTGAAGCTGCTCAGCATGACTCAAATAGGAACCCGGCATGAAATTCGGAACGTTCTACGAGCACCAGCTACCGCGACCGTGGAAGGAAGGCGATGAGCAGAAACTGTTTCAAGATGCGCTGAGTCAGGTCGAGCTCGCGGACAAGCTGGGGATCGACTTCGCGTGGGAGGTCGAGCACCACTTTCTGGAAGAGTATTCGCACAGCTCGGCCCCGGAGGTCTTCCTCGCAGCTTGCTCACAGCGCACGACGAACATCCGACTCGGACACGGCATCACATTGATGCCCCCGGGTTACAATCATCCCGCCCGCGTCGCAGAGCGCATCTCGACACTCGACCTCGTCTCGAATGGTCGTGTCGAATGGGGGACCGGCGAGTCGTCGTCTGCGCTGGAACTTCATGGCTACCAGGTCGCGGTCGACACCAAGCGCGACCAATGGCTCGAATGTGTAGAACAGTGCGCCAATATGATGGCGATGGATCCCTACCCCGGTTTCCAGGGCAAGTACTTCGACATGCCGTGTCGCAACGTGGTCCCGAAGCCTGTCCAGCGTCCGCATCCGCCGATCTGGGTAGCCTGTTCGAACCGCGAGACGATCAAGCTTGCCGCCAAACTCGGCATCGGCGCATTGACGTTCGCGTTCATCGACTCTTCCGAAGCCAAGAAGTGGGTCGACGACTACTATCGCATTTTCAAGGAAGAATGCGTGCCGATCGGCCACACCGTCAACCCGAACATCGCGATCATCACCGGCTTCTCATTGCACGAGAAGGAGGCCGAAGCCAAACGGCGCGGCCAGGACGGGTTCCGATTCTTCGGGTACGGTCTCGGTCACCACTATATTTTCGGTGAGCACAAACCGGGCCGCACTGATATCTGGAAGAACTTCGAAGCTGCGCGTGGTGCGATGGCAGACGACGGCGCTGAGCGGGGAATCGGAACACCCGACCAGGTTCGAGAGACACTGCGCGGCTTTTCCGATGCGGGCGTTGACCAGGTCGCGTTCATTCAACAGGGTGGCCGCAACCTGCACGAACACATCTGCGAATCACTCGAACTGTTTGCAAGCGACATCATGCCCGAATTCAAGGCCGAAAGCGAAGAGCGCGAAAAGAGCAAGCTGGAAGAACTCGCCCCGTACATCGAAAAGGCGATGACTCGCAAAGAGAAAATGAAAGAACTCGCTGACGACGAAATCCCGAACGTGTTCGCGCTCGGGCGACAAATTGTCGAGAGTGAGCTTTCCCCCGAACAACGCGCGCGGATGGATCGATTCCGCAAGGCCGCAAACGTCACGACGGGAGACCCGAACGCCAAGGTCTGAACTTTCTCGTCTGAAGTATTGGACTCCTCGTTCAGCTTCGTCACACCTCGAAGCGAATTCCTCGAGTCGCTCGAAAGCTCCGATTTCCCGCACGGATTTCCCGATCTGATTTCCCGCTCTGATTTCCCGATCTGTAAGGTCGGAGTTTTCCGATTCCGCGCACGATCCGGCCCAACCGGTCGAATTTTCTTCTCTTCTGGGATGGCGCACGGATAAGATTCCTGCCAGATCCCATTCGCATTGAACCCGCTGTTCCACGCCGGAAAGTTCCACGCAGAAAAGTGAACGCCGCTCCCTGGGAGAATCGATGCTAGCCGAGGAGCCGCCCGCACTCTTCCGCTGCAGGATCCACTTCCGATGGCTCCTCGTGGTTCACCTCGCGACCACCACTCTGTGGATGCCAGCGGAATCTCGCGCACTCGAAGCCTTCGACGGCCGGCTCCAGTTTCACGGTTTCTACGAGTCCCAACTTCGCGCGCTCGCGAAAGGCTACAGCGCTGATGACGGCTGGGACCTCGCGCAGTGGTACCAGGTGTTGGATCTGGAACTCGAACTCGACCTGCTCCAGGACGATTGGGGACCGTTCAACTCGATCTCGGGATTCGTACGCGCCGACGTACGCTATGACTGCGTCTGGTCCGGCGGCTGCGGGATGTTCGACAGCGTGAACACCTACGGAAACCGGGCGAAACGTCTACCCAAGCGATTCTCCAACGGCCATCGGACGGGCTTCACCGGCGCCATTCGAAACTCGGCCGTCGAAACGGACGACGATCCCGCCACACCGCCGGTCAATTTTTCCGATCGCCGACCCTATATCCAGATTCCACTGGGTCAGGGTGGCGCCGACTTCAGCCAAGCCGGAGCGTTCCCTCGACGAGTGAACGGTGAGAGAGAACTTGCCCGCATCTGGAACGTTCCCGGGCTAGGTCAGCTGTTCTTCGCAGTTCCCGGTCTCGACCCATTGGGTCACGATAGTGAGGGCAATCCGAATAGCGATCCGGGACGCGCGAACGACGACCTGGACTTGTACGCGGGCTCCTACATCGCGTCGAATTTTCTGAACTACCGCTTCGGCGTCAAGCAAATCGACGGCGTCAGCGGTGGGCAGGGCACTTCCGTTCTTGGCCCGTGGAGGCCCATCGACCGGATCGTCGCGTACGGCGCGTTGGCGGATCGACCCAACCCGTACGCCGCGGATCGACTCGACGGTGAGGGTATCCTGCCGAGCGTCGTGGTGACACCGATCGCAACCGATCCGGTCACGGGCATGCCGGCTCTGACCGAGGGCACTCCCGAATTGGCATTTCGTCCAGCGACGGCGAATCGCTTCACCCAGAGGTCAGACATTCAGCAGTCACAGGGTCTCTACTACCCGACTGAAGCGCTCAAGCGATTCCTCGACGACGGAGCGCAGGTCTACGATCAAAACTTCAGTCAGTCCGATCTCGCCTGGAACCACGGTGCCAGCCAGAGTGACGATCGGGAGCTGCGAGAGGCGTACCTCGACATCGACGTACTCGACAGCAGGCTCTGGGGACGCTTCGGCAAGCAGGTGATCGTCTGGGGCAAAACCGAGTTGTTTCGCGCCGTCGACCAGTTCAACCCACAGGATCTCGGCCTCGCGTCGCTGCCCTCGCTCGAGGAGTCTCGAATTCCCATGTGGGCGGCGCGTATGATCTTGTCGATCGGTGATTTCGGTCCGATCCAGGACCTGCGGATCGAAGCAGCGGTACTGCTCGACCAATACGAACCAGCCGATCTCGGCCGCTGCGGAGAACCCTACTCCCCGATACTCACCTGCGGCATTTCGGCGGGCATGTTGGCCCACGCACTCACCGGCACGGGCCTGGCGGGCGAGGTTCGCCCGCCTGACCCGTGGGACGATGTCAAAGGATTGGAGGGCGGCGTCCGGATCGAGTGGCGCGCTGGCCGCTTCAGCTTCTCGCTGTCGGACTACTACGGATACGACGACTTCCCCTACGTCGACCAGTTGAACGTCTTCGAGCGCAACGTCGATCCGGTTTCCGGTCGACCGAGAATTGCCGGTGCCCGCGGGATATGCCGCGACGGCACGGAGTACGACTGTCTCGGCGCGCCTTCGATCCGTGTTTGCAACCCGCTGGAATCAGCTTGCGACAACGCCTTCCGGATCCTCGAGTCCCTTACGAGCGCTCCGCTCAACCCCCTACAACGTGCAGACGTGCTGAACAATCATTCCTCCAATCAACAGATCTTCGCGACCCTGTGTGCGTCGACGGTCGGCTTGGATTTCTTGCCTTCGGCCTGCGGATTCACGGTCTGGAACAGCCCCACGGTTGCCAGCGACTTCGCGGGCGCTCCGCTGTATTCGTCTGCCTTCGGAAGCCTGCTGACGGGTGGCACCGCAGGCGGGTTCCTCGAAGCCGTCGTGACCGGGCAGGCGGTGTTCAATGCCATCGCCCGCTTCCAGGACCCGTTTTCACCACCGCTCGTGAGACTCAACAAGCGCAGAGCAGATCTCACAGCAGAGGACCTGTTTGCGCTGACGAACCCGGGCGAAACGCTGCCGGAGCCCGAGGCCAGCCGGGTGCTGCTCGAGAACGACGGCCGTCCAAACGGGCGAATTCAATACGCATTGGTTGGCGTGCTGTTCGAAGGCGACCTGTTCCGCGGCGCGGGCCTCGCGGCGTATCTCACGGACGCTGAAGAGGCGTTGCTTGGCTGCGGAGTATTCTTTGGAAACCCGTGTGATGTCACTGGCTTCGACCTGTTCAACACCGAGGCGAGTATGTTCTTCCAGTCGTGGCCCGGAATCGAAGGAACCGACGGAACCGACTGGGACACTTGGCTGGGTGTTCAACCGGGGACGCTCGATTTCGTCGACCCACTGGTCTGCACGCGAGCCGAGTTGGGCCCCGGAGGGCGGCTCGAGGCTTGCAGGGACACCCTCGATTCCACGGAGATCATGTTCGAAGGGATGTCCGTCGTGGTCGACCCGAGGAAATTGTCAGAATCGGAGTTGGAAGCTCATGAAGAGATCGGGGTCGTATTCAAGCATCCATTTTTCGGACCCGATAGAGTTTGTCTCGGCTTCGGTTGCCCAGGCGTGGACAACCAGTTTTTCAGCAGCGAGCTGGCAGCGCTGTCATTCAACGCGCTGATGACGTTCGTGATCACGTCGTCGCCGCCCGACGTCATCGACAACGTGACCGGCCTTCCAGAGCCCGACACGCTGTCCGACCGCGATCCCTACTTCAACGAGTTCGATTTCCGTCAGCCCTATCGACAAGACGGTTGTTCGTTGCGCAAACCCCTGTTATGCGCGAACGTCGCAGCGCTTCTGGGTACGACCGGAACGCAGAGCAACGCGATTCTGGCGGGTGGTAACGAGCGATACGGCCGCCGCGATTTCATCTGGCACTCCGGCGCGGTGGTCGGATTGCGACGCAACAAGCGCAATGTGCTCGGCTTCGCACTCGACTTCACCGAGGACTACACGAAGACCGCCTGGGCGATGGAACTCTCCTGGTTATCGGACGTCAAAGTCGCGGATTTCGATGAAAGAGATGGCCGCCGCTCCGTCGACCAGATCAACCTCGTCATGTCAGTCGATCGCAGCACATTCATCAACTTCCTGAACGCCAACCGAACATTTTTCATCAATAGCCAGCTTTTCTTGCGCTACATCCCTCAGCACCGCGAGAGCATGGCACTCAACGGGCCGGTCAATGCTCTCGCGACGCTCAGCATCTTCACCGGCTATTGGCAGGACCGGCTGACCCCGGGCTTGACGGTGGTTCGCGACTTTCAATCGAAGTCGGGTGCCGCGCTGAGCAGTGTCACGTATCGCTACAGCGAGCGCTTCTCTGCGACGGTCGGCTTGGCCTGGTTTTACGGACGAACCGAAAAGCGACCCTATCCGTTGACGCCGGCCGGCTTCGCGAACGCGGGCGCAGGAAAGGGCTTGTACAGATCGTACGTCCAAAACGGGCTCGCAGTCGTCAAGGATCGAGACGAAGTGTTCATGCGACTTCGCTACACGTTCTGATCGGCATCGTTCGGCGCCTCGTCACCGAGAGGCGTGCGCTCAGTGCTGTGCCGAGACCAGGCGTGGCAACACTTCGCTGATCGAACCCCGAATGACGATGTCTGCCATTGCGTCCATCTGGGTCGGCTCGCCGTTCAGGATCACGATGCGCGCTCCCGCCTGCTGTGCGATCGGCACTACGTTCGCGATCGGGAAGACGCCGAGTGTCGAACCGACCGCGAGTATCATCTCGCACTCTCCGGCCGTCTCGAAGGAGCGAAGCAGGTCCTTTTCGATCATCTCCTGGCCGAACGAGATCGTGGCGGATTTCAAGATCCCGCCGCAGCTACGGCAGCCGGGGTCGTCTTCACCCGCTCGAACTCGATCGAGTGCCCGTTCCATCGGCGCGCGCTCATCGCACACGAGGCATGCGACCTCGCGGAAGGTACCGTGAATCTCGACGATCCGATCGGAGGACGTTCCGGCATCGAGATGCAACCCATCGACGTTTTGCGTGATCAGCAATTCGAGCTTGCCCCGTTTTTCGAGATCGACAATGGCATGGTGCCCGGCGTTGGGTATTCGCCGCTGCCCGGAGGTCTCCAGTAGACTCTGCCAGCGGCGCTTACGCACCTCGGGGTCGGCGACGTAATGCTGAAGCGTCGACATTTTCTCGGCCGCCGGATTCAACGTCCAGAGTCCTTTGGGCCCGCGAAAATCCTGAATGCCGGAATCTGTCGAAATGCCGGCCCCGGTCAAGACGACAATGCGACTGCACGCGTCGACCCAGGACCGCGTTGTTTCGATGTTCCTGTCGATATCGTGATCGGTGTCACTCAAGTTTTTCTGCCTCCGGCCGTATTCTACGGGACACCCGGTCCGCGGCCGAGCAATGATGGGCCGGATTCCACCATGCTTGTTACCTCTGGCGTGCCTCTGGCGTACCTGTGGTGTACCTCTGGCAGAACTTTGGCAGTATGCCGAGGGCCGTTGCGCGCGAGGCTCCCCGCGGGTAGCGAACCCAGCTCGTGGTGTACTCCCTCCATCATTGCGCGGGACGGGCTTCCAAAACACAGTTTTGCTATCCCTCGCTCGGGGTGAGGTCCACATGAAGGTCACCAACCAACTCATCGTCGATGCGCTCGTCGGCTGGGTCCGATTCGTTCAGCGTCGTCCGCGGACAGTCGTGGTCGCGACAGGATTGGTCACGCTGGCCCTGCTCGGTTACGCGGTAACGCATCTGCGGATCAACTCGGACAACGTCCGCTTGATCGCAGCGCATCTGCCGTCTCGCCAGAATCACGAAGCGTTCGCAGCGCTGTTTCCGAACCTCGAGAACGCATTGCTCATCGTCGTCGACGGCGAGACCCCCGAACTCGCTCGAGATGCCGCCGAGCTGCTCACCGATCGACTCGCCGCCAGCACGGATGCGTTCACGGACGTGTATCTGCCCGGCGCCGGCGATTTCTTCGACCGCAACAGCCTGCTGTATCGCGAAGTCGATGAGCTATATGACTTCGCCGATCAGATGGCGCGCGTTCAACCCCTGCTTGCCGAGCTCGAACGGGACGGAAGCATCGCGAACCTCGCGTCGCTGGTGGAGCGAGGGCTCGACCGGGTCGGCGATCAACCGGACGACATCAGTCAATGGTCCGCTGTCCTCGACCGCGTGAGCCGGGCGACCGTCGAAGTCTACAACGAGTATCCGCTCGCGATCTCGTGGGAAGAACTGCTGTTGCGGGGTTCGCCACTCGAGGTCATGAAGCGTCGGGTGATCGTGGCACACCCGATCCTCGACTTCGAGAATGTCTTTTCAGCGAGCGTACCGCTCGGCGTAGTTCGCAGCCTTGTCGCCGAAGCCGGGTTCGCCCCGGAGCGGGGCATAACGGTTCGAATCACCGGAAATCCGGCCCTGAACTATGAGGAGATGGTCGGCATCGCCTGGGACGTCGGTGGAGCCGGAGTCTTCTGCTTTTGCCTCGTGGTCGGCATACTCTGGCTCGCGCTTCGCTCGGTTCGGCTCGTCGTCACCGCTATCGCCGCACTCCTCACGGGCTTGATCTGGACGGCGGCTTTCGCCGCAGTGTCGGTCGGCTATCTGAATCTGGTATCGGTGACATTCGCGGTGCTGTTCATTGGGCTGGGTGTCGACTTCGGCATCCATTTCGCGATGCGCTACGCCGATGCGATCCGCGATGGGCGCGACAACCTCGCTGCCCAAATCGATTCGGTCCAAGAAGTAGGGAGTTCCCTGGCACTGTGCGCAGTGACCACAGCCATCGGCTTCTTCGTGTTCGTCCCCACCGACTATCGGGGCGTGGCTGAACTCGGACTCATTTCTGGTGTCGGAATGTGGTTCATCTTCTTTCTGACCCTGACGCTGATTCCAGCGCTGCTCTCTTCGTGGCTCCCGTTGGATTCGAGCTCGCGGGTGTCGGGCCAGCTGCGCTTCAACCCAGCTGCGGTTCCGCTGCTGTCACGGCACAGCAAGTCGATTCTCCGCTGCGCGGCTGTCGCAGGTGTCGCGGCACTCTTCATGCTTCCGGGCGTGCGCTTCGATTCGAATGTTCTCAACATGCGAAACCCGGACACGGAATCGGTGCAGGCATTCAACGACCTGCTCGACCAATCCGGAATGGCATCGCCCTGGTTCGTCAACGCGGTGGCGCCCGACCTCGAAAGTGCCGGTGCATTGAGCGCCAGGCTCGATGAACTCGACAGCGTGGCACAGACCATTACTTTGCAGAACTACATTCCGGCCGACCAGGCAGAGAAACGCGAAATCCTCGCCGACATCTCGTACTTTTTGCCCAAGCAACTGCCCTCGACGGATACCGCGTCCCACCTGCCCGTCGAGGCGCAAGTCGACGCACTTCGCGCGCTCCACCAATTCCTCGGACGAGCTGGCGCCACCCGCGGCGATTCTCCCCTGCTCGTGAGCATGCGCTTGCTCCGAGAGGAACTCGGCCTGTTTCTCGACAAGATAGGACGCGATCAGAACACAGAAGTCGCGCTTGCGAGCCTGGAGAAAATCCTGCTGTCGGGGTTACCGACGCAGCTGGCGCGGTTGCGACTCGCACTCACACCGCAACCCATAACGATGGACGACCTTCCGGCGTCGCTCGTCGCCCGGTTGGTTGCCCCCGATGGACGCGCCCGCGTTCAGATCTACCCACGCGACTCGCTGGCCGACGGGCCCGCATTCGCCCAGTTCGTCTCCGACGTTCGCGCGCTGAGCCCGAACGCGGCAGGCGTTGCGATCAATCTGGTCGAGTTCGCTGAGGCCACCAAATCCTCGTTCCGCCAGGCTTTGCTATCCGCGATCTTCTGCATCGCGATATTGCTGTGGATTCTGTGGCGACGGGTTTCCGACGTTCTGTTGGTTTTCGCCCCTTTGCTGCTGAGTTCGACGCTCACGTGTGCGGCCATCGTACTACTCGATCTGCCCTTCAATTTTGCGAACATCATCGTGATCCCTCTGCTGCTCGGCATCGGTGTCGACAGCGGAATCCACCTGGTGGATCGCTCGAACCAGCTGAGACCGTCTGAAGGTTCGCTGCTCGGTACCACGACCGCGCGTGCGGTGTTTTACAGCGCGATCACAACGGCCGTCAGTTTCGGGACGCTCGCGTTCTCTTCGCACCGGGGCCTGGCGAGCTTGGGCATCGTGCTGACGATCGGGATGGGTTTGACGGTCCTGTGCAACCTCGTCGTGTTGCCCCCATTGATCGAGTGGCGGAGCCTTCGCAGCGGCAGTCGCGTAAACGAAACATCCTCTGCCGCCATCGGCAGCCTCTAGGGCGTCTTCACGGTCTGCGGACAGGCTGGCTCTCTACCGCGCAACTCCTGGCCCGGGCCATTCATGAACGTCCTCCGAGCGATCCGTTGATTGAAACGATCATCGTTGCGTCGATCGTATCTCTTCTGTGTGGCACACTGATGGCGCCCATACAGTGGGTGCTCGACGCGGCTGCACTGTTTGTGGCTGGCGGCTTCGCATTCGGCGTGCCAACGGGAATCTGGTATCACGTGGCATTGAGACGCGCTCTGCGTCCGCGCAATCAACTGCCCGCGCATTGGTGGGTCAGACCCACCGCGCTTCACCCCATGTTGACTCGCGACGAGCGATTCCACGTACTTCGCTGGTTCTACGCGGGTGGCGTCGGTTTCCTGTTCACGGCGGTCGGCTGTTTCATTCTCGCCGGCGCCGCGTTGCGGCTGCTCATCGAAAGTCCCGCCTGATCCGGGCCCGCAACCGTGTTACAACTTTCCAGTGGACGGAATCGAGTTTCGCACTCTGCGCGACGGCGAGCACGAGCTGCTGCTCGACCTTCTGGAAGCCGCATTCGATGAACGCAAGCAGTTCGTCCGCTATTTCCACGCAGACTCACTGGTCGGAGCGAACGACTCGTGGATCGCGCTCGATGCTGCGCGGATCGTCGGCTCGACCCAGATTTTCGAAAAATCGATTCGCCTGAATGGCCAAGTGGCATCGATTGGTGGGATCGGCAGTGTCGCGACGCATCCGCAATTCGAGCGCCGGGGAATCGCGACGGAACTACTACGGCATGCCGTCCGAGACATGGAGAGCCGGGGACATGCGTTGTCACTGCTGTTCGCTGCGCGGATATCGTTCTACGAGCGGCTGGACTGGGTGCAGATCAGCCGTCCGACGTGGACACTGACCCGGACAGAAGAGAAATATCCTGTTGTCTCGCGTCCATTCGCGAAACGCGACCTCGAGCGCATCGAACGCATCTATGACTACTACAACCTCCGCGCGAATGCCTCGACCGTCCGGAATCGTCGCTATTGGCTCGCTCAGCTCGGATACGCAGGGAGCCCACACGAAGATTTTCGGGTCGTCGAGCGCAACGGGAAGATCGTCGCCTACGCGCGACGCATCGACTTCTTCGGCCTTTCGCGGATCATTGAACACGGCTGCGCGCCCGACGGGCGCCCCGAACTCGCTCGGTTATTGTGCGAGTTCGCTCCGGATTCTGGGGCGCTACTGGTACATCGCACCAACGACTCCGCGCTCGCCAAAGAGTTGCAGACCGCAGGCATCTCAGTCCAGGCGACGGAGTGGGGCGACAACATGTGGCGCGTGATGGACCGCCCGTACCTGCTGGCGCTCGCACAGCTGCCAGGCGATGTAAGCGACGCCGAGTTGCTGATGAATTTGGTGGGTGGCGACTCCGCGGTCTACTGGGCCTCGGATCGCTTCTAGCGGCACCACGCCGTCGCCCGCCTGGTAGAGCGGGCGCTCTACCAGGCAGACTCGTTGGCGCGTGACCCAGCCTCGCGCAGCCAATCCTCCAGTTTTGACCAGCGCTGCCCCGCATCGGCGTTGCGCAACGCGATTCCCAGCGCGCGGCGTTGCCCTACCAATACGACCAGCCTGCGTCCCCGCGTGACGCCGGTGTAGATGAGATTGCGCTGCAGCATCGGGTAGTGCTGCGTCGACAGGGTGAGGATGACCGCCGGGTACTCGCTGCCCTGCGCCTTGTGGATGGTGGTGGCGTAGGCCAACGCCACCCGGTCGAGCTCGCCGAAGTCGTAGCGCACCGAGCGTCCGTCGAAGGCGATGTCCACTTCCTGGGCGTCGGTATCGATCGACTCGATGAAGCCGAGATCACCGTTGAAGACTTCCTTGTCGTAGTCGTTTTCGGTCTGCATCACCTTGTCGCCCACCCGGAAGGTCCAGCCGAAACGCTCGACCGCTGGTCCGGTGCCGGGGTTGAGCGCCGCCTGGAGCATCAGGTTGAGCGAGCGGGCGCCGAGCGGACCGCGGTTCATCGG
>JAQBGU010000196.1:0-27680 GCA_032128375.1 Deltaproteobacteria bacterium | reverse complement strand
GGGTTTCCCCCATTGCACAAAATTCCCGACTGCTGCCTCCCGTAGGAGTCTGGACCGTGTCTCAGTTCCAGTGTGGCTGATCATCCTCTCAGACCAGCTAACCATCGTCGCCTTGGTGAGCCTTTACCTCACCAACAAGCTAATGGTACGCGGGCTCATCAACAGGCGATAGCTTTCAAGAAGAGGCCACCTTTTTCCACAAAGCCCAAGGACTTCGTGGTCTCATTCGGTATTAGCTCCAGTTTCCCGGAGTTGTCCCAAACCCGGAGGTAGATTACCCACGCGTTACTCACCCGTGCGCCACTCGTGTACACCCGAAGGTGCCTTACCGTTCGACTTGCATGTCTTAAGCACGCCGCCAGCGTTCGTTCTGAGCCAGGATCAAACTCTCCAGTTTGAACCTTCTTCAGATGTGTTTCCATCTGATATTCGGAAGCGACGCGCGAATGCCTGTTGACCGCGATCAAGACCGGGATCTACAGCCACTCTCGCATCGCAATTGATGGGAAAATGCATGTTCTATCTATCCGATCGGGTTTCCCAACCCGACGGACCGCACGCTATTCAGTTTTCAAAGACCGCTAGAAGTCTGACGCAGCCTGTATCGGGCTGCTCAGACAAAACGGGCACCTCGAGTTCGCAACGATCCCGAGACGCCCACATGAACCGGACGCGGAATTTAGCCGACCACCCCCTCTGGTCAAGGGCCTGGCTCGCCGATTGTCGACGGAAACGGGCTTTTCTTGGACCCCAACCGGAGTGGGTCATCCCCCGTTGGTGATTCGAACCCGAGCAAATCGCCTCTTGCCGACCTTGAGTAGGTAGGAACCCGGATTCAGGCGCATTTTCGGGTCTTGAACGACGTTGTCATCGACCCGAACGGCCTTTTGCCCGACCAACCGACGGGCCTCACTTCGCGAGGGCACCAGGCTGAGCCGTTCGAGGAGTGCAAGCAGGCCGATATCCCCCTCTTTACCGGTGGAGCAGAACACCTCATCGAGATCGGGCGGGGCCTGTTTGCGTTGAATCACGCTTCTAAAATGGCTGGCGGCAGCCTCCCCGGCCTCCGGGCCATGGAATCGTTCGACGATCGCTCGCGCCAGAGCGAGTTTGAAGATCATCGGATCCCCATCGCCGTTCTCGAAGCTCGGCCGCTGCTCGCGTAGTTCGGGCCAGCGGTCGTCGTCGAGCAAGTCGAAATACTCGAGCATCTGGGAATCGGAAATCCGCATCGCCTTGCCGAACATCTCGTCTGGGACCTCGGTGATTCCGATCCCGTTGCCGAGACTCTTGGACATCTTCACACCGTCGGTACCCACCAGCAGCGGGTGTGTCATCACCGCCTGGGCCGGCTGACCGTAGTCGCGCTGGATCTCTCGTCCCATCAGCAGATTGAACGTCTGGTCGGTCCCCCCGATTTCCACATCCGCAAGCAGCGCAACCGAGTCGTAAGCCTGTACGAAAGGGTACAGAAATTCGTGTACCGCGATCGGAGTGCCGCCCTCATAACGCTTCGAAAAGTCCTCTCGCTCGAGCAGCCGAGCTACGGTGTAGCGCGAACACAATCGCACGAAGTCCGACGAAGAAAGCCCTTCCATCCATTCGCTATTGAAGCGGATCTCGGCCCGATCGATATCGAGGATTCGGCTCACCTGCTCGGTATACGTGGTGGCGTTCTTAGCGACTTCGTCAGCGTCGAGCGCCGGGCGAGTCTTGTTTTTTCCTGACGGGTCGCCGATCCGCGCCGTGAAGTCGCCAATCAAGAAGATCGGCGTGTGACCGAGCTCCTGGATTCGCTGGAGTTTGTTCAAAACGACGGTGTGCCCCAGATGCAGATCCGGCGACGACGGATCCATGCCGAGTTTGAAACGCAGCGGCCGATTCTGTCTCAGCGCGCCGACGAGCCGCTCGCGCAGCTGCTCGCGACCGATGAAGTCGACGCAGCCGGCGGCCATGATATCCAGCTGGCGGTCCGCTTCATTCTCGATCTTCACATCCGTCATCGAATCGGGTTCTCGCCTCTACGCAGTGTGGCGATGGTCATCCCGAGAGTAGTACCGAGAACTCTGCCCCGAGCAATACTGACAGCAGCACGAAAGGCTGTGCCGCGAGTCCTGTTGGAAATAATAGTCAGAATCATGCTGGCCGTCTTGCCGATTATTGGCAGTGTCGCACCGCATGCTCGGTCACGATCGCGTTCAGTCGGCGGTCGCGTTCACCGTGCGGCACACGCTCGACTACCTGGAATTCGTATCCATAGCCGATCAAGATCGGCGATGTCGCAGATTCCGGCGGAAATGTCCGGTCGTAGTACCCCTTGCCGCGCCCGAGCCGGTTGCCGGACGCATCGAAAGCAACACCAGGAACAATCACCAGATCATCGGAATCGAAGTCCTCTGCCCGCTTGGAGCGCGCAGGCTCGAGAATGCCGTACGAACCCCACGACAGTTCCTGCCAGTGTTCGACGACGCAGAAATCGAGTGGACGATTGGCCTGCGTGCGAGGAAACAGCGCGACCGCGCCGAGCGCGACGACTGCATCGAACAAGACACGCGTCGGCATTTCGTCGTGCAGCGCGGCGTACACGCCGATCCGACCCGCGCGCTTTACGCTCTCGAGGTCCAGCAACGCCCCGACTGCAAGCTCAGCCGCGCGCAAAGCGTCGTTCGGCTGCACCGAACGGCGTCGACTGCACATTTCGTCGCGCAAACGCCGCTTCGCCGCGTCCAGATCCTTCCCCGCACGGGTCACAACGGGAGGGTCAATCGAAGAAAACGGCTGTGGGCCCCTCGGGCCCATAGACCCCGCCTTGTCGGGAGATCTCAAATTTAGAGATATCCACACCTGTCAGTCCGAAACTGTTCATGGTCTCGAACATCTTGCGATACCAGGGGCCCTTCAAGTGTCTTTCGAGACCCGCCGGATTCTCCCAGCACTCGTAGACATAGACGCGCTTGGGATTGTGCGGGTCGGCGGTCCACGCGTAGTCGATGCAGCCGTCCTGGGCTCGAGTGGGTTCGAAGAGATCCTTGGCCAGATCGAGAGCTTCTGCCCGCTTCTCCGCCGGAATTTCGACCCAACCAGCAATGATGATCTTGGGCACGACGGTACTCCATGTTTGGGATCGGGTCGCGTTCGGGGCGCTCGATTCTGCGCGCCCTTGCGCTTGGCAGATTTCTTCGACGCGGAAGCCTGATGCATCGACATCGGTTTGACTCAGGACGGGATCAAAGGGCTCTCCAACGCGGATTCCGCCAATTCGATCAGGTTCTCGAGACGATCGGGGTCGACGCCAGGCGTCCCCCAATCGGGGATCCGACCCTCCCTGAGATCGACCAGTTCCCGAGCGAGGTTCAGTGCAGAAAGCAGTGCCAAGTCCAGCGAGTCGACGGTGCCGGTCTTCTGTTCGACTAATGTCATCGTCTCGTTCAGATATCTGGCGACGCGTTGCAAAGAGTCGGGTTCGCCATCGGTGCGAATGCGAAACTCTTGGCCGCGTATTTGGATCGTCACGGCTTGGGACGCGGCCACTATTCGTCCTCGGGCGCGCCCGGTGTAGCGCGTTCTTGCAGTTCTTGATCCAGTTGCGAGTCGAGCTGATCGAGATGCGCGATCAGCTCATCGATGCGCTTGGAAGCGTCCTGGCGACGTTGGTTGGCAGCAATCAGCTGTCCGTCTAGAGATCGAACACGTCGGGCGGCTTCGCCAAGTTCGCGTCGAATCTTGGCGTTCTCGGCTTGGAGATGACGGTGCGACTCGGCCAATGCGGCGACAGCAGACTCCAATCGCGCAAAATCATCGCCGCAATCTTGCGTCGGCGGTCGTCCCGAATGCTCGGGCGTCCCGGGTTTCGCCGATGCGGTCGCCCGCGTTTTAGAGGCTGTGTTGGGAATGAAAGACCCCCCGTCTTCGAAGTCGAGCGTACCGGGGAATTCTGGAAGGAGTCAAGCGATTTGCGCCGACAAAGTGACCGACCGCGAAGGAGCCGAGAATAAAGTGACGGAATCAAACCGCGTTGTGATCAGACGAACGCGTTGCGCGATTGCAGCCGCGACTCGCCTGTCAGATAGGCGTCAATAGAGCGCGCGACTTCACGACCTTCCCACTGCGCCCATACGACCAGCGACTGGCCGCGCCGAACGTCGCCCGCGGCAAACACACCGGGCTCGGACGTTTCGAATCGCCGAGTGTCGGCCAAAACGTTTCCACGCGGATCGAGCTCCACGCCGAGCGATTCGATCAGGCCATCGTGAATCGGATGGGCGAAGCCCATCGCAAGCAGCACCAGATCCGCGGGAAGTACAAACTCTGTGCCCTCGACTGCCCGCGCGCTGGGAAAGATCGCGCGATCGAGTTCATCGCGATCGAACTCGACTTCGATACCGTGCAGTGCTTTCACACGACCATTTTCGCCTTCGAAGCGGATGGTCATCACGGCGTAGCGACGCGCGCCACCTTCAGCGTGCGAACTCGAAACGATGTAGGACATTCGCGGGTATAGCGGCCAAGGTTCGGAACCGTGTCGGCTTTCCGGGCCCTGCGGCAGCACCTCGAGCGATGTGACCGACTTCGCACCTTGCCGGTGCGAGGTTCCGACGCAGTCAGAGCCTGTGTCGCCGCCACCGATCACGATCACATGTCGGCCGTTCGCCAGGATGTCAGCCGAAGGGTCGAGTAAGTCGCCTGCGACTCGGCGGTTTTGCTGGGGAAGGAACTCCATCGCGTAGTGGATCCCGCCGAGATCCCGGCCCGGGACTTCCAGCGCGCGCGGTGCCTCAGCGCCCATGCACAGCACGACTGCGTCGAAGCTCTGCCGCAATTCAATCGACGACAGCTCGACACCAACGCGGACGCCGGTCTGAAACGAAACGCCCTCGTGCTGCATCTGGTCTACGCGGCGGTCGATCGCGTTTTTCTCCAGCTTGAAGTCCGGGATTCCGTAGCGCAGCAGACCCCCGATGCGATCCGCCTGCTCGAATACCGTCACGCTGTGGCCCGCTCGACTCAGCTGCTGAGCGGCCGACAGACCGGCCGGGCCTGACCCAACGACTGCAACGGAGCGCCCGGATCTGCGTCGCGGCCGCACCGGGACGATCCAGCCCTCCTCCCAGCCACGCCGCACCAGTTCGAACTCGACCTGCTTGATCGAAACCGGGTCCTGGTTGATGCCGAGCGTACAGGCCTTTTCGCACGGAGCCGGGCACACCATCCCGGTGAACTCCGGAAAGTTGTTGGTCGAATGCAGGCGCGCGAGAGCGTCCTCCCATTTCCCGCGATAAACCAGATCGTTGAAGTCGGGAATGATGTTCCCGAGCGGGCAGCCGTCGATGCAAAACGGAATGCCACAATCCATGCAGCGCGACGCCTGAATGACAGTCTGTTCGTGCGAAAACTCGCGCTGGACCTCCAGGTAATCGTTCAGTCGCTCTTCGCGGTCGCGATACGCGGCCGTCTCGCGACCGTGATTCAAGAAACCTCGCGGATCAGCCATTACCGCTCTCCGCTTCCAAGCGATCGGAAAGCGCGCGCTTGTAATCCTTGGGAAACACTTTGACGAACTTGGGCGCGAAGGAACCCCACTTGCGCAACACGTCGTCGGCCCTCTGGCTTCTCGTGTACTTGAAGTGACGCCGAATCAAGCGCTGGATCGTTTCGAAATCCTGTGCATCGAGGGGATCATCGACGTCGACCGTCCCGGGGTTGATCCGGCTCGCGAAATCGCCATCGTCGTCGAGCACGTAGCCGATACCGCCGCTCATTCCGGCGCCAAAGTTGCGGCCGGTGGGCCCGAGAATCACCGCGCACCCACCTGTCATGTACTCGAGTCCGTGGTCGCCCACACCCTCCACAACGGCGCTGGCGCCACTGTTTCTGACGCAGAAACGCTCGCCCGCTACGCCGTTGAAGTACGCCTCACCGCTGGTGGCTCCGTAGAGCACCACGTTGCCGGTGATGATGTTGCTCGAAGGATCGAAGCTGCTGCCTTCTGGCACACGCACGACGATGCGCGCGCCACACAGGCCCTTACCGCAGTAGTCGTTCGTGTCACCTTCGATGACGAGGGTCAACCCCTTGGTACAGAACGCGCCGAGGCTTTGTCCCGCGCTGCCCTGGAAGTTCAGCGAAATCGTGTCGTCAGGCAGCCCGGCCGCACCGTATCGCCGCGAAACCTCGGAACTCAAGATCGCGCCGACGGCCCGGTCTGTGTTGTGGATCGGCATCGAGGCCTCGACACGCTCACCGCGCTCGAGCGCCGGCGCGGCGATATCGAGCAATTTCATGTCGAGCACGCTCTCGAGCTCCGCTTCGAGCGTCTGCGTTTCGCAGTGGTAGATCGCGTGGGGCACGTCCGGCTTGTGGAGGATGGCCGACAAATCCACGCCGGAAGCCTTCCAGTGCTGCACGGCTGCGTCGGCCTCGAGTCGATCGACCTGCCCGACCATCTCGTCGAGCGTTCGAAACCCCAGCTTCGCCATGTATTCGCGGAGTTCCTCGGCCACGAACAACAGGTATTGAACGACCGATTCCGGGGTCCCTGCAAAGCGCTCGCGCAGCACCGGATCCTGGGTCGCGATGCCGACCGGGCAGGTATTGAGGTGACATACGCGCATCAAGATGCAGCCCATCGCGACCAACGGCGCGGTAGCGAAACCGAACTCGTCGGCCCCGAGCAACGCGGCGATCGCCACGTCGCGCCCCGTCTTCAAGCCACCATCGGCCTGTACCCGAATCCGGCTGCGCAAGTCGTTGATCACGAGCGTTTGCTGGGTCTCTGCGAGCCCGATCTCCCACGGTATGCCCGCGTACTTGATCGACGCCTGCGGCGACGCGCCCGTCCCGCCATCCATGCCGCTGATCAGTACTCCGTCCGCTTTGCCCTTCGCGACTCCTGCGGCAATGGTACCTACGCCGGATACGCTCACGAGCTTGACCGACACGCGAGCGCGACGGTTGGCGTTCTTCAGGTCGTAGATCAGCTGAGCCAAGTCCTCGATCGAGTAGATGTCGTGATGCGGGGGCGGCGAGATCAGTCCGACACCGGGGGTCGAATAGCGTGTCTTCGCGATCGATTCGCTGACTTTGTGACCCGGCAACTCGCCGCCTTCGCCCGGCTTGGCGCCCTGAGCGACCTTGATCTGGATTTCGTCAGAGTTGACCAGGTACCAACTGGTGACGCCGAAACGGCCCGACGCGACCTGCTTGATCGCGCTGCGCCGCGAATCGCCGTTCTCGTCTGCGGTGAAGCGATCCGCGTCTTCTCCGCCCTCTCCGGTATTACTCTTGCCGCCAAGACGATTCATCGCGATCGCCAGCGTCTCGTGGGCCTCGATCGAAATCGAACCGTAGGACATGGCTCCGGTGCAAAAGCGCTTGACGATCTGCTCGACCGGCTCGACATCGTCGAGCGCAATGGGTTCGGCAGCGAACTTGAAGCGGAATAGCCCACGCAGCGTACACAGCGACTCAGTGTCACCGTCCGCAGCCCTCGAGAATTCCTTATAGTCGGAATAACTCCCGCGACCGACGGCGATCTGCAGCTTCGAGACCGCATCGGGACTGAACGTGTGTCGCTCACCTCGAGCGCGCCACTGGTACAAGCCGCCCGGGTCGAGTTCGGGATACGCGTAGTCGTCGCCCGGGAAAGCGCGGCGGTGGCGCATCGCAGCTTCGCGCGCGATCACGCCAAAGCCCACGCCTTTTATCCGCGAGGCGGTCCCATTGAAGCATCGGTCGACGACCTCGTCATCGAGTCCCACCGCCTCGAAAATCTGCGCACCTCGGTAACTCTGAAGAGTCGAGATGCCCATCTTTGCGAACGTCTTGAGCAGCCCCTTGTCATTGGCTTTGATGTAGTTTCCGATGGCTTCATCGGGAGCGAGTTCGTCTGGGACGAAGGTCCGCTCTTCAACGAGTTGCCGGATGGTGTCGAACGCGAGATACGGATTGATCGCACCAGCGCCATAGCCAATCAACAGCGCCATGTGCGCGACTTCGCGGGCTTCACCAGTTTCGCAGATGATTCCGCAGCTCAGGCGCAGTGCCAACCGAGACAAGTGGTGGTGGACCGCACCGGACGCGAGCAACATCGGGATCGGCGCAAGCTCGGGCGATACGCCTCGATCGGACAAGATCAGCAGGCTGATCCCATCGCGCACTGCCTGCCCCGCTCGAGCACACAGGCCGTCGATCGCGGCGCGTAGGCCGTCACCCTCATCGCCGGCCTTGAATAGGCACGGAAGTGTAACATGGCGAAACTCGGGCGAATCGATCCGCCGGATTTGCTCCAACTGCTCGTTGGTGATGACCGGGTGTTCGATTCGAAGCATCGCTGCATGCGCTTCGGTCTCGGCCAGAATATTCTTCTCGGCGCCCAACGTCGAGTACAGCGCCATCACCGGTCGCTCGTTGATCGAGTCCATCGCCGGATTCGTCACCTGTGCGAACAGCTGCTTGAAGTAGCGGTAGAGCATCTGGGGTCGGTCAGATAGGCATGCGAGAGCCGCGTCCTCGCCCATCGATCCGATCGGCCACTTTCCCTGCGCAGCCATCGGTGCGATCAGGAGCTTCAGGTCCTCGCTCGTATACCCAAAAGTCTGTTGCAGCTGTAGCAGCAGCTCCGGGTTCTCGACCCTGGCCGTGTCTTCGGCCGGGGGGCATTCCGACAACAGCATTCGGTTGCGCTCGACCCAGTCGCGATACGGGTGACGCGCGATGTAGCGCGCCTTGATCTGTGCGTCGTCGACGATCCGCCCGGCTTCGAGATCCACCATGAAGATCTTGCCCGGATGCAGCCGCCCCTTGATCAATACGTTCGATGGCGCGATGTCGAGCACGCCGACCTCAGACGCCATCACGACGAAGCCATCCTTGGTGACGACATAACGCGACGGTCGCAGACCATTTCGATCGAGTACTGCACCGATCACGCGCCCATCGGTGAATGCGATCGAGGCGGGACCGTCCCAGGGCTCCATCAGGAAAGAGTGGTATTCGTAGAACGCGCGCAGATCCGGATCCATGTCGGGGCGATTTTCCCAGGCCTCCGGGATCATCATCAAGATCGCCTCTGGCAGCTCTCGTCCGGTCAGCGCCAGGAACTCCAGCACATTGTCACATAGCGCCGAGTCGCTCGCGGCGTCGCGCATGATCGGATAGAGCTTCTTTAGGTCGTCCCCGAATAGATCCGAAGCCATCGTTCCCTGGCGGGCGAACATCGCGTTGCGATTGCCGCGCAGCGTGTTGATCTCTCCGTTGTGCGCGAGATACCGGAACGGCTGCGCGAGCGACCAGGTCGGCATCGTGTTCGTGCTGTATCGCGAATGAACCAACGCCATGGCCGAAACCATGGCTTCGTCGGTGAGGTCGGGATAGAAGTCACGGATCTGGTGGGGGATCAACAGCCCGACGTAGGCGAGCGTCCGGCTCGACAGGCTGGGGACGTAAAAGAAGTCGTCCACGCAGGTGTCCGCGACCGCGTTTTGCCCCCGACGCCGAATCAGATACAACTTGCGCTCGAAGGCATCTTGGTCAGGCGCACCGGTACCCGCGGCGATGAACAGCTGTCGAATCGTCGGGATCTCGGCTCGGGCAACCGGACCGATGGCGGCAGGGTCGTGCGGAACGTCTCGCCAACCGAGAACCGTTTGTCCCTCGTCAGCCGCGACACGTTCGATCGCTGTTTGCTGCCACGCAGCCGACGTCGCGTCCGGAGACAAGAAGACAGAACCCACCGCGTAGCGGCCCGGTTCCGGCAGCTCGAAGCCAAGCGCGCTCGCCTCGCGGCGCATGAATCCGTCGCTGATCTGGATCAGCATGCCGGCGCCGTCACCGGAGTCCGGATCGCAGCCGCATGCCCCGCGATGTTCGAGATTTTGCAGTATCTGCAAGCCCTTGCGAACCACGTCGTGCGAGCGAACGCCCGCGATGTTGGCGACGAAGCCAACGCCACAGGCGTCGTGCTCGTTGGCGGGATCGTAGAGGCCTTGCCTCGAGGCGGGTTTGTGCCGCAAGCTGTGATTCGTTTCGCTCATTTGGCAACCCTCGGGCGGCTCTTGCCGGATCGCCGAGTGGCGCGTAAGCCGAACTCGAGGCACGTCCGCAGTGAGAGGTTGGAATGCTCGACATACGTCGACAACACGATGCTGGTCTCGGTCCGAGTGACACCTTCGAGCAGCCGGATCGTCTGAATCACGTCTTCGAGGCTTTCGGTGCTCTGGGTCTTGACCTTCACCATCAGCGTGTGAGCACCGGTCACGTGATGACACTCGAGAACATCTTCGATCTCGCACAACTCCCGTTCCAGAGAACCGATGGCTCGCGGCTGATTGGTGCTCACGCCGATGAAGGCAGTCACGTCCTTGCCGAGCCGGCGCGCGTCGAGCCGCACCGCGTAGCCTAGGATGACGCCAGCCTGTTCGAGCTTGTGAATCCGCTCGACTACAGAGGGCGCTGACAGGCCGACCTCCTCGCCGATCGCCGCCAGCGGTTGCTTGCAATTCTTCTGCAGCAACTGGAGAATTTCGCGATCGAGCGCATCGAACTCGGGGGTAATTCGATTGGGCTTCATTAGGCTTCCGGGCGATTAGGACGCTATTTTAACGGCAAAAGTGCCACTCTCGTCAAGTTAATCGTCAGAAAATACGCAAATTACCTTTTTAAATTTTGTCACGAGAAAATCTGCCCCTGGGGGACGGGAGGGCCTCGGGACGAAGCCAGGGAAAATCGTCACAGCAGATCGAGGAGCCGGTCCGGAAAATTGGTGAACATTCCGTCGACGCCGCGTTCGATCATCCGCTGCATATCTTCGACCTGGTTGACAGTGTACACGTAGACAGCGAGCCCTTCGTCGTGGATCGCATCGACGAAATCGGCCTCTGCCAATCCCAACCATGGATTGATCGCCTCTGCCCCAACCGCCGCCGCACGTGCGAGTGGATGCTCCTGAGCACGTGGAGAGACCAGCACCGCCAGTCGCGCCGCGTCACTCTGCGAACGCAAGCGCGCCAGAACTCCGTCGTCAAATGACGAAAACAACGTCGAGTTCAGCAGTCCACGGCTCTCGACCGCGGCCAACGTGGTTGCCTCGAGGCCCGCGTACGCCCCTCGCTCACTACACTTGAGTTCCAGATTGAACGGCAGCGCTGCCCCAAACTGGTCGAGCACCTCGTCGAGGGTTGGAATCTTCTGTCCTTCACCGCCGTCGAGCGCTTCGATTTCAGCGAGGTTCATCTCAGCGATGTCACCGCGGCCACCGAGGCTCAGAAGCTCTTCATCGTGGCGAATGATGATCGCGCCGTCGCGAGACCGGTGCAGATCGATCTCAATCATGTCGGCGCGCTGTTCGACGGCGAGCGCGTAGGCGGCAGCGGTGTTCTGCGGGCGATAACCCGATGCACCTCGATGTGCGATGACCTGGGTGCGATCGGGTCGGGCGGCCCGACTCACGATCTGGACTCATCGGAAGACTCTTCCCAGGCCTCCTCCCCGGCCCCCTCCCAGGCCTCCTCCCAAGCCAAGGAACGCGAAACAGCGCGCTTCCAGCCCGCGTAGAGCTGCTCGCGTTTCGACGCTTCGAAGCTCGGTTCGAAGATCTGCACCGAGGCGTCCGAACTGTCGAGTTCACTTCGGTCCGACCAGAACCCGACCGCAAGCCCTGCCAGCCGCGCCGCACCGAGTGCCGTGACTTCCAAGACCTTTGGACGCTCCACCGGAACACCGAGGATGTCGGCTTGGAATTGCATCAGGAAGTCGTTTTCCGCTGCACCGCCATCGACGCGAAGCACTTCGAGCGCGAGTCCTGAATCCGCCTGCAGGCAGTCGACGACGTCGCGGGTCTGGTAGGCGATGGATTCCAGTGTTGCCCGCACGATCTGTTCGCGGCTGGTTCCACGTGTGATTCCGACGATCGCCCCGCGCGCGCTCATCCCAATACGGAGCACCCAACCCCACGAACGCCGGGACCAGGTAGACCCCCCCGGTGTCGTCGACTGATTGAGCAGCCGCCTCCGAGTCGGCGGCATGAGCGATCAAGCCTATGCCGTCCCGCAGCCATTGCACGGCGGCGCCGGCCACGAAGATGCTGCCTTCGAGCGCGTACTCGGGCTTGCCGTCGAGCGACCAGGCCATCGTCGTGATGAGTCCCTGAGTCGACATCGGCGCGTCCGCGCCGGTGTTCATCAACAAGAAACAGCCGGTTCCGTAGGTGTTTTTGGCGCGTCCTGGAGAGGTACAGCCCTGGCCGAACAGCGCGGCCTGCTGGTCTCCGGCGATTCCCGCCACGCGGATCTCATCGCCCAGCAACTCTTGATCGGTCACTCCGAAAATACCGCTCGAGTCGCGAACCTCGGGGAGCATCGCGCGGGGGATGTTCAGCTCACCGAGCAGCAGATCGTCCCAGTCGCGCTCGTGGATGTTGTAGATCAGCGTGCGCGATGCATTCGAAACCTCGGTGGCATGGACCCTGCCACCGGTCAACTTGTAGAGCAGCCAGCTGTCAACCGTTCCGAACGCGAGTTCGCCCCGTTCGGCGCGCCTTTGAGCACCCTCGACCGCGTCCAGGATGAAGCGGACCTTGCTGCCCGAGAAGTAGGCGTCGATCAGCAGCCCGGTCCGCCTGCGTACTTCGTCATCAAGCCCTCTGCGCCGCAGCGCGTCGCAGATTCCGGCCGTCTGCCGCGATTGCCAGACGATCGCGTTGTGAATCGGATCGCCGCTGGCGCGGTCCCAGACCACCGCGGTTTCGCGCTGGTTCGTGATGCCAATCGCGGCGACATCGGATGCGGTCGCCCCGGCACGCTCGAGCACGCCGCGAGCCACCTGGAGTTGGCTGTTCCAGATTTCGCTGGGATCGTGCTCTACCCAACCGGGCTTTGGAAAGTACTGCGGGAACTCTTGTCGATCTATCGCGGCGATCGCGCCGCTTCTTTCGAACAAGATCGCCCGAGAAGATGTCGTGCCCTGATCCAGAGCCATTACGTATCGATGTGCCATAGCCTCCCCGTTCGACTCAACGACTCGATGCCTGCTGCACCACGGTCACTCCCAGTACAGTGTTCGCGCTCTCGCGATCACTAGGCCGCGAAGATCGCATCGACGAACTCTTCAGCGTCGAAGTCACGCAAATCCTCGACCGCCTCTCCGACGCCGACATACTTCACCGGTATCCCGAACTCGTCCGCCAAACCGATCAACACGCCACCTCTGGCAGTCCCGTCGAGCTTGGTGAGAATCAGGCCGGTCACGCCCGCGACTTCCGTGAATAGTTTCGCCTGCGATCTCGCATTTTGTCCGGTGGTCGCATCGAGCACCAGCAGAACCTCGTGTGGCGCCCCTTCGAGACCCTTGTTGATCACACGAACCATCTTGCCCAACTCTTCCATGAGTGGCGTTCTGGTCTGCAAGCGCCCAGCCGTATCGATAATCGCAACGCCGATGCCGCGCGCCTTGGCGGCCTTGACGGTGTCGAACGCGACGGCCGAGGGATCGCCTCCCGATTGTCCTGCGATCACATCGCAATCGGCTCGCTGGCCCCAAGCCTGCAGTTGCTCGGTCGCAGCCGCCCGAAACGTGTCTGCGGCGCCAAGTACAACCGAATGCCCCTCGGCGCGATAGCGCGCCGCGAGTTTCCCGATCGATGTGGTTTTTCCAGCGCCATTGACGCCGAGCACCAGGATCACGTGCGGGTTCTGGTCCGGCGCATCCAATCCGATCGAATGGTGGCTCTGGACCCGCCGCAGCTTTTCGAGGATCGCTGTGCGCAGCACAGCTCGGACCGCGGCCTCATCTCCGCCGGAAGCCTTCGATCGGACTTCAGCGAGCAGGCTATCCGCCGTCTTCACACCGAGATCCGCCTGATACAACAACGCCTCCAAATCGTCGAGCAGACCTGCATCGACGGTTCTGCCGCCCAGAATTTGGCTCAGCTTTCCGGCCAGAGACTCGCTGGTCAGCCGCAACCGATCGCGAAGTCGTATCGGTTCCCGTGCTGGGACGCTGGGAACCTCAGGCTCGGGTTGCAGCTCTGGCTCGAACTCCAACTCGGGCTCTGCTTCAGGCTCCGATTCCGGCTCAGGTTCAGGTTCCGCCTGCTGCTTCGCGTCCGCTGGCTGAACCTGGACGAAGGGCTCGGGAAACGGAAGCGATGCTTGCGAGACTTCTGGTGTGGACTCGATGGGGGTAGGAGATGTTGCTGCCGCGGGGTATCTCGTGGCGCTGCGCGCGGTGACCAACACCGCACCAATCGCAACCAGCAGGGGTCCCAACAACAGCGCGGGCAGTACCGGATTGCGGCCCGCCCACGCCAAGAGAATCTCGATCAGTTCCATAGCGCGCCCAACATAACAGCCTTGCGGGGCGACTGGGGGCGCCTTGGACTGTGAATCAGTCGCTCTGCCGGGCAGATCTAGCGGTGGAGATTCACCGACACGAGCTTGCTGACGCCTTTTCGCTCCATCGTCACGCCGTACAACACGTCGGCGACCTCGATGGTGCGCTTGTTGTGCGTGATGATCACGAACTGCGATTGGTTGGACAGCTCCGTGATGAGGTCGTTGAAGCGGCCGACATTGGCGTCGTCGAGTGCCGCGTCGACTTCATCGAGCAAGAAGAAGGGTGACGGCCGAACTTGGAACACCGCGACCAGCAGAGCCAGTGCTGTCAGCGTCTTTTCACCGCCGGACAGCAGGTTCACGTTTTGCAGACGCTTGCCTGGCGGCATGGCCATGATCTCGATCCCGGCCTCGAGCACATCTTCGGATTCGGTCAGCGACAGGCTCGCGCGACCCCCTGAGAACAAACGTGGGAAATTCTCAGAGAAGTGTTTGCTGATCGCCTCGAAGGCCTCCTTGAAACGGCTGCGACTCGTCCGGTTGATGCGGTTGATCGCGTCGCGCAGTGACTCCAGAGTCCGGTCGAGATCGCCCTTCTGTTCGGTCAGGAACCGCGAGCGTTCGCTCAGCTCTTCGTGCTCTTCGATTGCGCCCAAATTCACCTCGCCCAGGGCATGGATCTTTGCGCGCACTTCTTCCAGCTTCGTCGACCGCTCCGCAACGGACAGCAGCGCAAGTTTGGCATTCTCGCGTGCCTCGCGGACCACGTCTAGCGATGACAACTCGTCGTCTGTTTCTGATTCCGTGGTCATGGGTGCGGTGGATTCGGGAGACGCAAGCGCAGAGGGGGGTTCGGCTGCGTCTGCCAGACCAACCGGCTCCGGTTCGACGCTGGGCGGTGTCCAGGTCGAGAGTTCGACTTGCCATTTTTCTCGGATGGACTCGTCCAGGTGGGTCATGCGCAATTCGAACTCGCGGGTCGACAGCTCCGTCTGGGCCACGCGGTCACGACGGTCCGAAATCTCGTTTCGGGTCTTGCGCCCCGCGTCATCGACCGCGTTGAGCTCCGCTGCGATCTGCTCGTAGGCGTCTCGCTTGGCCTCGTTGGTCGAGCGCGCGCCCTCTTCCTCGCGCAACAAGAGCTGGAGGGTCTGTTCCGCCTCCCCGACCGATTCAGCCAACTCGGCGCGGCGAGAGGCGGCGTCCGCGATTTCCTGTTCGCGTCGACTGATCCAGTCGCGGGTTTCTCCAACCGCTTGCTGCGCCCGTTGATGGGCCAGGCGAAGGCGATCGCGCTTTTCCGAGCGCCCGGCGTGTTCAACGCGGCGTTCGGTCGCGATGGTCTCCAGGCGATTCAGTTCGCGGCCCGCCGATCCGACCCGCAGCACCAGGGAGTCGAGGTCTCGCTGGTGCCGCACGCGTTCTGCTCTGGCGTCGGTCAGGACTTGTTCGAGCCTTGCGCGTTCCATTTCGAGCGACTCGACTTCCGCCAGATTTTCGGAACGCTCCGCGAGGCGCCCTTCCTGAACTTCACCGAACGCCTTGACGCGCTCCCGGTTGCGCTCGATATCTTTTTCGTGGTTGGCCACAGCGAGCGCCGCGGTGTGATGGCGATTGCGAAGGTTGTCGAGTTCATTGGTCGCGTCCACGAGCTGGGCCTGCGCACGGGCGTTTTCGGCCTGCGCGGCCTCGACCCTCGCATCGAGACTCTCGACTTCGATCGCGAGTTCGCGGATCTCTCCGATGCGTGCCAGCACGCCGCTGCCCGAGCCACCGCGCGCTCCGCCACCGCGAATCACGCCATCTGACGACAGCAGGTCGCCGTCTCGGGTTACGAACGTCGCGGGAATCCGACCTCCGCCATAGACCGCCAGCACCTCGCGCAGGTCGTCGACCAAATTCACGCCCGCCAGCAACTTGCGCAGCATCCGTTCAAGACCCTCGATAGCTGCGTTCGCAGAGCGAGAATCGCTTTTCAGCTCTCGACCTTCACCGAAACCTTCACCTGAACCTTCACCTGAACCCGGAGACAGACCTTCAGACGAACCCTGAGACGCACTTTGCGCTAGCCCGCTCGACAGCCGAACGTGATTGAGCAGCGGTTGGCCCAACGGGACAAAACCCGTCGGCGCTTCGTGCGGCGAAGGCAGTGACACCAGGATGCCGCGACCCGCCTGCGCGGCGCGCAGCAGCTCGATCGCCGAAACTGCGTGAGATGGCCGATCGACGACGACAGCCTCGGCCCGGTCGGCCAACACCGCTTCGACAGCAGCGACCACATCGCGATCCACTTCCAGAAGGTCTCGCACCAGCCCTCGGATACCGAGGTCGCGGCGCTGCTGAGCATCGCGCGACAGCAGGTGTCGAGCGGCGGCACCCACGTCGTCGCGTTGCTCGACGAGCTCTCGCAAAGATTCGAGTCGCGCTTTCCGTGTCTCCCGCAATTCCCGGATTTCACTGAGTTTTTCGGAAGCCGCATGGGCGCCCAAAGTCACCCCTTCGAGCGTCTCGAGCGCGCGCCGCACCCCTCCCATGAACCGGTCCCGCTCGCCCAATAAGTTGCGCACGCCCTGCTCGAGATCGCGTTGCTCAGAATCCGCGCGGGTCGACTCGGTCTGATTCACTTCGATGATTTCGTCGGCGCTGCGAATTCGCGCGTCGATTTCTGCCCTGCGGTCGTCTCCGCTCGAAAGACGGTCTTCAGACCGCGCGATCCGCGTCAAGATTTCCACGAGTCCGGAATTGGAACCGTCGCGCTCGCGCTCCAGTTCTTGCAGCTTCAGCCGCGCTTCGCCAGCCTGCGATTCGCTGGTCACAACGCCTTCGCGGCCCGATTCCACCGCGCCCTCGATGGCCTCGAGTTCGGCGCCGGCCCCTTCGGATTCGGTCTGCTGGCTAGCGAGTTGCTCCACCAGGCGCTCGAGTTCGGCCTGTCGGGCGCTGATGGTCTCGGCCAGCGATGCCCGCTCGCGGCGGCCGAACTCGATCTTGCCTTCGTTGTGTTTGATGTCGGTACGCAGCGCAAGCAGGCTCTCGTTGCCGTGACTCAGCAAGCGTTCGGATTCGGCCAACTCGAGACGTTTCTGTTGGACGGAAAGTTCCTGCTGCTCGAGCATCGCCTCGAGTGCGCTGACTTCCCCGCGAAGCCCGACCAGACTGGCGGAGGCAACTTCGATCTTTAGCGCGTGTTCGCGGCGCTCATCTGCAGCGAGCGATAGTTCCAGCACCCGCAGCGTCTCACGAAGCCGCTTGTAGCGGGCGGCCTTCTTGGCCTGCCGATCGATCGAGGTGATCTGCCGCCGGATCTCAGCGAGGACGTCACTGATGCGGAGCAGGTTTTGTTCGGTCGATGCGATCTTCGATTCGGCCTCGCGACGCCGCGCCTTGTACTTCCCAATGCCCGCGGCCTCTTCGATCAGGATCCTTCGCTCTTCCGGCTTGGCCGAGACGATTTCGGCGATCCGACCCTGTTCGACGATTGTGTAGCCCTTGGTCCCGATACCGGTGTCGCGGAAGAAGTCGTGCACGTCACGCAGGCGGCACGGGGTCTTGTTCAGCAGATATTCCGATTCGCCGCTGCGATACAGGCGCCGCGTGATCTGGATCTCTCGGTAAGCCGAAAACGCGGGCGGCCCGTTTCCATCGGCATTATCGAATTTCAACACGACCTCGGCCATGCCGACCTGCGAGCGTCCCTCGGAGCCCTGGAAGATGACATCGTCCATGCCCTTGCCGCGAAGTCGCCGCGGTGATTGCTCGCCCATCGCCCAGCGCATCGCATCGACGACGTTGGACTTGCCGCAACCATTGGGTCCGACGACAGCGGTGATTCCCGGCTTGAAGACCAGCGAGGTCTTGTCGACGAACGATTTGAAGCCGTGCAGATCCAGCGATTTCAGCTTCACCCGCTCCCCAGTGCCCAATCCCACACGTCGATAGCCCGCCCCGCTCGAGGCGATGTGTCGAGGGTGGAATTCGATGGCGCGAATCACAGGAGGAGGGGGGACGACGGATTGTTACCACCCCTGATGGTCCCCTCGCAACCACTTGGCGCATGTTCTCGCGAGCAAATTTGCCGGCGCAACCCGCTCACCCGAAGAACCCTGTTATACGCGAGTCAAGGACCTACGCGGTCGCTTGGATCCGTACCTGCTCGGCGCGATACTGGAGCCGATACAGCCGGTAGTAGAACCCCTCGAGCGCGAGCAGTTCGTCGTGCGACCCGGACTCTTGGATGCGCCCCTTGTGCAGCACGTAGATGCGGTCCATATCTTGGACGGTCGATAGTCGATGTGCGATCGCGATAGCCGTTCGGCCCTGCATCAGGTTGTGCACACCGCGCTGGACCGCGACTTCAGTTTCGGTATCGATCGAACTGGTGGCTTCATCGAGCACCAAGATGTCCGCACCGTGCGCAACCGCGCGCGCAAACGACAGCAGCTGGCGCTGCCCAACCGACAGGTTTGCGCCGCGCTCGCGCAGCTCGGTTTGGTAGCCATCCGGGAGCCGCTCGATGAACGTGTGTGCTTCAACGGTTCGCGCCGCCGCCTCGACCTGCGCGCGGGAGATATCTTCGCGGCCGAGCGCGATGTTCTCTTCGATCGTACCGCTGAACAGGAACACGTCCTGCAGAACCGTCGCGACCTGGCGCCTAATCTCGCTCTGGGGCAGGTCCGCGAGTTCGATTCCATCCAACAGGATGCGCCCGCGTTGTGGCTCGTACAACCGCGTCAGCAGCTTGATCAGCGAAGTTTTTCCGGCTCCGGTAGCCCCAACAAACGCAACCTTTTCGCCGGGTTCAACGTGAAAATTCAAGTCTTGCAGCACCCACTCTTCAGTGTCACCGGTGGCATTGTGGCTGGTGTTGTAAGCGAACCAGACGTCCTCGAACTCGACCGCGCCGCGCTGGACGGGAATCGAGCGGACCACCGAGACGGGCCGATCGACGACCGCCGGTTCCGTATCGAGCAGTTCGAAGATCCGCTCTGCACCCGCCATCGAGGATTGCATGATCGAATACTTCGCCGACAAGTCACGCAGCGGCATGAAAAACCGCCGCATGTAGTCGATGAACAGATAAAACGTTCCAATCGCGGCTAGCCCGTAGCCGTACCCCAAAATGATCGCGACAGTCAGGTTCTGGGCCACTTCGACCACCGAAAACAGCCGCCCCTCCCAGCGATTCGAGCGGTGCCAAGCGTCCCGATTGAGCGTATTCATCTGATCAAAATCGGAAAGATTTCGATCTTCTCGCGTGAATAGCTGAACCACTTTCATACCGGTGATCGTCTCTTGGATCTGCGCATTGATGCGGGCGATCCGCAGCCGGGTCTCCCGAAAAGCCTCTCGGACTTTCATGCGGAAGATCACCGCCGCGACCGCCAACAAGGGAACCACCGCGAATGTGAACAGCGACAGCTTCCAGCTGATCGCGAACAAGATCGCCGCATAGCCGAGCATCTTCACCACGTCGACGATCAGCGCGACCAGCCCGGCCGAGAACATCTCCGCCACATTCTCAATATCGTTGGTGGCGCGCGTGACCAGCCGACCGACCGGGTAGCGATCGAAGAACCCGAGATGGAGCTTCTGAATGTGGTCGAACACGGTCGTTCGCAGGTCCCGCATCGCGAGCTGCCCGAGCCAGGCCGACAGGTACATCTGGATGAATTGCATTGCCGCGAGCGCGAGCGAAACACATCCATACAGCAGCGCGAGCCATCCGAGCGCTGAGAAAAACGCGGGCGGCTTTAGCCAACCGGTCGCCCAGGCGCTGGCATTGGCGGCGATCGCGAGAGTCTGTGTGGCCACATCGGACGCGCCGCCGCCAATTCCGCCATCGATGCCGCCGAAGACCGAGTCGAGCCCGTGCTTGATGATCCAGCCCGGAGCCAGCTCCAATACGAACAGGGGCACGACCAGAAGCATGTCCAGCAGGAACACCCACATGTATGGGCGGACGAACGGCCACAGCCGCGCGAGCATGCGACTGTCGTAGGCCTTGCCGAGTTCGTCTTCCTCGTGGAGGGAATCAGCGCTCACGCCACCTCCCCCATTCCGTCGAGTTCGTCTTCGAGCGCCTGCTCGCGGGCTGTGCGCGCGTAGAACCCGCCGGCGAGGAGCAGCGCTGCATGGGTGCCCTTCTCGCTGATGCGACCGTCCTCGAGCACAATGATCAGGTCACAGTCGCGAACGCTGCCGATGCGATGAGAAATGCACACCACTGTGCGTCCTGCGAAGACCTCATCGAGACCCTCTTGGATGGCCTGCTCGGTTGCGGCGTCGACGCTCGAAAGCGTGTCGTCCAGGATCAGGATGCGCGGATCGAGCGCCAGCGCACGTGCTAGCGCGGTCCTCTGCCGCTGCCCGCCGGACAACATCACACCCCGCTCGCCTACGACGGTCGCGAGGCCGTGCGGTAGCTCTGCGAGATCCTTGGCGAGCTGGGCCCGCTCGACAGCTACGGCGACCTGCTTCGGATCGGTCTGAGGGAGCCCATAAGCGACGTTTTCCGCCAGCGTCATCGAGAACAGGAAGGAGTCCTGCGGGACCATCGCGATGTTCGATCGCAGGTTCCGGATTTTCAGATGATTGACGTCGATGCCATCGATGAACAGCTGTCCGTCGTCCACTTCGTACAGCCTTGGGATCACCGAAGCCAGCGTGCTCTTGCCCGACCCGACCGGGCCTACGATGCCCAACGTCGAACCACCCGGAACGGTCAGCGTGATATCGAGAAGCGCCGGCTCGCGGGCGGCACCGGGGTAGTGGAACGTGAGATTTCGAAACTCGATTTCCCCGCGCAGATCGTCGATATCGACCGCGTCCGGTGAGTCGACTATCGACGGCTCGACGGCCAGCACTTCGTCAACCCGTTGCATGGCCGCAGATCCGCGCTGAATCAGCGAGAAGACCCACCCCATGATGAACGTCGGAAACGTGAGCTGATAGATCAACATCGCAAAAGTGAAGAAATCGCCTGTCGACATGCGACCTTCCAGAATCCGGTTTCCGCCGACCCACAAGATGATCAGCATCCCGATGCCGGGAAGCAGCCCCGTGATGGCCGGCATCGCCCCACTGATTCGGACCAGCCTCAGATGCCGCTGGTACAGTGCGTCGTTGGCGGCCGTAAAGCGCAGCCTCGTGACGCCTTCCATCGCGTAGGTCTTCACGACAGCGATGCCGGAAATCGTCTCCTGGAGCTGATTCGAGAGGTCTGCCAGCCCCTCCTGCACTGCGATGGACCAGCGGTACATTCCCTTGCCGAACCCACGGGCCATCAAGATGAACAGCGGGTACGGGATCAGAACCAGCAGCGCGAGCTGCCAATCCATGTAGAACATCACACTCAGTGCACCCACGTAGAGAATGGGCGTCTGAACAACGGACAGCAGACCCGGCCCGAGCAGCATACGCACCGAGTTGAGGTCGTTGACGCAGCGGCTCATCAAATCGCCCGTGCGCCAGCCAAGATAGAACGATTGCGGAAGGCGCTGGAGATGGGCGAATAGGTCCATGCGGATCTGGTATTCGATCGTTCTCGCCGCGTTGAAAACCATTACGCGCGAGTAGTAGCGGAGCAGGCCTCCCAGAACGCCAACCGCCGCCAGCGCGAGCGACAAGCGAACGATCTCCTCCGCGGGCTGCCGCTCGGTAATCGCTTCGACGACCCGACCGGTCAAGAGCGGCACCGCCAGGAAGGTTCCGACGTATCCGAGCGTGATCAGCGACCAGACTGCGTAGTAGCGCCGGTTCGAGTCGATGTACTGCGAGAGCCGCGCGAGCGCCGCTGCGACCGAACTGCGGCCCTCGCGCAGCGCAGCGATCTCGCCGGCCCCGCTCATTGTCTATACCAGCTGGCGAGCCTGCCGCGATCGATTCCCAACAACCACCCAGAAGCCATCAACCAGTTTCGGAACATCGTTCGAAACACCCCGCGGTCGACATATCGCCGGGCCGAGGTGACGACCGGCAGCGCGATCTGCGCAACGCGACCGCGCTGCCGCATCGAACGGACGAGGTCCAAGTCCTCCATGATCAGCACCTGCGGGACACCGCCGATCTCATCGAGCACCGAGCGTCGCACGAACAGCGCCTGGTCTCCGTACGGCATTCCAAATACCGCCACTCGTAGCCTCACTCCCCACTCGACAAACCGCAGGGCTGCACCGGGTTGGTCGAACCGAAACCCAAATGCCCCCCCAACCGTGCCCCGATCGCTGAGCACAGCCTGGATCGCGCGCTCGAATCCGGCTGGCAGCCGGGTATCGGCATGTAGGAACAGAATGATTTCGCCCCGACTGCTCCGGACACCGGCGGCCATCTGCCGGGCGCGTCCCGCCCGGCCGCCCTCCAGATCGACAACGTGAGCTCCCGCCGCCGCCGCGCGCTCGCACGTGGCATCTGTGCTGCCGCCGTCTACGACGACAACCTCGACTCCGGGCGCGCTCGCACTGAAAACGGCGTCAGCGACCTGGTCCTCCTCGTTCAATGCGAGGATCAGCACCGACAGCGTCACTGGCGCACGATAGCAGCTTTTCGCATCCCATTTTGGGAGTGTCCGGCGTTTGACAGAACTCAATCCTCTACCCTATCCATCGGGCGTGCCTGACTCTCCCCGAAAACCCCCGTCTGATTCCACCGCCCCGTCCTACGCCAGAGCCGGCGTCGATCTCGATCACGATGAGGGGTTCATCTCCGAAATCGGAGAAATCACCCGGCCGACGCTCCGGCCAGAAGTCCTGTCGACGATCGGGGGGTTCGCGGGTCTGTTCAAAGCTCCCGATCGCTACCAGAACCCGGTCTTCGTCGCGGGAACCGATGGCGTCGGGACCAAGTTGAAGTTCGCAGCAGAGCTGGGTCGCTATGACACCGTAGGGATCGACTGCGTAGCGATGGTGGTCAACGACATCATCGTGCAGGGAGCAGAACCGCTGGTGTTTCTCGACTATCTCGCGATGAACCAGCTAGACACAGCGATCGCCAGGGAGGCACTGCGCGGAATCGCTGAAGGCTGTCGCCGAGCGGGATGTGCACTGCTGGGCGGCGAGACTGCGACGATGCCGGGGGTCTACCAGGACGGCGACGTCGAGATGGTCGGTTTCGGCGTCGGTGTCGTCGAGCGCGATCGCATCATCGACGGATCGACGATCAGCGTCGGGGATCAGATCCTCGGCCTTGCCTCGAGCGGCATCCACAGCAACGGATTTTCGCTGGTGCGAAGCATCGTCGAGACCGGCACCCGAGCCGGCCATCTCGATTTTCGCGCGGCCAACCAGGAGCTGAACACGTCGCTGGCCGCGGCTCTTCTGGCGCCGACGCGAATCTACGTCAAGCCGATCCTGAACCTGATCCGTGACTTCACGATCAAGGGAATCGTCCATATCACAGGTGGCGGTTTCGAAGGCAACGTACCCCGCGTGCTGCCGAAGGGTGTTCGAGCAAACATCGATCCGACCTCGTGGCCGAGGCCAGCGATCTTCGGACTGCTACAGCGGCAAGGCGAACTCACAGATTCCGAGATGCTTCGCGTATTCAACTGCGGGATCGGCATGATGTTGATCGTCCCCCCCGACCAGGCGAACGAAATCGCCGATCGGCTGCCCGGACTCGGCGAGCGCTGCTACGCGATAGGTAGGATCGAAGCTCGCGGCCCCGACCAGCCGGCGCTGGTATTCGGATCGGCCTAGCGTAGGATTGATGCGAGGCTTGCCCGGCCTGAATGTCCGCGAGACCGATCGGGTCCGACGTTGGGACGCGGTGGTGGTCGGTGGCGCGCTGCCGGGCCTGGTCGCGGCGGCTCGGCTGGCGATGCGCGGCGCGCAGGTGTTGGTCATCGAAGAGGACACCGCCGTCACGGCGTTTGCTGGGATCAGAGAACCGTTTCTGATGACCGGTGCGGCGAGCGACTCGGTCTTGGCTGCGTGTTTGTCCGCGATCGGCATCCCGTTGATCGACCGCAGGAATCTGATATCAGAACCGCTCGCATACCAGGTCGCATGGCCTGGCGCGCGGGTCAATATCGGAGACCCGGAACAGACCGCAAATGAAATCGAATGCTGGGGGCTGGCCAATAGCCGAGTCTCACGAGATCTGTTGACTGCCCTCGCAGAATCGGCGGCCGCAGAGGGTGCGCAGCTGGTGGCATCGCAACTCACCCCGACCGCTCGCCAGGCTGGGCGCAGCTTGCTGTCAATATCGCGATCGCAGACCCCAGCCGACACACCAGTGGATCAAAACGTCGAACATGCGATCGCCGCGGCCCCGGAGTTGACGCCACTGATCGATGCGCAGTCGCGCGCACTCGCCGATTTCGGACGCCGTCCCCCACAGGCGGCCGCGCGCAACCGACTCCTCGGCGCTGCGTTGAGCGGCGCTGTCCGGGTGAGCGGCAAGGATCCGTGGCTCGCTTCGCTGCTGCGCCGGCAAATCGAAACACGCCATGGCGAATTTCGCCGACTATCTGGAGCCTTTCGGATCGTTCAGACGGGCAATCTTCCGGCGGTGGTGGCCGATGAATCGCACGATATCAGCTCTGCCCGGGCGCTCATCCTCAACGCCCCGACATCATCACTGGTCGATATGGGCTGTCACGGCGGGAACGAAACAGCCAAGCCAATGGGAAAGTCGGAGACCAAGCATGGCTGGCTACACGGTTCCGCCCCGACTGGACGTCGTCTGAGTCTCCATTTACGTGGGAGCCGCGAGTTGATCCCAGCGGGTATGGCCTCGCGTGTAATCAGCGTGCGCGACCCGTCCGCGACGATGACTGGAACCAACGTGGTGCGCATTCGCATCTTCGACAGAGGTACAGAGGTGGACTTGATCGCTGATGCCTGCATGCCGATCGAAGCGCTCGACGATCAGCGCGCCTTCGAAAATATCGGACGCAGCGTCGTGTCGCTGATGCCATTGGGCGACGAGGGCTGGCAACGGATCGCGGTCCCTGCACCCTTGTGGGACCGCTGGGACCTGCTCACAGACTCGAGCGACAGCGATCCGATCCTGGGACTTCAGCGGCCGATGTCGCGAGTTCCGGCGTACATTCTCGACCGTTCCCAGGCTGCCCAACGCGGATTCGAAGGCGACCTGCTGCTCGGTTGGCAAGCGGGAGACGCGATCGCCGCCGAGCTCGGGTAGGCTGGAACTCAACCCGGGCCTGCACGGCCTGCTAGGCTATGGCCGCCCCCCTCAGTAATGGATCGGCGGTCGTGCCATGGCGTCTATTGCGGAGAACTCGGCGAGGCCTGTGGACACAAGCCCAGTCGCACGCTCGGTGTTCGCGCGCCTACTCAACACGTATGCCCGTCCATTTATCGGGCTGATCTCGCTCGCGATGTTGCTGTCCGGGCTCGCGGCGGGTGGCACCTACCTGCGTGCGTATCTCATCAAACCGATTCTCGACGATGTGTTGGTTCCCGCCGGCGGATTGATGGCAGACGCAGATTGGCTGCCGATTCCGGATTTTCCGGGCTTCGGGCATTCAACCGCCAACCCGGCGCGCCCGACGATTGCAGGCAGCGCGTCGCACGTCCCATCCGGCACCGCTCTCGGTGCGAGCGAGCAGGAACGTCGCGCCGTGCTGGAAGCCCACGTTCGTGACAGCCTGTTGGAGGTCGCGATGTTCGGCTTGATCGTGATCCTGTTGATGCCGACCGTCCAATTCGCGCGAAACTACCTGACCGAGTACGTGCTGGGCCGTGTATATGTCGATATGCAACGCGACTTGTGCGGCCGGCTACTCGCATTGCCGCTGCAATTCCACAACGATGCCCGTCGCGGCGACCTTCTGTCTCGGACGCTCACCGATGTTCGCGCCGCTCACGGTGCCATTGGCCTGCTATTCGATGACTTCATTGAAGCAATCGTGATGACACTGGTCGGCGCCGCGGTTCTGCTCGCGATTTCGTGGCAGTTGGCTGCGATTTTTCTGGTCTTGGGACCCGCGTTATTCGCCGTGATTGCACTTTTTCACCGCCGCATCAAACGCAGCGCCCGCCGCCGACAAGAAACCCTCGCAGACGTCACACAGCGGATGATCGAGATTCTCGACGGCATCAAAGTCATCAAGGCCTTTCGCGCGGAAATCGCCGAACACCGGGCATTCGAGCTGGAAACCCACAAGCTGTTCCGGCGCAGCATGAAAGTCGTAAAGAACCGAATCCTGGCGCGTAGCCTCACCGAGGCGCTCAACAACGCGATCGCGATCGGAACGATCCTGCTCGGCGCCGCGCTCGTTCTCGGGGGTCGCTGGGGGCTTACGATGGGCGATCTGGCTGCGTTCGCGGCGGTGATGGCGACCACGTACCGCCCGGTCAAGTCGCTCGCCAAGGGTTGGGTTCGACTCGCCGATGCACAGCCGTCTGCCGCGCGGATGTTCGAGGTCATCGATAGTCCAGCCGAGATCACCGATGCACCCAACGCTGTAACGATCGACGGGGTGCGCCGCAGCGTGGCGTTCAAGAACGTCGTTTTCTCCTACGGACGCGACCCGGTGTTGCGCGATGTCTCGTTCGTTCTGCGCGCCGGGGAAGTGATTGCGATCGTCGGACCGACGGGTTCGGGAAAGACGACCCTTGTCGATTTGTTGTTGCGGTTCTACGACCCGAGCTCCGGCACGATCGAGATCGACGGCATCGATATCCGGCACGTGAGTCGCGATTCGCTATATGAGCACATCGCAGTTGTCAGCCAGGATCCATTCCTGTTCGACACTTCCATCCTCGAGAACATCCGCTTTGGCCGGCCCACCGCGTCCGACCGGGAAGTCATGCTGGCCGCGCAGGCCGCGCGCGTCGACGAGTTCGTAGCCGAGTTCCCCGACGGCTACGGGACGGAGGTCGGCTCGGTGGGAGTCAGGCTGTCGGGCGGACAGCGCCAACGAATCACGATCGCCCGCGCGATTCTGAAGGACCCGGCGATTCTGGTTCTTGACGAAGCGACCAGCAGCCTCGACTCCAGGAGCGAGCGGCTCGTGCAAGAGGCCATCGACGCACTCGTGGGTGGCCGTATGGTGATCTCCATCGCACACCGATTGTCAACGATCCAAAACGCCGACAAGATCATCGTGCTCGAGGCCGGCGCGATCACTCAAACGGGAACTCACCGCGAGCTGATCGAGCGCAGCGGGCTTTACAAAGAACTCGTCACGCTACAGACCGACCCAGAATCCCCGCCCTTCGGATCTGAAACCGCATGATTAAGAGCACCGAACCGACCCGGACGTTCTGAAAAAGTGCCCACGATTCCTCTCATGCCCCCATCTGCCCCACGAGCTTCTCAGCGGGCGGGCGCTCGTTCAGACTGTGACACCTCTACACAGTTGCCGGATCCGACATCCAGTTTCCGTGG
>JAQBGU010000195.1:0-3792 GCA_032128375.1 Deltaproteobacteria bacterium | reverse complement strand
CGATCATCTGGGCCTCCGGGGTTGTCGACAGCGACGCTAGCCCGCGCTGGCCAGCGCGTCAGTCGCGGCCGTGCTTGCCAACGAGCGATGGACCCGAGGGGGGCGGAGTCGCCCGGACGACTCAGCCGATCACGAAATCCGTGGGTTCCGGTTCGCGGGTCCAGCTCCAGTAGTCGACCAGCCGCCTCAGGATGTGGATCTTGCCCTCGGAGTTCTTGTACCAGCTGCTCTTGACCGACGGGTGGGCCCGGACCAGGGTTTCGAGTTCCTTCTGGGTGCGTGCATGGTATGCGTCGTGCACAGCAGGACGAGGCTCGAGCGTTGCATGTTCACCTTCGACCAACAACTTCAGGCAGCCGCTGATGTAACGGATCTGGCATTCGGAATAAGATCAGGCTTCCGCCGGATGCCAGGTTGGTGCCGGGCCCGTACATGCAGAAAAAGTTTGGAAACAGCGGCAGCGTGATGCCCAGATAGGCGGCGGTCGACTATCGAGAGCACCAGCGTCGGGATACTGACGTCTTCCAGTGCCGCGGCGATCGTGGCATGGTCATCGGTGATCGGGAGTCCTGCGTGCATGTTGCGGCCCGTGATGGCTTCCTTCGGCATACTTGGGCGGTACGCATCCGGAGGCACCCATGTCCGACACCAACAACACAACAACCACCCGCGTCTACTGGGGCGTGACGGGTCTACTGGCTCTGGCGATGGTCGGAGCCGGAATCCAAGAACTGCGGCACGCGCCGGAGCTGGTCGAAGCGGCGACCGGGCTCGGATATCCAGAGTATCTGCTCACCATCCTTGGCATCGCAAAATTGCTGGGCGCTTCAGTCCTGATCGCCCCCCAGTTCCGGATTCTCAAAGAGTGGGCTTACGCCGGTTTCACTTTCGATTTTGGTGGAGCGGTGATCTCACACATCACGGTGGGCGACCCTCTCGAGGTCACGGCGCCGTCGGCTGTGTGCCTGGTGATTCTCGGAGTCTCCTACTTCTTTTATCGCCGCTGGAACGCGTTTCGATGAGCTCGGCCGAAACGTGCAGGTCTGCCGCGGCGCGGCGACCAACGGCGTCTGGCGGCATGCCGGCGATGCGCTGACTATGCTGCTGGGGTGCCCACCCATTCGCTGTTTCCGAATATCCAAAACGTCCTCGGTCGTGGTGGCCAGAGCCTCGCGGGCCGATGGCGGACGATCGTCGACCCGTACGAAGCGGGCCGCCTGAGCATCTACGGCTCGCCATGGGGTGCTGGCTGGTATCGCGAGTTTCCGTTTCGCCCCGGACTCGCCGAATACGACTTCGAAAAATCGGATCTGCTGAGTGTTCCTGGCGATTGGAACAGTCAATCCGAGCGGTTGTTCTTCTACGAGGGCACTGTCTGGTACAAGCGTAGTTTCAACGCATCCCTCGAAAAGGGACGAAGATTCTTCGTGCATTTCGGAGCCGCGAACTACCAGAGCCGCGTCTACCTGAACGGCGAAGAGATCGGCGCGCATGAAGGCGGCTTTTCGCCGTTTGCATTCGAGATCACCGAAACGGTTCGCAGTGGCGCGAACGCGCTGATCGTCGGAGTCGACGCGACTCGGCGGGCGGATGGCGTCCCAGGAACCCAGACCGATTGGTGGAACTACGGGGGGATCACACGCGATGTCCTGCTGCTGGAATTCGGGGCGGTCTTCATTCGCGACTATCAAGTGAAATTGGGTGCCGGCGACCGGGTGGATGGCTGGGTACAACTCGATGGCGGCGCTGCCGCGAACGCGTCTGTTCAGGTGCGCATTCCCGAACTCGAAGTCGACGCCGTATTGACTACGGACGCCGCGGGCCGCGCTGGCTTCTCTGTGCCCGCGAGCCCGGTACTCTGGAGCCCCGAATCTCGGGCGCGCTACGAGGTTTTGATTTCGTCTACACACGATGCGGTGAGCGATCAAATCGGTTTCCGCAGGATCGAAGTCGATGGCAACCAGATTCTGCTCAACGGCGACCCGATCTTCCTGCGCGGCATTGCGATCCACGAAGAAGCGCCGCTACGCGAGGGTCGCGCGTTCGGCGAAGACGATGCGCGGGTCTTGCTCGGCTGGGCAAAGGAGCTCGGCTGCAACTTCGTACGGCTTGCCCACTACACCCACGACGAGAACATGCTGCGCGTCGCGGATGAACTCGGCTTGCTCGTCTGGGGAGAGGTTCCCGTGTACTGGAACCTCGATTGGGAGAATGCCGCGACCCTCGAAAACGCCAAGCGGCAGCTGCGAAGCATGCTCGAGCGGGACCGAAACCGCGCGGCTTTCATATTGTGCTCGATCGGCAACGAGGCGCCCGGCACACCCGAACGCTTGTCGTTCATGAGCCAGCTGGCGGACCACGTGCGAGAGGTCGACGATCAGCGCTTGGTTACGTGCGCGCTGATGGCTACACGAGAAGACGGCGAGATGGTCATCGACGATCCCATGGGCGAGCACCTCGACGTGATGGGCTGTAACGAGTACCTGGGCTGGTACTACGGAGATGTCGCAACGCTTCCGGAAGTGCAGTGGAGGTCGAAGTACGACAAGCCACTCATCATGAGCGAACTCGGCGCAGGCGCGCTCGCCGGCCGTCACGGTGATGCGACACAGCCGTTTACCGAAGAACACCAGGCGGCGGTCTACGCCGGCCAGATTGCGATGATGGAGAAGATCCCGTTTCTCCGCGGTCTGTCGCCGTGGATCCTGCGCGATTTCCGGTCGCCCCGTCGCGTTTTGCCCGGAATACAGGACTACTACAACCGCAAGGGTCTCGTGTCGGAGCGCGGGCAGCGAAAGCTCGCATTCCGGGTGCTGCAGAGCTGGTACGAGACGCTCGCGAGGGAGAGCTGAATCATCTGGTAGAATCGTGGCCTCTCTTTTCCAGTTAGAATACGCAGTCACAACACTTACTTTCAACGGATATCCAACCCATTCCAACGACAGGAGCTCCCCGATGAGCCATTCGAAGATCGTCGACGACCCCCGGATCGACCCGCGCATCAAGGCCTTGCTCGGCTCGATGATGATTCCCGCCGCCAAGAGCGTCGAGAGCCGGGAACAGATCCTCGAGCAGGCCAACAGCGACGAAGCCAAAGCGGCCGTCGCGGCGTTGAAGGGCTTCATGGAGATGTGCGACAACGAAGACGTCGCACCGTCCGCGGGTCTGGCGATCAGCACGCACGAATTCACTTCCGCACCCGATGGCAACACGATCAAGATCCAGCTCATTGCGCCGGAGTCGGCGGAGCCCACACCGTGTGTCTACTACATTCACGGTGGCGGGATGCAGACGATGTCGTGCTACGACGGCAACTACCGCGCCTGGGGAAAGATCATCGCGGCGCAGGGAGTCGCGGTTGCGATGGTCGACTTTCGCAATGCGATCACACCCAGCTCGGCACCCGAGGTGGCTCCCTACCCGGCCGGATTGAACGATTGTGTGTCTGGTCTGGAGTGGGTCGCGGCGAACGGCGCGAAGCTGAACATCGATCCCGCGCGGATCATCGTCGCCGGCGAGAGCGGTGGCGGAAACCTGACGCTGGCAACCGGCTTGCGGCTCAAACGCGAAGGCCGTCTCGACCTGATCCAGGGCCTGTACGCGCTGTGCCCCTACATCGCGGGGACCTGGCCGCTCGCCGCCAACCCGTCTTCGATCGAGAACAACGGCATCCTGCTCGACCTGCACAACAACCGCGGCGCGATGGCGTACGGGATCGAGGAACTCGAAAAGCGCAACCCGCTGGCGTGGCCCGGCTTCGCGAAGGGCGAGGATGTCCACGGTCTGCCGCCG
>JAQBGU010000194.1:0-18136 GCA_032128375.1 Deltaproteobacteria bacterium | reverse complement strand
CCCGACGCGAAAGAGATCGCACGTCTGAATTCGACGTACGGTTGGGTGAACAGCGCTCGGTCGCTACCTGAACCCTCCCTGAACATGACACATGTCCCGTAGCAACCAAAAACCCCGCCAAGCTAAGTGCTTGACGGGGTTAAGGAATCTGGAGCACGAGACCAGGTTCGAACTGGCGACCCCCACGTTGGCAACGTGGCGCTCTACCAACTGAGCTACTCGTGCTGAGAAGGCTCTAGACTAAAGCGAGCGCGGCTCGGCTCGTCAAGGGTTTTGCGGCAACTCCGGGGCCAGGCGTTAGAAGCGGGTCCCAGATGGGTTTTCATTGGGGCTTCGAATGGCGGTTTCGAATGGCCAATTCGAATGGTCCGTTGCGCATTGCGCAGAATCGCGCGGCTACAGCTTGCGGATCTTTTCGCGGCCTTTTTTGACGTCCTTGGTGGCGTTTCGCGTGTCGAAAATGCGGTTGCTGCGCGCGACGACGTGGTCGTAGTCGATGCCTGCGTGCTCGGTGATCACGACCGTGATGTCGGCCGTCGACAGCGTGTCGTCGGTCAGGTCGACGCTCTTGTGGCTGATGCCATCGAGTTCGAGCTCACGGACGTGCGGGTCGGAGAACTGGATTTCGGCGCCCTTGGAGGCGAGCAGGCGCATGATGTCGAGTGCCGGAGACTCGCGGACGTCGGAGACATTTGATTTATAGGCGACACCCAGAACCAGGATCTTCGCGCCGTTTACCGCGATGCGGTCTTCGTTCAGCATGTCGTTGATTCGGTCGGTCACGTGGCGGGGCATCTGGCCGTTGATTTCCGTTGCCAGTTCGATGAAGCGCGCCGGGAAATTCAGCGACTTCATCTTCCAAGCCAGGTAGGTCGGATCGACTGGAATGCAGTGGCCGCCGAGGCCGGGGCCGGGCAGGAACTTCATGAAGCCGTACGGTTTGGTGGCGGCCGCCTCGATCACTTCCCACACGTCGAGCTCGAGTCGATGGCACATCAACGCCACCTCGTTGGCGAGGCCGATGTTGATCGCGCGGAAGGTGTTTTCCAGCAGCTTCACCATCTCTGCGCTCTTGGTGGAAGAGACGGGAACGACCTCGGCAAAGACGTGGCCGAAAATCTTCGACGCCAAGTCGGTGCATACCTGTGTTTCGCCGCCCACGACCTTGGGGACTTCACGCACGCCGAAGTCTTTGTTGGCCGGGTCGATCCGCTCGGGGGCGAACGCGACCGCGAAGTCGTGGCCCACCTTCAGGCCGCTCGACTCGAGCATCGGAACGAACAGGTCGCGCGTGGTACCCGGGTAGGTGGTGCTGCCGAGGATCACGAGCTGGCCGGCGCGGATGCGTTTGCGGATTTCTTCGAGCGCGCGGACGATGTACGAAACGTCGGGATCCTTGGTTTTCGTCAGCGGGGTGGGAACGCACACGTTGATGACGTCACAGGAACTCAGTTCACTGAAGTCCGTCGTCGCGTGGAACAGGCCCGCAGCGCGCGCCGCGGCGATGTCTTCGGAGGGAACATCCTCGATGTAAGTCGTGTTCTTCTCGATCGATCGGATCTTCTGCTCGTCGAGGTCGAAGCCCGTGACTTTCAGGCCCGCCTTGCCGAACTCGATCGCGAGCGGCAGCCCCACGTAGCCGAGCCCAATGACGCCTACGCGCACTTCCTTGGCGTCGATTCGTGCGCTCAGTTCGTCGAGTCGTGTCATCCGTCATTCCCCACAGGGAAGGAAGATGAATCTCCTCCACCTCGGAAGTAGTCTGAAAAATATGCGTAGCCAGAGCCCAGTGTGAGTACCGTTGCCAGACCCAACAGTGTCAAGCCTATCCCATGAGTCGGCAACCCAAGCACCGGAAAGTGCAGTAGCAGTGCAGCGATCGCGAAATTCTGTGCGAGCGCTTTGATTTTGCCGTAGCTCGTTGCGGCCATCACGCGTCCGTGTGCGGATGCAATCCCGCGCAGGCCCGTCACGGCCAGTTCTCGGCCAATGATCACGACCACCATCCAGGTGGCCCACAGCGGAATCCGACCCACGGTAATCAGCATGATCAGCGCGGTGGAAACGATCAACTTGTCGGCCAGCGGATCGAGCAACTTGCCGATCCGGGTGACCTGCTGGCCTCGACGCGCGAGCCAACCATCCAGAATATCCGTCAGTGCGGCAACGACGAACGACCAACCGATGACCTGGCTGCCGGTCCAATTGTGCCACCACGGCAGCACGAGCAGAATGGGCACGACACCCACCCGCACGACGGTGATCGTGTTGGGCAGGTTCCAGAAGATCTCGTGAGGATACGGGTTGGAGCCGCCGACGGTCTCGGGCCCCCCGACCCGTCCGTCATTGACCGAAGTCGCCATGATAGTGGCGATAGTAGGTCAGAACGCGCTTGACGTAATCCCGGGTCTCCGGGTAAGGCGGGATACCTCGGTAGTGATCGACCGCAGTCGGTCCGGCGTTGTATGCCGCGACGGCTCGGCTGAGGTCTCCGTACCGATCCAGCATTTCGCGCAGGTAACGCGCGCCGCCGTCGACGTTCTGGTCAGCAGAAAACGCATCCATCACACCGAGTTCCGCGGCTGTCTCCGGCATCAACTGCATCAGTCCCTGAGCACCCTTGTTGGAAACCGCAAGCTGGTTGAAGCTCGACTCCGCTGCGATCACAGCCTTGACCAAAGCCGGGGACACACGATGCTCGGCAGCCGTCAAGCGAATCAGGCCGTCGTAGCCCCAATTCTGAGGCGCCGGACGCGTGTGCCTGGCCTTCGCACGCTTCGGTATCAGCACGTAACGCGGATCGTTCGGAACGTTGGAGAAGTGCGTGACGCCGCGAGAATCGATGAAGGTATACACCCCCCCGTCAGCTCGGCTGGGTTCGATCCAGATGAACAACGACATAAACAACGACAACAACGACATCAACCACAATAGCAGCGCCCCTGGCATCGCGACGGCTGGCGAGCTTCGGCGGGTGGTGGGTTTGATCACTGCTCTCACACCCCCAACCTGTCCACACGACCCGATCACCGAACTGACTCGATCGCTGAATGCCCCGTGGGGATATTGCTCCGGAAAGCCCCACCGGTAAACTCGGCTACATGCCGGTGGATGTTCTGTAATCGGAGACACCGAGCCGCTCCCTTAGTTCGAAAAAAGTGCGAAAAAAGCCAGTAGAAAGAACAGGAAGAACAGAATTAGAGCAGAGATACCGCACAACTGACACACGAACTCCGTTTCGAGAACAGTCCCGGCGAAGAAACTGACCTGAAGAACCTGATCTGAAGAACCTGATCTGAAGAACCTGATTTGAAGAACCTGATCTGAAGAACCTGGCCTGAAGAGTCTGTAGAAAACTGGAGACGCATGCACGACCGCCAAGACTTCGACGTCCTGGTCATCGGAAGCGGGATCGCAGGCCTATATTACAGCCTGCAGGTCGCGCAGTACGGAACCGTCGGTATCGTCACCAAGAAGCAGGCGGCCGACTCAGCCACCAACTGGGCGCAGGGCGGCATCGCAGCGGTGATCTCGGACGAGGATTCGTTCGAATCACACGCCCGCGACACCATCTCCGCCGGCGCCGGTTTGTGTCGCGAAACGGTGGTGAACCGGGTCATCGAACGCGGGCCCGCGATGATCGACGGGCTGTTGAAACTCGGCGCAGATTTCGACCAGATCAGACTGACGACGACCGGTCGAACCGAGTTCGACCTCGGACGCGAGGGCGGCCACAGCCAGCGTCGTATCCTGCACCACCGCGACACCACCGGGCGCGAAATCGAGCGCGTGTTGTTGGCACGCGTGCGGGCACACCCCAAGATCACGGTGTTCGAGACCCACTGTGCGGTCGATCTGGTCACGGCTCGACGAGCCGGCCAACCCGGCAAAGACCGCGCACTGGGCGCCTATGTGCTCGATGACCGAACCGGCCATGTGCTGCGCTTCCTGGCGCGGATCACGATGCTGGCGACCGGCGGCGCCGGCAAGATCTACCTGTACACGTCCAACCCGGATATCGCATCCGGCGACGGAATGGCGATGGCCTACCGCGCGGGTGCGTCACTCGGCAACATGGAGTTCGTGCAATTCCACCCGACCTGTCTGTATCACCCGCAGGCCAAATCCTTCTTGATCAGCGAAGCGATGCGCGGCGAAGGCGGCATCCTGCGCAGCGCAGACGGTGACGCATTCATGGAGCGCTACCACGAGCTCAAGGAGCTGGCCCCTCGCGATATCGTGGCACGCGCAATCGATACCGAGCTCAAGCGCTCCGGCGACAATTCTGCCTATCTCGACATGACACACCGCGACGCCGACTTCGTCCGCGAACGGTTTCCGAACATCTACGCGCGCTGCGCCGAGTTCGGCATCGACATCACCCGCGAGCCGATTCCCGTCGTCCCGGCCGCCCACTACTGCTGCGGCGGGGTGAACACGAACCTGTCCGGCGAAACGGGCCTGGCGAACCTGTTCGCAGCGGGCGAAGTCGCCTGCACGGGCCTGCATGGAGCCAACCGACTGGCATCCAACTCACTGCTCGAAGCGCTGGTGTTCGCCGACGCGGCCGCGACAGAATCGACCGCGCGGTTGCGAGACGGCGTCGACGCGACCGACTCGGTTCCGGCCTGGAGCGAGGGCGACGCCACACATAGTGATGAGGCAGTCGTCATTACACACAACTGGGATGAGATTCGACGGCTGATGTGGAACTACGTCGGCATCGTTCGCAGCGACAAGCGTCTCGTGCGCGCCAAGCACCGCATCGAACTGCTGCAACGAGAAATCGCCGAGTACTACTGGGATTTCAAACTCACACCGGATCTCATCGAGCTGCGCAACCTCGCGACGGTTGCCGAGCTCGTGATCGATTCGGCCATTTCGCGGCTCGAAAGCCGCGGTCTGCACTACAACGTCGATCATCCGGAACGTGACGAGCGTTTCGCTCGCGACACGATCATCTCCCGCTGACTCACCCGGGGGCCCCCAGAAATCATGCGCCCGCCCTCCCCTGCACGACGAATTCCATCCAATCCGCATCGCCTACGGTGGAAATGGGTCTGGTTGGCGTGTCTGGCGGCGTCACTTGCTTGTGTGGGAGAGAACACTCGTCAGGCCCCGGAAGCCACCGATGCAGACCGCGCGCGTTATGCGCGCCGAAGGCTGGAGGACAGCCGCGCACTGGTCGCCGAGGGCAGGTTGGAACACGCAGAGGGCAATTTGCGGCGCGGTATCGCGATGGCTCCCGAAGACGCAGAGCTGCACCGCGCCCTGGCCCGTCTGCTCGAAGACACAAACCGCAGCGACGAAGCGCGGTCACACCGAAAGCGTGCCGACCAGATCGATCCGGTCGCACCCCTGCCGGACCAACCCATGGCCGAAAGCTCGCAGGGCCTCGTGGTCGTACTCGTTGCAACCGACCCGAGCGTCCCATTCGCCAGCAGGCAAGCCCCCACGGGCCGACTCGCGGCAGAGTCGTTGCGCGATCGGCTCCGAATCCGATTGCCCAGCGCGATGTTCCTGGAGCACGACCCCGAATCGGTGGCCGATGCGCGCCGCTTGCTGCCGCGGTACGCGCCGCGCGCGGTCATCTCGCTGCGCATCGATCGCTCGTACTGCGCCGAGTCGATCAAGGACGGACCGTTCGGGGTTGCGTGGCTGCGGGTCGCAGCGCAAGTGCCGGGGCGCGCCGCAGCAGCCGTGTCGAGGGTCCGGGCCGTCGTGAACGACCCGGACCCGGTACCGGAGTGCGAAAGCCAGGCGATCGGACGCGCACTCGAGCTGGTACTGGCCGAGCCCATCGTTCGGGCAGCCATCGCGACACCCGCGCGCCAGCAGGATGCAACGGCCGAGAAGCAACCCTGGTCGCGGGAAGCGGTCCGGGCGCTTTTTCCGCGCATCGGTATCCGAATCGGCGAAGAGATCGAAGCCGGTCGCGTCCAACTGGCCGGCGGAGACATCGGGATGGCGGCTGATGCATTTCGACGAGCGGTGCATATCGACCCACAAGACCCCTACGCGCGCGCTTACCTGAGGGAAACCGAAATCACGCTCGCCATGCTGCGAGAACTCGCGGAGCGTAGATCCGCACGAACGGGAGCGAAATCGCCGCTCGAATACGACACCGATTCGATCGACCCCCGGCTGTCACCAGCGCAGATCGCGACCGCGGAAGCGCGCCTCACTGAGGAGCGGCGGCGTCGCGACGACCTGCTGGTCGCGCTGGCCGTGCTCGATGAAGACCTCGAGATGCCGCCTGAGCGTCTGCTCGCGACGCTGCGAGCGGCTGCGATTCCCGATCCCGAAACCTTCGGCGTGTGGGAGGCGCGCCGGCGCGCGGGTGGGAACGTGGTCGCGCGGGTCGCCTACGCACCGAGCGGCGGCGTGCTCGCGCGTTACTACTACGCCGACCCCGGCGACGGCATTCCGTTGGTACGCGAGGAAGACACCGACGGTGATGCGCAGCCGGACCGTTGGATCGGCTATCGCGGAACCCACCGAGCCGAGATCTGGGAAGATAGCCAGGACCAGGGCCGGCCCGATCGCCATTTCGTGTTCGCCCGCGGTGGAAGCCCGCTCATCCGAATCGAGATCGACGAAGACGCCAACACCGATCCCGAGCGGGTCTTTCACTACGAAAACGGAACGCTGGCCGCAGAAGAACGCGACACCGATGGAGATGGCACAATCGATTGTTTCGACCGGTTCGACGCGAGTGGCCTGGTCAGCGAGCGCGCCGAAGACTTGAATGGCGATGGCAAGATCGACATCCGCGACATCTATCGCGCCGGCAGACTCGTTCGCCGAGAAATCAACGACCCGGAAGTCGTCACCCGAACGCGGCCCAGCGACGCCCCCCCAGTCAACTAGAGGCGTGCCCCAGATCGGGTCGGCGCTCCGGAAATCCGAAGGATTTCGCAGCTGGCAGCGATGGCGGCGAAGCGGCGAACTTACTCGGCGGTCACGTAGGCGGATGTGATGCCCCCGTCGACGAGAAAAGTCGTCCCGTTCACGTAGGACGACTCGTCGGAAGCCAGAAAGAGTGCAGCGCGGGCGATCTCATCGGCCTCGGCCAAGCGCCCCATCGGCACGTGGACGAGCCGGCGCGCGCGAGCTGCCGGTTCCGCGAGCAGTTCCTGTAGCAGCGGTGTATTGACGGGACCGGGGCACAGAGCGTTGGCGCGAATCCCCTGGCGCGCGTATTCGACGGCGATCTCGCGGGTCATCGCGAGAACACCCCCCTTGCTCGCCGTGTAGGCGATCTGCGAGGTCGCAGCACCGATGACGGCCACGAACGATGCGGTATTGATGATCGATCCTCCTCCGGCGCGCAGCAGCGCCGGGATCGCGTACTTGCACCCCAGAAATACGCCCTTGAGGTTGATGTTCATGACCTCATCCCAGACCGATTCTGGAGTGTCGACCGGGGAACCGTCGGCGGCCGGAAAGATCCCCGCATTGTTGAACATCACATGCAGAGCGCCGTAGGTCTGCTCGGCGGCGGCAACGGTCGCCTCGACGTCTGCGGCCACCGCGACGTCGCCAGGGACGAAGTGCGCCTGACCGCCGTGGGCCTCGATTTCGCCGACGACACGTCGTCCGGCATCCAAATCCCGGTCGGCCACGATCACGCGCGCACCTTCGGCAGCGAACAGCCGTGCCGCTTCGCGCCCGATCCCGCTACCGGCGCCTGTGATCACAGCAACACGCGATTCCAACCGGCCGCCTCGTGTCGGCCCTGCGCTGTTTTCATCACTCATCACTGCCCTCCTGTCGGTCCGCTCGAGCGGGCAGACTATCAGGCAGCTGGGCAGTCGTCAGCGAGCCGTGGGAACGACCCGGATCGCCCCCAGATCCACCAGTGCGGAAATCGCTTTCAAGATTTCCGGGTCGGGATCGGGAATTACATCCAGAATTCGTTGAATGCTGAACCCGGCGCGCGCGAGATCCAGCACGGCTTGCTCGACCCTCTCGGTTGCGTCGTCATCCGAATCTCGGCCCGAAACGAGCCGCAACCTTGCTTCAGGTGGAAACGCGTCGAGATCGAGGCGGTAGAGTTCGTCGATTTGGTGGGTTGAATCCAGCATCGCCGCGTCGAACGGAAGTGGCGCACCGGGCGACTCGATCGGCTCGAGCCGCGCGTGAAATTCGAAGGACCCCTCGGTCCAAAGCAGGATGCGCGACAGCGCTTTCAGGCCACTGACTGGCCCCAGCTGCGCGCACCGGATCAGCCCGTCTTCGAACCCCAACACGGCTTGCTGTTCGCCATGCGCAAGCGTCAGTGTCCCCAGACGCGAAGTCTTGCCAAACATCTGCAGCAGGTTCGAAACACCGACCTCGTCGATCGAACCGTAGATCCCGCCCAGTCGCCGCGCGTGTTCGGCGCTCTGCAATTCGTGAATGAAGCGGTGCAGTTTCTCACGCTCCGACCCGACCGGGTCGAACTCGATCGCGAGTGCCACGACGCCACCCACCGTTGCCACTACCCGCACCACGACGGCACCCACACTGAGTGATTTCTCTGTCAGTGGGTGAGAGAGCGTCACGCGAACCTGTTCGCCGGCCGGGTAGCCCTGGCCCGGGACCGATACCAATACGCCCGTCTGGCTCAAGTTGCGCGTGTGCCCAACGATCGTTTCGCCAGCGGCCTCGATGCGCACCGCAACCTGGGCGGGGACACGCGCCGAGCGGCGCTGGCCCGAGTCGGCGGGTTTCGAATCCAGGCTTTCGCATTGGCTCGCGAATGGCTCCAGCATCTTGCGCAGCGCGCTCTTGCTGCATCCAAATTGGATTGCCGCGCCTGGCTTGCCGCCGGCACTGGCCATTTCGGGCGGGACGATGTGAACGACTTCGCCCGGGACGGAGATCGTCTGCGCAACGCCGGCGAGTTCCAATCGCACCTCGACCGTTTCGCGCAGGCTCAGCGATTCCGTCGTCTCGATGAACACGCCGCCGTTGTCGAGATTGGCCGTGTACTCGCGACGAAACTGCTCCGCGTCCGAGAACGTCATACACAGAACTTGGCGGCGGATCTTCACATCGCCCTCGAGCCGTCTGGAGGTGGACTGCCTAATCGACATCGGCAGATTCGAGCCGCAGCTCAACACGCGATCGCCACACAGGGCGCTCGCTGGGAACCGATTCAAATCCGCTCGAAGTACCGCTCGCGCTCGGCATCGGTGACCAGCGCATCGAATACGCTCTGCTCCGTGCGGGCGAAGTGCAAGATATGCTCGACCACCTGGTCGCCAAATGCCTTTCGAGCGAAGTCGCTTTGAGCGAAGGCGGCAATCGCATCGCGCAGGTTCGTGGGAAGTTGCGCGAGTTTTTCCGCACCATAGGCGTCGCCTTCGAACATCGCTTCCGGCTCGAGCTGCTGTTCGATGCCTTCGAGGCCCGCGGCGAGCATGGCAGCGTAGGTGAGGTACGGGTTCACATCTGCGCCCGGCATGCGAGATTCGATGCGAACCGAGGCTCCATGACCGACCACGCGAAAGCCCGTCGTGCGGTTGTCGTAGCTCCAGGCAACTGCCGTCGGCGCGAACGTACCGGGTCGGAAGCGCTTGTAGGAGTTGACGTTGGGTGCGAACAGGCAGGTCAGCTCGCGCGCGTAGCGAAGCAGCCCAGCCAGGAACCAGCGAAAGGTTTTCGAAACCGGCGCGGGAACTCCAGCGATCCGTTCGCCTCCGGGAAAAGCGGGCTCTCCGTTGGCGTCCAGCAGACTCATGTGTACATGGCAACTGCTTCCCGCCAGCGCCTCGTCGACTTTGGCCATGAACGTCAGCGACCAGCCCGCGGCGGCGGCGATTTCCTTCGCGGCCAGTTTGTAGATGACGTGGCGATCCGCCATCTCGAGCGCACCGCCGTAGCGCAAGTTGATTTCGTGTTGGCCCGGTCCCCACTCGCCTTTACTGAACTCGACCGGAATACCCGACGCGTCGATCTGCCTGCGAATCTCTCCGATCACGGGCTCGGCGAACGTCGACGACAGCACGTGGTAGTCCTCGACGTAGTGCTGGCTCCGCTCGAGATCGCGGTAGCCCTTTGCGTGCGCGGTCGCGTAATCGTCGTGAAACAGAAAGAACTCGAGTTCGCTCGCCATCAGCGGTGCCAGACCCATGGAAGCGGCCCGCTCGATCTGCCGGCGCAAGATCGTGCGCGGCGCCACTTCGACCAGCGCGTCGCCACCCTCTACGACGGCGTCGCACAACACGATCGCGCTGCGGTCCAACCAGGACGCGACGCGCAGCGTGTCGAGGTCGGGAACCCCGTGCAGGTCGCCGTAGCCTTTCTCCCAACTCGTGTAGTCGTAGCCGGGAGTGGGATCCATCTCCATGTCGCAGGCCAGCAGGTAGTTGCAGACGTGAATGCCGCCATCGAGCACTTCGTCGACGAAGAACGAGCCGTGAATGCGCTTGCCGACCAGACGGCCATAGAGGTCGGGCATTGCAGTTACGATCGTTTCGATCTCGTCGCGCTCGACCCGCTCGATCAGATCCTGGCGTTCGATCATTCCGCGTACTGCCCGGGTCATTGGCTACGGTTCCTCGTCGACATCCCGAAACAGCGAGAGTTGCGGCGGCTGGTCATCCGTTTCGATCGGAATTGGATACTCGTCCGAAAAACAGGCGTCGCAGAAGCCGCCCTTCAGCACTTCTGTGCTCTTGCGCAGACCTGCGAGCGACAGGTACCCAAGCGAATCAGCACCGATGATCTGGCAGATCTCTTCGGTCGTTTTTCCGTGTGCGATCAGTTCTTCGCGCGTGGGAGTATCGATTCCATAGTGACACGGGCCGATCGTTGCCGGAGCCGAGATTCGCAAGTGAACTTCCGAAGCACCTGCGCTGCGCAGCATCGTCACGAGCTTGATCAGCGTGGTGCCGCGCATGATCGAATCGTCGACCAACACGACGCGTTTCCCGTTCAACAGACCCTTCACTGCGTTGTGCTTGACCTTCACACCAAAGTGTCGAATCGATTGCGCGGGCTCGATGAAGGTGCGGCGAACGTAGTGATTGCGAATCATCGCCTGCTCGTAGGGGATGCCGGATTCCTCCGCGTAGCCCAGTGCGGAGGTATTGCCCGAGTCGAGCACCGGCACGACCAGATCTGCGTGGACCGGGTGCTCGCGCGCCAGAATCCGGCCGAGTTCCTTGCGATAGGTGTAGACGTTGTGGCCGTTCAAATTCGAATCGGGTCTCGCGAAATACATGTACTCGAAAACACAGAAGTGCTCGTCTTTCTGCTTGTAGAACGGGCGCAGTGTGCGGACTCTGCCGCGCTTGATCACCACCACCTCACCGGGCGCGAGGTCTCGCTCGTGTTCGGCCCCGATCAGGTCGAGCGCGCAGGTTTCGCTGGTCACCACCCAGGAGCGATCGATCCGTCCAAGGCTCAGCGGTCGGAAGCCATGCGGGTCGCGCGCGGCGATCAGCGAATCGCCGGTCATCAACACGATGCTGAAAGCGCCCTTCACGCGCGTGAGCGCATCGATCAGCCGCTCTTCCTGGGTCCGCTCGCGGGAGCGCGCCAACAGCTGAACGATCACTTCGCTATCGGCCGTGGTACTGAAGATCGCGCCGCGTCCCTCGAGTTCGCGCCGAATCACCAGCGCGTTGGTGAGGTTGCCGTTGTGTGCGATCGCAACCGGACCACCATCGGTGGTCGCACAGAACGGCTGCGCGTTGCGCAGCTGGCTGCCGCCAGCGGTCGAGTAGCGAACGTGGCCCACGGCGCTGCGTCCGGGCAGTTTCGCCAGACTCGCTTCATTGAAGACGTCGGCCACCAACCCCATCGCACGGTGCACGCGGTGATCACCCGATTCCATGGTTGCGATGCCCGCACTTTCCTGGCCACGGTGTTGCAGCGCATACAGTGCGAGGTACGCGATGTTTGCGGCCTCGGGGTGCCCCGCGACGCCGACGACGCCGCATTCATCCTGAAAGTGATCTTGCTGGTGCTCGCGCAGCAGTTCGCGCTCGAGGTTGGGATCGATGTCGAGCAATCGGCTCACGTGGGCTCCAAGCGCCGCGGAATCGCGTCCCGCCAGACGGCGCACAGCTGGGCGATTGGCAGCTCGAACCCGGCCTCACCGCCCCGAGCCGACACGACCAAACGATCTCCTCCCGTCTCACCGATTGTCTGCGCTGGCACCCCAGCACTTTTCGCCAGCGAAAGCAGTGCAGTCGCGTCGCGCGTCGTCACGATCACGCGACCCGTCGCTTCCCCGTACAGGAGCGCGTCGGGACGGATTGTATCACTCAACTCGATGACCGCGCCGATCGGCGCTTGGCCTGTAAACGTGCACTCCGCCAGAGCGACCGCCAAACCACCGTTCGACACATCGTGCGCGGTTGCGATCTGCCCGGCTTCGATGCCAGCCGCAAGTAGCGTGTGGAGCCGCCTTTCGGCGGCCAGGTCGACAGCGGGCGGCAGGCCGGCTTCGATGCCGCGTCGCAACGCCAACCATTCACTTCCACCGAGCTCTTCGCGATTCTTGCCGAGCAAAACGACCGCGCGACCGGGCGCATCGAAGTGCGAAACCGCGTGACGCTCCCAGCGATCGAGCAATCCGACGACCGCGATCGTGGGGGTCGGGAAAATCGCGCGCCCGGATGTCTCGTTGTAGAACGAAACATTGCCCGATACGACCGGCGTTCCGAGCGCTTGCGCGGCAGCGCCAATACCGCGGGTCGCTTCGGCAAATTCCCACATGATCTCCGGTTTCTCCGGGTTTCCGAAGTTCAGGCAATTCGTCAGTGCCAACGGCCTGGCCCCCGTGCAGGCGACATTGCGCGCGGCCTCGGCGACCGCGCCGATCGTCCCCGTGTACGGGTCCAACCAGCAGTGGCGCGGATTGCAATCGACCGCGATCGCGAGCCCCTTGCCGGTGACCGTGTCGTCTTCCCGGCGAATTCGGATCAACGCAGCGTCGCCACCCGAGCTCAGCACGGTGTCACCCTGGACGAGCTGGTCGTACTGCCGGTAGATCCATTCCTTGGACCCGAGGCTCGGCGAATCGAGCAGCGCGAGTAGCGCTCCGCCATAGTCCGCCTCGGGCGCTACCGATGCGAGATCGAGTTTCTGCCGCTCGTGAAGATCGGCCGGTTCGCGCTTCGGCCGATCGAGTTCGGGCGAACTCTTCGCAACCGGATCGACCGGAATATCGACGACCACGCGCCCCTGCGAGCGGATTCGCATCCGCCCATCGTCCGTGACGCGCCCGACCACGGCGGCGTCGAGATCCCAGCGCTCGAAGATCTCGATCACTTCCTGCTCGCGCCCGACCTTCGCAACCATCAGCATCCGCTCCTGGCTCTCCGACAACAGCAGCTCATAGGCGGTCATGCCGGCTTCTCGTTGCGGGACGCTGTCGAGCTCCAGTTCGATTCCGGTGCCGGCAGCACTGGCCATTTCGAACGAGGAGCAGGTCAAGCCCGCCGCACCCATGTCCTGGATGCCCAGAATCGCATCGCTACTCATCAACTCCAGGCAGGCCTCGATCAAACACTTCTCGGTGAATGGATCACCGACCTGCACGGTCGGCATCTTCGCTGCTGCCTCGTCGTCGAATTCGGCCGAAGCCAACAGGCTCGCGCCGTGAATTCCATCGCGCCCGGTCTTGCTCCCGGCGTAGATCACGGGGTTGCCGATACCCGGCGCGCAGGCGAGAAAAATTTTTTCGGTCTCGACCAGACCCAGGCTGAAAGCGTTGACCAGAATGTTTCCCTGGTAACACTTGTGAAAGGTTGTTTCGCCACCGACGGTCGCGACACCCACGGCATTGCCGTAGCTGCCGATGCCCTCGACGACGCCGTGCAGCAGATAGCGGTGCTTGGGGTCTTCGAGTTCGCCGAAGCGCAGCGAGTTCAGTGACGCGATCGGCCTGGCGCCCATCGTGAACACATCTCGCAAGATTCCGCCCACGCCGGTCGCGGCGCCCTGCTTCGGGGCGATGAAGGAGGGGTGGTTGTGGCTCTCGATCTTGAAGACCGCTGCCAGACCGTCACCCAACGCGACGACGCCCGCGTTCTCTCCGGGGCCGTGGAGCACCTGTTCTCCGCGTGTCGGTAGCTCCTTGAGGTATTTCTTGCTCGATTTGTACGAGCAGTGCTCGGACCACATCACCGAGAAGATCCCGAGTTCTGAATAGCTGGGTGTACGCCCGAGGATCTCGACGATGCGCTGGTACTCGTCGTCGCTGAGGCCGTGCTCCCGTGCCAACCCGAGGTCGACGTCCGGCTCATCACGAAGGTGTCGGTCTGTCCCGCTCATCGCCGCGCCTCTCGCGCGCGAGCGTCGCGTCGATCATCGAACCGAGCAGGACCGCGCCATCGGTGCCACCGATCGCCGGCTCGACCGCATGCTCGGGGTGCGGCATCAACCCGAATACGTTGCCCGCACGGTTGCGAACACCGGCGATTCCGGCAATCGAGCCGCTCGGATTCGCGACTTCGGTCGCGTCGCCGTTGGCGTCGCAATAGCGCACCAGAATCTGTCCGCGCGCCTCGAGCTGCTCGAGTTCGTCGGGTTGCACGAAGTAGGCGCCCTCGCCGTTCTTGATCGGCACGCGCAGCAGCTGGCCCGGCCGAGCGCGCGAGAAAAACGGTGCCTCCGCGTGCTCGACGCGCAGCGTCACGAAGTCGCAGATGAAGTGCAGGTCATGGTTGCGCTGCAGCACGCCGGGCAACAGGCCCGATTCGCACAACACCTGGAAACCGTTACAGACGCCCAGAACCGGACCGCCGGCGTCCGCGAAGCGTTTTACCGCCGCCATCACCGGCGAATACTTGGCCATCGCGCCGCAGCGCAGATAGTCGCCGTACGAGAATCCGCCGGGCAGAACCACCGCGCGGGTCTGGGGCGGCAGCTCCGTGTCCTTGTGCCAGACGAGCTGTGCCGGCGTTTTCAGCACGCCATTGATCGCAAACCGCATGTCGCGGTCGTCGTTTGACCCCGGAAACTGGACCACTGCGAACAATGGAACCTCGGGTGCGGAAGACGGTCTCGTTCATTTCGCACGGCGGCGAGGGTGGCGGTGGTGAGCCACCATTCTACCGATGGGTGCCCACCGGAACAACACGCGCACGGCCAGCTTAGTGCAGACGGACAAGTTATTGCGGACGGCATCGCAAAGAGCGCCAACAACCGCTTGCCCCAACCCCAAGCGAGACGGTATATCACGGAGGACTTCGCTTCGCGGACGATCCAATAGGCCATGTCGCCCTGAGGAACACGGAGCACAACAAGGGGGATGGGAAAACGGGCATCGACATTTCCGACTTGAGACAACAGTGCGCGCTGACGCTCGATGAAACCGACTTTCGGGAGCTCGGCCGACGCGAGGCCGGCAAGGTCCGAGACAGCTACGTCGCTGGCGAACGGCGTTTCATAATCGCGACCGACCGGGTCAGCTGCTTCGATCGGATCGTCGGAACCATGCCCTACAAGGGCCAGATCTTGAACCAGCTGGCTGCCTTCTGGTTCGAGCGCACCCGCGACGTCGCGCGAAACCACCTGCTGGGCGTCCCCGATCCCTGTGTTTCCGTGGTGGGGCAATGTGAGCTGTTGCCGGTCGAGTTCGTATTCCGCGCCCATCTGACGGGCTCGAGTTCGACTTCGATCTGGACCGCATACGAGCGCGGAGATCGCCTCTACTGCGGCCACAAGCTGCCCGACGGCATGCGCCGACACGAAGCACTCTCGGTGCCGCTACTGACGCCGACCACCAAGGCCCCGATGGGCGAGCATGACGAGCTGACGTCGCGCGAAGAACTGATCGCGACCGGCGCAATCAGCGAGGCGCGTTACGACGAAGCAGCGGCCGTCGGAGCAGCGCTGTTCGCAGAGGGCCGTCGCTGGGCCGAGACACGCGGGCTGATTCTGGTCGATACGAAGTACGAGATGGGGCTCGACAGCGACGCAAACCTCACCGTGGTCGACGAGATCCACACCCCGGATTCGTCCCGTTACTGGTATGCGGACGGCTATCAGCGCGCCCTCAGCGCGGGCGCGAACCCCGTGCAGCTCGACAAAGAGTATCTGCGCCTGTGGCTCGGTGAGCAGGGTTTCCGCGGCGATGGACCCATCCCCGAAATCCCGGTCGACGTGCGGTGCGAAGCCACCCGCCGCTACATCGAAACCTACGAACAGCTCACTGGCCTGGCGTTCGAGCCGAACAGCGAGCCACCGGTCGAGCGGATCCGCCGGAACCTGAAGATCGGAACCTGAAGATCGGAAGCGGAAGATCAGAAGCGGTCAGCTGGGCCGAGTCAGCGGTTCGACATCGGCCCAGACTTCTGCCCCGTTACTCTGGAAGACCGAAACCAGCGCCTCCGGCGCCCAGTCCGTGACCGCAGTTGCGTACGAGGGGCGCTGCCTGATCCTCGCGTACCAATCCGCGACGCGCGGCCGCGCACTGGCTGCCAGCAGCGGGGTCATCGCCAGATGATCCAGCCGGATCACGTATGGCAGTACCGCGCAGTCCGCCAACGAGATCGAATCGCCAGCGAGCCAGTCCGAGGTTTCGAGCGCCGATTCCATATCGTCGAGTAGCGCGACGAAGGCTGCGATGGCGGGCGCAAATTCCGGCGATTTCACGCCGTGGTCGATCACGCTGCGGCGCGCGGCGCGGCGCGTCGAGTCCGGAATCGCTGCGATGGACTCTTCGATCTGCTCCGGTGTGCGTTGCAAGACCATCGGCCGGGCTCCGATCGCGTAGGTCACGACGCCGGCATACGGGTGCACCTTGTCGTCGATGCGCTTGGTCCACATTCGCATCGCGTGGCGGTCGATCGCCTGCGCTGGGCGTGCAGCCAGCGTCGGATAGGCGTCGTCGAGGTATTCGTTGATCAGCGTCGACTCGATCAGGATTCGGCCGTCGTCGATCAGTGTTGGAACTACATGGTTCGGGTTGAGCTTCACGTATTCGGGGTCATGCTGCTCGCCGGCCACCAGGTCGACTTCGTGGGACTCGAATTCAAGGCCCTTCTCCGCGAGCACCAGGCGCACCTTTTGGGAGCAGGTCGAAATGAGATGGTGATAGAGCTCGATCACGTTTTCCTCCGATGACGCAGCAGTTTTCCGCGACATCGTTCCGCGAAAGAGTTCGGCGACATAGTTCGGCGACATAGTTCGGCGAAATAGCCCCGCGACATAGTTCCGCGAAATAGTTCCGCGACAGAGTTCCGCGAAATAGCCCCGCGACATAGCCCCTCGGCCTGGCCCGCCGGGATAGCCCGGCTGCCGGGACCGGATGGAAGATACGAAATATCGGGGCCCGAATCCGCAGCGGCCGAACGATTCGATGCGAAGTATCGTATGGGCCGGGCGCCCATCGGGTGGGACCATGATCCACGTTCGAGAACTCGAGTTCAGCTACCCCGGCAGCGCGGCTCCGACCGTGAGGGGCTTGAATTTCGAGGTGACCCGCGGCGAGATCTTCGGTTTTCTGGGACCTAGCGGGGCCGGTAAGAGCACGACTCAGAAGGTGCTGACGGGCCTGCTGCGCGACTACCGCGGACACGTAGCCGTACTCGATCGCGAGCTGAGCGATTGGCATTCCGATTTCTACGAAAACGTCGGTGTCTCGTTCGAGTTCCCCAACCTCTACCAGAAGCTCAGCGCGATCGAGAACCTGCGTTATTTCGCAGGGCTCTTCGCCGGGCCCAATGAGCAGCCCGAAGCCCTGCTCGAGCGCGTCGGGCTTGCGGGCGAAGGTTCGCGTCGGGTTTCGCAGTTCTCGAAGGGCATGAAGGTGCGATTGGGTTTCGTCCGAGCGCTGATCAACCGCCCCAAGCTGTTGTTCTTGGACGAACCGACTGCGGGCCTCGACCCGGTCAATGCGCAGAACATCAAAGAGATCATCCGCTCGGTGCGCGACGCGGGAGCGACCGTCTTCTTGACCACCCACGACATGACGGTCGCCGATCAGCTGTGCGACCGGGTCGCGTTCATCGTGGACGGCGAGCTGCGCTGTGTGGGTGCGCCGCGCGCACTCAAGCTGGAGCATGGCCGGCGCGAGTTGCGCGTCGAGTATCGCGTCAGCGATGGGCTCGAGCGTGCGGATTTCCCAATGGCGGGAATCGGCGACAACACCGATTTTGCCGAACTGCTGCGAAAGGCCGACATCGAGACC
>JAQBGU010000193.1:0-10848 GCA_032128375.1 Deltaproteobacteria bacterium | reverse complement strand
ATCCTTTATATACGCAGCGCCACGGACGGGACTCCCTGCCGATCCGCTTCAGCAGCCTTTAGCTTGCCGCCTCCAGTTTGTCCTGGGTCTTGGTTTCGAAGTCCCCAGCGTCGTGCCGTTCGCGCAGCTGGTTCTCCGGCTTGCCGAACACACCGTTGACCATTCGTCCCCGTCGGACCGCCTTCCGCGCTTCGATCACGTGCATCCAGCGCTGCACGTTGGTGTAGGTGTGCGTTTCGAGAAACTCGGCCGCGTTGTAAACCACGTTGGCCATCACGCCGCCGTACCAGGGCCAGATCGACATGTCGGCGATCGTGTACTCATCGCCAGCCATGAACTCGTGATCTGCCAAATGTCGATCGAGAACGTCGAGTTGACGCTTCACCTCCATGGCGAAACGGTCGATCGCGTACTCGATCTTTACCGGTGCATAGGCGTAGAAGTGTCCGAAGCCGCCTCCCAGGTACGGGGCACTGCCCATCTGCCAAAACAGCCAGGACATGCATTCAGCTCGGGCGGAGGGCTCTGTGGGAAGAAACGCATCGAATTTTTCCGCCAGATAGACCAGAATCGCTCCGGATTCGAAGACACGGGTCGGCGGCGATGTGCTGTGGTCGACCATGGCCGGGATCTTGGAATTCGGGTTCGCCGCTACGAAGCCGCTCCCGAACTGGTCGCCTGCGCCGATATTGATGAAGTATGCGTCGTACTCGGCGTCCTGCTTGCCGAGTGCCAGCAGTTCTTCCAGGAGCACTGTGACCTTTACGCCGTTGGGTGTTGCTAGTGAATAGAGCTGCAAGGGATGCTTTCCGACTGGCAACTCTTTGGCGTGCGTAGCGCCGGCGATAGGCCGATTGATATTGGCGAAACGCCCACCACTTTCAGCATCCCATTCCCAGACTCTGGGTGGCGTGTACGAAGCAGTGTCGGTCACAGTGAGTCCTTTCTCGTTTCTGATGGCATGATCGTACGCCTGAAAGATTCCTGCGCCAAGAAGCTGCGAAAACTCATCGAGACGGCTCGCGGCTGGTTTCCCGCCTCGGGCTTCCGTCAGTTGGCTGCTGGCATAGTGGCACAATGAATGTCACTATCTAGGATCGACACTCGGCTTGCATGTTCGCAGCCCGCAATGCTGCGACTCGAACAGAACCGAGAGCCAGCGGGATCCCAGGCATTCTCCGCCATATCGAGGAGGCACCGGAATGAGAACGCGAATCACTGAACTTTTTGGCATCGCGCATCCCATCATCCAGGGCGGTATGCATTTCGTGGGCCTCGCCGAACTCGCAGCAGCTGTCTCCAACGCGGGAGGCCTTGGCATCATCACCGGGCTGACTCAGGGCACACCCCAGAAACTCGCCCACGAAATCGCGCGATGCCGCGACATGACCGACAAGCCCTTCGGCGTCAACATGACGTTTCTTCCCGCTGTCAAGCCGCCCGACTATCCTGGGCTGTTCAAGGTCATCATCGAAAGCGGTATCAAGATCGTTGAGACCGCGGGGAATAATCCCGCCAAGTGGCTTCCGATGCTCGATGAAGCGGGAATCAAAGTCATTCATAAATGCACTTCCGTGCGCCACGCGCTCAAGGCGGAGCAGATCGGCTGCGACGCCGTATCCGTTGATGGCTTCGAATGTGGCGGTCACCCCGGCGAAGATGATGTGACGAACTTCATCCTGCTGCCCCGCGCAGCAGAAGAACTTTCGATTCCATTTGTTTCTTCTGGCGGCATGGCGGATGCGCGAAGCCTCGTCGCGTCCCTGGCCATGGGCGCGGACGGCATGAACATGGGAACGCGCTTCATCGCAACAAAGGAAGCTCCCGTGCATGAAAAGGTGAAACAGGCTCTCGTGGATGCGTCGGAACTCGATACGCGTCTCATCATGCGCGGTTTGCGCAACACCGAACGGGTACTGAACAACGCGGGCGTGGAGCGCTTGATCGAAAAAGAGAAAGCCCTGGGTGCGGACCTCAAATTCGAAGACATCATTCCTGAAGTGGCCGGCATCTATCCGCGGGTCATGCGGGATGGCGATGTGGATGCGGGGGCCTGGTCGTGCGGCATGGTCGCAGGGCTCATCCACGACATACCCACGGTGAAGGAACTCATCGATCGAATCATCAGCGAGGCGGAAGTCATCATCACGCAGCGCCTGGCGGGAATGCTAGCCGCATGATCGACCCGACTCACCGAACGAACCCGGAAGTCGTTGTGTTGCAACCGGGCTAACGCGTGAGCGGCAAGCGAGCAAAGAGAGCCAGTAACGTCAGACAGCACGAACATCCGCGCGGCGTCGCAGCATCGCTACGTGGGGTGCGAATTTGGCAATGCGCCTAGAGGAGGTCGTGCATGTCCCACACCGCTTGGTGATGGGACTGTTGTCCGTGGTCGATGAGCGAGATTGGCTTGTCAGCGACGATTCGTTGTCGGCGGATCTCTGGCTCAAAGACCGTCTGCTGCGTGACGAACGATCGCAGGTGTTTGTAGAGCTCAACGACTCGAGGCTCGCTCAGGCCGAAGCGCGCGATACCGTCGTCCGGCATGTGGAGAGCCACCGACGCGATCACTACGCAATCACCGGCGATACGATCCGCGCACTCCCGGACGGGCCGGAGGTCGTAATCAACGGGCCCGCTCCGCCACTTGAAACTGCTGCGCGGCTCGTGCAAGAAGATCTGTGTATCCTCGAGCGGCGCGACCCCGGTTGGGTCCTGACTGCTGCGGCAGTGTGCTTCCCGACGCGCTGGGACCTGCCCTCCAAGCTGGGCCTGCCGCTCGTCGAGATCCATGCGCGCGTACCCGGATACTCCGGCCCGCTCGCTGCATCTGCCGATCGCTTCTTCGAAAAGATGAAGCCCGGCCGAGTGTTCCAGCGAGGCAACTGGTCACTCCTCGACGAACCGGGGCTGTATCAACCGTCAGGCAAATTCCGCGAAGAACCCAATCAAGAAATCACTCCCGACAACGCGGGCCAGAAGGTATGGCTTCGCCGCGAACACCAGACCTTGCAGCGGCTCCCGTCGACCGGCGCTGCACTCTTTGGCGTGCGAATCCTGCGGGAACCCCTCGCGAGTGCAGTGTCGGACGTCGACCGCGCGGCGAGAATCGCTGCTGGCATCCGGACCATGCCGGACGACATGCAACGCTACAAGTCGCTCCCGGTGTTGCGCGACGCCGTGCTCGCTTACCTCGACGAGATCATCGCCGGAGGCTGACTGAGTCCGGCCCATGATCATCCGGTGGCACGTCCCGATGGGTGGTGCGTTGTGCTGTCTGCCTTGCGGCAATACGCCGGATTGGCGTGGTTCGCACGCGCGGCCCCGCGGCATCAGCCGTATTTCTGATTCCCTAGGCTGCGGAATCGAACCGCTTACGGCACGATCGCGACCGCGCGAAGCGGTGCGCCGGTCCCGCCTGCGATCTTCATCGGCAACGCCATCACCGAGAACTTCCGCACCGGGAGCTCGGACAGGTTCGTCAGGTTCTCGAACGCGGGGATCTCGTGCTCGAACAGGATGCGGTGGCTCATGAAGTCCCTGGACGGACCGTGGTCGATACTTGGCGTGTCGAGCCCGACGGCGGCGATGCTGCGCTGTTCCGCGAGCCAGCGGGCCGCGTCGGGCTCGAGGCCCGGAAAGTGGAGCTCGAGCACCGCACCGGCTCCTGTCGCGGCCGTGCCCAGGTAACGCTCGCGGTCGCTCCAACGCGTCGACCAGCCGGTTCGAAGCAACACGATCACCCCGCGGTCGATCGGGCCGTGATCCCTCTCCCAATCAAGCAGGTCCTGAACACCGACCTGATAGTCCGGGTCCGCCGCGCAGGCGGGTTCCACGTCGATGAGAATGGCGGGGCCCACGAGTCGATCGAGGGGGATCCGATCTACCGTGGGTTTGCCTTCCGCAAAGTGGATTGGGGCGTCGATGTGAGTGCCGCCGTGCTCAGCGGTAGAGAAGCGGCCGGCGGCGTAGTAATAACCGCCATCGCTTTGCCCGGCGAAGAGGCTCTGGTACTCGAAGCCGCGCTCGTCAGTGGGCCAGTAGATGGCGTCCGGTGAGTAGGCGTGGGACAGATCGATGAGGTGCCCGTCAGGAAATTCGCTTCCGCAGGCGAGGACGATGGCCATCACCGCGATCCCAGCCGTATTCGAGAACTTCATGGTTTCATCCTCTGGAGCCACAAGGTTCCGGATACGCGATGCATTGACCCACTGCTATGGATTCTCAGCGATCGCGAAGTAGCCGTGCTCGATCTCATCGTCGATCACGCGAACGATCCGAAAACCGGGTGGGTCGCTCCCGAGTGGAGTTCCCACAGCCGACGTCGTGATCATCTCCAACTCTCCGTCCCATGCGAGCGCATTCTTGTGAAAGTGTCCCGCGAACACCGCCTTCACACCGGCCTCCTTCAGGATCGCCAGCGGTTCGCGCCGCCGCGCCAACGGAAGGTTGAAGTAGTCATCGGGCTCGTCGGGGTCCGCAACGAAAAACGAATGGTGCTGGAATACGAGCACGTTGCGCGCTCCCAGAGACTCGGCGCGCGCGAGCTCCGCACGTAACCAGGCGAGCTGTGCATCGGCCTCGTGTGGTACATGCGTCGGATCATTGAACAGCGAGCTGTTGAGAACGATCGCGAACACCTCACCCTGCTGGAACGAATACCAATCCGGGCCGAAAGTTTCGCGGTACGTGCGCAGCGACTCAGGCGTCGGCGCACCTCCGACGTCGTGGTTTCCTGCGACGAGGTACAGCGGTATAGATGCGTCGAACCTATCCGCGATGCGCTGGAACTCGGCGATCTGTCCGGCGTGGCCGGGCCGGTTGACGAGATCGCCGCAGATCACCGCGAATGCAGGCTTCAACCGGTTCGTGTACTCAACTGCCTTCTCGAACATGGCGATCTCGCGTTCGGTCGGCTCGTCCCCCCAGCTGCCTCCGGCGAGTTGGACGGCTACCGGCGTGCGCGCGAAACCCAGCTGTGTGTCGGCCATCTGGATGAAAAACGGGCCATCGGTCATGCGCGCGAGATCCGGCGAGTCATCGGCGATGCGTCCGAATGGTGCGCCGCCCCCAGTACATGCGAACGATCCAATCGCGCAAACCAGCGCTATTGCGAATCGCTTTTCCATGCGTGCCGAGGCTCCTACAATCCTACCCGCGCGGTACCGACGCGCGCGTCCAGTCGGCTTCGTTCGTGAGTGTCCAGTCGATTTCGATGATTCTGCCCACGGCGTCATGTCGCTCGACTCGAGCGGTGGCCCAACGAGGCGATCATGACATCTCGTAGCGCGGGCGTCACCCAAGTATCGCGCAAGTTCGGTCAACTCATCGAGCAGATGCAGGTGCGACTCCGGCCGAGCCTGGGCTGCTGTGGCCCTTGCCAGTCGAGCAAGCCAGCAACGACTGAGCGCTCGGGCAGACGATTTTTCGTCAGCTGTCCAATCATCCGACGATGACAGAGTCCCCGCCGGCTACCGCACGGAGATCGCGATCAACGAGCGCTGGTTTGAGCCGTCCGGCTCGCCGGTCGCTGCTCGAATGGGCAACGCGGCTCGTCGTTGCCCAACTATTCGGCAGGCCCGGCGTCGTAGCGATCCAACTCGCCGTCGAACCGGGTCTCCCGTGCCTCGCGGACCCTTCACAGGGGATCCACTGCGTGGCATGTGCTTTGCAGAAACGAATATGGAATCGTCGGGACAATGGTGCCAAGGCCCGCCAACGCGGGGCCCGCCGAAGCAGGGGGACGAGCATGGCCCGTTACACGTACGAGAGGCTCTCCGCACAGGACGCGAGCTTCTTGTGGGCTGAGAAGTCGAATCAGCCGATGCACGTGGGCGCAGTCGCCATTGTGGAAGCGGCGCCGTTGGAGCTGCCTGATGGTGGAGTCGACATCGACGCATACCGCAACGCCGTCGAATCCGTACTGCACTGGATCCCGCGCTATCGCCAGAAAATCGAATGGACGCCTCTCGAGGGCTGGCCTGTTTGGGTGGACGACCGCCGGTTCGACATCGGTTACCACATCCGACACATCGCGTTGCCGCGCCCCGGTCGCCTGGAACAGTTGAAGGAGCTGGTCGGTCGAATCAACGCGCGTCCGCTGGATCGCCAGCACGCGTTGTGGGAGATCTGGGTCGTCGAGGGAGTGGAAGGTGGCACTCAGGTAGCCTTGTTGAACAAGATCCACCATTGCATGATCGACGGTGCAGCGGGGGCAGATCTTTCGCAAATCCTGATGTCAGCGTCCGCGCGCGTCGAGCCGACAGAGCCAATGCCTTACATGCCGCGGCCCGTGCCGACCCGAACCGAGCTGTTGCGAGATTCGATTGGGCTCGCTGTGCGACGGCCGCTCGATTTGCTGCGGAACGTTGTGCTGGGGGGCGAGGAGCGTGACGAGTCCGACCCGGGTCTGAGCCGACGGTTGAGTTCATTGCTCGGACAGATGGAGTTTCTGCTGAAGCCCGCGTCGAAGACACCCATCAACGGCAATCTCAGCCCGCATCGAAGGCTCGAGTGGTTGACGATGCCGCTCGACGAAGTGCGGGATCTGCGGCGGGAGCTCGATTGTACGGTGAACGACATCGTGCTCGCGACAGTCACCGGGGCGATGCGTCGCTACTTGTTCCGACGTCGGGTCGAATTCCGGACGCTCGACTTTCGCGTCGCGGCGCCGGTCAGCATGCGCCGTCCTGACCACGACCGGCGCCAAGGCAATCACGTTTCGAGTTGGGTCGTGCCTCTGCCTCTTTCGATGGATGATCCGCTAGATCAACTCACGGCAATACACGCGTGCACGGAGAAATTGAAGCGATCCGACGCGTCGCTCGCAGTGGACACCGTCATGCGTGCAGCAGAATGGATGCCGCGCCAACTGATCGAGCGCGGTACGCGGCTGGCGTCAGGGCCCGCGAATATGATCGTCACCAACGTCCCTGGACCACAATTTCCGCTATTCATGCTTGGCGCTCGGATGTTCGCGATGTATCCGATCGTACCGCTGCTTCCGAGAGGGGGTCTCGGTGTGGCATTATTCAGCTACGACGGGAAGCTGTGCTGGGGGTTCAACGGCGACCACGAGCTATTGCCAGATCTCGGCGCGTTCGTGGATGACGTGCGGCTTTCATTCGAAGCGCTTCGCGGCGCTGCGGTGTCCCGCTACATGGAACGTCGGACGGCCGCCGCAACTTCGGAACCCGAAGAGCGATTGTCCGTCTCCTCTAAACTCGAGCTCAAACCGGATAGCCAAAGACGATCGAAGCGGAATTCAAGACCCACCGAAAAGCGAACTCGGATGCCCGAGCCGAACGCGGACGCTCGCCAGTTCCAGGGCGAACCTGTGGAAGAGATCGTTCTGGCCTAGTGCGAAGCCGACGTGTGGGAGCTCGCGCGCCAATACGTTGTCACGTCGGCGCGGACAGATGGTCTGGGAAGTGGGGGGAACACATGGAGACAGCATCTGCTTTCATCTACTACCCTCGGCAGTATGAGGGGCTCCAAGCGTTTCGAACGTGCAATCACCGCCATTGACGCGGCCAACGCCGAAGATCCGCAGCGCGTTTTCCTCCGGGACCACGAAGGTCCGAAAGAAGTCGTTCACGCACAGCTCGTCAGCGAGTGGGTGAAGCGTTTGACCGAGGTGCCGAGCGAAGAGTTGCTGCTGGCCGCCCGCGCCCAGCATCTGCGCCGCTGGGAAGTTCCGCGGTCAACGCAACCAGAAGGCCGCGCAGGTTATTTGCGTTGGCGTTCCGGGCTATACGAGTTTCACGCGCAGGCGTGCGCGGACATTCTCGTGCGAGAAGGCTACACGCACGGCGAAGTCGAGATCGTCACCCGCCTGATTCGCAAGGTCGATCTGCGAAGCGACCCGGCGGCACAAACGCTCGAGGACGCGATGTGCCTCGTGTTTCTCGAAGCGCAGGCGCGGGATTTCGCGTCAAAGCGCCCCGAGATGGTCGAGCGCATTCTCGAAAAAACATTGCGCAAGATGAGCGCTCGCGGACGCGCCGCAGCGAACGAAATCGAACTCGACGCGCAGGTACGCGAATTACTCGACAGGCTCGCCTAGCTTCAGATTCGCGAGCCGTTTGCCAACTCGCTAATGCCGAGAAGGGAATGCAGCCGCGAGATCCGACTCCAGTGTCGACTCGATCAGTTCGAGCGACGCGCCCCTGGCGAGCGCACGGGTGCGAACGTAGGCAGCGCGCGGCAGCTTCGCGAGGCGCTCAGCTTCGGCGAGTGCGGTCGCTTCGAGCGCTTCGGGCGTCGTGGTGGAGTCGAGCAGTCCGACGTCGATCGCCTCTTCGGGTCCGTACATTGCGGACTGGACGACCGCGCGCAGGAAGTGGCGTTTCGAAAGTCGCTCACGCGCCAGTTCGAGTAAGAAGATGGGTGTGGTCATCCCGATCGCGACTTCATTGAAGCCGAGCTTGAAATCGCCCTGGGCGCCGATCCGTGTGTCGGCCGCCGTCAGTAGGACAGCGCCCATCGCGATTGCGTGGCCCGAGCAACCGATGACGACTGGAGCGGGGTGGCGGGCGATTCGCACCGCCAGCCGGGCGCCGGCGCCGACCATCTCTAGCGCGGCTGCGGGCCCTCCCTCGCGCATCACAGTGAGATCGAAGCCCGCTGAGAAGCGGCCTGGCCGTCCCAGCAGAAGGACGGCTTGCCCTGCGTCTTCGGCCTGGTCGAGTGCCGAGCCCAGCGCGGTCAGGACAGCCGGGGCAAGCGCGTTGGCCTTGCCATCGTCGAGGCGAATGATCGCGACATCACCGGAGGATTCGATCGATACGGATTCGGACATGTTTGGCTCCCGGTAGAGAAGGGGTGGTTACAGGTATCGGTATCGAGCGATTCTAGCGTGTTGGGGTGTGCTTTCCGGAGAAGCGGCTGACGGGTTTCCAGGCCGCGCTCAGTATTGTGGTGGCTTGTTGCCTTTCGATCTGGCCTCGGACTACGCTGCCCGCATGCTCGAACGGTTGCTTCCGAAAACCATCGACAATCACTACCGGGGCCATCCACTGGCGCTCTGGGTGTTCGTGCCCATCACGATGGTGACGCTCTGGCGAAGCCTGATCCACATGTTCACGGCGGATGGCGGCGCGCAGTCTATTGCGACGATTCCGCTCGACAGCTATCCGGACGCAGCGGCGACCACCATCGTGGTGATCTTTGCACTGTGGGGGCTCCAGCAACTCCTTCTCGGATTCGCGTACGTCGTCGTGCTCGTGCGCTACCGGGCGCTCCTGGCATCGATGTACCTGCTGGTGGTGCTCGAGTATATCGGCCGCCTCGGGCTGGGGATCTGGAAGGGACCCGTCGACACCCTCTCTGCACCACCGGGCGCGCGGTTCAACTTCGTCATGATCGTAGTCGGAAGTGCGATGTTGCTGCTCAGCTTGCGCGACCACAGCCCAAACCCGAAGCGGGTGCCCGACGGAGCTGCGACGGTGCGAGAAGCGCGAACCTGACTCCCGTCAATTCACACCGCGAACTTTGCCTTCCCAGTATTTCTCACCTCTCGCCGAAACACATCGAAGCCTCCCGTGATGATCATGTCCTTCTTGCGGTCGACGACCGTTCAGGACTCCAATATCAGGTTTTGCGACTGTCTCGAATCGAGTACTCGATTTCTCGACCCTTGCATCGAATCGATGGCGATCTCGTCCGGTGGCGGGCGCTCAATGTGATACGGTTTCCGACTGTGCCGCGGAGCCTTACACCAAAACAGGAGGCAAAAAATGCGGTCGATCCTCGCACCCACGATCCTGGCGATCGCGCTCGGTGTATTTTCGTGTAACGGCGCAGAGGTTGTCAGGGCGACCGTCTACAAGTCGCCCACGTGTGGCTGCTGCGGGAAATGGATCGAGCACCTGGAGGCCGCTGGGCTCGAGGTCGAGAGCGTCGACGTCGCCGACATGTCGATCATCAAGTCGGACCACGATGTGCCCACGCGGCTTGCCTCATGCCACACAGCGCTCATCGGTGGCTATCTCATCGAGGGCCACGTGCCGGTCGAGGACATTGAGCGCCTGCTCGAGGAGCGCCCCGATATCGTCGGACTCGCCGTGCCCGGTATGCCCATCGGCTCGCCAGGAATGGAGGGGCCCAATCCCGAATCGTACGACGTACTGGCATTCGATGCGACTGGAGCCACTCGATCGTTCGCGACGCATCACCCCTGACCCAGCGCGGCGAACGAACTCCTGAGAGGCTTCGAACAGATTCTATCGCCGCCGTTGACGAATAGGCTCGCGACGCCCTCGCACGGGCAGCTTGGCAAGCGAGCGAAGACCCTGTGCGCTCCACGATGGAGTGGTCGTCGTGAGCTCGATCTCTCCGAATCGCTCGAGCAGCGCGTCGAGTGCAATCTGGATCTCCAACCGGGCCAGCGACGCTCCCAAGCAGAAGTGCTGTCCACGCCCCAGGGCCAGGTGGTCGTTGGGGGGCATTCGCCATCAGCACCCTGACGCGGTCCAGCCGCGGCTTGCGAACGGGTGTCGAGGGGCCGTGATCAGCTGGCGTGCACACCACTGAACCGGCGTGACTACCGGCCGGCGGGGAATCGTCAGGAAATATCGTGGCGTGAAACATGCCAATAGCGCAGTCTCGCATACTCCGGTCGAACCCCCGCAACAGATGAGGCCACTCCCATGAAAGCTTTGCGTACGCCCGACGAGCGTTTCGAGAATCTCCCCGGTTACCCCTTCGCGCCACACTACACCGAGGTTCCGGACGGAGAAGGCGGGAGCCTTCGCATCCACCATGTCGACGAAGGTCCGCCGGATGGGGACACCGTACTGTGCATGCACGGTCAGCCGAGCTGGAGCTACCTCTACCGCCACATGATCC
>JAQBGU010000192.1:0-21531 GCA_032128375.1 Deltaproteobacteria bacterium | reverse complement strand
TCTTCATGCTGGGGCACCATGCCCGGGTTGCTGCACGCTACGACGCAACACCCCATCAGCACAGCGATGTAGAGCACGCGGGTTCGAGCGGGTCGACACATCATCCGCGCGGGACCATAGCGGACCTGACTGACCGGCCCGGTAGGGCCGACGGCGCTCTTTGAGACCGGTCTTGGGCCGGCTCCTGATCGGCTATGGGTCAGCTTTGGGTCGGCTTTGGGTCGGGTCGGCATTGGGTCGGCGTCCGTCGCTAATCGCTCCTTGAAGATTGCGTCCGGTCGTGGGAGAATGGCCGCCGTCGTAGTCAGACTGATGATCGGCGCGATACGGCCACCCGAGCGTTGGATTGGGACTTGGAATTGGGATACTGAAAGAGGGGATGCGACCCATGCGACCGTCAATGCGACAACACAGCATCACGCTGGCGCTGCTGGCTACCATCGCGTTCGCCACCAGTGCTGCGGCAGACATGGCCGAATTCGGCGAAAGTGTCGGCGAATATTTCTCCTCGACGGGCAGCCATTTCTTGACCGGTTTGAACTCGGTCATCACGGCTCCCGCCGACCCGGTGATGAGTGTCGTGACGCCGCCCGAGGAGTACGAGACACTTCCGGCCAGCGTGGTCAGCGCGCGCTTTATCGGAATGATCCAGGGCACGATCATGTTCGCCTACCGTACCGGGATGGGCGCGCTCGACATGGTGCTCGCGCCGATTCCGATCGCGATTCTGAGCCCTGAGCCGCGCTACCAGCCGATCCCCGGTTTCGAGTGGGACGAGTAATCCGCCCCGCCTTTCCCGGATGCGCAAGCTCCGAGCGAATCCCTAGAACTAAGACCTGCGACCTGCGACCGAAAGACGGCAGCCCATTTCGAGGACTGCTCGACGCTATTCGTCCCCAAACGACGCAACCCCGGCCAATACCAGCCGGACCAGTTCTCCTTGGCGTTTTGTGTCGGTCTTCGAGAACACGTGCTTGAGATGACTGCGCGCCGTGGCGATCGCGACCCCGCGCGCCGCTGCTGCCTCCTCGAGCGACATTCCTTGAGAGAGCAATCGAACCAGTTCGGCTTCTGAGTGCGTCAGTGAATAGATGGTCTCGAGCACTTCGGAGGCAGATGCGAGGCCGGAATCCGGATCGCTGATGAAGATCGCTGCAATCGCATCTTGGGTCTGGCCGCCGACTGGAACCGCCATCAGTGGCGTCAGCATCAGCGCATAGGCGCGCTTGCCGGAAGGTCGCGTCACCGCGAGAAAGCCGGTGTTTTGGAGTTCGTGGCCGGGCGGAGCGTCGAGAACATCTGCGAGGATCTTCTGCATCAGCGCGTTTTCCCGCGCGTTGGCAGCACCCGGCCCGCCAGCATCCACGCGGAAGCCGTCCCGTTGCGCAATGATCCGATCGGCCGATTGATTGGTGACTACAGCTTCGCGAGACGCATTCAGCAGGATGACACCCGTCGGGAGCCGATCCATGACTTCGCCCATCGCGAGCCGTTCCCTTCGAACACCACTGAGTGTTGTATACACAACGAGCGCGCGAGAAAGATGTCGGACCAACACATCGCCCAGCGCGAGATCATCTTTGCTGTACGGGCCCAGGTTGTTGTTCAGCCGCCGGTAGATACCGAGCCCGCCGACAACGCGTCCCCCGTCGATCGCAATCGTGTGGCCGATCGGCCACTCGGGCGCCAGGTCCTGCGGTTCGAAGAAGGTGCGGTAGAAGTCGCTCTCGCAGAGTTCGACATCGGGGAAGACCTCGTCCATGCGGCCGAATCGATCGGTGAAGGTGCGCGCGTAGGTGTTTTTCCAAGGCAACCCGTTGACGAGATGTTCGGTGTATCCGCTGGCGAACTCGGCGAGCATCCCCGAGCTGTAGGTCGGTTCAATGCGTCCATCGTCGGGCAACCCGATGCCGATCATCACCGCCGACCCGTTGAACAATTCAGCCATCTCATCAGCCACATCGCTCCACGTAGCTGGCTTGATCGCCGCCTCGTAGATGAGATCGATGACGATCTGGAGACGCTCGTTGTATCCCATGACAATTGGGTGCCGCGGCAGGCCCAAACTTCCCGGAGCGGAAGTCATTCCCCCTGCCGGCCCCATTATCGCCCGGCCAAGCCGACCGATACCAGCCCCAAGATACCGGTGAGCCCGCTCTTTCGAGCGGGCCCGAGAACCAACCATGGGAAGGGAATGCGGACTTATGGGATGATTGGCCCTATCCGGCTTTGAGCGTGGGAGAGTTCGTGTCGTGGACACACCTCGAGTCGAGAAAGCCCGAGTTTTTGTACCCACTCACTTGTTGCCATTGCGCCCACGTTCTCCCCCTGGCTCTCTACGGCCCTAATTTGGCCCATCGCCAACCGCTTGGCGCCCTCCAAAAAGGGCAAATCGAATTCGCAAGAATGCCCCCATATGGGTGAATTTCAACGAAAAAAACGTTTGATTGAATTGCATCTCGCAGATCTTGCATCGCGATGTTTCGAGTCCTCTATGATCTGGCAGCGCCGATTCAGTCATTGGGTCGGCGAATGCGCGGGCCTCCCCCCCCAATAGCGGGTCTACCCCCTAATAGAGAGGACCGATTCGAATCGATGTCCATCGTCCTGAGCGCCCCGCGGACGATCGCTGTGCTGCTCGGGTTTTTGCCCTTGTTGGCCGCGGAACTGCTGTGCCGTGCAGGAGGATGGGGAGACTATCGCGACCGTCCGGACCCGTTCGCCGGCTTCTCGCGGCTGGCGCCCATGTTCACCCGCTCAATCGAAGCCGACGGCGTAACACGTTTCGTGGCGTCAGAGGACGGAAACCCTGCCACGCGTCACTTCTTGGCCGATAAGCCGCAGAACGGCTTTCGGGTATTTGTGTTCGGCGGCTCGAGCGAAGCGGGCACACCCTACGGCTACGACTTCAGCTTCGCCGAATTCCTGCGCAGACTGCTCACGGCAGCGCTTCCCGGGCGCAGCGTCGAAGTCATCAACTGTGCTGCCCCCGGCTACGCGAGTCGGCGCTTGTTGTATCTCGCTGAGGAAGTCGCTGCCCACGAACCCGACTTGTTCATCGTCTCGACAGGACACAACGAACTGATTGAACAACGGCTCTATTCACACCTGTTCGACTACCCAATTTGGGTCTTCGAGCTGCAGCAGAAACTGCGGCGCGTCCACCTGTACGTGTTACTCATCGACGCGATTCGTACCTTCCAACCCGCAGATCGGGCCGAAGTCGACGGCGAAAAGCTCTACGTCCCCCTGGTCGGCCCGCTGGCTTCAAAATACTGGCGCGACCGCGAGCGCGATCCAGCCCACCAGCGTCGCTTGGCGCTGGCGATGTTCGAAACCAACCTGGAACAGATCGTGCGCGCCGCCCAACGCAGTGATGCGTCGGTGCTGTTCCTGACGCAGAGCAAGAACTACGCGGACTGGCCAGTTGTCGGTGACGCTCGAGACCCGATCGCTGCGCAGGCCATCGAGCACCACCAGCGCGCGGAGGCCTTCCGCGCTGAGGGCCACCTGGAGCATGCGCGCGAGCAATACCGGCTCGCCCAGAACACCTTCAACGCCAACTTCGGCACCACGCCCGCCCGCAACGCTCTGGTGATGGATCTCGCCGAACGCAACGGAGAGCTGATACTGGATATCGAATCCATCTTCCAAGCCAACAGCCCGCACGGCCTGGTCGGCTTCAACTTGTTCGTGGATTTCCTGCACCCCAACCTGGCCGGCCAGCAACTGCTGGCGCGCTCTGTATTCAATTTCATGCGCGAGCGAGCGATACCGACCGGTGCGTGGCGCGAGCCCGGAGCGCTGCCCCTGCCCGAAGCGATCCTCGCCGAAAATCCCACACTGGGCGCCCAGGAACTCCGAATTCGCATCGTGGCAGAGGTCATGAACGAGCGAAAAGAAATCGCCGCGAGCCTACTCGAACAGCTACGCACACAATTCCCCGACGACCCCGAGCTCCAGCGACTCGACAAATGGCTCGCGGGGGATTTGCCGTTCGACTTCGAGTTGATCTATTGAAGAAGTGGGTGGACGTCCAAGGGGCTTTCAGACAACCAGGTGACCGACCCGACTGACTTCGAATGCCCGTTTCCCGGAACGATCGTGATCCCGATCGAAGAATCGATCGATCTACACCTGTTCCTCCCGAAGGAAATTCGCGACGTCGTCGAGGGTTACATCGAAGCCGCGATCGAGAAGGGCTTTCGCGAGGTGAGGCTGATCCACGGTCGCGGCAAGGGGGTACAGCGCCACAGGGTCCAACAAATTCTGTCGAATCACGCCGGCGTCGAGCGATTTGTGGATGCGCCAGCCCACCAGGGCGGCTGGGGTGCGACGATCGCGTGGCTGATCGTGCCCGATGACAGAGATTGACGCGGCGTGCGCGGCTCAGCTTACCTCGAGTCCGACGATCGTGACATCGTCGTGACCGGGTTCTCCATCCCCGAACTGTTCCAACCGCGCTTGCAATCTCGACAAGTTCTCGGCAATCGGTACCCGCTGCGATAGTGCGGCAACCAGCCGGTCGAGCCCAAAGGCCTCACGGGAGCGACTCAGCGTCTCGAGCACGCCATCGGTGTAGAAGATCATTTGGTCGCCAGCCTGGAGTTGAACCTGCTGCTCGTTGTACACGGCATCGTCGCTGATCCCGATCGGAATCCCGTCGCCCTTTTCCAAACAGCGCACGCGACCATTCGACGCGACGATGGGACATGGATGCCCGGCGCAGACGTAGCGAACCAGGCGCGTCTTCACATCGAGTACCCCGTACAGAAACGAGAAAAACTGACCCGAACGTTCAATCAGCGGGAAATGGGCGTTCAGCTTGCGGGCAACATCGGCGGGCGGCACCACGGAGTAGCGCTTTCGTCGCCGGTTTCCGCGCTTGAGCACAGCACCGGGGACGTCAAAAGGCGTCAGCACATGGCTCAGAGTGACCGATTGCAGCGCCGCCGGCGTTCCGTGACCCGAGACGTCCAGCACATACATTCCTACGTGTCGATCGTCGAGCGCAAACACGTTGAACATATCGCCGCCGAGCTGGTCGCAGGCTTCGTAAACCCATCCGAAATCTACGCCGTTGATACGGGGCGCTGGCTCGGGAAGCAGTGACACCTGCACTTCGGCCGCTGCCGAAAGGTCGGCCTCGAGCCGCTGGTTGACGCGTCGAAGCTCATCGACTCGAGTCGCGAGCCGGTGTTCGAGCTCCAAGATGCGTTCCGCGGTTCGAATCTGCGCGAGCAACAGCGCTCGATCGAACGGTTTGGTGAGGAACGCATCGGCTCCCGCATTGAGCCCCTCGACGAGATCCTCGTGTCGCGTTCGTGACGTCAACAGCAGGATCGGCAGGTAGCGACTCCGCGGCGACTGGCGAACCAGACGGCATAGCTCGGTGCCGTCGAGTTCCGGCATCAACCAATCGGTCACCAGAATCGAGAACGTGTCGTCGCCCCGCAGCTGCTCCCATGCGTCGCGCCCGTTGGCGACGCACACGACATCGTATCCCCAACCTTCCAACGAGATCTTGAGCCGATCGCGCTGGATCGGATCATCGTCTGCAACCAGTACGCGCACCTCGCATGAGTCGGCACAATGGCCGCGAGAGATTAAGGAAACTCTGCACGTGTGCGGATTTTCTGAACGCATTCCAGTGAAACTCGGGACCCAGCCGCCGGATGCATATCGGGGATTGTGCTGAGGCTGGAATCAACTCGGGCGCAGCCAGCGTGCATCTGCTGCTCCACGATTGCAGCCTTCGTGTTACGATCCACCCTTTGTCCGACCTTACATGCGCCGAAAGTCCATGGCCCAAGAGTGAATGGGCCGACCATGAACGGGAAACCCCCACAGTGACATACAGAATCATCGATCGTGACCCGCATCTGATCGAGCCGCCGGACCTTAAAGAAGTACCGGCCGAGACCACCCGTCGATCCAGTTGACGAGTAGCCCCAACGACACGGCCCACCGCCGGCGCATCGGTCTATTGAGCGCGGTGTTCCTCGTGATCGCCAACATGCTCGGGACCGGCGTGTTCACGACTTCGGGCTTCTCGCTTGCCGATCTGGGGAACCGAAACGTCGTGCTCGCCGCTTGGGCTGTGGGTGGTCTTCTCGCGCTCTGCGGTGCATTGAGTTACGGCGCACTCGCAAGAAGAATCCCGCGCTCGGGTGGGGAGTACACCTTCCTTGCCGAAACGGTGCACCCACTCGCGGGATTCCTAGCCGGTTGGGTATCGCTGTTTGCCGGATTCACGGCGCCGATCGCAGCCGCTGCTATCGGCCTGCAGGTTTATCTGGGTTCCGCGCTCGGTTCGGCGCCAGCTGCCTCAGTGCGACCCGAGTGGATCGGAACGGCTGCGATCGTACTGGCGGCCTCGATGCACGCGGTCCGTGTCGAGGGGGGTCTGATCGTCCAAAACGTCGCGGTCGGTATCAAGCTGGCTGCGATCGGGATCTTTGTCGGTCTCGGCGCCTATCTGCTCGGCGTCCAGGCCGCCGCGCCGGAACCCGTGTCGCCAACGTTCGACATCGGAGCCTTCGCGGTAACGCTGGTCTGGATCTCGTTTGCCTATTCGGGTTGGAACGCAGCGGTGTATGTGGGCGGCGAGGTCAGCGACCCCGATCGCAACCTTCCACGATCGTTGTTGATGGGCACGCTGATCGTGACGGCGCTCTACCTCGCGTTGAACGCGGTATTCGTGTACTCGGCGCCACTGGCGGATCTCGCCGGACGCGTCGACATTGGCGCCGCCGCCGCCGAAGCCCTCGGCGGCCAGGGCCTGCGCCGCGCGCTCTCCGCATTGGTGGCGCTGGCGCTATTTACGTCGATCTCGTCGATGGTCATGACCGGACCGCGTGTGTATGTGCGCATGGCCGAAGACGGCCTGTTCCCGCGCATATTCAGGCCGGGCGACGTGCCGAGTGACGCGGTCGCGTTGCAGGCCGCATTGGCGATCGCGGTGGTTTGGAGCGCGAACCTCCAACAGCTGTTTTCGTACATCGGTTTCATGCTCGGGGTTTCCGCCATCGCGACCGTGATGGGGCTCGTGTCGATGCGCTGGCGCGAGGGGGCAGAGCACGTTCCGATTCCGGGCTACCCGTGGGTTCCAATCGTGTATCTGTTCGGAACCTCGGGCGCATCGGCATTTCTGGTCGCGCGCAAGCCCGACGAAGCGCTGTTGGGTTTGGCCACGCTGCTGGCAGGACTGCCCGTGTACGCCGCCATGCGACGCTGGGGGACGAGGGCGGAATCGGGTGATTTCAAGCGGAAGAGACTTCGCTGAACAATCGCCCACCGATCTTTCGGACGCGACATCCCGCGAGTTTCTGATCGAGATCGAGTAGCGCCGTGCCACCGTCGAGTTGACTGAGCATCCCCTGGACGGCATCGCGCCCGGCCGCCGAGGCCGTGCACGCTCGCAGCGCGTCCGAAACTCGCTGCAACATCCACACGTGATAAGGCAAGACCATGCGCCGCTCCCGCACGCCGCCGATTTCGAACTCGTGAGTGAGCGGACCGTCTCCCGTCTGCAGCGCCTCGAAGCCGGGTGTCGGCGTGAAGGTCTTGCCGGGTAGTTCACGCTCCGCACCGAGTTCGCCGCTGGCCACGAACGCCCCCACGCGTTCGAGCGAACTTTCGAGCACCGGCCACATCTCGCGGAAAAACACGTTGAGGACGTCGAGAAGCGTATCGGGCAGCGTATCGTCAGACATCCACTGCCCGCCGTGACTGGTCGCCGGGCGCGCGACCAGTTCGCCGTCCGCGCCGGGTGAATACAGCTTCTGATTGTAACTGCGCGCGTTGAGTGCGTTGTTCCCGTTGGTCCGCTCGACCCACTCCGCGACCAGCGGGAAGCGGGTTCGCATCGCAAAGCCGGGAACCGGGTCCCTGAACAGATGTGCGTATAGCGGCCCCATCAACCCGAAATCTGCCAGTGAAGGCAAGCCTCCGAACACGAAGTCGTGGGCATCGAAGTGCTTTTCGAGCAGCCCCAGAAGATGGTCGTTGCTGGCTTCCCAGGCGCCTTCGGTGCGTTTCGTGACCCCCATCGCCAGCAAGCCCGCGTAGACGCCGCGCGGATTCGTCTCGGCATCCTTCACTCCGAGCATGTCTGAAAGCATCCGCTCGGCGAACGCGCGACGGGTGCTCCCATCGGCGTCTGGCTGAAACGCCGGTGCCCACTGTTGTGCGTTGAACAGGAACTGATTCGGCTCGACACCTTCAATCGAGTAGTGCCAGCGCTCCCAGAACCCGTAGACAACCATCCATTCGTCAGCGAGCAGTTCGATCAGGTAGGACGCCAGGCACTGGCGCGGTCGCCTGCCAGGATCGGGAATGACCGGCTGCTCGGGATGAGTCCGTTCGCAGTAGTCGATGATCTCGCTCGAATCCTGCACGAAAGTGCCGTCGGGTGCTCGGAGCTGCGGGACCGCATTCGACTGGGTGGCGGGAACCAGAACAGCGGCGATCAGATCCGCCGAAGCAAGGATGTCCTCGTAGCCCGGACCCAGCGCGCCAAAGTGGTCCTTGTAGCGAAGGTAGGCGCGGACCTTCCCAGAGAAGTAGCTGTGCTCCCACGAGAAGAGGCGATATTGATCGGACATGCCGCGGAGTCTACGACGCGAAGGTCGCGGCCGCTGCTGCTCTCAGCGCGTGTTTCGTCGAACAGCGTTGCGCATTTTCTGCAGACCCGGAATTCCGCCACTACGCCTTTGCGACCTCATCGCCGAACCCGTTCGGAATGACATGCTCCCCGCGACCTGATCGGAACGACGGCTTTACCGATGCTACCGTCGGTTGACTACAACCTCGCCGCCACGCGACCGTTGGCTGCACGTCGCGCCGTACTCTATCCAGTCAGACCCCCAAGGAGAATCCGTCATGTCCACCCCCGAGGTTCCTGACTTTGCTGTGTTGCTGGCACCCGCAATCGCGTCGCTTCCCGATGCAGCGCGACCCGCATTGCTATGTGGACTCGAGCGGGCCGCCGCCGGACGCTATCGGGCCTGGGCGATCGAACTTCCCGAGCATGAGGCGGCACTGCTGGCCTGCGCGCACCGCGAGGACGAGATCGCCGATTCCGTCGCCGGTCTGTTCCCGCTTGATACTGCCGGCCGAGACGCCGTCGACAAAGCGCTGCCCGTAGCGATTGTCATCTACCATGACGCGTTCGCAGCGCACCCGGTGTTGGACCAGCTCTACCTACAATCCGAGGCGGAACTCCAGGGCGCGGCCGCCTGGGTCAACATTGCGTCGGCCTTCGAGAACGGCACGGAAAAGGACACTCTCGCACGCTGCAGTGCACTCGAAGAGGAAAATTCGCGTGCAGCGAGGGAAGTGCTGGCCGCGATCGGGTGACCGAACGGCTTAGAGGCTTCTCGACGACGCTCACGCCTAAGGCGAAGGCTCTAGACGCACCGGGAAGGTGCTCGGCGAGCCTTCGAGGCCCAGAATGATCGCGTCGACGAGTCCATACTTCTCGCGCATGAGTGTGTCCACCAGGCTGCGCGCCACAGCATCGCCTTCTACTGCCCGATACTTCATGCGCGTGTCACCACGCTCGAGCATCACGTGGGGATTCCCGCGCACATCGGCCAACCATGGGCGCTTGGCACCCCCGGAACGCAGCCAGGCCGTCTCCCCGTCGTCGACCACCCAGAGGCGTGTCTCGTTTGTTTCGCCTGACGCAGTCGTGCTGTGCAGCACGACCACCTCCTGGGATTCCGACGCCACCATCAAGCCCGCCCCTGCGACCACGACGACCCCAACCATGACGGCCAACACCTTCAGGACCCGCACGACCTCTCCTCTTGCCTGGGCGCAGGTACATCGTTGGTCGGTTCAAACGGCGCCCTGGGCGTCGCTTGCACTTGCAACCGCGCTCAGCTCTGCTCGACGTGGGCGCGAATGCCGGCCGCGAGCTTGTCTGGCACGAAGCCGAAATGATCCGCGAGATCTTGAAAAGGTGCCGAAGCGCCGAAGGTCTTGATCCCCCAGATGAGGCCGCGCCGACCCACCAGTGGGCGGAAGCTCTCTGCGCGGCTCGCTTCTACGGCGACGAGTGGCGTGCCGTCGTCGGGAATCAAGCTGTCCTGATAGTCCTGCGGCTGCTCGAGAAAGAGCTCGATGCACGGCATCGATACGACGCGCGCGTCGATGCCGTCAGCCGCGAGTTCGTCCGCTGCTTTGCACGCCAGCGATACCTCGGAGCCACTGGCCGCGATGATCACGTCGGGCTTCTCAGAAGCCGGCTGGCGAACCGCGTAGCCGCCCCGCCAAACGTCGCGCAGTTCGAAGGGCTCGCAGCGCTCGATGGCATCGACGTCCTGGCGTGTGAGCGAGAGCATCGCCGGCCCTTCCGCGCGCTCCAGGATCCAGCTGTACGCCAAGGCCGTCTCGATGCCGTCCGCTGGACGGAAGACCCGCAGACCCGGAATCGCGCGCAGTGAGTCGAGCTGCTCGACGGGCTGGTGGGTCGGACCGTCTTCCCCCACGAAGATCGAATCGTGCGTGAACACGAAGATCGACCGCACTTTCATCAGAGCGGCCAATCGGATCGACGGACGCATGTAGTCGCTGAAAATCAGGAAGGTGCCCGAGTACGCAACCAAGGTGCCGTCGAGCGCGATGCCGTTTGTGATTGCCGCCATCGCGTGTTCGCGCACACCGAAGTGGATGTTTCCGCCGGCGAAGGGATCTTCGCCGGCGTCGGCACCCCGCCCCACGACACCCGCCCGGGTCACCAGCGGGGGTGCTCCCGAACCGGCCAAGTCGGCCGAACCACCGACCAGATACGGCACGTGATCCCAAAGGCGTTCGAGAACTTTGCCCGAGTGTTTTCTCGTCGCGGAGGCGACCCCCGCCATCCCCTCGGCGAGAAGCTCAGCGAGGTCGCTCGGCATCCGCCGATCGCGCGCCGCATCCCACGCTTGCGCGCGTTCGGGGTTGGCACTGCGCCACGCCTTCAACCTGGAATCGGCGCCGAGACGTTCCTGCTTCTTCGCCTCGATGCGCGTCGCGAGATACGCGCGAACGTCGTCCGGCACCAGGAACTGGGCATCGACGGGCCAACCCGCTTCCCGCTTCGCCAGCGCGTTTTCGTCCTCGCCATAGGGTCCCCCGTGCGCCTTGTTCTTGCCTGCGAAGTTCGGCGCTCCCAGGCCGATCTGCGTGCGCGTGATGATCAGCGACGGTCGTTCCGTTTCGGCCTGCGCCGCAGACACAGCGCCCCGAATCCCGTCCAGATCCTGGCCATCGATAGACTCGACGTGCCAGCCGTGGGACTCGAACCGCTTCGCCGCATCTTCGCTGAACGCGATATGCGTGGGGCCATCGATCGTGATCTGGTTGTCGTCATAGAAGAAGATCAGATTGCCGAGCGCGTTGTGTCCGGCGAAAGACGCCGCCTCTGACGAGATGCCTTCCATCAAGTCGCCATCACTCAGAAATCCATACACCCGGTGGTTGCCGGGCCCGTCGTCGCCTCCACCGAACCGCGCGCGCGTGAGGCGCCCGGCGAGCGCCATGCCAACGGCGTGCGCGAAGCCCTGACCGAGCGGGCCCGTGGTGACTTCGACTCCCGCCGTTTCCCCGTACTCCGGGTGACCGGGCGTACGCGAGCCGAGCTGACGAAAATTCTTGATGTCGTCTAGCGACAGATCGAAACCGAACAGATGAAGCAGCCCGTAGAGCAACATCGATGCATGGCCGTTCGACAACACGAAGCGGTCGCGCAGCGGCCAACTGGGATCGCCAGGATCGAAGCGCAGCAGCTGGTCCCACAGCTCGAACGCCGGTCGCGCCAGTGCGAGCGGGGCTCCAATGTGGCCGATGCCCGCCTTCTGAACCGCGTCCATCGTCAAAAAGCGCAGCGTGCTCTCGATCTTTTCGCGCAGCACCGGTGATAGCTCGCTGGACATGGTTGAGGGGTCTCCAGGAATGTAAGGGAGCGTGGCGAGCGGGCAATGTACAACCGATCCCGACACTCGGTAAGCGCTGTGGGCTCGTGAAGTTCTCCAATGAAACAAACGTCGTCTCGCAGTGCCGTGCAGTTGCTCGCGCAGCTGATCGCCGGATCCGTTGGCCGGCACCCCAACATGGAAACGGGGATGAACCCGTACGCGCCGAGGATCTGAGGCCGTGACCCGCCGGCGCAGATTCATTCGTCCGTCGGCGCCTCGTCGACCGCGGTATCCGCGTAGCCCAGCGCGCGAAGCTGGGCCGAAACTTTCTCGCTCACGTGTCCAGGGGCGGATCGTGTCGCGAGCGCTCGCGTCTCGTAGCCCTCCAGCGCGGTCAGCAACAGACTCCCTTCGGCCGCAGGGACACTCGCCTCGTTGCCCGTCAGTCGGTCGTAGAAGCGCGGTTCCGAGTTCAGACGATGAACGAGGAGCCAGCGCCCGTCGCGCACAGAACGGATCGTCGGCTTCATGAACTGACTTCGTTCAGTGTAGACAATGCGTCGCGGATCCCCAGTTCCGCGTTCGAGAGTGGGTGTGAGATCGATGCCTTCGACTTCGGGTGGGGTCGGAACGTCGAGCCAGGCGAGTAACGTCGGCATCAGATCAGTGCTCGCGACCGGGTCCTTGACGAGGCTACCCGCGAAGCGTCCGTCGGGACGAGCGATCACCAACGGCACGCGAGCCGTCTCATCGAACACGTCCCAGTGTCCGAAGTAGTAGCCGCGCTCACCGAGGCTCTCGCCGTGGTCCGCGACGACGGCGACGATTGCGTCATCGAGGATTCTCGCAGCCGACAGGAATGCGAGAAGTTCGCCGAATGCGGCATCGCCTACCGCGACCTCGCCATCGTAGAGTCGCTTCACTGCCTCGACGACATCCCGCGGAAGGCTTGCGTCGCTCCCGTACGCGTTCAGCGGCTTCGCGCCGAGCGGGTCATCGCGCCGCCGAAATGCCGCGCGGTAGGGCTCAGGCGGCACATAGGGGAAGTGCGGCTCGAAATAGTGCACCCATAGGAAGACGCGATCCGGGTGCGGGCCATCGATCCAACGCTTCACGCGAATGTTCGTTTCGGCGGCACTTCGTGTGCGATTTTTCCACTGCAGGCCGTGGTCGTCGTAGCGCATGAATCCTTGATCGAGCCCCACGTCCCTCCGAAGCGGAATTGCACTCACGAAGGCGGCGGTCTCGAACCCCGCATCAGACAGAATCTCGGCCAGAGTGCGATTCCGATCCGGGAGACGCTCTCCACGCAACTGTGTGAGACCATGGGTGGTAGGCGCGAGCCCGGTCAGGATGGACGCATGACTCGGAGGCGTGGTGATCGCTTGCGAGATCGCGTCGTCGAAGCGGATTCCGCGTGCCGCGAGCGCATCGATGTGAGGGGTTCGCGCATCGACGTGTCCATACGCGCCGATCCGGTCCTGTCGCAATGTGTCGATCGTCACCAGTACGAGATGCCGCGGCGGTTCGAGCGCCGGTGAGCACGAACCGACAATCAACAGGACGAGCGGAGACAGCGCGCGAAAGATCACGATTCCGATCCTAGCCCCGATCGCGCGGGCGGATCAGGGCGACCGCTCCAATTCGGGAGTCGATGACGAAGGCGAACGCAATTCCTTTTCCGGATGCATGGAGAAGAGGCCCACTTGAAAGGTCGACAAAGACGCTCTCTTCAGGTGCTCTGGCAAGGTATAGCAATGACCCTGGCCGCGATGGCCGACCCGGAGGTGGCGCGGAAAGCCTTGCAGTGCCTATCTCTTCCGGCCCGAGCACCTCCAGTGCGCCTGAAGGCGGAAAAAATATCCAATTTGAATAAGTTGGCCAAGCGTCCATCCGTTGTTGACCACCCACAACGCAGAGTTCGCGAGTATGATCTGCGTTCGACGGGCGGGGCCGACGGGGGGATCCTCTTGCAGCCGCTGATGTTCAGCGTGTGTATCGCCGGTGTGATATCAGCACTTCTGTGTGTATCCTGCCTGCGACCAGAGTGGATCTGCCGCGTCCCGAAGAGCGTACTGGGGGTCACCGCGGCGATCACCGTCATCGCGATGGCCGCGCTGGTTTCGCTTTCGCCGGTCGGGCTGCGCCTTCGTCTCGACCCATCGAGCGAGCCCCTGCTACCCGCCGGAGACCCCGCGCAGGACACCTACCGCTCCGCCGTACTCGAGTTTGGAGACGACGAGATCTACGTGATCGCGGTCGAGGCCGACCGAATCTTCGACTACGAGAACCTGTTGGCGCTGCGACGCACCACCGATCGCATCGCCCACATGGACGGTGTGCGCTCGGTGAAGAGCCTGGTCGACGTCACGGCGTTCCGGTTCGACGTTGAAAACAACTGGATCGACATCGGCCCGTTCATCGAAGACATCCCGACCGACCCTGTCAAGCTCGCAGAATTGCGCGACCACGCCATCAGTGACCCGCTGTTCGTGCGAACGATCATCTCACCCGACGCCCGCGTCGCCGCGATCAACATCTCGTTTCACAAGATGAGCGACCGCGAATTCATCGAAGGCCGCTTCGACGAGCGCATCAGCGGAATCATCGCGCAAGAAGAACGAGACGGTCGACGCTTCTACGTCGCCGGTCGGCCGCACGTAAAGAGCCGTGTCTATGCGTTGATGCTGCGCGACCTCCAACAGCTGATCCCAATCGCCATCGGGGTCGTGGCGTTGGTGTTGTATCTGCTGTTCGGTTCCCTTCGCATGGTGGTTCTGCCGCTCGGTGTGGTTCTGTTGGCGACCCTGTGGACGTTCGCCGCCATCGCATGGCTGGAACTCCCACTCACAGTGCTGACGGTCTTGCTCGCTCCGGTATTGATCGCGATCGGGAGCGCGTATGGAGTGCACCTGCTGTCGCGGCACGCCGAAGAGGTGCGCGACGGGCTGCGGGGCACAGAAGCCGTCGTCGCCTGTCTTCACGCGATGCGCTCCCCCGTGATGATCTCGGGTTTGACAACGGCGATTGGCTTTGCGGCGCTGTGCATCAGTGACGTCCCGGCGGTCTTCGAACTCGGCGCTTTCTCGGTGTTCGGCGTCGGCTGCCTCACGCTTCTCACACTCACAGCACTCCCAGCCACGCTGCTGGTCCTCCCCAGCATCGCCGACCGACCGCCGAAGAGTTCTGCGCTGACTGCGGCGTTACAGCATCCATTGGAAGCCGCGCTCCGCGGGCTGGGGAACCTGACGACTCGACACGCATCCGCTGTGCTGGTGGCCTGGGGAAGCGTTTCCGTCGCGGCAGCCATCGCGATTCCGGGCATTGTCGTCGACACCGACTATTTGTCGTTTTTCGACCCGCGCTCGAAAGTCCGCACCGATTTCGAAGCCGTCAATCGGCTGCTGTCGGGAGCGGTGCCGATCTACGTCGTCTTCAGTGACATCGGCGTCGGGGCGTTTCGGGAACCCGCGAACCTGCGCGCACTCGAGCGTCTGCAGGCACGCTTCGACGCCATCCCGGGCGTGAGTCGCACCACGTCGATGGTCGACTTCATCCGCGTACTCCACCGCGTCGTTGCCGGCGATGACCCCGCGTACGAACGCATTCCAGATTCGCGCGCCGGTGTCGCCGAGGTGATCCACCTGATTCCCAAAGGCGATCTCTCCCGCGTTTCGAACGTCAACCAGAGTCGCGCCAATATCATCATCCGAACCGGAGAGATCGGCTCGGCGGCGATCGGCACGCTGGTCGAGAAGGTTGGACAGGTAATCGACGAGGTGGGGATTCCGCCAGGAATGGACTTCGAGATCACCGGCAATACGGTGTTGCTCTCGCGCAGCGCTGACGGGATCGCGTCCGGTCAGCCACGTACGGTGGGTGTGGCGGCGGTGGCGATTTTCGTGTTGGTCGCAGGGTCGTTGCGGTCGCTTCGGTTCGGGTGGATCGCGATGCTGCCGAACATCGTTCCGGTGCTGTTGTTCTTCGGCTTGCTCGGCGCCGGTGCAGCGCCGCTTTCGGTTCCAACGAGCCTGATCGCGAGCGTGGCGCTGGGCATCGCGATCGATGCCACCGCCCACTACCTCGTGCGCTATCGCGCCGAGCGGCTCGCGGGGGCATCACCCGAAGAGGCCGTCCATCGCTGCAATCAAAGCGCAGGTCGACCCATCTTCATCGCCGCGGCGACGCTGTTGTTCGGCTTCGCAGTCGTATCGCTTTCAGGCTTCGCGTCGCTGCGCGAGTTCGGCGTGCTGTCCGCGGTGACGATGGCCATCTGCCTCGCCAACGATCTGATCTTGTTGCCGGCTCTGCTCATCAAGGCGCGTCTGTGAGACCGCTTTCGGATGGGCCTTACTGCGCGCCCACCGCATCGGCCGCCCCGAAGTCCCGAATTTTGGCCGTCACCCCAGCCGGCATCCGCAGCTTCTTCGCTTCGAGTTGACGCTGCGTGAAGAAGCGGTCTTCGATCACAGGGTTGGGGATCAGTGACTCGATCTCGAGACTGGTCGCCGTCTCGTCGAGTAGCTGCGACATTGTCGACCGCAGCGGAAACCAGACCCCCTCGATCTCGCGAATCGAAGCGACCCGTGCGCGCAGCTCTTTGATCTCCACACCGGCCCGATCCCAGTAGCGCGTCCGCAACGGCACGTAGTGGTCCTTCTCGACATAGAGCCGGAATTTCGAGTACTCGGAGCTGAGTGCCTCAGTCGGCGTCGCCTCGACGACGAAGCACGCCCTTTCGTTGATCAATTCGTCTGGTACACGTGTGTAGGTGGCGTCGTCCATCTCGCGCGGAACGATGTCTTCCAACGACAGGTCGGTGCCGGCCATCGTTTCACCGCGCAGGTTGATGCGCCGCACTCGCTTCAAGCTGCGGAGATAGATGAACTGGTCGTTCGGCAGGTCCTCCTTGTTGATGATCAGGTACCCGGTTCCGCGCAGGTCGCTGGGCTCGTCGTATCGGATCAGCGATTTCGACAACACGCCTTCTTTGGAAGCGCCCGGTTCCGCATAGCGCTTCCACATCATCGTCATTTGAATCTGCTGTTGGTTGCCGCTGCGGTCCTTCGAGACAATCGAAAGCACCTGGACCGAGGCGGCGAAGCGGTTGTCGAGAACGCGTCGATAGATCTCGTCGGCCGTCAAATCGTCAGCGAATTCGGAGCTAGCGACTGACGAGTCCTCCGCTTCGATGGCATCTGCGCTGGCGCCGAGCGCGAAGATGAGCCCGACAGCAGTCGCGACAAATGCGGCCGACAGAAGTTGGGATCGCTCGAACATACGCCCTGTTATGAGTGTTCCGCTGCAATGTGTCAAGCATCCACGCGTCGAATCGAATCGCGGGCCGTCTATACACCTGGAATGCGTTTGCAGCGGACCTGAACAGGATTGCTGTTCAGTTGAATCAAGTGAATCAGTTGAATCAGCTGAATCAGCGTCCTCGAAAGGTGCTGACTTCCATTTCCCAGCAGAGGTATTCAATCAGCGCGTTGCGTCGACCGGTTGAGCCCGAGGATCCGATGTAAGAACTTGTCGAGCGCCGCGTGTGTTTGTGCATCAAAACTTTCAGTCGTCGTCTGACTCCGAGGATTCGTCGTCTCCCGAAAACGAATTTCCCACCCGTCCGGCCGACCAGAACATCGTCGTTACAGCGAAGGGCAGCGTCATGACCGCCACGTAACCCACAGAGCCCGCCACAATGTACGGCGAAGCCAGCATGAAGAGCCCAGGACTCTCGTCGTACAGATCTTTGATTCTCGTACCGATATCCTTGATCGCCTCACCCCAGGGATTCCAGTAACGACTCGTGTAAGTGTCCGCGTGGGCGGTCGGTGAAACGGCGATACACAGAGTGACTACCAACGCTAGGACTGCAGTGAAACGCTTCATTTCGGACGCTCCTCAAAACTTCGCGATTACGCCATCCTCGCATTGTGCGTCGCGGTGGTCAACGCTGAAACGCCGGCTTTGGACCCACTTGATCCGCTGGATCGGATCCCCTGCCACCGCTATTCGGGATCTGCTTAGAAGACGTCGCTGCGCCGCGTGCGCAGGAAGACAAACGGAGTTTGTCCGAGAATCAGCCCGATTCTGCCGTCACACGCCGAGAGCGCTACTCAACTGCCCACACTCCACGAAGGCCCCCACAGCGCGATTCCAAACAGTCGAATCTGATCCCGCAGCACGGTCACGACGGGCACTCCGAGTCGGGCGAGTGCGCGCTGGGTCGGCGTGATCGGAGAGCTGGATCCGCTGGCCGCCCGTTCGAGCACCGAGCGATCGGAGAGCCTCGAGCCCGTGGCGCGCATCACGCGATCGCACTTGGCAATTGACAGTCCGTGTTGTCGGCAGCGCACGGCAAGGCGTGGCTTCAGTTCCCGGTAGAGCGCGGCCAGCGACGCCGGATCCACTGCGCCGATCGCCGAGGCGAGCGAGTTGGGGCCCGTCCAGGGGCCGATCGGCCAGCGCCGGGGAGGATCGATTTCGGATGGACGCACGGCGACCTCGGCCTCGATGCCGAGGGCGCCAGCGACCAGGAAGTCGACCCAGGGGTCCGGGATCAGCGTCACGGCGAGCACCGGATCCAACGCGGCGAGTTGCAAGATCTGCGCCGCGTAAGGAGCGATGGCGAGCCCCTGATTCTCGTCGATGCGCGGCGCGACTTCCTGCTGTCCGGAACCCGATGCCACCAGCAGGGCTAGCAGGATCACGACCGACGCTTCGATACTCCGCCGCAAGGAGCGAAAGGTCATTTGGGTAGCAGTGCCTCGTGGTTTGGTTGTTTTGCGCTCGGGAGGGTCGCTCGGCCTCCTCGGGCGTCAATGCCGATCGCATCAGCCCGCGTCCCCGCTCGGTCAGCTTCTCGCACTGCTGGAATTCGGACCCGGATCATAGCGCCGCCCGGGCGCGGTCCACGCGTCTGGCCCGCGGCGGGTAGCGGTTCGCGACCGCGTCTCCCGCCGGAATCGAAGCGCTGCGCTGGCCCGGATGTAGAGACAGCTTTCGCCCGGCAGTGAGGAAAACATTTCGCGGATTTGGGCAGTCCGGTTCCACAGACTGACGCGTTCTCGGATCACGCGAGATGGCGTAACACTGCAGTGCGAAAGACGATCTGCGATTCGGCTGGCGGATGGCATCAGAATTGCTTGAATTTCGGTGCGACGAGCTTCCAGCCATCAGGGAGGATTCTGCATGCACGCCAACGCGGCCATCGCGACGCGAGTCGCTGTCTGGATCGCAACTCTGGTCCTGTCGTCGGCAGCCACTGCGGCGAACCTCGACTACGAGACAGAACCTCTCGGCCTGCTCCCGTCCGGCACGGATCTCGCGATTGGCGTTCCTGCTTATTACTACGTGGGGACGACCGGATTGTCGGCGATCGAGGACGGCGTCGGATGTGCGCCGAGCTGCCCGAGCAACGCGACGAAATATCATCGCAACTTCAATTCGGGCTTCGGGAACATCATCCTGATCAAGGCCGAACCCGGCGGCGTTTGTGCGGGGTGCGATCCATTCGATCTGCTGAAGATCGACATCGCCGAATCCGACCCGTCGTCCGGTCCGGTGAACGTGCTCATCGTGGCCTTCGGTGCCGGCGCACCGCCTCCGATGGGCTTTTTGACGGACGGCATCGCCGACGGCCCGGGCGGTCAGCCCGACTTCCAGACGCTCACGTTGCCCGCAACCTACGTGAACCTCGACGCCGTCAGCCTGTCCTCTGCGACTCCGGGTCTCGGCATAGCGATCGACAACATCGTCGTCGACGGAGCAGCCCCCGTGCCCGCACTCTCTCCGCTGGCGCTGGCCGCTCTGGCACTCACTCTCGTCATCACCGCATCCGCAGCCCGCCGATCGACCCCGATGCCAGGGTCCACCCAACCCTGCTAGCGGGGGTTGGTGAGGGCGCGGCGCGCGGAATCGTCACGGGCCGCGGTGTCTGGAATGCGGCGCCACCACGGAAAAGGCTTCGGTTGCGCGCGGCTTATCGCAGAAGCAACGATCACCGGCCCGTCGCATCGGCGAGTGACCGCAACGTCACCGAGAGCCGACGCGATTGGACGGGCGCCAGCTCGTGGAGCCAGACCGCGCGCGGGACCTCGCAGCATCAGCAGTGACCCGGGGTCCAGGCGAAGCCTGTAGCCGATCGGCGGCTTCCCGGCCTTGCCCGTATGCGTGGCCGGGTTGCGCAAGCGCATCTCGGCCGGACCGAGCAAAGAAACACCGAGGATGTCTGGCCAGAAGACCAGTGCATCTACATGCGCACCGGTGAATCCCGCTCCAGTCGCGTAGTCATTCGCGATGGCCTGGACGAACGACCGCGCATCCAAACCCGCTGCTGCAGCGGCTTTCTCTCGCAGGGCGATCAGAATCGGAGGAAGCGGTTCTGCGACGGTGAGACTCCGAGAACTCGTTTCGTAGTTGTAGTAGTAGTTGTAGTAGTTGTATCCGAAGCACAACATACGACGCCGCGACGGGTTGTTCATCATCGTCTGACGCGACCATCGGTCGCGTGGCTGGCCAAGCAGGAACGCAGCGATCTCGGCCTGTACATCCGTGCCCAGAAAATCGGCGATGTAGTCGAGTCCCGCTGGGCGTTCAGCGCCCGCCCCTTCCCGGGAGAGGTCGCTCCGCGGCTGGATTGGCACTACCCTTGTCCTCTATCGACGTGCCGGCGCGACGTCTGTCAGGCAGCATGAGAGACCCCGCAACGGGGAACCTGTTCGACATCTACCACTCTTCTCGCGCTCCGCGTGGTCTTCACACATTTTCTCCCACAATGACGATATCTATCGCGTTGTACCCGAGCCCAGCTCGCTACTGGCTCTGTCCAGTGGTCTCGCGTGGCTCACGCAAATCCACCACCACGGCCGCCGCAACCGGCTGTGGAGGAAACTCGGCTGTCGAGTAGACCTGGGCAGTCACCCACCCCGGGCCCTCTCCAGGTAACTCGGGCTCCAGAGCCCCGTGCTGGTGATCACGCACGGACACTGAGGCCGGGCGAAGGCGGTCGAAGTCTGGCCAGAAGCCTCAGTGCAACGGCGTAGGTTATACAAGTGACGCAACCTGGAGAAATGTTGTCCTGGGCACATGCCCGGCCGGAACTCAAGCGCGACGACAATGCAATCGTTTACGCGAGCGATGGGCTTGCGCCGGGTGAGGCCTGAATTCGAACGCAGACGTCCTTACGGCATACGGCGCCTACCGAAATCGATGAAGCCAGCGAAGCGCCGCAACCTCTTGAATTCACTGGTGGGCCGCCAGGGGCTCGAACCCTGGACCATCGGGTTAAAAGCCCAAAGAGAAGGTGAGACGGTACGCGTACTTACGTCTCCTGCCTTGCAAGCACCTGCAAGGGGTGGAAATAGGCTGCACCCAGTACGGCAGACGGCCCTATACGGCCCCTGCTCGACCTCAGTCGGCCGCATCCACTTCCGGTGAGTCAGTGGTGGTTCTCGCCGTTCCAACGTCCCGTTCCAGTCACTATGCCTTCAATCTCGGCCGTCACCAGGGCGAGTCGAAGTAGTGAATGTAGCGTTGAGCTTCTTGTTCAGCAGACATCGCGCTTCATCCGGCACCGGAAACGGAGAAGCACGTTCCAACGCATCAACTGCACTTTGTCCGAGCGAGT
>JAQBGU010000191.1:0-18288 GCA_032128375.1 Deltaproteobacteria bacterium | reverse complement strand
ACCTGGTTCGCACCCTGGAGGCCACGAAATCATGAAAACTGCAATCGGAGTCGGAGGCGCGGCATCGGGTAAGAAGCGAGAGTTCGACAAGCTCGTGGCTTTTGCCGTCGAGGCGGAGAAGCTCGGTGTCGATCAGGCTTGGAGCGCAGAGGCCTGGGGCTATGACGCGATCTCGACTCTCGCCTATCTGGGCGCTCGGACCGAAAGCATGATTCTCGGCACCGGCATCATGCAGATCAGTGCGCGCACTCCCAGCATGACGGCGATGACCGCGCTGTCGATGGCGGACATCACTGGCGATCGCTTCATCCTCGGCCTCGGTGCCTCGGGCCCGCAGGTGGTCGGGGGGCTGCAGGGACAGAGTTTCCGCAAGCCCTTGGGACGCATGCGCGAGACCATCGAGATCGTGAGGCAGGCGTTTCGTGGCGAGAAACTCAACTATCAGGGCGAGCACCACGTGCTTCCCAAGCCGGGCGGTGAGGGCAAGGCGCTGCGGTTGTCGCAACCCGCGAATCCCGATCTTCCCATCTGGCTCGCCACGCTGTCACCCAAGGGGCTCGAACTCACTGGCGAACTTGCCAACGGTTGGCTCGGAACCTCATTCACGCCCGAGGCGGCCGACGCCCACCTCGAACATCTGCGCCGCGGCGCTGAGAAGGCGGGGCGCTCGCTCGCTGACCTGACGCTGTGTGTCGGCGCCCAGGTCGCATTCACCGACGACCCACAACCTCTGATCGAACAGGCAAAGCCGGCCATGGCGTTCCAACTCGGCGCGATGGGGTCGGCCAGGACCAATTTCTACAACGATGCCTACAAACGGGGCGGTTTCGAAGACGCGGCCATCGAAGTCCAGAAGCTATGGGTCGAAGGCCGCCGCGCCGAGGCCGCGCAGCGTGTACCTGACGAGATGATCGCTCGGACGACGATCTTCGGCAATGAATCTTTCGTACGCGAACGGGTTCGCCGGTATCGGGACGCGGGGATCGGCGTTTTCCGAATTCAACCCGCGGGCGACGACGCGAGCGCGCGGTTGGATACACTGGGTCGCGTAGTCGAGATCGTGAAGCAGGAGACGACATGAGCGGTGACGTGAGCGATGTCATGGGCGGCGGTGTCTGCGTAGTTGCGGGAGTCGGCCCGGGCACGGGTCTCGCCAGCGTGGAGCGCTTTGCTAAGGGCGGCTACCAGGTCGCGATGCTGGCACGACGCGAAGATCGGCTGAAGGAGTGGGCCGCGGCCATTCCCAACACACACGCGTTCGCGTCTGACGTAACCGACCGCGCGGCGCTCGACGCGACATTCGACGCGATTCGAAACGAACTGGGGCCTGTCGACGTACTGGTATACAACGCAGCGATGGGAAGTTTTTCGGAATTCATGGATCTCGCGCCCGAGGTTCTGGAAAGCAACTTCCAGATCAATACGATGGGGCTGTTCCACTGTGGCCAACTCGCTGCTGCTGACATGTTGGCCAGCGGAGCCGGGTCGATCGTCATTACCGGCAATACGAGCGCCCGGCGTGGCAAAGCGCGGTTCGCGGGCTTCGCACCGACCAAAGCCGCGCAGCGTATCCTGGGCGAGAGCATGGCGCGTTCACTCGGTCCCAGGGGAATCCATGTCAGCTATCTGGTAATCGATGCGGTGATCGATCTGGAGTGGACGCGAAAGAGCATGCCCGAAGCCCCGGACGATTTCTTCGCGAAACCAGCAGATATCGCGGAGTCTGTTTGGCACCTGGCCCATCAGCCCAGGAGCACCTGGACGTTCGAAACCGAAATCCGCCCTTTCGCGGAAACCTGGTAGTAGAGTCATCAACCGATTGACGTAGAGAGTCATCAACCGATTGAGGTAGAGAGTCATCAACCGATCGAGGTAGAGAGTCATCAACCGGTTGAGGTAGAGAGTCATCAACCGATCGTGCAAAGAGTCATCAACCGGTGGGAGGTCACTCATGTTGGACCTATTGATCAAGAACGCACGTGTCGTCGACGGTACCGGAGCTGCCGCCTATCGCGCCGATGTCGGAGTGCAAGATGGCAAGATCAGCGAAGTCGGGACGATCGAGGCGAGCGCGAAGCGTGAGATCGACGCCAACGGGAATCTGCTGACGCCGGGGTTCGTGGATATCCACACCCATTTCGACGGACAGGTCTGCTGGGACAAGCAGGTCACGCCAAGTTGCTGGCACGGCGTTACGACAGTCGTGATGAGAAACTGCGGTGTGGGCTTCGCACCGGTGAGACCCGGCACGCACGAAAAGCTGGTTCGGATCATGGAAAGCGTCGAAGACATCCCGGGCTCAGCACTCAACGATGGCATCACGTGGAACTGGGAAAGCTTTGCCGAGTACCTCGATGCAATCGACACGCCCTACGTGATGGATATCGGTACGCAGGTACCGCATGTCGCATTGCGACACTACGTGATGCGGGATCGTTGCTACGGCGACGCGACGCGCGACGATATGGAGCAGATGGCCGCGCTCACCGAAGGGGCATTGAAGGCTGGCGCGCTCGGATTTTCGACGTCGCGCTTCTATGGACACGTGGATCCGGATGGTAACTTGATTCCCGGTACCCACGCGACCGCCGAGGAGATGAAGACCATAGCCGGAGCCTTCAAATCCGTCGACCACGGCACCATCGAAATCATCTCGGACTACCTGCAAAACGACGACGAGGTGGCGTGGATCGAAGACATCCTACGCGACACGGGGCGGACCGTGACGTCCCTGACGACCGCCGGCCCTTCGCGTGTCTGGCGCGAAGCCGAACGTCTGCAGCGGCAGGGATTGAATTGGCGACCGCAAGTTGGTGCGCGGCCCGCATCCATCTTGATGATGCTGGAGGGCACCATCAACCCGATGAAGCGCTACCCCAGCTATCGAGCGATCATGGGGCTCCCGGTCGACGAACAGACCCGGATACTGCGAGACCCCGAGTTTCGCCAAAGGGTCATCGCAGACGAACCACTCGACTACTCGAAGCGGGGAAAGGACGCAGAGCGTCTGATGTCGGACTTCGAACATATGTACCGCATGGACGATCTCTCCTACGAACCGAGTTCTGCAGAAAACAGCATCGCGGGTATCGCGAAGCGCGAAGGGCGCCATCACCTCGAGGTCTTGATGGACGCCATGGCCGATCGGATTCCGCTGCTGTTCATGTTCGGTCGCTACAACGATGATCTCAACGAGCAGGTCGAGGCAATCAAACATCCGCTCAGTGTCTTCGGCCTCTCGGACGGAGGAGCACATTGCGGCGTGTTATGCGATGCCAGTGTGCCGACCTACATGCTGAGTTATTTCGCGCGAGATCGGCAAAGGGGTGACACCCTGCCATTGGAGTTCGTCGTCCACAAAATGACCCAGGATTCCGCGCGCCTGTATGGCTTGGAAGATCGCGGTGTCATCGCCCCGGGGTATCGGGCAGATCTGAACCTGATCGATTTCGCGGCACTCGAACTGGAGACTCCTCGAATGGTCTACGACCTTCCGGGCGGGGGAAAGCGCTTGCTGCAAGGCGCGAAGGGTTACTTGGCCACGATCTGTCACGGCGCCGTGACATTCGAAAACGGCGAGGCGACGGGTGCGATGCCCGGGCGACTGATCCGCGCTGGCGCCGCGAACGGCGGCCGATAGGGCGCGTTCTTCGAATTTTTCCGTCGTCGCCTGCACGCTGGAGCTGGCACTCCACAGCGCAGACTCGCAGCCCCTTCGATCGGACGCTCGGCGCCGTCTGCGCCGGGCCGGGCGACGAAAAGGGTTTTCCAACCTCCTGCCGGAGCCCGTCAACCCGTCAACGCATCGCGGTACGCGAACAGACCGGCGCTCCCACCGGTGTGCAGAAACACGACCGTTTCTCCTCGTCGGTACACACCCGCCCGGATCCGGCCGATCAATCCGGCCATCGCCTTGCCGGTGTAGACCGGGTCGAGAAGGATTCCCTCGCGAGTAGCAGCCAGTTTCACCGCTTCTCGCATCGCATCGGTGGGGATTCCGTAGGCTGGGCCAAGGTAGTCGTGATCGATCCGGATCTGCTTCTCGTCCACAGCGCCGATCTCGATCGTCTGGCAGGTCTCGCGGCACAGACCGTGAACCAGCGCGACGATTCGGGTTGCATCCTTGTCAGTGACGTTGATCCCCTGCACTGACAACGCGCTCTGCAGCCCTGCGAAGCCTGCAACCAGCCCGGCCTGCGTGCCACCACTGGACGACGCATGCACGACCGCGCTTGGTTCGATTCCGAGTTCGCGGCACTGCGTGTCGATCTCCAACGCGCAATTCACATATCCGAGCGCACCGACCGTATTGGAGCCACCCGGCGGGATCACGTATACGGTTCGGCCCTCCGTTCGCAATTCGTCCCTGACGCTTTCGAGGCGTTCGCCGAGCGCCACCTCATCGTCTGCGATTTCGACGCGTGCACCGAGAAGATCATCCAACAGCAGATTGCCCGACGTCTGGTACGCCGGTTCCGTGTACGTCACCTTTCGAACCAGGAACACGACACAGTGAAGACCGAGCCGAGCCGCCGCGGCCGCGGTTTGACGCGCGTGATTGGATTGCAACGCACCGAACGTGACGACGGTGTCGGCCCCATCCGCGCCAGCCTGGCCCATCAGGAATTCGAGCTTGCGCGTCTTGTTGCCGCCCGTCGCCAATCCGGTGCAATCATCTCGCTTGATCCAGATTTCGGGTCCACCCAGTTCGGCAGAAAGTCGCGGGAGTGGCTCGAGCGGCGTGGGCAGGTGACCCAGTGACACGCGCGGGAATTCGCTGATTGGCTTCACGATTGACCACCTCATGCGTTCCCGGTCGGGAATCAGTGCCGAAACCTACCCTTGGTCAGGGCTTCGCGATACGGAATCGCAAAGCGGAATGTTGCTGGGGCCGTGGGTCTTGGGAGCGATCGCGTCACGACCGACTCGAAACGACTCCTTGATGGGCCATGGACCCGAGATCGAGCGGGCCCGCAGGACAGATCTCTGGTTCATGCTTGCTCTTGCCAGCCCGCGCGCTGACAATGGCGGTGGAGAGTCAGAGAATGCCGATCGGCTGCTGCAGTTTCAAGTCGGTTGAATCAGGTGCCGTCCCGACACGGTTGGCAACAGTGCTGATCGCGTTGGTTTCACGCACTGCCATCGCCGGTCTGTCTCCCTGGCAGAGCGATGTGGCGGTCAGACCAAGCGACGTCGAGATTGCACTCGACCTCTGCTTGAAGTTGCCTCCGCTGCTCTCACCCATTCCGGCGCCATCGCGCGGCGGCCTGGTCTGGGTAGCCGCGTTGATGATCGCAACGGTCTTAATCGTGCGACCGTCTCGAATCGGTTGACCGCTCGGCAATGAACGACGTTCAGCGCGCGGTGGAACTGGCGCACCAGCTCCAACAGCGCTCCGCAGCACTGCAAACTCCGCAAGAGCTGAGCCAACAGGCCGAACTCGATCGGATGATCCAACACCCCTCCGACAGGGCCACGCTCGTGGAATTGACCGATCAGGCATTCCGGTCCAACACAGCCTGGCGTTCCGCCGATCAGTTGACTCATATACTCGACGTGCAGGGTGTACCCCGCTTCTTCTCGCCGCTCGACCGCACACTGCTGCGCGGCTTTCAATCGTTCGGAGGCTACTTGCCCGGCGTCGCGGTTCCGCTCGTCAAGGAAAAGATGCAGCACGAAACAGCCAACGTGATACTGCCCGCGGAGCCAGAATTATTGGGGCCTCACCTGCAAGCGCGGCGCGCCGAGGGCGTGCGCATGAACGTCAATTTTCTCGGCGAAGCGTTGCTCGGAGAAGCGGAAGCCGCACGCCGATTGGAACATTACCGACAGGCGCTACGCAACCCCGACATCGAGGTGGTGTCGGTCAAGATCTCGACACTCTTCTCGCAAATTTCGGTCGTCGCGCGCCAGCAAACAATCGAGACGCTGTGCGACCGGATGGAATCGCTCTACCGCGAGGCTGCTGCCGGCCGGGAAGCACCGAAGTTCGTCTACATGGACATGGAAGAGTACAGGGACATGTCGATTACGGCTGAGGTCTTCATGCGAACGCTCGACCGGCCCGACCTATCCAATATTCCAGCCGGCCTCGTGTTGCAGGCATATGTACCGGACTCGTTTCGCACCCAGAGGACGCTCACTGAGTGGGCGTTGCGACGCCGACAACGCGGTGGTGCCCCAGTCACACTGCGAATCGTCAAGGGTGCAAACATGGAAATGGAGCGAGTCGTGGCATCTCTCAGCGGATGGGAGTGCGCGACCTTCCAGCACAAGCGTGACACCGACGCGAATTTCAAGCGGATGCTCCACTACGGGCTCGAGCCAGACCACGCACGGGCTGTCAGAATCGGCGTTGCCTCACACAACCTGTTCGAACTCGCGTATGGATTGGTATTGGCGCGCGAGCGCGGCATCGAGGACTGCGTCCAGTTCGAAATGCTCGAAGGCATGGCGAACCACCAGCGGCGGGCTTTGTTCGAACAGACCTCCGAGCTGCTCTTGTACGCGCCCGCATGCCGCCGGGAGGATTTCGTTTACGCCATCGGTTACCTGATTCGGCGGCTCGACGAGAATTCGGGCCCGAGCAACTTTCTGCGTCACGCATTCCGCGTCACGGTCGATTCCGAAGCCTGGAGGGCACTCGAACGCGACTTCGTCGAAGCTTTCGATCGGATCGCCGATCTGCCCGACACGCCGCGCCGCCGCCAGGACCGTCGCCGAGCCCCGCAGCCCGCTCTCGCCGCGCAGGCGCCGCTCGACCAGTTCGTCAATGAGCCCGATACCGATTTCGCGTTGTACCACCATGAAAGCTGGGTGGAGTCCATCTATCAACGTTGGATGGGTCGGCACACCGACGCGGCCGTCGAGGCATCCCTGGTAATCGGGGGCCGCGAGATCATGGACGGACACGCAATCCGCGAATCGACGGATCCATCGCGGCCAGGCGTTGTCGTGGGCCGGTACCGGGTTGCCAGCGTGGCGGATGTCGATGCCGCAGTCGCATGCGCGATCGAGGATCCGGACCGCTGGCGCGAGAAGTCTGCGGCAGAGCGCGGGGAGAGGCTTCGCGCCGCCGCTCAAGCGATTCGAGAGCGGCGCGCGGACCTGCTGGGCATCGCCTTGGCCGAGGCCGGTAAGATCTTGGCCGAATCCGATCCGGAGGTCTCGGAGGCGGTCGACTTCTGCGAATACTACGCGCGGGCGGCCGAATTTCTTGCGAATCGCGCGAACCTCGATGTGTCGGGCCGGGGCGTCGTTGCGGTCGTGCCGCCGTGGAATTTCCCGATCGCAATTCCGTGCGGTGGCGTGGCCGCAGCGCTTGCAGCCGGCAACACAGTGATCCTGAAGCCGGCGCCAGAATCGGTGCAGACTGCGTACATCTTGTGCGAGTGCTTCTGGTCGTCCGGCATCGGCCGCAGCGCGCTTCAATTCGTGTCCGGTGACAACGATGACGTGGCAGCCCACCTCGTCGCCCACGGCGATGTCGACACGGTGGTCTTCACCGGGGGAACCAAGACGGCCTTCGCAATGCTGAGCCAGCGACCCGCGATGCGGCTACTCGCGGAGACCGGAGGCAAGAACGCAATGATCGTCACCGCCATGTCCGACCGCGACCTGGCGATCAGCGACTGCGTCCAATCCGCGTTCGGTCACTCGGGACAGAAGTGTTCTGCGACGTCGTTATTGATTTTGGAGCGCGAAGTTTTCGACGATGCGGGTTTCCGCCGTTCGCTGTGTGATGCGGTCGAGAGCCTGCCCGTCGGCTCTGCGTGGGACCCGACGACGCGGGTCGGTCCACTGATTCGGCCCCCTTCTGGAGCACTTGCGACGGCACTACGCCGGCTCGATGAGGGCGAATCTTGGGCGGTCACGCCGAGGCCCGATGCACAAAACCCGAACCTTTGGTCGCCTGGTGTGAAATGGGGAGTCGCGCCAAACAGCCCCGGCCATACGACGGAGTTCTTCGGGCCAGTCCTCAGCGTGATGGCGGCGGCCGACCTCGACGAGGCCATCGCGTTGGCGAACGCGACCGGTTACGGACTGACGGCTGGTTTGCATAGCCTCGACGATCGCGAATGGCAGACCTGGTCTCACAAGATTCGAGCGGGCAATCTCTATATCAACCGGGGAACCACCGGAGCGATCGTCGGCCGGCAGCCCTTCGGAGGGGTGGCGCGCAGCGCGATCGGGCCGGGCCTGAAGGCCGGCGGACCGAACTATGTGGTTCCGTTGATGCGTGTGTCCGATCGCAGTGCGCCACCGGCTGTCGACGCGGCGGAGGATGCGAAGCTGGGCCCGCTGTTTGCCGCGCTCGCTGATCGGCCTGAGCTCGATTCTACTGAGTTCGAGCGACTGCTCGCGGCGGCCGGAAGCTACCAGCTCGCGATGACCGAAGAATTCGGAAGCGATCACGACTCGTTCCGTTTGGTCGGTCAAGACAACCTGAGGCGCTATCTACCGCTCGCTGCGCTGCGAGTTCGGATCGACCGGGCCGATTCCGACTTCGAGGTCTTCGCGATGGTGATAGCCGCCCACACCGCGCAGTGCCCGCCAACAGTCTCATCGCGCTCGGGCTGGGACGGACGCGTCGCGTTGCTACGGGAGTGGTCCCGCCGAGCGGAGGTGGCCGTGGAGTTCGTCGAGGAGACCGACGCCGAGGTGGCCGAGGCCATCGAGGCCGGGCAGACCGATCGGCTCCGGTTCGCTAGCGCGCAGCGGGTTCCGGAGTTGGTGAGACGCTCTGCGGCGGCAACAGGGCTGTATCTGGCCACCGAGCCTGTTCTGGCTGACGGAAGGATCGAATTGCTCCACTATCTGCGTGAGCAGAGCCTGTGCGTCAACTACCACCGATATGGAAATCTGGCCGGACGCGCTGCTGAGCAGCGGTCCCAGGTCCTGTAGAATCTCGTCGTCGGCCATCGCCCCCGATCGGCCGAATAAACGGAGCCGACATGAACGCATCTGACTCCTCAGCCAAAGACTCATTTCAGTACGCGAGAATCCAGGTCGAGCCAACCAGTGGTTGTATCGGCGCCGAGGTCAGCGGTGTCGACCTCTCGAATGTCGATGACAAGGTATTCGAAGAAATCCACCACGCTTGGCTCGAACACCAGGTCCTGTTCTTTCGCGATCAACAGATCACCCCGAGCGAACAGGCCGCATTCGCCGAACACTTCGGTGAACTCGACACCTATCCGTTCATCCCCTCACTACCCGATCACCCCTACGTGATTCCGATCATCAAAGAACCGGATACCAAGATCAACTTCGGCGGCGGCTGGCATTCCGACATGTCCTACCAGGAGAAGCCTTCGATGGCGACGATTCTGTACGCGCTGGAGGTTCCGACGGCGGGTGGAGATACTCTGTTTGCCAGCATGACGGCCGCGTACGACGCACTATCGACCGGAATGCAAGCGATGCTCGGAAACCTGAACGCGGTGTTCACGGCCGCCAAGGTACACAGTTCTGATGGCCTCTACGCAAAGGTCGACCACCCGATGGGCAAGAAACAGGACGAAGCCAAGGAGCAGGCCCGCTTCATTCATCCCGTCGTTCGCACCCACCCCGAAACGGGTCGGCGTGCGCTCTACATGGATGTCCCCCACGTCGAGCGCTTCGAGAACATGCGAATCCAAGAAAGCCAACCGCTGATGGACTTCATATCAGCGCACGCAACTTCTCCGCAATTCACGACGCGCTTCCGTTGGCGAGCCGGTTCACTAGCCATCTGGGACAACCGCTGCGTCCAGCACTACGCGCTCAATGACTACCAGGGCCACCGTCGCGAAATGAACCGAATCACGATCAAGGGAGACGTCCCATACTGAATCGTGCGCGATCCGCCCCGATCCACCACGCTCCACCGAGGTCAAGACCCCGATCCGGCCAGAAGTCCTCGGAGTACGCCCCGCCACGCCCCGCCACGCTCCACCGAGGTCGAGACCCCGATCCGTACGTGCTGTGGAAGACGCTCGAGCAATGGCAGCGGCGGGCGGGGTCGGGCAACAGTCCACGCACGATCCTGAAGGAGATCGGCCGCATCCAGAGCACCGACGTCGTGCTCCCGTTGGCCGGTGAGCCGCATCGCGCGCTTCGCATCCGCTGCGTCGTCCGTCCCGATGAGGCTCAGGCAATGCTGCTCGATCGACTGGGTTTGCGACTGCCCGAGCGCCTTCGAGTCCCCACACATCTGGACAAAATAATGTAGTGCCAACTTTTCCAGCTAAGTGACTGGAAAAGCAGGAAAACGAACTCTCAACTGCGGAAGTTGGGCCAACCGCATCGACTGCACGCCATGTCCCGGACGACTTCTGCCCCAATGGCCGGTTTTCAGGTGATCATTTGTGTGATCACCGTGGACCTCAGGGCTTCAGGCGCCCGGAACGGACCGGCTCCGCTCCGGGAACGGCGCGGAGTACCTATCGTGGTGTAGGCAGCCGCTTGGCGCGATTCACCCAATGCACCTGGGCGAGTTCGAAGGCCTCATCGAGGCTGAGTGCTACGACTGCCGCTCGCCCCACCACCCACTCCTCCGCCGCCTCCCGGGCGCGGAAAAAGTGCATCTGGCTTCACGTCGGGCTCGCCGGTCCTAGCTGTCTCGAAGAGCCGCCCGGGAGAAACACAGAGAGCCAGGTCGAGGACGGCTCGGCTCTTCCCACGGCCTCAGGCGAGACGGTTAGCCGAATCGCATCGCCGCTACTCGGGCACGTCGATTCGATGTCAGCCGTTTCGCCGAGAAGCCCGGGGATGAACAGCGCGTCGAGTGAGCACCAGGCGTAGAGTTCTTTACCGGCCACGCGAATCTTGTGCGGCGTTTCGCGCGCAGTCAGGGCTGCGCCGACAATGTTTCCGGCCTCGTCTTTCTGCATTCCAGCTGCGAAGAGCCCGGCAAAGACCTTGCTTGCCACCGCAGTCTCGAGCCCCATGAGTTCGGCGAAACGCTCGACACAAAGCACGCCGTCTTCGGCAATGCCTATCACCATCGCGCCAAATCCTCGAACGCGCTGCTCTATCTCCGCTTCCGAAAGCCCGGCGTATTCGCTCGCCCAGGCCTTCTTCGCGGCGTCTAGCAGCCGCGTCATTCGCTCCCGACCTCAGCTGACGAAGAAGCCGCCAGCGCTCGCCGGCGCCGCGTAACGGCGTGGACCGTCAGTGCAACGAAGGCCGCGAGTGCAGGCAGCAGCACGTAGTCGAGCCACCCAACAATCGCTGACAGGCCGACCGCGCCAAGCAAGACCACGAGAACTGGCGTGAAGCAGCAAAGCGCGGCAACGATCGTTCCAGTAATTCCGATTCCAAGCAGGTTTCGTTCATTCATCCGCTAGCTCCGCGCGGTATCCGGCCGACTCGATAGCTCTCTTGACCGCATCCCACGTCGTTCCCTCTCGCGCCGTGACCCTCGCCGTCTTCTCGCGCAAGCTCACATCTGCTTCTGTGACGCCCTCAACACTCAGAGCGGCCTCACGGACCGACTTGACGCATCCGCCTCACGTCATGCCTTCGACGCTAAAGACCCAGGTCTGAAGGGCATCGGACGCATCCGCAGAGTGTGAGTTCGCGCCGAGCGACAGCACCAGCACGACGGCGACGGAGCGGATTAGCCGGCGCAACACGAGAGAGACTCCACGTCCGTGTCAAAGGAGAGCATGGCGAGCTTCATTGCTTCGCCTTGCGTTAGATAGGGGTGGAAGTGCTTGGCGACTTCGGAAACAGGAAGTCCGAACCGAATCATCAAGCTCGCTTCCATTATCTGCTCTGAGCCTTCCGGAGCCACAATCCGAGCACCAACCAGATGGTCCGTTCCGCTCTTACGGAGCAGCTTTACGAATCCTCGCGTGTCACGCGCCGCGACGGCCCGCGGAACGTGTTCAAGGGGGAGCACCGAGACGTCCACCTCGATTCCGGACTCGGCGGCCTGGCGCTCGCTGAGGCCCACTCCGGACACCTGCGGGTCCGTGAACACCACCCACGGAATCGCTGTGTAGTCGCGCCTCTTAGCCTCTCCCAAGAGTGCGTTCTCGGCGGCAAGTGAGCCCTCATAGGCTGCGGCGTAGACGAAGGCAGGCTCACCCAGGACGTCGCCCGCGGCGTAGATACCCGCCTGAGTCGTCTCGAGGTCGTCGCCTACGCGAACGAAGCCGCGAGCGTCGAGTTCTACGCCACCGGCATCGAGTTCGAGCGCTTCGGTGTTCGCACGACGTCCAAGAGCTGATACCACGGCATCAGCGCTGTGGGCGACAACCTCGGCGTTTCCCGCTGCATCCACTACGAAACCGTCGCCCAGCCGTTCGACCGACTGCAGCTTCTGTCCGGTAAGAATCTCGATTCCCTCTTCGCGGAGAAACCGCGTCACACCCTCTGCGACGTCGCGGTCTTCTCCTGAGAGCACATGTGCACTGCGCTGCAGAATCGTGACCTCGCTTCCCAGGCGAGAAAACATCTGACCGAGCTCGAGCGCGATATAACTCCCCCCGAGCACGATGAGTCGCTCCGGAAGAAACGGCGCATCGAGCGCCTGCGTGCTGTCCCAGACAGCCGCCTCGGCGAGTCCAGGGATGGCCGGAAAAACGGGTCGCGTGCCGGTGGCAATGACCATCTTCCCGGCCTCGAAGCGCTCCCCCGACACCTCCAATTCGTTCCGTCCGGTGAGCTTCGCCTTGCCCTCTAGAAAGCGAACACCAGAGAGGCGTGAGAGAACGTCTGCATACTTGGCTGTCCGAAGGCTCTCAACGAGTGCGTTCTTCTCCTCCATCAGCAACCGAAAGTCGATGCTTCCAGGACTCGGTTTGACCCCACGAAACCGAGAAAGCTGATTCCAGTGGAAGTTCTCGGCAGCTCGGATGAGCGTCTTCGAGGGAACACAGCCGATGTTCACGCAGGTGCCACCAATCGTGCCCTCGTTTACGAGAAGCACGGTGGCTCCGAGTTCAGTCGCGCGGAGCGTCGCGGCGAACGCTGCCGAGCCGCCACCGATGACGGCCAGGTCAAATGACCGCTCGTCCGTCAGGTCGTTCGCACAGCAATCGCTCATCCCTCAGCTCCCCGAGCGGAAGAGGCGACAACTGCCGAGTATCCAGCGCGGCTGACCGCAGACAGCAAATCGCTCGCGCTCGGAGCCGAGTCAGCTTGAAACAAGACGACCGCCTTCCCGGCTCGAAAGTCGACTTCGGAGCGAAGAACCCCAGGGACTGCGGCGAGCTCGTTTTGCACGCTCACCGTGCAGGCTTCGCACGTCATACCGCTGACTTCGAGAACCACCTGCTTGGAGTCGATGGATTCAACGCCGGAAACCGCCGGGGTTTCACTACCCGCGAACACGAACGCGTAGGAGGGAAAGAACGCGAGCGCGACGACCGCCACCGTGGCGAGCCAGAGCATCGTCCGATTCATGCGTCGAAGGCCCGGGCGCGGGGTCTTACACGCGTCGCCAGGCTCGCACGCAGCCTTTCGAAAGTAGTTGTAGTAGAAGCCCAGACCGAGAAGGACAATGGTGACGCCGAGCATGTAGGGCCGTGCGGACTCAAACGCGCCGGCTAGCGCAACGGTTGAAATTCCGGCGGCGCCAAAAACGAGGGGAAGCATGCAGCACGATGACGCGACCACGGCGGCTGCAATCGCCCCACCTGTCGCCCATCGCCCGCTCGGTTCGGGTTCGTTGTTCATCAACTCCATTCCTCTCTTCGTGGCGCGCGCGAATCCCCACCACTGCTAGACTTTACGGCTTGAACCTGGGTGCAAGGTAAAGGGCTTTCTGGAAGAATCCGCAAAGCCGAGCGGTTGCCGGCAGTTACGGGCTCAGTCGCTGGGCTGGAGAGGCCTCGAGGACAGGGCTCTACCGCCTCGGCGGCAACCCGCGATCAAAGGGCCCTACGGGCCCGTACTCGTTTCTTCTTGATCACGAGTTTTGCGAATGGAGCCGGTCACTCCATAGGGTCTAGGAGGTTCGACGGCCGGCCGCGGCACTTAGAGTCTCGATGACCCGGCAGCGCCCGCTCTCCTCGTGTTCGAGGCATTCGGCGAGAGCGCCCTTTAGAACACGCTGCACGCGCCTCAGCTCGGACATCCGCTCGGCAACCTGGCCGAGGCGTTCCTCGATAAGACCCTGCACCTTGCCGCAGGCTGCAGGCCGAAGAAGCGCCTTGATGTCGTCCAGCGTGAAACCAGTGGCCTGTGCTGCGCGGATGAACCGCAGTCGTTCGAGTTCGGCCTCGGAATAGACGCGGTAGTTCCCCGCACTCCGCCCGCTCGGCGCGAGAATTCCGGCCCGCTCGTAGTAGCGAACAGTCGAGGTGGGCACGCCCGCCGCGTTGGCGAGCTCGCCTATGGTGAGTTCCGTTGCCATACGCGACCTTCTACCTGACCTTCAATCTGACTTCAAGGTTCGTTTCGACTCGCGCCGGCAACATGCTCCCGTAAACCCGGGACATAGTGGACCTCATCTGCCGGGTTTCGAGGGCGAGACTGGGCCAACGGAGTAGGCCACGCCCTCGCCCCGCCACGCTCCACCCAGGTCAAGACCCCGGATCCGCCCAGAAGTCCTAGCGGTCAACCAACTCGTCCAATCGGGGTCTAGACCTCCATTTCCTTCCACCGCCCTTTCCGATATCTCACCGCCAACATCCCCGCCTTGACGGTCCAATCCGCGATCAGCGCACACCAGACCATTTCGACTGTTACATCCCACCACGTCACCATCGCCGTCGCCGGCATCAGCCGACACACGAACAGACCCACGAAAATCACGACCAGCGGGAACAACGTGTCGCCGGCGCCGCGCAGTGCACCGCCGATCGCAAACTCCACCGCCATCATCGGCTGCACCAGCGTGACGATCCAGACGAATGCAATCGTCAGCCGAATCACCTCGGGGTCGTCAGTAAACGAGCGAGCGAGCGGTTCGCGAAACAGCAGCACCACGCCGCCCATCGCCGACATGCTGACAATCGCCCCAACCGTCGCGCGCCAACCAGAGCGTTCAGCTGCAGCGGGTGAACCGCTGCCCAGGTACTGCCCAACCAACGTCCCGGCGGCTGTCGCAAAACCAATACCGGGCAGGAACGACAAGGACAGGATTTGCGCGCCGACGTTGTACGCCGCGATCGCAGCCGTGCCGTAGACGCTCATGATCCGCTGAAACGCGAGCAGGCCAACCTGAAACGCGACACCCTCGAATGCCGCTGGGTAACCGACAATCGAGATCCGACGCATCAGAGCAAAGTCCAGTCGAGAACTCGCTGTGCCCCGGCGCAAAATGAACCGCCCCCGACGCCAGAGCCACCAGAACAAAACTATCTGCAAGAACATCGCGAGACTCGACGCCATCGCCGCGCCCGCGACGCCCAGCGCCGGGAACCCGAGGTTTCCGTAGATCAACAGCCAGTTGAGGCCCACATTGATCAGATTCACCAACACACCGATGTACAGCGGCGAGCGCGCATCTCCCGCGGCCCGAAGTGCCGTGCCGAAGACCATCGAGGTAGCCATCGGAACGGTTCCCCAAAGCAGCCAGAACACGTACTCGGAGCCGTGCGCCACGACGGCGGGTTCGACGCCGTAGATCTCGATTGCAACATCGCAAAAGGGAAGCAGCGCGAACGTAGTGACGAGCCCGATGACCGTCGACAGGATCAGACCCTGGCGCAGCGTTGCGTCGGCGAGATCGCTATCCCCGGCGCCGATCGCGCGCGCCAACACCGCGACCAGTCCCGTCGGCACCAGCGCTCCGACACTCTGCACCAGCCAGTAGATCTGGCCACCGAGACCCACCGCGGCGAGCGCGTCGGTACCGAGCGAGCCCACCATTGCGAAGTCGGCCCAGCGCACTGCGGTTTGGGTCGCGAAGCTGATGATCGTGGGCCAGGCGAGTTCCCAGACTCCGAGCGCCTGCGGCGAAGCTGCCAGCGGTTCCGGCGGCTTGTCGCGCAGATCCAACAGTTCGGATGCGATTTCCGGGCCGAGCGGCTTTTCCATTGGTGGGGTATCGCAAACCGCGCGATCCGGCGCACGTAGTCGCCCGACCGCACGCCCGCAGCACGAGGCACGGGACACCGCGCACCCGAGTCGGCGATCAGCATGTCGTAGAGAGTGCGATACGCGCGGTTACACTGCGCGGAACATCTTCGGACGCTTCTTCACCACGTCGAGGAGCGAGAGGTCGCCCGGTTCCATCGGAAAGCCCTTCGGGTAGGGGGGGTGCGTTTCCATTCCAAGCGCTGCCACGATTCGCGGTTCCTGGTAGTAGCCCACGTAGGTGTGGAAAATCAGACTGGGAAGGAACGCGGGGTGCGTGGTCGAGAGTTCGTCGAGCACTTGCGAGCGCTGCGCCTCGGGCAGGGCTGCGAAGCCCGGTCCACTACGGCCTTGTGCGAGCCCATACACAACTCAACGCGCGCTTTTGGTCATCGCTGAATTGAGAATGGTTTACGGCTTCACTCATGGTCTGCCCCTCATCGCGTCGCGATTTCAATCTGCAACATCAGCAATCACCTCTCCCGGTTCCGCTCGATCAGTCGCCCTTCGCGAGCGTCTCGCCGACTTTCCCCAATGGGACGGGCGGTAGCGGGAAGTCGTGCGGCGGGGTGGCGGGGTCGCCCGCGAGGCCAGCGACGCCCATCATGCGCGCGTTCAAATCGTAGTAGGGCGCCAGTTGTGCATGATCGACCGGCCAATCGTCACCTACGCCATCGAGTGTATTGATCTTGAAATCGCCCGGGTGGAAGCGCGGAAAATGCGCAGCGTACAGGATCGTGCTGGCGCCGACCGCGTTGAAGTTCGAAATCGCGATCGGCGACTCCGAGTCGTTGATCGGGTAGTCCTCCTTGCGACGACGGGAGTTCGGGCTCATGCCGAAATCGCCGAGCCGCCGCATTTCCCAGTCGACCCCCGCCGTCGGGTAGTCCTCCTGTTTCATCCAGCCGCCTTGCTCGAGGCATACGATATTCATGCGTGTCTCGGCGAGGCTCCATGCAAAGGCCGCGCCGGCGGCCCCGGCCCCGACGATCAGAACGTCTACCGCTTCTTCCGACATCGCTGTCTGATCCACCACCCCGGGCAATGACCGACCCATTGGATGGTTGACGATAACCCGTCTTCGATGGATCGAACCATCGCGATTCGCGTGCGGGCCGGCGCGGGTCGCGTAGAATCCCGCTACGCGTGGAACGACCGCACCACTCGGCCGCCAGTCGAAAAAGAGAGTTCATGCCGCACACACGAAGCCTCGAGACACCCGAACTCGCCGACATCACGGAGCGCACGCTCGAGCACTATCGCGCCGACGCGCAGGAATTCTGGGAAGGGACGCGCGACCACGACGTGTCGCAGAACGTCGAAGCGTTGCTCGACGCCATCGGCGGTGACGGTCCTCAGCGGATTCTCGATTTTGGTTGCGGGCCGGGACGCGACCTGCGCGACTTTCGCGACCGCGGCCATCTTCCTGTCGGTCTCGACGGCAGCGAAGCGTTTGCAGAAATGGCGCGCGCACACGCGGGCGTAGAGGTCTGGCACCAGAACTTCCTCGCGCTGGGTCTGCCCGACGCTCGCTTCGATGGTGTGTTCGCCAACGCGTCGCTGTTCCATGTGCCTGCTCAGGAGCTACCTCGCGTGCTGAAAGAGTTGCATGATTGTTTGCGAGTCGGTGGCATCCTGTTCACGTCGAACCCGCGCGGCGATAATGACGAAGGTTGGAACCGCGGACGCTACGGCGCCTATCACGATTTCGATCACTGGCGCGATTTCGCGGTGGGGGCCGGCTTCGAACCGGTCCGCCACTACTATCGCCCCCCGGGCCGACCGCGCGACCAGCAACCCTGGCTCGCGAGCTTGTGGCGACGGCCCGCTTCGCAGACCGGGTGAACTCCTGGCTTTTCTGCCTGGTCTATCTAGTGATATGATTCATAATTATAGGACATTATAGGATCGGCCATGTTATCCTCCCTGCCAACGGTCGGAGGGGGAACCATGCGCGTTGCAGCCGAGATCCGCCTCACCAAGCGTCAACGGGCAACCCTTCAGCAATGGTCCAGAGGGCGCAAGGTTGCCGTGCGGCAGGCACAACGCGCCAAGATGATTCTGCGGGCTGCGGAGGGGAAGTCGAATCAGGAGATCGCCGCCCAACTCGGCGTGAAGGTCCACACCGTGGGGCGTTGGCGTAACCGGTTTGCAGAGGGCATCGCGGGCATTGAGAAGGACCTCCCGCGCGGAGGACGTCCGCGGCAGCCGCGAGAGCAAGTCGAAAGCGAGATCATTCGCCAGACGACGCAGGAGACACCGAGCAACGCGACC
>JAQBGU010000190.1:0-6502 GCA_032128375.1 Deltaproteobacteria bacterium | reverse complement strand
GGTTCCTCCGTCAGAATTCGTATCGAATCAGCCCCCCTGGCCGCCAGCCCAGCCTCATCGCGCCGGTCGTACTCCCGCGACGCAGTACGCACGCGCCACAAACTGAAACGCGATGCCACATCGGCCGCGATGCAACGGCGCGACACGATTCCCGTTCCACACGCGAGATCGAGTACCCGGTCGTCTGCGCGAGGCGCTGCAATCCGGACGTGCGCGTCGGTCAGCGGCTCGAAGATCGGCGCCAGTGATGAGGCGGTTCGGGGATCTGTCCACATGACCACTCCATCCGCAGCGCGCCTGCGAACCCTTCGATGCTACCACGCTTCGCGCCACCGGACGGACGTGGCCCGATGGCGGCGGGGCGGCGGCTACAGCACAATTTGCAACCCGCTGACAGCCACGCAGCGAGATGTACCGCACAGCCGAGCTGACTGAGCGGCTCGGAGGCTAGTGATATGATTCATAATTATAGGACATTATGAGATCGACCATGTTACCCTCCCTGCCAACGGTCGGAGGGGAACCATGCGCGTTGCAGCCGAGATCCGCCTCACCAAGGGTCAACGGGCAACCCTTCAGCAATGGTCCAGAGGGCGCAAGGTTGCCGTGCGGCAGGCACAACGCGCCAAGATGATTCTGCGGGCTGCGGAGGGGAAGCCGAATCAGGAGATCGCCGCCCAACTCGGCGTGAAGGTCCACACCGTGGGGCGTTGGCGTAACCGGTTTGCAGAACTGGGCATCGCGGGCATTGAGAAGGACCTCCCGCGTGGAGGACGTCCGCGGCAGCCGCGAGAGCAAGTCGAAAGCGAGATCATTCGCCAGACGACGCAGGAGACACCGAGCAACGCGACCCACTGGAGCACACGCTCACTCGCAGTGGAGTTGGGTGTCACGCAGTCGATGATTCACCGCGTCTGGAAAGCCAACGGCCTCAAGCCCCATCGAGTTCGTACTTTCAAGTTGAGCCGCGACCCGAACTTTGAAGCCAAGCTGATCGATGTCGTGGGGCTCTACCTCAATCCTCCCGAACGAGCTCTGGTCATCAGTGCCGACGAGAAGAGCCAGATCCAAGCACTCGATCGGACGCAACCCGGCCTGCCGATTGTTCCCGGGCGTTGCGGGACGATGACCCATGACTACAAGCGCAACGGCACCACGACGCTGTTCGCTGCGATCGACATGGCCCAGGGGAAGGTCATCGCGTCGTGCATGCCTCGCCACAGGCATCAGGAGTGGATCAAGTTTCTGAAACAGATCGACCGGGAGACTCCGTCAGATCTGGAGATCCACTTGATTGTCGACAACTACGCAACGCACAAGCATCCGAAGGTGAAGGCATGGCTGAAGCGGAACCGACGCTTTCATGTTCACTTCATTCCGACGAGCAGTTCTTGGCTCAACGTCATCGAGCGCTTCTTTCGCGACCTGGACGCGAAGCGGCTACGCCGGGGTGTGTTTCAGAATGTTCCCGAACTCATTGACGCGGTCATGAACTACATCGATGGCCACAACGATGCCCCGAGTCCATTCGTCTGGTCCAAGACTGCCGAGGAAATCATCGAAAAAGTGGGGCGAGCCAGGCGGGCGCTGGATAATGCCCCAACAGCGTGAATCACATCACTAGCTATTTTATTGTGAGCCTGGTGCGGGTCTCATGCTCGCTGCGTCGCCAGCCACTTGGGTATCGAATAGCGTCGCGACAGTTCGGTCGGTCACGGGTTCGATCTGCGCAAGCTTAGCTCCTCGACGAAGTTTCGGAACTTCGCGATTGCGCCTTCGCGCTTGGACCACGCTTCGATTCGATCCAGCTTGATGTCGCGTTGCAGAGCAACGCAAATCGCTTGGTCCGTAAGCGCTCAATAAACCCGTCTTTTCATTCGGCGTGATTCAGCGATGTTTCGCTCTCCGAGCAAGGGGAGGTCGAGATGTCGGAAGCGAGGGGCAATCAGCGGATCTCGGGCGAGCTGACGAGTCGCCAGCGAGAGTGGCTCGCGCACCTGAAGCGGTGCAAAGCGTCGGGCGAGACGATCAAGGCGTACGCGAATCATCACGGATTGTCGGTCCACGCGATGTACCAAGCCGCCAAGGAGCTTCGACGGCGTGGTGCGTTGACGCCTGCGGCTAATTCGCGGATCGACGACCGAGCCTCGTTTGTTCGCGTCTCCTCACCGCCTTCGGCCGCGGCGGCGTGGCGGGTGCGTTTTGCGAGCGGCGCCGTGCTCGAAGGCGCGGGCCCCCTTTCGAGTGAGTCGTTGACGGCACTGGTCGAAGCCCTATCGGCATCGCGATGATGCGGCCCACCAGCGATGTGGCGGTCTACCTGTGCCGTGACGTGGTCGACATGCGCAAGTCGATCAATGGGCTTTCGATCCTGGTCGAGCAGGCGATGGAACTCGACCTGTTCTCAGCGAGCTTGTTCGTGTTCTGCAACCGCAAGCGCGACAAGCTGAAGCTCTTGTACTGGGAGCGCACGGGATTTGTTCTGTGGTACAAGCGGCTCGAGAAGGATCGCTTTCCGTGGCCGCGCACAGCCGATGCGTTGGTCGTCTCGCTCACCGGACGCGAGCTCAACTGGCTACTCGATGGGGTTGACATTTTTTCGCTTCACCCCCATGAAACGCTTCACTTTGAGTCAGTTCTATAGTTGAAATCCGATTGACATGTGATAATATCCCGCTCGATGCCGACGTTGTCCGCTTCGCTCCCCGATGACGTTGAAGCACTGCGCGAAATCGTTGCCCAGCAGCAAGTGCAGCTCGAACGGAATTCCGAGCAGATCAGCATCCTCGAAGAGTACATCCGGCTGCTCAAGCACCAGCGTTTTGGCACAAGCAGCGAGCGGGCTTCGGCCGACCAGCTTGGGCTGTTCAACGAAGCCGAGGCGGCGGCGGATACCGAAGACGGCACCGCGGTGGACGATGCCGCGGAAACGCCCGTCGCCGCCCACACGCGCAAGAAACGCGGCCGCAAGCCGCTTCCGGAGGTGCTGCCGCGCGTCGAAATCGTCCACGACCTGGCCGAAGACGAAAAGGTCTGCGCCGAAGATGGCCACGCGCTCGAAGAGATCGGCCGCGAAGTGTCGGAACAGCTCGAGATCATCCCCGCCACGATCCGTGTCCTGCGCCACATCCGGCCGAAGTACGCGTGCCCGAAGTGCAAGACGGGCGTGAAGATCGCGCCGGTGCCCCCGCAGCCGATCCCCAAGAGCCTGGCTTCGCCCGGGCTGTTGGCCCACGTTGCCGTATCGAAGTACGTCGACGCGCTGCCTTTGTACCGCCAGGAGACCATGCTCCAACGCCTGGGCATCGACTTGCCGCGCGCGACGCTGGCGAACTGGATGGTGAAGGGCGGCCAGCTCGTGGTGCCGCTGGTGAATCTCATCCGCGAGCAACTGCTCGCAGGCGACTACCTGCAGTGCGACGAGACCCGCTTCCAGGTCCTCAAGGAGCCGGGCAAGCGGGCACAGAGCCTGTCGTACCTGTGGGCGCAGCGCGGAGGGACCGAAGAACACCCGCTGCTGCTGTACGACTACGACCCGTCGCGCAGCGGCGAGGTGCCGAAGCGATTGCTCGAGGGGTTTGCGGGTTACCTGCAGCACGATGGCTACGAGGGCTACAACGCGGTCACGGGTGAGGTGACCCATGTGGGGTGCTGGGCGCACGCCCGGAGAAAGTTCGACGAGGCGCTCCGGACGCAGGGCCAGAACCGAAAGAAGGGCGCGAAGTGTTTCAAGAAGCACAGCAAGGCCGAGCAGGGGCTGCGCTTCATCGGCAAGCTCTACCGCATCGAGCGGGAGATTGCCGACCGACCGGCCGACGAGCGTCACCGGATCCGCAACGCGCGGGCGCGGCCGATCCTCGACCAACTTCGCAACTGGCTGGACGGCTCGGTGGGTTCGCTGCCGCCGCGGAGCCTGACGGGCAAGGCGCTGAACTACCTCGACAAGCAGTGGCCGAAACTCATCCGCTACCTGGAAGACGGCCGGCTGCGGATCGACAACAATCTCGTCGAGAACGCGATCCGCCCATTCGTGGTGGGGCGCAAGAACTGGTTGTTCGCCGACACGGTGCGTGGCGCCGAGGCGAGCGCGAACCTCTACAGCGTGATCGAGACCGCGAAGGCGAACGGGATCGAACCGTACGCGTACCTGCGCCACGTCTTTGCCGAGCTGCCGAAGGCGACGACCCTCGAAGACATCGAGGCACTACTACCCGATCGGGTAGACCAAGAACAGCTCCGGGTCGCTTTCAAGCCGTAGCGCGGACGGGGTTGGTTGATCGCTTACCTTGGTCCAGTCCCTGGGGGTCATTCCAGTGGTAGTACGCGGCGAGGCGATCCATCACGCACTCCGTGGGCGCTAGCAACCGCAGAACGCCAACGGAAGTCGTGATCTCCGCGAACTCGGTGACGATCGCGTCACCCACCTGAACGGGGCCGGGTGGAAACTCGACCCAGTATTCAGTTTGCGGATGGATCCAGTGTCGTCCGATCGCCTTGGTGAAACCGAGAGCCTGCATTGCGGGGGCGACCTGCTTGGCAATCCCTTCTACGATGAAGTCGAGATCCTTCGACTGGTATTCGTTGTGCGAGTAGATCGATACGACGGCGCCCCCGGAGAGAATCGCCCGAATACCGTGTTGCTCGAGAGTGGTGCAGACGAGGGCGGCCACTTCCTCGATCGTCATGTTCTTGTGAACGGACGTCAAAGCGGTTTGCCGCCGCGACGGGGTCTGCGCCGTTGGGCGAAGTACCGGCTGCGCTCGTCGCTCGGTAGGGATCGCAACGCCTTTGCGAGCAAGGCGCGAATCTCTTTGAGAAATGGATAACGCGGATTCCAGCGGAAAAGTCGCGTTCGGCCCTTGAGCACGCTGACGAGCAAGCCTGCACGCTCGAATCGCGCCAGCTGGCGTTGCACCATGTTGAGGGAAACGTTGCCGAACGTGTCGGCAATCGCGGTCGCGTACCCCTCTTCGTATTGCTCCAAATAAAGCAAAGCCTTTTCCGCGGTGGCGTTACCGAGTAGCGCTTCGAGCATCGAGAGTTCCTCTGCTATCACCCAGATATTGGGTAATATCACCCAATATCTGGGTGATCTCAATAACCCATTGTGAAGTCGGTCTAGCTCCCGTCGAGCGCTCCAAAGGGGTAGAACCCGTTATAGCCACGGCGATGACACGTCGTATTGTTCACACAGGGCGTCGTAATAGGGGGGGTCCTCTACGTCGATGTTGTAATCCATTGTCAATTCGTCACCCACTCTCAAGTCTTGGGCCGCGATCAACGCGAAACGATCGTTCAACAGTGCGACTTCTACAGCCTGCACGTCTTGGGGTGAAATGTTGTATGGAACTTCATGGTCGCCGCGGCCTTTGTTCATCACGATCGTCGGTTGGCGCGAGTGATTGATCAGTACACCGTCGTCAAATACCCTGATGATGTAGCCGGGAAATTCGGGAAGGCCGAACACGTGCTCTAACTCGTAGGCCACCTCGCTGCGCGACGATTTCGCCACGAACTCCCGGAACGAGCGCTCGTCGTACACCACATACTGCCCGCGCACGTGACGCCACAAGATCGTTCCTTTGCGTATCGGCGCGTCCGCGAATACACCCTGGCCTTTATCGGGTGTGTCGCGAACGGTGTAGGGGACACAAAATCCAGACTTGTCGTTGGTCGCCATTCCCAGATCACTCCGCATGTTGTCCCACGAGCGCGTGACGTTAGAGACTACTTCGCAAACCAGAACGAGGCGGATCGTCGCTTTGGCTGCGTCGTGAGTCTAGTGGTTCGCAGCGCATTACCCGAATCCACCTTCACGCTCCGCCCCAGTGGCACCCGGTTCGATGCCTCGCTGACTTGCCGGAAAAAGAAAACCCTGCCGGAGCAGGGTTTTCCTTCTTGCAACGACGACGCCGGTAGGCGGCTATTCGCTGGCCTTGTTGTTCCGCTGCGCGGTTTCGAGTTTCTTGACGTCCTCGGGTGACAACTGCGGCCGATCTACCTTGAGCGTCAGCTTGTTGAGCTTGCCGGTGAACGTGAAGGGCGGTTGGTAGTCCGCGTCGTTCACGCCGGTCAGCGTGTCGGAGCCGATGTCGAAGCTCTCGTCCCATTGCAGAATCATGGGCAGCGTTTTCGGCATCGTCTTGGTGGCCACGACCTTGCCGTCCACCTTGAGTGTGCCGGTGCCGGGTCGGCCGAGACCGCTCATGTTGTTGTAAAGGAGCGTGCCGACGCCGAGGCCTTCGTATTTGAAGTCGAACGTGACGGTGTGCGCGCCGGGCGCGAGCGCCTCGGAACCTTCCCACTTGATGCGATCCAGGTCGATGAGGTTCCAGAGGAACACCGGCTTTCCCTTGAGCAGGTAGAACCCGTAGCCCGCGAAGCGTCCGCCCGAGGTGAGGATCATGCCCTCGGCACCGCCTTCGGGCACGGTGATGTCCGCCGTGATGGTGTAGGAGCTATTGAGGATGGACGGTGAATCACCCTGCGGCAGGCCGATCAT
>JAQBGU010000189.1:0-54619 GCA_032128375.1 Deltaproteobacteria bacterium | reverse complement strand
GACGGTGGCACAACGGCGGGCGATGGCTGTGACGGGCTCTGCCAGGTGGAGTCCGGCTTCAGTTGCGACGGGGAGCCTTCGGTCTGCGGCGAAGTCTGCGGCGACGGCATCATCACGGCTGGTGAGGACTGCGACGACAACAACCTGATCAACGGCGACTGCTGCTCCGACGTGTGCTTGTTCGAGGGTGTGACCCAGGAGTGCCGTGCCGCGGCAGGGGCCTGCGACGCGGCCGACACGTGTGATGGTGCCGGCTTGTGCAGCGTGGACGCGAAGCTGACGGACGAGTGCCGTGCAGCGGCGGACGAGACGTGCGATACCGCGGAATTCTGCGACGGCGTGCTCGACGACTGTCCCGCAAACATCGTCTCAGAATCCGGAGTCGAGTGCCGGATCCCGGCCGGCCTGTGTGACGTAAGGGACATGTGCGACGGTACCAGTGGGGAATGTAAGGACACTGTGCTGCCGGAGGGCACTCGGTGTCGCGACGCTGTCGCTTTCTGTGACGCCGCCGAGAGCTGTACCGGTAGCGATGGCAGTTGTCCTATCGACGGCTTCCTCGCAGCCGAAACCGTCTGCCGTGGACCAGTAGGGCTCTGCGACCTCGCCGAGTTCTGCCCGGGCAATTCCAGTGTCTGTCCCGATGACGAGGTCGAGGAGGCTGGTGCGCTGTGCCGCGCTAAGGTGCCCGGGACCGCGTGTGATGTCGCAGAGATGTGCCAGGGTGGAGGCGATCCACTTTGTCCGACGGACTCGTTCGCAACGGCGGGTTCGGTGTGTCGCGGCGCCGCCGGTGACTGCGACGTAGCGGAGTCCTGCCCGGGCGATTCCAGTGCTTGCCCGGCCGACGGTTTCATTGCTGCTGGTACCGAGTGCCGCGCTGCCGAAGGCGAGTGTGACATTGAAGAGTCGTGCACGGGCAACTCAGGTGCGTGTCCGGCCAACGATTTCGCAGACGTGGATGTTCCGTGCACAGACGGGAACGTGTGTACCTCCCCCGATTTCTGTGATGGCACCGGGATGTGCGCGGGAGTCGAGTGCATCACGGCTGACGTATGCCCGACGCCCGCAATTTCGATCGACTTCGACGCACCGGATGCTCCTGTCGGGATGCCGCTCACGAACCAGTTCGCCGATCTGGGAGTGACTTGGTCCGACACCGGCGAGGTCGCTGATCAGGACACGTTCTTCGCATTGACCGGGAACTCGCCCCGCAACTACGCTGCCTACAACGACGGAGTAATAAACACCGAGCCGGGCGACACGATGGTGCTCTCTTGCCCGGTCGAAACCGTGAGCTTCCTGGTCGGTGCAGAGGCGACCTCGGTATTTACGGCTACGGCGTTCGACTTGGCAGGGTCACAGGTCGACAGTGTGGCAGTGGAACTCGGCCCGAGCATGCAGCGGGTCACGCTGGTGGGATCGCTGGGTTCCGAAATTGAGACAGTCGAATACGATAATTTCGCGTGTAGCCCAGCGCTGTGTACCCAACCCATTGACCCAGCTTTATTGGGAATCGTGCCCGGATTCGCCGTGGACAATGTCCTGGTACCGGAGCCCGCCGGGATTCTGTTGAGACTTGCGTCCTTCGCAGCCCTGTTGGGTCTTTCGAGGCTGCGAAAGAACACATAGCGGCTGGCCCGCAGCTGGCTGGGGCCCCACTGGGACATCTGTCCGCGTGGGCCCCCAGCTGGCGGCGTGCGCGGATCCCGAACGGTCCACGTTCCGGTTTCCGACTCAGCTGACGAACCGAGCGCTGGGAATATGCTGCTCGATTCGCCATCGTTGTCGGAGAAATGGCAGACCCAAAGACCATCGAGGCCCTGTTCGAAGGCCCGCTGGACATCATCGGTGATATTCACGGCGAGAACACGGCGCTCGAGAGCTTGCTGCGTAAGCTCGGGTACGACGACCGCGGTCGCCATCGTGAAGGCCGCAAGCTGGTGTTCGTCGGCGACCTCGTCGATCGCGGACCCGACAGCCCCGGTGTGTTGCGGACGGTGATCCCGCTGGTCGAGTCCGGAAACGCGCAGTGTGTGGTGGGAAATCACGAACTCAACGCGCTGCGCGACGATGCGAAGCAGTATCGATCCGGCGAAGGTTGGTGGTACGGAAGGGACGAACCGGGTTACGACTCGGTGGTTGTCGACCCGCAGGAGAAGGAACGCGTCTTCGCTCCATTTTTGCGTGGGCTTCCGGCGGCGGTCGAGAGGTCGGATCTGCGTGTCGTCCACGCGTGCTGGCATGCGCCATCGATACGTACCCTGCGCACCCAGCACAGCGTGATCGACTGCTTTCACCGCGAGCACGAGGCGCTGGTGCCGGTACTCAGCGATCTCCGGGACAGAGCGGTCAAGGCCATCCAGGCATCGGGATACGAACTGTCTGATCGTCGAAACCCCGACCGGGCGATCCCGAGGATTCCCGAACTGGCCGAATTCGAGGAACGCAACCAGATGGGCAATGCCGTGAAGGTTGTCACGTCCGGGATCGAGAGGGGCATCGACGAGCCGTTCTGGGCGTCTGGCAAGTGGCGCATGGTAGAGCGCTCGCGCTGGTGGGATGATTTTGACGGTACGCCGGTGATAGTCGGCCACTACTGGCGTCGCTACCGCGCGGGTCCGTCCGAGAGCCACGACCACGGCGACGCGGATCTCTTTGGCGAGCTGGCAGCCGACGAGTGGCTCGGCCGACACCGCAAGGTGATGTGCATCGACTATTCCGTCGGTCTTCGCTTCCTGGAGCGAAAGCGAGGAGGGAAGGTCGGCGCTTTCGATAACTGCCTGGCGGCACTGCGCGTGCCCGAGTGGCGTCTGGTGTTCGACGATGATCGGGGCGCGCTTCAGCTGCGGCCGCCCGGGCAGTAGCTACGTGGGTCCATTTCGGGTGACGGCATTGGCAATTACCATCCATTTTCAACGACAGCAGGAGGACATCGCCATGGGGTGGGATTTCGAAACCGAGCCCGAATTTCAGCTGCATCTGGACTGGATGAAGGATTTCATCAGAGAAGAGATCCGTCCGCTGGACATGATTCTCGGCAATCCGTATGACAAAGCCGACCAGAAGTCGCAGGCGATTTTGGCTCCGCTCGAGGAGAAGGTGAAAGAGCGGGGTCTCTGGGCGTGTCATCTGGATGAAGATCTGGGTGGAATGGGATTCGGCCAGCTGAAGCTCGCGCTGATGAACGAACTGCTTGGTGTGTCTCGCTGGGGGCCCAGCATCTTCGGTTGCCAGGCTCCGGATTCGGGCAACGCCGAGATTCTGGCGGGTTTCGGCACGCAAGAGCAAAAGGCCCGCTTCCTGAAGCCCTTGCTCGATGGCGAAATCTCGTCGTGTTATTCCATGACCGAAAGGATTACAAGTTGGCCCGCAAGTACATCTCAGCCATCAAGGCGAAGATGCCCAAGGTGTACATGGATGTGGTATTTCGGGCGATGCAGATTCACGGCTCGTTGGGCATGTCCAACGAGATGCCCTTCCAGAGTATGTGGGTGGGCGCACCGGTAATGGGAATCGTCGACGGACCCACCGAGGTGCACAAGATCACGGTGGCCAAGCAAGTGCTCCGCGACTATGAAGGAACCAAAGGACTCTTCCCCACCGAACACCTCGTGAGCCGCCGGGAAGCTGCGATGGAGCGCTTTGGTTATCTGCTGGAGGCTGACGTGGACAATCTGTGATTCAAGACGAGCTCGAACTCAGCGTCAGCATTCATCGCGCGCAGAAAGCTCAGAAACGCGAAGACAGCAGGTTACGCTCGAAATCTCGAAATGGAGTCGGGCGTTGTTCGCCGCAGCGACTCCAAGCACACCATTCAAGCCAGGAGGACACCTGATGAAGGCAGCCGTCTATTACGAAACCGGAGGGCCCGAAGTATTTCGCTACGAGGATGTCCCGGATCCCCAATGCAGTCCCCAGGGAATTGTCATTCGCGTAGAAGCGGTCAGCATCGAAGGCGGTGACGTGCTCAATCGCGCGGGCGGCGAATTGGCGGCTCGCCCGCACGTCGTAGGCTACCAGGCCGCCGGCACGATTATCGATGTCGGGGCTGAGGTGAGTGCTCGCGTGGTTGGCCAGCGCGTCGCCACGGTTTTCCCATTCGGCTCGCACGCGGAGCTGCGCCATGTGGGCTGGCAGCAGAGTTTCGTCTTACCCGACGGACTTTCCAGCGACGAGGGTTCGACGATCCCGATCCCGTTCGGAACTGCCGACGACTGCCTATTCGAGTACGGTCACCTGCGCGAAGGGGAGAGCGTACTCGTACAGGGCGCGGCCGGCGGTGTCGGGCTGGCCGCGATCCAACTCGCCAAGCGCGCGGGCGCGACGACCGCATCGAGCGGCAGTAAGCTCGACCGGCTCAAGGACTATGGTGTCGATCACGGGATCAACTATGCCGAGCAGGACTTCGTCGATGAAATCCGGCGCTTGACCGAGGGTCGCGGCGTCGACGTAATCGTCGATGGAGACGTGACGCAGCGCGGTTTCGACGTTTGTGCCTACAGAGGACGCGTGATGATGAACGGCACATCGGCCCGCGATTTCCGCAAATACAATCTCGACAACATGCGCATGAACAAGTCGATCACCGGCGTTTCGCTGACCCCTGAGTTCGCGACACCGCGGGTGATCGGCATGGTCGAGCGCCATATCCGCGACGTCGCGTCCGGGGAGCTGAAAGTGCCCGTAGACCGAAAATTTCCGCTCTCAGAAGCCGCCGCCGCCCACGCCCATATCGAGAGCAGGCAGGCGTTCGGCCGGGTGCTGCTGATTCCCTAACCTGGGGCCGCGCCAGAAAATTTGCCCTCCACCCCGTAACTTTTGTAGCCGCCCGTTCGTCTCTCGGGGTAGAAGCGCAAACCGAACAGGGGTGCCCTCGATCGCGAACGAAAAACCCGAAAAACCCGAAGAACCCGAAGGAGTCGCACGTGAGTAGCAGCCACCTCGTCGCAGCAATTCCCGTTCTCCCCGTGAAGGACCTGGCGAAGTCACTCGAGTTTTACCGCGATCGACTCGGCTTCAGAGTCGCGTTCGAGTTCGGTCCGTATGCGGGCGTCGAACGCGAGGGGATCGAGATCCATTTGTCGGTAGAAGATTCGCCGCCGGGGACCTGTCGGGTGGCGGTTCGCGGCGTCGATGCCCTCTACGAGCAGATGCAACAGCAGCAGGTGATCGATCCCGACGAGCCCCTGGCGACCCAAGCCTGGGGGATGCGCCAATTCAGCGTAATCGACCCGACGGGCAACCGGATCACATTCGCACAACCGGCACCGTCCGGGAGCCCGGGTGAGAAGGCGACCAAGCAGTTCGTCGTGACGTTCACACATGTAGAGGGTGCCTGGGAGAGCCTCTCCAAAGACGACATACCGAAGATGATCGAAGGACATGCAGCATGGCAACAGGAGGTGGGAGCGCACCGCCGTTCGTCACTGGTATTTTTCGCGGACGCCGCGCAGGCCAAGACGATCCACCGAAATCAGTCCGGCGAAATCAGGACGCTCGATGGTCCGTTTACGCAGGGGCCGGAGTCCGCGGGCGGCTTCTACATCATCGAAGCAGAGTCGATGGATGCGGCGGTCGAGATCGCAACGCAACACCGTTGGCTCCCCGGCTCGAACGAAGTACGCGAGCTTGCCGAGCCCCCCGGCATGGCGTGGTGGATCCGCGCGCAGTAGCGCCGGCGAGAGGCTGCTAGCGTTTGTGCCATGAGAGCCATGTGCCTCACCACGGCTGCGCTGGTCTTGTGCAACCTGCTCGCCGCGCCGCTTCTGTCCGCAGGCGAGGCGGCTTACGTAGCGCCGCGCGGGCCCGGCGGTAAGCCCGACCTGAACGGAACCTGGCAATCGATGAATCGGGCCAACTTCGATCTGGAGCATCACCCGGCCAAGGCGGCGATGTCGTTTCGGGAGGGGCCCGTCGGCCCGGTTCCGGCGAAGCAGGTCGTGGCACTCGGAGCCGTCGGTGCCGTCCCGGCTGGCATTGGCGTCGTGGTGGGCGGAGAGATCCCCTACCGGCCTGGCGCGCGCAAGCAGAGGGAGGAAAACCAGCAGGAGTGGCTGAACCGGGATCCCGAAATCAAGTGCTATCAGCCCGGTATTCCGCGCGCGACCTATATGCCGTACCCGTTCCAGATTCTTCACAACGAAGACGCTCTGTTCTTCGCCTACGAGTACGCGGGGGCTGTTCGCAATATCCACCTGAAAGATCCGGGCCCTGCACCCATTGACTCGTGGATGGGCCAATCCGTCGGTTCGTGGCAGGCTGACACGTTAGTCATCGAGACGACCGGGCAGAACGACCAGACGTGGCTCGACCGCGCCGGAAATTTTCACAGCGCGGGCCTGCGAGTGACCGAGCGCTTCACGCCGACCAGCTCGCACACGCTCGCGTATGAGGCCATGCTCGAAGACGAGAAGGTTTTTGCGAAACCCTGGACGATTCGCATGACTCTCTACCGGCTGGTCGGTGACGACGCGCGTTTGCAACAATTCAATTGCGTCGAGTTCGTGGAAGAGCTGTTGTACGGGCACCTGCGAAAGAACCCGCTGGACTGAAGTGCGGTCGAATTTTTCGAAATTGCGATCGTTCCCGCCCCTCATCGCGCAGATCGCGCTGCTGCTCCCGTCCCCGCTCCTCGCAGCGGCAGAGGTCGGTGATGTGGATTGGAAAACTCCGCGGATGTCGTGGGGTGAACCCGACCTGCAGGGAACCTGGACGAATGCCACCATCACGGGGCTGGAGCGCCCAGAAAACCTCGATGAACTCGTACTCACGCAAGACGTGGCGGCTCGGGTCGAGAACGGAACGGCGGAATTCTATGCGTCGATCGACGAGCTTCCGGCCGGCGCGCTCGCCGCAGGCGCGGACGTCGGGGGCTACAACTCTTTCTGGATGGACCCGGGCAGCAGACTCGCCCGAGTGCGCGGGGAGATCCGCAGCTCGCTGATCGTCGACCCCACCGACGGCAAGATCCCTTATTCGTGGCAGGGCAATGCGCAGCTGCTGGGGCGCTACTGGGAGTTGCGAAACGTGGACAACCCTGAGACGCGCTTGCTGGGTGAGCGCTGCATCGTCGGGTTTGGTTCGACGGGAGGGCCTCCGATGTTGCCCGTGCTCTACAACAACAACTACCAAATCGTTCAGTCACCCGGCCATGTGCTGATCCTGGTCGAGATGAACCACGATGCGCGGATCATCCGAATCGGGGCCGAGCGGCTGCCCGAGCCGATACGGCCGTGGCTCGGGGATTCGATCGGCCACTGGGAAGCTGACACGCTGGTCGTCGAGACCACGCAATTCAATCCCGGCCAGAGTTTTCGGGCGTCGCTCAGGCATCGAATCTACATGTCCCCAGATGCCAAAGTGGTCGAGCGGTTCACTCGCGTCGGGCCCAAGGAAATCCTCTACGCGTTCTCTGTCGAGGATCCGAGCGTGTTTACCCAGGTCTGGCGCGGCGAGGTGCCAATGCTCGCGGCCGACGGGCAGATCTACGAATATGCATGCCACGAGGGCAACTACTCGCTGACCGGGATCCTCGCCGGCGCGCGGGAAGAGGACTGAAGGAGGCAGCGTTGCGATTCAATCATTCGGTGCGCGGTCACGCGAGAGTATCGGGTCGGCTTCTCGCGACGATCGCAATTTTCTCGATGTCTGCCACGCACGCGCAAGCCCACCACGCATTCGCTGCCGAGTTCGACGCCAACGCTCCCGTACTGCTGAAGGGCAAGGTCACCAAGATCGAGTGGATCAACCCGCACGCATGGATCCACTTGGACGCCGCTGGCGAAGGCGAGACCGTCGTGTCCTGGATGGTCGAAGGCGGCACACCGAATACGCTGCTGCGGGCCGGCATCAACAAGGACACAATCAAGATCGGGACAGAAATCATCGTCCGCGGTTACCAGAGCAAGGACAAGGGCTGCAAGCCCGCGTGCCGTGCCAACGGGCGCGACATCACCTTCCCGGGTGGTGGGAAGCTCTTCATGGGTTCGTCCGGAACCGGCGCACCCCGCGACGGCTCAGACCCGAGGGAGCGGCCGCGGAACTAACACCTGACTACGAGAAACCGATCCATCGTCCTGCCGCGGCTACCGCAAACCAGAGTACCAACGAGCAGCTGGCGATGATTCTCGCTTGCCACGGCGAAAGACCCGGCCGGTCGCGCACGAAGCGGTTGCGCAGCATGAAGGTGAACAACAGCGCAAGCAGCAGCGCGCCCATCTTGACCCAGAACGCAGGCTTGAAGTAGCACTTGATTGCCTCAGAAAGGAACAGCGGGATGCCGGTCGCGAACATCACCGCAATGGCAATAGCGAGCCAGGGCGACGTCTGCTTCAGCAGGTAGGCGGCTGGCCGGGTGTTCAAGCCGAGGCCCAGCAGGCGCAGGTCGACGATCAGGACCGCACCCCCCAGTGTTGCGAGCCCCAATAGATGGACGGCTTCGATCACCGGGAACAACCAAGCCGAATCGCGGATAGCCACGCCCACCACTGTTTGTTCGAGCCAGTCGAAGACAGGGTAGAAGTCCATCTACTGGCTTTCGGAAATGCAGCCGGCCGCCCAATGGACGAAGTCGGATTGGGGCTGGTCACAGTCGAACCAGTTGTAGGCGATCATGCGGCCCGCCACGATGATCGTCGCCCACGCGCACAACGACACGGCGGCGGTCACACGGGCACGACGCGGGGGGCTGGGGTCGCGATCCCAGGCGATCTCGCTGCGGTTCATATGGCGATGGAACAGCGCGGTGTTGATTCCCACAGCCATCAGCATGATCATTTTGATGCGAAAGAAGATGCTCAGATAGGTGCGAATCGGGATCGCGTAGAAGAGCAGGGCGCCACTGCTGACGACGATGATGAACCCCCCGATCGTCCAGGGGATGAGGCGCCCGGTCATTTCAGAGACCGGCACTTCGCGAAACACCCAGCCGAGCAGCCGAAGATCGACGAAGGTCACCGTGCCAACAAACAGCATCAGCGCGAGGACGTGGGTCGTCTCCACGAGCGGGTAGAGGTAGAGCGACTCGTGGAGCGCGATGCTCCAGTTCGTGCTGGCCAGCCACTCGCAAATGCGGAGGAGCGACATCTACACGAGACCCGCGCGGTGCTGGTGACAGAGCGTTCGCGTCACGGAGGATTCTGCGCTTCCTCGGCGGGCAGCAGGTACTCTGCGTGGCAGGCCTGGCACACCTGGTACACGGCGCCCCCCGCGTCGAACAGCGCTTCGGCATCTCGAGCGTCTGCCGCCGCCATTGCGGCCTCTCCGGCCGCCGTCAATGCCTGCGAATAGCTCACCCAATTCGGCCCGTTGGTCCGTCCGGGCATCATCAGCAGGTTACCTGTCTCGGCAACGACCGCAGCGCTATTGCGCACGTTCTGCCAGCCCTCGTCGGTCGCAGGTGAAAGGTCGGTTTCACCGTCCGCTGTAATGATGGCGCCCGCGGAGTCCCAGATCACGTCAGCCGCCGGGTCCAGAATCCACAACATCGTCTGCCGTACGGTGGCGATCGATCGATACGCCGGCGCTGCCTCAGGCGTGTTCGCTACCGCGAAATTCGAGTTCGAGCTGCATCCCGCCAGTAGGACCAGCGCGCAGGCTGCGAGTGTTCGCGACATCGGGCAGTGATCATACCTCGGACGTCACCGGCCGCCGAATTCGGCCCGCGATCGAGTCGTTCCATGTCTGCGAAGTCCCACCGAAGCGATGCGCAAGCAACACCGGCTCGCGACAATTCAAATGGACCAGTCCGAGAGCGTGCTCGATCGGCTGGTCGTGAGATTTTTTTGTGCCATGAACGGCACCGGCGTTGTAGACGAGGATTCCGACCTCGGGATCCGAGGTACCGGCCGTAGCGGCCGCGGAATCTCTCAGCATCGGTCAGTTCATGGGTCACGCTAGGAATTCCGCGCGGTAGAGCGCCAGCTCGAGCGTGCAGGCGACGATGCTGAAGAATTCGAAGAATTCGCCCTTGGGCTCCTGGAAATTCGGATCGTTTTCAGCTGCCGGGATAATTCGGCCGCTGCTGGGACCGGACCTGTCACACCCCTGACGGATCGTATCTCGACACGCACCGGGAATCGCGGGGACGATCGTCATGGCAGCTGACCTCTACGAAAACAACCGAAACAGCCGGAACAACCAAAGCAACGATCACGTCATCACTCCATTCCATCATGGGCGCGCGGCGCGGCGCGGCCCGCGAATGCTGCCGCGTCGGGCTCGGGTGGGTTTGCCCGGTGGTCCCGATCGCCCCCGTTTCGAGGGCCGAAGCGGGCCTGGCCGCGGAATTCTGGCCGTGTCGGCGGGTGGAGGGCGCGGAGGCCGCGTTTCGGTCCGGATCGCGGTACCGGACCGGATGATCCGGATGACGGAATTCGGCCTTCGGTTCGTCCGCGATGAACGCGACGGGGGCTGTTGGTGGGAACGAGTCGCGGATCAGATGGGAAACCTCGTCTCGGCGCACTTGCCGCACGGCGCCCGCTCGATCGAGATGGCGATGGACTCGGACAATCTCGAGGTCGTACTCGAATATGATGCCCCGGGTCTGCGAGTCCCGGTTCGCGACTAGAAGATCCGCCCTTTGGTCCATCCCGTTGTTCTACTGTTGTCTGTTGTCCGCGTTTCTGTGGTTTTGTCCGAGCGGCTCCGCGGTTGCCGCCGACAATGCCTGGGACGGCCAGGTCGTTCGCGTGTTGGACGGAGACAGCCTGATACTGCGAGTCGGGCGCGCAGATATCCCGATCCGGCTCGCCCGAATCGACGCTCCCGAATGGGATCAACCGTACGGCCGAACGGCCCGTCGAGTCCTGTCCGACTGGGTGTTGAACAAGCGCGTACATGTCGACGTCGTCGATACAGACCCATACGAGCGATCGGTCGTCGAGATGTTCGCGGGTGGCATGCACATCAACCGAGAGATGGTCCGCAACGGGCACGCGTGGGCGTACACCTGGTACGGTGGATCGCTCGCCGTCATCGGACTCGAATGCGAAGCACGCGCTGCCCGCCGCGGTTTGTGGAAGCTGCCAGCCAGCCAGCGACAAACTCCGTTCAGCTGGCGAAGCGCAAACAGGCACGTGAGGCCCTGACGAAGCCCATTCGACGGGGTCCGTCGCAGTCTCATGCGCGCTCGAGGTCAAAACGGGGGCGGGCCTTCCGGCGACAGGTAATTCTTCTCGACCTCTCGCTGCGCTTGCACGAGGACGCCTACGGCGTCGATGAACCGCTTGGCAAGCGATTCGTCGAGCACCTTCAGTTTGATTCGTGACTCTCCGTGGCGGTCCCAGATCTGGATGGCCCGCCAGCGAACGCCGTCTCTCCACTCGATGCGACCGATGTTATTGAAGTACACCACATCGGCCAGAGGCGTCAAAACGTACGTGGTGTCAAAGAAATTCAAGCCATAGTGCAAGCCATAGTGCAAACCATAGGGCAAGCCATAAGGCAAGCCATAGGGCAAGCCATAGGGCAAGCCGTAGTTCGGGCCATAGCCAGCGTAGAACCCGTAATGCCCGTAACCGGGTTGTGAAAGGAAGCCCCAGCTATCGCCCCAGCCGTCGTAGTAGGTGCCGGCGTAATAGACGGGTGTCACGACCGCGCGAATCGCGTTGACGCGCTCTTGTGTGACGTCGACCGTCGCGTACGCGCTGCGTCGAGGCTGTTCCTCGATGACCTGGCGAACGATCGATACAGCTTGCGAAACCCCGATCGGCGGGGTTGCGGGCTCCGCGAGAGCTTGCTCGATCTGCGTGCGCAATCGCGAGACCCGAACGTTGTAGCTCTTGTGAATGGTCGCGCAGCCATTGGGTACCGGTTTGCAGCCGAACTGGCTGCTGTCTGCGTATCGAAAAGAGATCTGGCCGCCCCCGTAGTCGATTCGGACAATGACGAAGACCTGCGGTCGAAGCATGAACCGAACCTGCATCGTCTGAGCGCTCGGATCGGCTGTTTCGGTATTCCAGCCCGCACGGCGGGCGCCCCTGACAATGGCAGATTCGATTGTCGCGACACTTCCAGGCGCAGGTTCGAAGTAGCCGAGCGCGTCGGGTTGGATCATCGCTGCGGTTCGGCAGCCTACGAGTCCGGCGACGAGCGCGGCCGCACAAACGTTGACGGCTCGAGACGCAGCGGAGCCTGAGCGGGTTCTCAGTATTGATTTGCGATTCTGCATCCGCAAAGCCTCCGGAGGGTTCCAACGCAGCGGACCGTTTCAGTATCGCACGTGACTTCGCGCTGCGCCCATTGGCTATCGTCCGCAAGCCACCGAAGCGAGGAGAGGTTTGTCGATCGATTCCATCATGACCCGTCTGAATCCGGTGATCTGCTGGGTTCTGCGGTCTCCGTTCCATTGGCTGTTGAGTCCCGGCTTGATGCTGGTCACCGTGACTGGGAGAAATTCAGGCCGGCGTTACACGATCCCAGTCGGCTACCAGCGCGAGAGCGACACGCTGACCGTGATGGTCTCCGAGGCGCGAAACAAGCAATGGTTCCGCAACTATTTCGAACCTGCGCGCTTAGAGCTGCACTTGCGTGGCCGCCCGCGCACCGGCAGCGCTGAGGTCGTGAGACCCGATTCCGATGAATTTCGCGCATCGGCCCAGGCGACTCTGCAACGTCTGCCGAAGCTGGCTCGCGTGTTCCGGGTGGATTTCGACAAGCGGGTCGGCCTGACTGAGGCGCAGCTTGTAGGTTTGCGCCAGCAGATCGCGGTCGTGCGCATTTCGCTCGACGAGTTCGAGCCGTAGTGGACCCATCTCTCCGCCTCCGCGTGCGGCTGGCGCCTCAACTTGCGGCTACGATCTGCCATTTGTGAAATCAAACTCACGACGCCGAACCGAGTCCGGAAGGCCGTTGCGAAGTCCAGCTCTCAAAGACAAGTCCCGAGACCCGTCTCAAAGACAAGGCCCATGTTCGCGACAACCAGGAGCAACCTCGAGATGTCGCAGTCGAATGGCGGGTGGCACGCCGCAGGACGCGCGGACCAATTGGCACTCGATTCGATCGTACAGCGGCGCGTGGCGGGCCGAAAGCTCGTGATTGGCCGTGTGAAAGATGGCTACTTCGCCATCGACGATGCGTGTCCGCACGCGGGTGCCAGTCTCGGTTTCGGGACGCTCGAAGGAAACGGCCTGGTGTGTCCCCTGCATGGATGGGAATTCGACGTCTTCTCGGGCGAATGCGCGATGTTCGGGGCCAGGGTCAACCCGCACCCGATTCGTGTCGTCGGTGATATTCTCGAGGTTCAGCTGTAGCGAGCGTGTGTCAGACGGGCTCGACCTGGAGTTCGAGTCCGGCCAGACCGCGCAGGATGAAGCTCGGTTCATAGCTGAGCGTTGCACCCTCTGCGATCCGCAGGGTCCGCACGCGGTTCGCGATTTCGAGTAACGCGATTTTCGTTTCGAGGCGCGCGAGTGGTGCACCGATGCAGAAATGCGCACCGCTTCCGAATGCCAGGTGCTCGCGCAGGTTCGGCCGGTCCGGATCGAAGCGCGCCGCATCCGGAAACACGTCGTCATCGCGGTTTGCGCTGCCGAACATCACCCACACCGTTGAGCCTTTGGCGATCGGGACACCGTCAATCTCCACGTCGCGGCGTACTTGCCGGAATAGCCCCTGATTCGGCGTCGCAAGGCGCAACCCCTCTTCTATGACTGCATCCACGCGTGACGGGTCTTCGCGCAGCCGCTGCCATTGATCCGGGTTCTGCGCGAGCAGCTTGATCAGCTCGTTGATCAGCTTGGTAGTGGTCTCGTTGCCGGCCACCATGAGTTGTTGAAGGATCGAGATCGCCTCCGAGGTGGATAGTGGGCGTTTGCCGCTCTCAGGATCGTCGAACACCGCTTGCACGAGATCGGTAATGAAATCGTCTTTCGGTTGCTGGCGTCGCGCCTCGACTTCGCGGGTCCAGTAGGTTTGAAGTTCGAGTACACCGCGAGCCGCTTCCAGGCGTCGCGCGCCGTCGATCTGTGCGCCGAGGCCCGCCACCGAGTCGTCCGACCATCGCTTGATATCGGCTTCTCGTTCGGATCTCATCGCCAACACCTGAGCGATCGTCTTGACCGGGAAGGGCACGGCGAAACTGTTCATGAAATCGACTCGACCATCGGTGGGCCACGAGTCGACCAGTTCGGTCGCGATCTCGCGGATCGCCTTTTCAAACGTCGGAACGCGTTGCGTGAAGGCGCGCCCCATCGCCTTCCGATAGCGGGTCTGCTGCGGTGGATCGGCCGTGAGCATGGTGTCGCTCGGCGGGGCGAGCTTCTTGCTCAGCTCTTTGAGCTCGGCCGCGATGACCGGGTCGATGTTTTTCGAGCCGGCCGCGGAGGCGTTGGACATCCGCGATGAAAAGGTATTTGTGTCGCCGAGCACCCGTTTGACGGTTGCGTGCCGAGAGATGAAGTACATCCCGGTCAGCTGGTGTCGAAACGCCGGCGATTTGCGGCGCAGGGCCGCGTAGGCGGGGAATGGATCCTGCAGGGTCGCGGGGTCGAACGGGTTGTAGTTCGCGAGGTCGACTTCGGCGCGCTCTCGTTTGGAAAGATCGGACACGGCGGACTCCCATCTGGTCTGCGACTAGAATAGGCGAAATCGCGCATCGGTGACCGCGGTGCGCGAGTCGTGCATGCCGGCGACGGAATCGGACACAGGTTCGTTCGACGAGCCCTCGGGTCGCGGGTACCGTAGGGCGTCGGAACCGTGAAGATGAGGAGTCAACGCGTGCGTGCAGGTTTGGTGGTTGGCAAGCGGAAGATCGAACTTCGCGAGTTCCCGGATCCGACTGCGGGCCCCGGAACGGCGGTGGTGCAGATTTCGTACTGTGGAATCTGCGGGACTGATCTGCATCCCTATCAAACCGGCGACCCATACAACCCGGCAATCTGCGGTCACGAATGGGCCGGGACTGTTTCGGCCGTGGGCAGCGGAGTCTCCGGCGTTCGCGAGGGCGATCGGGTGGGGATCGGCGTGGCTTCCGCCTGCGGACAATGCAACGAATGCCGTGCGGGCGACGCACGGCATTGTATGGGTGTGTTGTTGGGGATGCTGGGTATTGGTCCGCTGGCGCCGCCACACGGTGGCTTCGCGTCGGCGATCGCGTTCGATGCGACGCGGCTCTACCCGATTCACAAGGACCTCAGTGACGAAGAGGCGGCGCTGCTCGAACCGGCGACGGTTGCGGTTCACGCGCTGCGACGAACGCCGCTTCGGTTGGGTGATTCAATCGTCGTGCTGGGCGCCGGCCCGATCGGCCTACTCGTCCTGCAGTGCGCGCGCGCTGCCGGCGCAGGAACGGCCGTCGTGGTGGAACCGGATCCGCACCGCGCGCATCTGGCTGGCGAGCTGGGTGCCAGTTTGGTGTTGGATCCCGCTGCTGAGAATCTCAACGAGCAGCTCGCGCAACACTGTGGATTGGCCGGACCCGACGTGGTGTTCGAATGCGCGGGAATCCCGAGCACGATCAACCAGGCTGCGAACCTCGTTCGACGCGGCGGCACGGTCGCACTGGTAGGGCTTGCGAGCGTGCCCGCCGAGATCTCTCCGATGACTTGGCTTGCACGCGAGGTTTCGATGGTCGCATCGCTCGGATATCTCCACGAGGAATTCGGCCATGCGATGCAACTGATCGCCGACGGACGCCTGCGCGTGGTACCTCTGCACACGGACACCGTCGGTCTCGAGGGGCTCGACGCGGCCTTCCGCGGTTTGTTGTCTGGTGGGGGTGACGTGAAGGTGCTGGTCGATCCGGGCATCGATTAGCCGGGCCGTGTGCCACCACGGGTGGTGGTTCGTGCAGGAGCCGGCCCCCGGAAAGCGCCGGACCGCGCGCGGAATCTGGGATTCGCCGGGCAAGCTCGGTTCGCGCTACCGTTGCGGCATGGACCCGCTCGCTCGACCCTCACTTCCCTCCGGCCTGGTCGCTTTCGTCAAGAGGGAATGCCCGACATGTGAGACGGTAGCGCCCGTGCTTGGCGAACTGGCGGCCGCGGGTCGCCTGACGATTTACTGTCAGGACGATCCGGATTTTCCCGCGGGCCTCGGCGCCCAGGACGACAGCTCGCTGCGCGTTTCGTGGCACCACGATATCGAAGTCGTTCCGACACTTGTGAAGGTCACAGATGGCGTCGAAAGCGGCCGCGTGATCGGTTGGCATCGCGGTGAGTGGGAAGCGTTGTCCGGCCATTCCGATTTGGGTGCGGGGCTTCCCGAACAGCGCCCCGGTTGCGGTTCGCTGTCGGTCGACCCGGGGTTGGAATCCGAGCTGGCGGCGCGATTCGGTGGGTCTGCGCTGCGCGCGCGCCGCGTCGAACTCGCCGACCTCGAAGACGAATTCGAAGCGATGTTCGAGCGCGGCTGGTCCGACGGTCTGCCGCTGGTGCCGCCGACCGCGGATCGCGTGATGGCGATGCTGTCTGGCACGACGCGAAAGCCCGACGAGGTCGTCGCCTCGGTTCCGCCGGACTTCGCAGAGTGCAGCGTCGAAAAGGTGGCGATCAATTCCGTCATGGCGGGCTGCCGACCCGAGTATCTGCCCGTTGTGCTGGCCGCGGTCGAAGCGGCTTGCAAAGAAGAATTCAATATGCACGGATTGCTCGCGACCACGATGGGGGTCGGTCCAATCGTGATCGTCAACGGTCCGATTCGGAACGAGATTGGCATGAACTCCGGCATGAACGTTCTGGGACAGGGCAACCGCGCGAATGCGACGATTGGACGCGCGTTGCAATTGGTGATCCGAAATGTCGGTGGCGGCCGTCCCGGCGAGGTCGACCGCGCGACGTTCGGCAACCCGGGCAAGCTGTCGTTCTGTTTCGCTGAAGACGAAGAAGGCTCACCGTGGCAGCCACTATCGGTCGATCTGGGTGCGGCGGCCGGTGTGAATACGGTCACTCTCTTCCCCGGAGAGGGACCGCGCAATGTGATTGACCAGCTGTCGCGCGAGCCGGAAGCGCTCGCGAACTCGCTGGCGGTGAATTTGCGAACCGTCCATCACCCGAAGACCGTGATGGGCTTCGAGTGCATGCTGGTCATGGGTCCCGAACACGCGCGCGTGTTCTCTCGCGCAGGTTGGGACAAAGCCCGCGTGCTGACCGAACTACACGAGCGGCTGATGATTCCCGGCAGCGAGCTGATCCGCGGCGCGGGCGGAATTACCGAGGGCCTGCCCGAGGCGATGCAGCGCGCAACGCTTCCCAAATTTCGGCCGGGCTCGCTGCACATCGTGCACGCAGGCGGACGCGCTGGACTGTTTTCATGCATCATCGGTGGCTGGCTCGGCGGTGAGTTGGGCAGCCAGACCGTGATCCGGGAGATCCTCAAATGACTGTGATCCAAGAACGCACACTGCTCGACCCGACCAGCGAGCGTCACCTCGCGATCCGGCCGCGCGCGCCGCGCCTCGAGAAGATCGAGGGCGCGACGATTGGCCTGCTCGACATTTCGAAGCCGCGCGGCGACCTGTTCCTGAATCGCATCGAAGAGCGCATCAAGGAACGAGGCGGCCGGGTGATCCGCTTCGCCAAGCCGACCTTCGCCAAGGCGGCCCCCGCAAACCTTCGCCACGAAATCGCAACCCAGTGCGATGCGGTGATCGAAGCCCTCGCAGACTGAGGCAGCTGCACGTCGTGCAGTGTGCACGACATGAGCGAGATGGAGTCGCGTGGTCTGCCCACCGTGATGGTCGCCACCTGCGAGTTCGAATCCGGCAAAGAAGCCCAGGACAAAGCGCTCGGTTGTGACTTGAAAGCCGTGTATACCGAGCACCCGATCCAAGACCGCACCGATGATGAGATGGTCGCGATCGCCGATGCAGCGTTCGAGGGGTTGATGGCGGGATTGTTGAAGGGGGCCTGATCGAACCTGATCGAATCGTGGCACGGCCTGTCCAGCAATGATGAATCGCCGCGATATCAGCTGCGCGGTTTGTAGTACCAGTTGACGACGTCGTACTTCAGGTATTCGTCGATGCGTTCGTAGCCGTGTTCTTCGAAGTACGGTCCGACCTCCCGATCATCGCCAATGACCGCTTCGATGCAGACCAGCTCCGGCCGATAGCGCTCGATGTCGAATCCCCGCAGCGCCGGCGGTTCGCTGCCCTCGATGTCCATCGAGAGTAAGTCGATTTTCTGCACGCCGAGCCGCTCGAGAAGGTCGTTCAACGTGATCGTTGGCACCTCGATACGGGTCGGTTCGTGATCTTTGGTGATCGATAACTTTCGGATGTGTTCCTTGCTCCTCGACGAGATCGCCCCGGAAACGTAGAAGTCGTCTACACCGTCTGAATGGTCCGAGACGAGGTAGGAAAGAAACTTCGTGCGCGGTCGATTGTCCGCGTAGCCCTGGCCGTATTTGGCTTGGGCATCGATCGCGATTCCCGACCATCCCAGACGCTCTTCGAGATACAGCGTCGTGCTGTAGTTCTTCCAATGAAACGCGCCCACGTCGAGGAAGACGCCGTCCCGCCTGTCATTGAAGAAATGGCGGATCACGAGTTCTTCGTTGCCCTGCGAATAGAGTTTCTGGCCCTTCGTGAGGATCTCGCCGCGCGAATCGCGAGCCGCGCCATCCGCGTTGGCTGTCGCGTCGCATACGCTACCGAGCGCGATCGCGAGACCGCATCCGAATGCGGCCGCTTTCCCGAGGCTCCTCAGGCGTCTCAGGTGCAACCAGGTCTCCTTTGAGGCCAGAACGACTACGCGCAGCGTGCGAAACCAGCAGGATAACCCATCGCTTCGAAGTTCCTTTCCCGAGCGCTGTCAGGCCCCGCAGCGGTTGGCCGCGGACCAGGCGGTGCACTTCGTCCCACAAATGGTCACGGGTGGTTGCGCACTTCTTCCGGACACGTTGGGCGCGGCGGGCGACCGGGTTTCGGTCGGACGCGCGTCTTCCGTTACGGCGATCGCAAACAGCTGCTCCACGGGCCCGAAACCGGTTACAAAGCCGCGCTGCTCAGCAATGCGGCGAAAGCTGTCGGACACCTCGACAAAGGTGAACGGGAGCTCTTCGTGACGAATGTCGGCGGCGCGTTTGCGCGGCTCGAACCAACCGCGGCTGCTCGAACCGCAGGGCGAGGCCGGCGCCGCCGGTAAGTGGCGGCTCGAGCGCCGTATTCAAGTCGTCGTTGGTGCGAGAAAGTGGCGGCTGAAGTCGCCGCTCTGAGGTCAGCCGACGGCTTCGATCCTGACGGGAACCAGCTTGTGCCACGGCGTGCCAGCGAATTCATCCCTGTGCGCGCTGGAGGTCAGCTCGTTGGGGGCGACACCGGTGCGAACGGTGCCGTCTTCCCCGGTGACATCGAGCCCCATGCCGTTGGGTAGCGAGACGTGCCCGATGAACATCTGGTCGGTGATCTCGATGGATGTAACTGCGCTGCCGCGTGCGGTGGTCAAGCGGGCGCCGCTGCCCTCCTCGAGACCCAGCGATGCGGCGTCCTCGGGATGGATCCGCAACGCGCCCGCGTAGTCTTTCTTCCTCCAGCTGGCGTCACGGAAGATCGTGTTGGCCGTGTAGTCGCGGCGTTCGCCAGCCGATAGCACGAACGGGAAGTCATCGCTGGTGACCCGCTCGGGGACGGTTGCGAATTCCGCGATCTGCTCCAGCAGCTCAGGGATCACGAGTTGGATCTTGCCGCCTGGCGATTCGACCCGGCGCCAGTTCGCGTCGAGATCGTCGTCGACGATGACGATGCCAGAATGCCCAGCCAGGATTGCGTCGAACAACTCGTCGCCTGGGTCGCCCCCGGCGCTCCCGTGTCCTGCCCGTCGTACCCCCTCTGGCTCGCGCATTGCGAGCATTTGTGCAGCCGCCCACAGCATCGCAGCACTGGCCGCACCATCGGGGAGCGACGGGCCCAGAGCGCGGTACAGCAGCGTCGAGACCTGTTTCATCAAACTTGGATCCTGTGCGGTCAGCGACGCGAACTTTTCCTTGAATGCGCCACGACCGGATTTCGCGGCCTCGCGCAGCGCGTCGATCGCTCCGGTCGGCGCGCCGCCGAGCGCTTAGACCAATCGCGCGTGGATCTCGGGTTCTGGCAGCACTCCTTCGGGGGCTTCGAACAGCGGCTTACGCAGGTGGAAGTAGTTGCGTGGGAACTCGAAGTTGAAGAAGGTGGCCTCCCATTTTTCGTATTGCGTCGGGGCCGGCAGAATGTAGTCGGCTTCGCGCGCGGTTTCGGTCATCGCGATGTCGATGACGACGACGAAGTCGAGAGCGCGGAGTGCCTCGCGCATCCGCTGGCTATCCGCCAGCGAATGCACCGGGTTGCCACTTTCGATCAGCATTGCGCGATACCGATCGGGGTGATCGGTGAGGATCTCATCGGCAATCACGTTGCATGGCACCAGACCACTGATCAAGGGGGCGCCGACGACCGGGCTCGAACCTTGCACGGCGCCACTTCCCAAAATCGGCAACAACACGGCCGGGATGTATTGGCCGCCCTGGTTCGCGAAATTCCCGGTGAGTACCCAGAGCAGTTTTTCGAGGTAGCTCACCAGCGTCGAGTGGCGATTCATTTGCACGCCGAGATCCTCGTGCACGGCCACGCTGCTGGCGGCAGCGATGCGAGCCACCGCTGCGCGTGCCTGGTGTTCTGGGACGCTGGCCGCCGCGCAGTAGTCGCGAACGGGAATTTCGCGCAGTACCGACAGGAGTTCTTCCAGGCCGATCGCGTGGGCCTCCAGCCAGTCCTTCGCGACCCAATCTTCCTGAACGAGAATCCCGAGCATTCCGAGCAGTAGCCACGCGTCGGTACCGGGCGCCGGGCGGAGGTGGATATCTGCGATCGCGGCGGTCTCGGAGACGCGCGGGTCGATCACGATCATGCAGCGCTCGGGATCTTTCGATATCTCTCGCAGAGTTGCGCGCGCCCGCGGCAAGCCGTGTGATTGCCACGGGTTCTTGCCGAGGAAGATTGCCACTTCGGCGTGTTCCATCTCGCCGCGCATCGACGCGCCGAACATTCGACCGTTGACCCAGAACTCGCCGGTCTTCTCCTGGGCGAGTGCGTTGGAATTGAATCGGCAGCCGAGCGCGGCGCGCGTATCGCGGCTGTAACCGCCCGACATGTGGTTGCCCTGTCCGCCGCCGCCGTAGTAGAAGATGCTCTGGCCGCCGTGTGCATCGCGGATTGCCGCGAAACGCGCGGCGACTTCTGTGATCGCAGTGTCCCAGTCGACGGCTTCGAAACTGCCGTCTTCTCGTCTGCGGAGCGGCTGTGTGAGCCGATCCTTGGTGTGTTGGTAGTGATCGATGCGCGAGGCCTTTTGGCAGGTGTAACCCTGTGAAGAGGGGTGATCCTTGTCGCCTTTGATACGCGTGATGTGGCGGTCGCCCTCACCACCGAGTTGAACCTGCAGGCCGCAGTTGCACTCGCACAGGATGCAAGCGGTGGGGTGCCATTGGTTGGAACTCATCTCGGATCTCCTCGGTGCCTGTCATGAGCGAGGCGGGAACAGCGCGCGGGACTGGAACGTAGATCATTTTGGTTTTGTTACGCAACTATTATTGCGTTATAGTTCTCGCATGGGGAGAAAGCGCTTCGCCGACATGAACTGCTCGGTCGCCCAGTCGCTCGACGTGCTGGGCGACTGGTGGACTTTGTTGATCGTCCGCGAGGCGATGTTCGGCACCCGCACATTTGGCGGCTTCGTGCGCAACCTCGGGATCTCGAAGAATATTCTGGCGCTGCGACTCGAGAACCTGGTGGAGCAGGGCATCATGCGTCGCGTAGACGTCGGGCAGCATGGAACCCGCTACCACTACCAACTCACCGAAAAGGGCGCCGACCTGATCACGGTGATCGAATCGCTGCGACAATGGTCCGACCGATGGGTTTACGGCGCAGGGCGCGAACCTGTCCAGGTCGTCGACAAGCGCACCGGCCAGCCGATCCCTCCGCTGGTGATTCGAGACGAAGCCGGTGAGCCGATGTCGATGGGAAACGTGGTCGTCGAGCCCGGCCCCGGCGCCGCGCCTGCGACACAAAGACGCTTTGGCAAGCGCCAGGAAGCCTCGCCGAACTGACGTCTGCCCAGCGAACGGACGCTCGAGTATCGAACGGCGGGGCGAGCCATCGCCCCGCCGTTTTTGCGATTCAGCTCGGATCCGGGATCCAGTTGCCGTGGAATCCCATCGGGACGCGCTGCGGCAGCGGGACGATTGCCAACGGCTCACGCGTGACGTTGCGTGCGTCGAGGATCACGAAGTCGCTGCTGTCGCGGTCGGCGTCGTAAACGTACGACAGCAGGAATCCATCGTCTTCGGCCGAATCGGGCGACGCCGGCACGAAGACCGCCTCGCTCGGAGTGCGACCACTGCCGAAGTCGTGAATCTCGCTCGTCTTGTTCTCGAGGTCGTACTTCACGAGCTGCTCGGTTGCGATGCCGTCGGTTGCGTCGGTCGATACCGCATACCCGAAGCGATACTTGCGCCCTTCGCGACGCGGGTCGATACGCGGAAATTCGATCGACCGATCGTCGAGCGGCTCTTCCTTGACGCCACCACCACTGGTGTCGATGGTCCAGCGCGTCAACTTCGCCTGGTCGAAGTCGTTGCCTCCTGCCTGCCACAGTTTGTTGTAGCGGGCCACGTCCATCACGATGCTCCCATGCTGTTCGTAGGCGTTCATCGGATGGAACACATAACATGGGTCGATCTCGAACCACTCGAGATCGGCGTTGCCACCGTCGCGGGGCATCACACCGAGGCGAGCGCCGTATTCCGGCGTCCATTGGAAGGGCATGCCCTTCTCGGCGAGATTTTCGAACGAGAACACGATCGGCAGGTCCATGAAGACTACGTGGTCTTCGGTGATCGCGAAGTCGTGCATCATGGTCGGTCCGGGCACGTCGATCGGCTCGCTGCGCAGTAGCTCTCCGCTTGGGCTGAACTGGTGGTAGACCACAAAGGGCGGAGCGAAGTTGTAGCCGAAGCTCAGCATTTCCCCGGTCGTCGCGCAGAACTTCGGGTGTGCGGTGAACGGTGCGGAGAGCTTGCCGCCAAAGTCGGTCGTGCCGATCGTGTCGAGGTCGGCTGTCAGCTCGGTGGGGAAGCCGGTCTCGATGAGCGCCAAGATCTTTCCCGCGTGCCCGATGACGTTCGTGTTGGCCTCGCCGATCGTGTAGTCGGGTACGCCCTCTTCGCTGACCCTCGGCGTATCGTCACCTTTGAACGGGCGGGTTCGCACCCAGCGGTTCCGGTACGACTTCGCTTCGCCGCCCGCGAGTCGCACGCCGTGGATCATGCCGTCACCCATGAACCAGTGCCCCGGGTCTCCGTTGACCGGGTTGGGACCGTTTCGCAGGTAGAGGCCGTTGAGCTGTTCGGGGATTTGGCCCCGGACGTCGAACGAGTCAGCGCTGACCTCGCGATCGACCGGTGCATGATTTCCGCGCATGTAGAAGGGAAGCTCGGTGGTCGTTTCGGGCATGATCTCTCCTCGTTGGACGCGCCGGTTGGAAATGGATAGCAGTTGGTATCCAGTGTGTCGTTGTTATGGATACTACGTGCTATCCAATTGGTCAACCCCAACGAAAGGGTGCGGGCCGAAGTGAAAATCTCCGAACTGGCGCGGCGTTCCGGCGTCACGATCTCCAGTATCAAGTACTACATACGCGAGGGGCTGCTGCCTTCCGGAACTCCCCTCGGGGACGGCTCTGTGAAGAACCAGGCCCGCTACGGCGACCAGCACTTGAAGGATCTGGCGTTGATCCGGGCGTTGCGGGAGCGCGCTGGGATTTCGATCGCGTCGCTGCGCCGAGTGCTATCGGCCATCGCCGAAGCCGAATCCGGGCACAAGGACTCGTTGGCGATGGGTGTGCGCAGCGTCGAAGTCGAGCGGCTGGCCAGTCGCGACGGCCCGAAATTGGACGCCGACGAACCGGAGTATCGGGCGGCTTGGGTGGCGCTCGAGCAGTTGATGGGTGTGCGCGGTTGGAACCGCCAACAGGACGAACCGGAGATCCAGGAACTTCTGGCGGCGATGGTGGCGGTGGGCCACGTCTGGCCGTACGAGCTTCCAAACGGGATCTGGGCGCAATACGCCGAACTCGGAGTACACGCTGCGTCGTTCGAGATCCCCGAAGGTTGGGACCCGGACCGCTTCCCGAGTGAAGCCCTACGCTACGCGATCGTGGGTACCTACCTTTTCGAGCCGGTCATCCTGGCCTTTCGGCGCCTGGCGCTCAGCCAACGCTCCAGCGAAATCCAACTGAGACGCCGAGAGTCCGGCCATCAGGAAGCGGAGCAATCCAGCGAAGTGCCTTGGAGGATGCCGGTACGCCCCGATGACGCGGACCGCACTTCGTGAGTGTAGGCTCTGAAACGCAGCTGCCGCTGCGCACGTAGCCGCCTGTTCGCACCACGTTTCCCGACCCCGACTCGTTGGCACGCGCGAGGGAGGCGAGCGAACAGGCGCTGACACACCGTCAGATTCGAGGGAATACACGTCCCGGTCGCGATCGGCCCACTGAGGTCACGGACGGCGCCGTCGGTTTTCTCGATCACTCGCGGAGGTCACCGCGAAATCGCAGAAATTCGGCTGGTTTGACCATCGGGGTCTGGCTGAGCCTGCTAACGTGAGCTGACCTTTCGTGGTGAGCTGGCCTTTCGGGGTGAAGGGGCCAGCCGTGCCGCACCATTTCTGGCGGCAGACCACCAACGTCGGATCCGATCGGTTCTTCGATCGCGATCCCATCAGGAGCTTCCATGGAACTATCGACACCAAAAAGAAATCCGCAGCCGGCCGACGAGGGGAACACTGACCTCGGCGATTGTCGCAAGTTCGTGGTCGTGCTCATCAAGCCGTCCCGCTACGACGAAGATGGCTACGTGGTGCAGTGGGTCCGCTCGGCGGTCCCCTCGAACACGTTGGCGGCGCTGTACAGCCTGTTCGAGGATTGCGCGCAGCGCCAGGTCCTCGGAGCATCGATACACATCGTCGTCCAAGCCCACGACGAGGCGAACACTCGAATCGAAGTCGCGAAAATCGCGCGCCAACTCAAGGCACCCCATGTGAGGGGGATGGTCGGGCTCGTGGGAGTGCAGACGAACCAGTTTCCCCGAGCCATGGACATCGCTCGGGCCTTTCGCGCGCAAGGCATTCCGGTCTGCCTGGGCGGCTTCCATGTAAGCGGGTCACTTGCGATGTTGCCCGGCGTGCAGCCGGAACTGCAGGAAGCCATGGATCTCGGCATTTCGCTGTTTGCCGGCGAGGCCGAGCGCCGTCTCGACGATCTGCTGCGAGGCGCTTTGATCGACCAGATGGAGAGCCTCTACGATCATTCGAAGGAACTCCCGGATTTGGCTGGGACGCCGGTTCCCTACTTGCCACCGCAGACGGCACGCCGCACGGTGAGTCACCAGGCGAGCTTCGACGCCGGCCGCGGGTGCCCCTTTCAATGCAGCTTCTGCACCATCATCAACGTCCAGGGCCGGGTGTCACGCCGTCGCTCTCCGGACGATGTCGAAAAGATCCTGCGCACCAGTTTCGCCGAGGGGATTACCCATTTTTTCATCACCGACGACAACTTTTCGCGAAATCGGGATTGGGAGGCGATATTCGATCGCATCATCGAGCTGCGCGTCAAGGGGATCAAGGTCAAGCTGACGATTCAGGTCGACACCTTGTGCCACAAGATCGAGGGATTCATTGAGAAGGCCGGTCGAGCCGGCGTAAAGAAAGTGTTCATCGGGCTCGAGAGTATCAACCCTGAAGCACTCAAGGGCGCCAAGAAGAAGCAGAATCGACTCAGCGAGTATCGAGACATGATGCAGGCTTGGCACGCTATCGGTGTCATCACCTACGCGGGATACATCCTCGGCTTCCCGACAGACACGTGTGACTCGATCGTTGACGAGATTCGCATCATCCAACGCGAGCTACCCATCGATATTCTCGAATTCTTCATGTTGACGCCTCTTCCGGGATCCGAAGACCACCAGAAACTATTCGAACGGGGCGACTGGCTGGATCCCGATCTGAACAAATACGATCTGAATCACGCTTGCGCGGAACACCCGCTGATGTCCCTTGACGAATGGCAACGCGCCACTCGCATCGCCTGGGAAACCTACTACTCCTGGGACCATATCGAAACGTTGCTGCGCCGAGCCTCTGCGAGCGGAATCAAGACGAAGAAGATGTCCAGAATGATCCTATGGTTCCGAGGTTGCATCCTCTACGAAGGAATTCATCCACTCGAGGGGGGGTACTTCCGTCGCCGTTTTCGCCTGGATCGGCGGCCGGGCGTAGGCATCGAGAGCCCACTTCGCTTCTATTCGAAGCGCGCGTGGGAAGTTGGTCGCAAGGCGGCCTTGCTGGCCACGCTGGTGGTGCGACTCGAGATATTGCGACGCCGGGTAGAGCGGGAAGCCAAGCACGTTCCTTATGTCGACATGGCCCTGACGCCCACCTCTCCGAGCGATGAGCACAGGTTGGAAATTTTCGCCGATCGCAAGGTTGCGTGATCGGCTCGTCGATGATTGAATGAACGTCGCATGCTCGGGCCGCTTCGCAACCTGCCTGATGGCGATCATGCCGCTGGTCTGGTTCGCGGGCCCGGCAGTCGGACAGCTTCCGCACGATTCCACGGTCCGCACACACGATTTCGCGGGGATCGCACCGGCGCCGCGTGGCGAGGATGGTCGCTTTCAGAACCCGGGCGGTCCGATTGTTCAAGCCGGCCCGTCGGTAACGCTGCCGTTTTTCGGGCGCCGACTCGCGGCGAGGTTCCGTACGCCGATCAGATTGCCCCGCTCTGTCGCGGTCGAACTCCCGCCACTCGGTTCGACCGACGCGGCTCGGGCCACCTGGCTGGGACACGCGGCGGTTTTCATTCAAATGGGCGGGATCGCGTTTCTGACAGATCCCAACTGGTCGCAGACTGCTGGTCCGACGCGTTTCACGGGTGCGGCTCGGCTGGTCGATCCGCCGATCGGATTGGACGGTCTGCCTCGGATCGATTTTGTTCTCTTGTCCCACAACCACTACGACCATCTCGATCTCCCCACGCTTCGAAAGCTGGCCGATCTGAATCCCGAACTGGTGCTGTTCGCGCCCCTCGGACACACAGACTTGTTGCGGAGGGTCGGCGCGGCGCGAATCGTCGAGATGGACTGGGGGGAGTGGGTAGAGTTCTCTGGTGTGCAGGTGCACTGTCTACCGGCACGCCACTGGAGTCGACGGGGGCTATTCGACATGAATCGCTCGCTGTGGTCGTCATGGGCCGTGACCAGTGATGAGCATCGCTTCTTCTTTGCCGGCGACACGGCGATGTTTGACGGCTTTCGCGCGATCGGTCGCGCGCTCGGTCCCTTCGATCTGGCCGCGCTGCCGATTGGTGCATACGAACCGGTGGCCATGATGAAGGACTCCCATTTGAACCCGGAGGAGGCGGCAGCCGCTTCGCACGAACTGCAGGCGCGCCACTCGTTGGCGATCCACTACGCCACTTTCGATCTATCCGATGAGCCGCACGACGAACCACCGCGGCGATTTCGGGAAGCGATGGCCGCGAGCGGAGCCCCGGACGCGTCGGTCTGGATCGTCGACATCGGCGCGTCCCGCAGATTCTGACCGCTTGGGCGGATCGACGTCGGTCGACGGGCGGGATATCGTGAAACGTTTCACCGGGGCGCATGTGACGTCGATTCGTGTGTATTGCGCCACCGACCAGGCGTCGCTGATCGCACTCTGGGAGCGCTGCGGACTCGTGCGCCCGTGGAACGTTCCGGCTGACGACATCGCCGCGAAGCTCGCCTTCCAGCCGGAGCTGCTGTTCGTCACCGAGGGTCCGGGACCCGGGGAGAACGACGGGCTCCGCATTGCCGGTTCCGTGATGGCCGGCTATGAGGGGCACCGGGGTTGGATCAACTATCTCGCAGTCGATCCTGGGCTACGCCGTGCGGGCCTCGGCCGAGCGTTGATGGACCACGCCGAGGCGGCGCTGCGTGCGCTGGGTTGTCCGAAAATCAACCTGCAGGTGCGCGCTACCAACACCGACGTAGTCGCGTTCTACCGCGCGATCGGATTCGAGGTCGATGAAGCTATCAGCCTGGGAAAACGTCTCGACGGGCGATCACTGGAGCGACGGCGCGATCGACCCCTACGGTGATTCGCACTCCGACTTGGACCGGATGAAGGCGATCAAGCGCCAGATATCCCGGTCGCGCTCCGGCAGCCTGCCCCCGTAGCTCGGCATGCGGCTGCCGGGCACGCCGGCGGAGATCGATACAAACATTTCTCCATCGCTACCGCCGTTTTTCCAATCGCAGTCGAACAAGTACGGCGAATCGCGATTTCCGGGGCTCGTAGGGTGGCAGTAGCCGCCACAGGTTCCCCTGAACAACAATCGCCCGCGTTGGAGATCGGCTGGTTGTTCCAGGTACACGTCTGCGGGCGAAGTCGACGGCTGTTCGAATGCTCCGCTACAACCCGCGAGGATCGCGAGCACGGCGCCTGCGATGCACCGGTGCACGGTTCATTGTTCCGGAAGAGCAAACACGAACAGATGGCCTCCTTCTGGAATTTTCTGTGGGCCACCGGAAAAGTCGTCCAGCGTCGAGAAGCTTCCCGAGCCGTAGACGACGTAAGTCCGGCCGTCCAACTCGTACGCGATGGGCTGACTTCGGACGCCGCCGCCCATTTGGAATTTCCACAACTCCTTGCCGGTTTCGGTTGCGTAGGCGACGGCTTTGCCGTCGAGTGTGCCGCTGAAGACCACGCCGCCTTTGGTGTTCAGGGAACCAGCCATCATCGGGTGTGGCTGGCGGGCGCGCCATCGGACCTTGCCGGTTGCCACTTCGACAGCGACGAAGTTTCCGTACGATTTTCCGGCGAGTGCGTCGACCAGCTCGGGTAGCCCGCCGGGGTAGGGTGCACCCTGCGAATACACACTGATGCCCTTTCCGTATGCCTGGCACGCCTCGATTGTCGCAAACAGCACCAGTTCGCGGTCCGGGTCGAACGACGCGGTGAACGCACCGTTGATGCCGCCAAGGTTGCTCGGGCAGGTCCGGTGGGTCGGCTCATCGGCCGGCATTGCGTCTGGGTTGACGATGGGACGCCCGTTGGCATCGATGGTCGCCCAATTGACCTGCTCGAGGTACGGCTCTGCGAGTACGAAGCTACCGTCCGTTCGGTCGATCAAGTAGTAAAAGCCGTTGCGATTCGGCTGTGCGATGAGCTTGCGCAGCTTTCCGTCGATCGCCGTGTCCACCAGGAAGATATGCGTATTGCCGTCGTAGTCCCAGACGTCGTGGGGGGTGAATTGGAAATGCCATTTCCGCTCGCCTGTCTTGGGATCCAGCGCCAGCAGAGAATCGGAGTAGAGGTTGTCACCCGCGCGGTCGTCTCCGTTCCAATCCGGAGACGGGTTGCCGGTTGTCCAGAACAGTGTGTCGGTTTCGATATCGTATGAGCCGGTCGTCCAGGCCGGTGAACCGCCTTGTTCGTAGGACGTGTTGGCCCAGGTTTCGACACCTGGCTCACCTGCGGCCGGCACCGTGAAGTGACGCCACACGCGCTTCCCCGTCGCAACTTCGTACGCATCGAAGAAGCCGCGGACACCGTACTCGCCGCCGGCGATTCCGATGTAGGCCAGTTCACCGACGACCAGCGGAGCACTTGTCGCGGTGAAACCCTTCGTGTAGTCCGTGATCTCCGTGTTCCAGGCGATCGCGCCGGTCTTGCGCTGGAACGCAATCAAGTGGGCGTCTAGCGTGGCCATCAGTACGAGGTCACCACTGATCGCGACACCGCGGTTTGGCGGCCCGCAGCACAGGGGCAGGTTCTTGCCGTTCTGGTGGTCGTAGCGCCAGAGTAGGGCTCCAGTCTTTGCGTCGAGTGCGAAAAGTCTGTTGTACGACGACGTGACGAACAAGACTCCGTCGTAGAGAACGGGCGACACCTCGAATTGTCCCGTTGTGCCGGTACCAAACGCCCACGCTACCTGCAGCTTCGAGACGCTATCCGGTGTCAACGTTTCGAGCGGGCTATGTCTGAATCCGCGGTAATCACCGCCGTAGTGGAGCCAGCGAGAGGGCTCTCCGAAAGGGTCTTCGAGCATGGTCCGCGTGACCGGTCCGGCGCCTCGGCCCGCTGGTGTCTTGGCCGTCCAGTGGGTCGGAAGCGGCGGCAGTTGGAACTCGGCCGGAGTGTCGCCCTGCGCGAAGGCGGAAGTCGGGGCGTAGGTCGGGGCCAAGAGCAGTCCGGCGCTGATTGCGACCAAGCCGTAGAGTGGCGAACGGCTGCGCCGACCGAAGAGTTCTCGCAACGTTCGCATGTCAATTCCCCCAGCTCGATATTTTCGTCGCAGGATCATACCCTGATCTCCGATTGTGCACCGGAGTGTTTTTCCCCGTTTGCATTGCAAAGAGTGACTGATCAGCACGGCTGGGCCAGCAAGGTCGAATGCGAGCGACTTCTAGGGACTCACTTCCTCGCCCGCGCGGTATTGGTACGGTTCGGTCGCGATGTCGATCCAGGCCAGGATCTTGCGCCGGAAATTCGAGACACGATCCGGATGTTGCGCTGCGACGTCCCGGGTTTCGTGAGGATCCGTGTCGATGCGAAACAGTTCATCGGGCGGTCGGTCCGTGTACAGGTCCGAATCAAAATACCAGATGTAGCGCCAGTTCTTGGTTCGCAGCGAGTACGCCATTTCGGTACGCAAGATTTCTGCGTTCGGTTCGAGCGGTTCGCGCTCGGTACCCGGCGGGGGCCGTAACTCACGGTTGCTCGACGCGATCACGGTTGTTCGCGCGGGCGTCGGCGGACCTGTGCCCGTGAGCAGCGGATGAAGGTTGTGGACGGACCGATTGGGTGGCGCCTCTACACCGGCGAAGCTCAGCAAGGTCGGAAACAGATCCACTGAGGATACCAATTCGTCGCGAACTTTTCCCGTTGCGATCTGCCCCGGCCAATTGAAGATGAGCGGGGTTCGCACGCCCAACTCATACATCGATCCTTTTCCCTTTGAGCCGCCCAGAGCGTCCATATGCGGCCGGTCCGTCGGCCCCTGTTGCCAACCGTTGTCCGACAGATACACGAGTAGTGTGTTGTCTCGCAGACCCGCCCGGTCCAGGAACGCGACGAGTTCGCCTACGCGATCGTCGAATCGCGTGATGTTGGCGTAGTACTTCACCGCTTCGGGCGACAGCCCGCGTTCAGAATATCGCTGCAGATAGCTCTGCGCTGCGTCGTGTGGTGTATGCGGGAGTTTCGGCGCAAACCAGACGAAGAATGGCCGGTCATCTGCTTGCCCGAGAAAGCTCCATAAGGGTTCCATCGTCGTGCGGCCGAGGGCAAGCCCGCTGCCGCCGGCATTCGCCTGCAGCGCAGCATGTTCAGTCGCGCTCGGATCGGGATCGGGAGATTCCTTTGTGCCTTCGTCGAAGCCGGCGTTTTGATACTGACCCTCCCAGAACTTGCCGCCCTGGAAACTCCGATAGCCGGCTTCGCCGAGCAATCGCGGCAGTGCGACGAAGTCGACGATTTCCGTGTAACGGCGGCGCCGGATTCCGTGTGCGCGCAGAACCCTGAGTCGCGCGTTCCACTGCACGGGGTGGAGCCCAGTCAGCAACGTCAGCAGCGACTGACGGCACGAACTCGAGGTTACGAACGCGTACGGAAACAGCGTGCCCCCTCGGGCCAGAGCGTCGAGCTGCGGCGTCGCGATGATCGGGTCATCCATGAACCCGAAGTACGGCCACCCGTGATCATCTCCGATGATCAAGATCATGTTTGGCCGTTCCAGGTTCGGTGTCGGCGAACACGCAGCAGAGAACCATGCGATCGCGCAAGCTGCGAGTAGCGTGACGCGGCGCAGTCTCGCATGCTTTTGTCGCACGTTGCGAGCCTCCTCCGCGTCGAACCCGGGCTATCGATCCGTTGGCTGCCGCTGAAGTCTACAGTCGCATTTCGAGCCGCGCGCGGATTTTCCGCACCGGGGTGGAAGGCAGTCGCGGAATCGAGCGGCATCAGCCCGCCTCTGCACATCGCGGGCAAGGCGACGCTCCAGCCCCGCGCTTTGCGTACGACTCCGCCGCCAGTCGAGCGTCGCCGTAGTCGCATCGATGCTGCCAGACACGGCGCTGGGGCTTCCACACTTTTCGTGCAGCTTCGGTGGATGCTGTTGAATTCTCGCTTCTCAGGCCGGCAAGTTCGACGCAAGCCTCGCGTGGGGGGTGTAAGATGTCGGGATCGAATACAAGCCGAGAATCGGAGGGTGGGGATGGCAGAGTTGTCGGGTGCGCTTCATATCGATCCCGAAAAGTGTACCGGATGCAAGCAATGCGAGCTGGCTTGCTCCTGGGTCCAGACGGGAACATTTCAGCCCTCGAAGTCCGTGATCCGCGTCCATGTCTTCGATGAACAGGCGAGTTTCGCGCCGTATGCGTGTTTCCAGTGCAGCGAGGCGTGGTGCATGAAGGCTTGCCCGGTCAACGCGATCGACGTCGATGCGCATACCGGCGCGAAAATCGTGATCGACGAAGTCTGCGTGGGTTGTAAACTGTGTGTGATTGCGTGCCCGTTCGGCACGATCTTCTTCGATAAGGGCAATGACACGGCAATCAAGTGCGACCTGTGCGCCGGGGACCCAGCGTGCGCGCACGCCTGCCCGACCGGAGCCATATCGGTGGCTGCGGGCGACCCGGGAGCCTGGCTGGTCGGCTTCGGCAAGAGGGTGGACTCTGCATACCGGACCGCGCTGGGCGGGGTAGACGGCGTCGTAGCAGCAGAAGGAGTGGGGGAGGGCGCGCGATGACTGAACTGGGCGGATGGGTAGGAACGGTGTTGCGCGTCGATTTGACCTTGGGAGCGGTGACCAAGGAACCCCTCAACGAAGACTGGGCGCGTCAATACGTCGGGGGCCGAGGGGTCGCTGCGCGCTACTTCTACGACGAGGTCGACCCTGGCGTCGATCCGTTTTCCCCGGACAACAAGTTGATCTTTGCCACCGGTCCGCTGACCGGTACCAACGCGTCGTGTGGTGCGCGCTACATGGTGGTGACCAAAGGACCGCTGACGGGCGCCATCACGACGTCGAATAGCGGCGGCAAGTGGGCACCCGAACTCAAGTTCGCTGGCTACGACATGATCATCCTCGAGGGCGAGAGCGCGAGCCCGGTTTATTTGTGGATTCTCGATGACGTGGTGGAACTGCGCCCCGCCGATCACTTGTGGGGCCGCGGGGTATTCGAGACCGAGGATGCGCTGAAGTGCGAGACCGGTCTGCCCGACTGTGCGGTCGCTGCGATCGGGCCCGCTGGCGAAAACAAGGTGCTGTTCGCGGCGATCGTCAATGAGAAATATCGCGCTGCGGGCCGCTCGGGCGTAGGTGCGGTGATGGGGGCCAAGAAGCTGAAAGCGATCGCGGTCCGCGGCACGGGAGCGGTCCGAGTCGCGGACCCGGTTGCGATGATGCGCGCGCAGTGGAAAATGAAAAAGGACCTCACACAAGCGCCTTTGACGTCGGAAGGGCTACCGACCTACGGAACGCTTGCGCTGATGAACGTGATCAATGAACACGGCGCGTTGCCGGTCAACAACTTTCAGTTCTCGCAATTCGACCGCGCGGAAAATATATCTGGCGAGCGTTTGAACGAAACCCGGCTCGTGACCAACAAGGCCTGTTTCGCCTGCACGATCGCGTGTGGGCGGGTCTCGCGGATTTCCGACGAGGGGGTCGGTCGCTACGCGGTCACTACGAGTTCTCGCAATTGGAAACATGCCACTGAGGGGCCGGAATATGAAAACACCTGGTCGCTCGGCGCCGATTGTGGGATCGACGATTTCGACGCGATCTTGAAATCCAACATCCTGTGCAACGACCTCGGCCTCGATCCGATTACGCTCGGTGCGACGATCGCGGCTGCGATGGAGCTGTTTGAAAAGGGCAAGCTCGACGAGTCCCAGACCGGGATGTCTCTGAGGTTCGGAAACGCTGATGCACTGGTCGCGCTGACTGAGATGGCCGCACACCGTCGCGGTTTCGGAAACGAGATCGCAGAAGGCTCGAAGCGCATGACCGAGAAGTTCGGAGACCCGGATCTTTTCATGGGCGTAAAGGGGCAAGAATTCCCGGCCTACGATCCGCGGGCGATCCAGGGCATGGGGCTCGGCTACGCGACTTCGAACCGCGGCGCGTGCCACCTGCGCGCGTACACAGTCTCGGCGGAAGTCGTCGGTAACCCAGACCAGATGGACCCGCGCGTGACCGAAGGCAAGGCGGAACTCGCGATTGCGTTCCAGAATACGTCGACTGCGGTCGACGCCACGGGCTTGTGCCTTTTCCTGACTTTCGGGACCACACTGGAGGCGATTCGCCCGATCTTGACGGCTGCGACGGGCATCGAACTCGACGCTGACCAGCTGTTGCGGGTGGGCGAACGGATCTGGAACCTGGAACGGTTGTGGAACAACCGCGCGGGTTTGACTGCCGCGGATGACTCGCTCCCAAAGCGCATGCTGCGCGAACCGATCGTCGCGGGACCCGCGAAGGGCGAAGTCAACCGGCTATCGGAGATGCTCCCGGAGTACTACGCATTGCGCGGATGGAACCCAGAAGGCGAGCCGAGCGCCGGCAAACTCGCAGAACTTGGCATCGATTGATGCAATGCCCGTGGTGAGATTGTTGGGCGGGCAGCTGAGGCGGTTGCTCGGCGGCAAACAGGTCGGAGTCCGCTGGGGTGCCGTCAGTTCGCTGCTCGACGAATGGGTGGAGCGCGGCGGCGACGAACTCGCCGCGATGTTGTTCGAGCCAGTGCCCTCGGAGACGTGCGATTCGGAAACCGAGGGCAGGCAGCGGTGCGACGCCGGACGAGCCTTGAATCGTGATCTGCGCGTCCTCGTCAACGGCCGAAGCGTCGCGTTTCTCGCTGGACTCGAAACCCCGGTTGGCGAAACCGACTACGTAACGCTGCATCTCTCGGGAATTCGCGGATTTCCAGGCGGTTGAATTCCCGAGCGTGATGGGCCCGCGGGTGATGAACCTCCGGGCATCAAACAGGAGATGGATATGACACGCCACGTGATCATCGGTGCGGGCCCGGCGGGAATCAACGCGATGGAGACGATCCGCGCGCTCGACGCCGGTGCCTGCATCGATCTGGTCTGCGACGAGCCTGCCTACGCGCGGATGGTCCTGCCCTATTACCTCGAGGGCAAGATCGAACAGCGCGGGGTGATGACTGGCGACGACGCCTATTTCAAAGCCCGCGCTGTGACGGCGCATTGGGGTGAGAAGGTTGCATCGGTCGACACCGCGAGCCGATCCGTGAACCTCGCTGGCGGCACGAGTCTTCCTTTCGATCGATTGCTGATTGCGAGCGGGTCCCGCGCGGCGCGACCGAACATCGATGGACTCGACCGCGAAGGTGTGGTCTGCATGTGGACGCTCGACGACGCGAACCGCTACCTCGCCAAGCCGCGCGCGCACACTGTGATCGTGGGCGCCGGGTTTATCGCCTTCACGATTCTCGACGCGCTGATCGCAAAGAGCGAGCGCGTCACGTTCATCGAACTCGAAGCGCAGGTCCTGCCCCACATGCTCGACGCCGCATCCGCGGCCATCATGAAGACGCACCTCGAGAACGCTGGCGTCGAGGTGCGCACCGGCGCGCGCCTCGAACGCATCGGAGCGGCGGATTCGGGGCACCGGCTTCGGCTCGATAGCGGCGACACGATTGACTGCGATGCGGTCGTGGTCGCGACCGGCGTGCTGCCGAACGTGGAGTTCCTGGCCGGGACTGGCATCGAGATCGGCGGCGGGCGGGGTGCGGGGATCCTCGTCGATGACAAGTTGCAAACCGGCGTTCCGGGGGTCTACGCCGCCGGCGACGTTGCTGAAGCCGCCGATTTACTGACGGGCCAACGGCGCGTCCATGCCGTGCAGCCGACGGCGGTCGACCATGGTCGCGTTGCTGGCGCGAACATGTGCGGCGAGTCGGTCTCGTATTCCGGAAGCCTGATCATGAACATCCTCGCCGCGCAGGGGCTCGAGGCCTGCAGCTTCGGCGATTGGGCGGGCGCTCGAAGTGGGACCGACTTCCAGTCGCAGCGCGACGGTGCGGGCCAGCCGGGCCAGCTCGAGACGCAAGTGATGGACAACACGGCCAGCCGGATCTACCGCAAATACGTGTGGAATGGGGACGTGATGGTCGGCGGCATTCTGGTGGGCCCATCGGTGGCCGTCACCAACGCGAACGACGTTGGAATGTTGAAGGGTTTGATTCAAACGGGCGTGCCGCTGGGTCCGTGGCGGGCATACCTGGAAGAAAATCCGCTGGATCTGCGCCGCGCCTACGTCGCGTCGGGCGCCAGCGAGCAGCTTCTCGGCAGCGCGCTGCTGTCGGGCCGAGAATCGATCGGAGGCGGGTTCCGCTTCCCCGCAACGCCGCCGCGTCGAGCCCGTTCGATTCACCACGCGACGCTGTTGGCCGGAAAGGCCGACTGAGGCGGGCCTTGCGATGCGCGTCCACGTTCGGCTGTTCGCGAGCCTTCGCGACCGTTTCCCGGCGACCGCCCGCGGTCGTAGCGACGTGGAACTGGCCAGCGACGCCACGCTCGCCGATTTGATCGAACACCTCGCAATTCCCGATCGGCTTGCCCAGATGGTGTTGGTCGACGGTCGACAGGCGCCTCGCAAGAGTGGAGAGCGGGTACACCTGACTCTGAGCGAGGGACAGACGGTGAGCATCTTCCCGCCTGTATCGGGCGGCTAACCGAGCCAGTCCTCCCTCCAGTCTCTCTCACGAGCGATGGGCATCAATCAGCGTCTCCAGTGATTCCGAGCCATCCGAGTCATTCTGAGTGATTACCCGTGATTGAAGGCGGATCCTGCGCGATCGATTCAGGTTCCCGTTGTTCTGACTCAAAGTCCGGAAGCAGAATCGGTTTGAGCTTTGATCCGCGCTTTGCTTCGAACTTCGAATTATTTTTTGATTTTCTCACTAATTCGTTTGACCTTCTAACTATTATATGGTGAAATATGTGGTGAAATACCCTCTAATTCGTGAATCGCCGAGTTCGTGCGATCTGGGTGATCGTTCGGGTTCGCTCGAGTAGACGATATTGCTGGAGTCACGCTGATGCTGACATTGCGCTTCGTTTTGATTTCGATTTTCGCGCTGGTACTGGGAGCCGGTTCGGCGCACGCACTTCCTTCCCTCCAACTCGGAGCCGGTTCGGTCGGAGACTGGGTCTTCGACGCTGGATCCGAGACCTGGGTCGTGACAGACACAAATTTCGAGCTTCTGGCCCTCGCCAATGCCACGACCGCCGACGGCGGCAACGGTGGGTACGCTTGGGACGCATTGGGTGAGGGCACCCAGACCGCCTATCTCGTTGCCTCCGTTGCCCCGAAGATGAACTTGAATGGTTTCAACATCACGGTCAAGGATTCCGACGGCACCACCATCACCCTCACTGACTCGGGCTACGGAACTCCGCCCATCGGGGATCCGAACTCTCTGGCGCCGCACGGGATCTTCGACAGCTATTTCGAGATCTACGAGTTCGAGTTCGATGCCGGTATCCAGAGCATTTACAACACACAGCCCGGTGGGTCTGGGACCGGCAAAGGCTACCTCGAGGCGTTCCAAATCACGATCAACAGCCTCGCAGCCGGTGTCGAGGGGGTGCACTTTGATCTCATGACGCTGACCGGTGACGGGATCTACGACCCCTATATCGGTGGCGGGATCGTGAATAGTTTCGCGCCGTTCTCGCACGACGCCGAGTATGGCAACGCGCCGGTTCCCGAGCCGACATCGGCGGTGCTGTTTCTGGTAGGCGCACTCGTCGTTGGCCAGGCGACGCGCCGCCCAACCAAAGCCCGAATCAACGCGTAGCCCGAACTCAGAGTTTGTTCGAAACGCCCCAACTCGAGTCACGCTGGGGCGTTTCGCATGCTGTACACCCGGGATCTTCTGTGTTTTGAACTACTCGGGGTGCTCTCCGAGTGCGTCGAAAAAAAGCAGCAGGCAGCGGTCGTGCCAGGGGATCGTGCTGCCGTCACCGTGAAACCCGACGTGGCCTCCTCCGCTGGCGAGTAGCGGCAGCAGGTTTGGGTTGTCGGACCACGGGTAGGATGTGTAGCTATCGGATGGAATCCACGGGTCGTCAAGCGCGTGGATCACGAGCGTCGGGACCGAAATTTCGGTGAGGAATCGGCGCGCCATGTTGTCCGCGTAGTAAGCGGTTGCACCCGGGTAACCGTTGCGCGGTGCGACGAACCGGTCGTCGAACTCCAGAATCGATTTCGCGCCGACGACTGCCTCGCGTTCGGCAGGGGTCAGCTGGCCGCCGTCATCGAGCGCTTCTCGCTTCATGTTGCGCAACAGGTTCCAGTGATACACCACGTTGCGCGGGTGCAAAAACCGATACGACGCCGCCTCGAGATCGATCGGTGCCGAGATCGCACACGCACCAGCGATTGGGAACTGGTCGCCGAACTCAGCCAGAAATTTCAGCAGCATGTTTGCGCCAAGCGAGTATCCGATCAGAACCAAGTCGCGGCTCCCACCGTGAAGTGCAGGTTCGCGAAGGATGTCTGAAAACGCATCGGAAGCGAGGGCGTCGTGCAGATCTCTGCTGCGTCCCGCGTGGTACTGATAGCGACAAAGCGGCCGGGCAGGGCCCGCGCCTCGAAGGTTCAGTCGCAACACGGGGTAGCCATTTCCGAGCAGCGCCTGAGCGCTGGCGATCATGTAGGCGCTGTCTTCGCTGCCTGACAGACCGTGGACCAGTACCGCGAGTGGTCGCCTCGTTGCGGTCGTCGGCGCCTGGAGCAAGCCCACGAGAGCATCTCCCGAGCCGTCGGCCATGGGCAGGGTCAACCGCTCCTTGGCATAGCGGTCTGGTGGCAGCCGAGTCGCAAGCAGCGAGTTGCGCAGCGTTTGCAGGTCCGGCCCCCACCATGGGCGGCGAGCGCGAAATGCCGGTAGTGAGATATCTGCGAGCCGAGGTGTTCTCACCCGCTGAAGCTAGCCCATCACTTGTTGTTCTGATCTACCATTCAAGCGACGCCGCAGACGGGCGGCACTGTGGTATGCGTGCTCCAGTGCTCTAGATTGTGTGTCGATGTGGGCCGATCAACGACACAATGAGACGCGCAGATGCACCCTCCAACTTTGCCTCATGGCCAGTATGTTCGCGCTCGCCTGCACGACCGACTCGCCGCACAGTCGCTTGGCGGAGCCCGTGCAGACGTCTGATTTCCACATCATTGCCCACCGCGGGGGCGCCGCACACGCGCCGGAAAATACCCTGCCGGCGTTTCGTCGCAGCCTGGCCAACGGTTTTACCGAAGTGGAACTCGACGTGCAGCTTTCGCTCGACGAAGTTCTGGTGTTGTTTCACGACCACACGCTGGAACGCAAGACCGGACACGAAGGTTCGGTGGGCGTGTATACCGCAGCAGAGCTGAGGCTCTTCGATCTGGGAAGCTGGTTCGATCGCGAGCACCCTGAAGTCGCCGAGTCGTTCGCCGGCACTCCGATCGCCACGCTGGCGGACTTGTTTGGCGAGTTTGGTCCTCGACTCTACTACCACTTGGAAATCAAGGGTGAGGACCCGCGTCTCCCGGTCTTGCTGCTGCAGGCCATCACCACCGATGGGCTGGCCGACCGGGTCACTGTCACTTCCTTTTCGTTCAACCAACTCGTGCGCTTTCGGTCACTGGCTGCGGGAATCCCGGTCTGCTGGGTGCTGGAGAGCAACCGCGACCTCGCCCAGTCGGCCGACCGCGAAGCGGAGCTGCTTGCCCGCCAGCGCGCCCAGGTGGATGCAGCGCTGCGCGCTGGCTTCTCGCAGGTCGCGTTTCCAGCCCGCGAGATCAACGCGCAGATCGTCGACTTCACACACGAGAGAGAACTCGGAATTCGCGCCTGGGGGATAGAGAGCATTGAAGACGAGCAGCGAGTCGTCGCATCGGGAAGCGATGGCGCCACCACGGATTGGCCGGAACGGCTGCTGAGTCGGATGACACGCAGTGGGCTGCATGGCAGGTAAAGTGACGCGGGGATGCTACTCCCAACCCCGAGAACTGCGCTCGAGGGCGACACTATTCGATGCGAGAAGTTCTCGAATTTCTTCGTCGTCATAGCCGTATTCATTGAGGATTTCGCGCGTGTGACTTCCGGCCACTGGCGCTGCCGTGCGTACCCCTGCCGGGGTCTGGGAGAACGTCACCGGGTGCCGTAGCAACTCGAGATCGCCATCGCGTTCGTGATGAACGAGGCGTGTGAGGCGCAGGTGGGCAACCTGGGGATCGGCGAACACCTCGTCCAGCGCCAGAATCGGGCCGCAGGGAATTTCGGCGGCCACGAGAATTTCGAGCCAGTCTTTGCTGCCGCGTGCGGCGAGCTTGGCATGGATCGCTTCGCGAAGTTCCTCACGGTTGCGGTTGCGTAGCAGGGCATCGGCAAAGCGCGGATCGTCGGCGAGTTCGAGCGCATCGATGGCCTGACAGAATCTCGACCAGTCGAGCATCGGAGCGATGTTGATCGCAGCGTCTGCCGTTTCGAATGTTCCCATCGGAAAAATCGTCGGGTGGTCGTTGCCCTCTTGTCGCGGCGTTACGCCATCGATCAGCCAGCGAGCCGCCTGGAAATCCATGAAGTTGATCATCGATTCGAGAAGCGAAGTGTGGACCCATTGTCCGAGCCCGGTGCGCTCGCGTGCGAACAGGGCGGCCAGCACGCCTTGGGTCAGGAACGTACCGGAAGCGGTGTCTGAGACTGCGATGCCCGCCCGCCACGGACCGGTATTGGCAGGCCCCGTCACACTCATCAGGCCGCCCATGCCCTGCGCGATCTGGTCCAGGCCCGGACGCGCCCCGTAGGGGCCCGTCTGCCCGAAGCCAGAGATGCTGGCGTAGATGAGCTGTGGGTAACGCGCGCGAAGCGCTTCGTAATCGATCCCCAGCCGAAACTTGACGTCCGGGCGAAAGTTCTCGACCAGCACATCCGCGCGCTCGATCAATCGTTCGAATACTGCGCGTCCGGGGTCGCTCTTCAAGTCGACCAGGATCGATCGCTTGTTGCGATGCAGGTTGTGGGCGTCGGAACCACCCAGGTCTGCGCGACGCGGATTGCCAACCGCGATGACACTGGCCCCCCATATCCGCGAGCTGACGCACGCAGGTGGGGCCGGCGCGCGCCAACGTCAGGTCGAGAACCCGAATCCCAGCCAGAGCCCCGCTTTCCGAATCGCGCGGTGCGTAGGGGCTATCCATGCGTTCCATACGTTCCATACGTTCGACAGGCTGGCAACGGGCTTCCGACCGCCAGCGGCTAGATATCGAGTGCGTCTCGAACTCTGTCGACTAACTCCTCTGGAGTGAAAGGTTTTTTCAGAAACCCCTCGAGCGTTCTGCCCGCCAATTCCTGAGTCGCATGCTCCTGTGAGTAGCCGCTCATCAATACCACGCGGGCTTCCGGGTCGATCGCGCGCAGCGCGTCGAAGACTTCGAGTCCGCTCGCGGCCGGCATCGTGCGGTCGAGAACGATTACCGAGATCTCAGCGGCATTGCGCCGAAAAGTCTCGATCGCATCACGGCCGTCGCTGGCCGTCAGCACGCCGATTCCGGTCCGCGTCAGTACCTCTTCGACCAGGTCGCGTACCCCGATGTCGTCGTCGACTACCAGGGCGGTGCCGCGTCCTGTCCAGCGATCGACCCGACGGAGGTTACGGATCGGCTGAGCGAGTGGCCGTGTCGCCGCCGGGAAGAGCACTCGCATGACCGTGCCGCGGCCGACCTCGCTATCGATTTCCACCGCTCCGCGATGGCCGCGTACGATTCCGGCAACAGCGGCCAAGCCGAGTCCGCGGCCGGTGAACTTCGTCGTAAAGAACGGATCGAAGATGCGGGCAACCGTTTCGTCGTCCATCCCACAGCCGGTGTCGGCCACTTCGAAAAACGCATGTCGCCCCGGCTTCAATTCGTCGGCGAAGATTGCGCTCGGCGAAGCCTCGTCGATTTCGACCTCGCCCGTTCTGACCGTGATCCGTCCCCCGCTGGTGTGGATCGCTTCAGCGGCGTTCGAAATCAGGTTGACGACGACCTGCGTCAACTGTGCCGAGTCGGCCTCGATCGGCGGTAGGCCGTGCCCAAGGTCGAGATGAAGCGCAGTCTTGCCCGAAAGCGTGCTCTCGAGCAGCTGACCCATCTCTTCGACGAGCTTCGACAAATCCAAGGGCTCGATCAACAACGGGCTCTTTCCCGCATACGCGAGCATCTGGTTTGTCAGCGCAGCGGCGCGCTGCGCGGCGCGTTGGATTTTCAGCAGCTGAATTCGAACCGGAGAATCCGCCTCGATCTCAGTCAGACCGATGCTGGCGGCTCCCAAGATCGGCGTGAGCAGGTTGTTGAAGTCGTGCGCGATTCCTCCAGCCATGACACCGAGCCCTTCGAGCTTCTGAGCACGTTGCATGCGTTCCGCGAACTCGCGAAGTCGCTCCTCTTCGAGCATGCGCTCGTTGATGTCGCGAGTCACGCCGAGGTAGCGGAGCTCGCCGTCCGCGTGACGAACCTGCATCCCCATCGATTCGAACCAGAGATACTCGCCATTCTTGTGCTTGCATCGGAACGCATCGAACTGAACCGGTTCCTCAGACCGGAGAGCTTCCACCAGCGTTTTTTGAATCCGCGAAAGGTCGTCAGGATGGACGATCTCGAATGGCCCCATCTCTCCAAACTCATGCATCGTATAGCCCAGCAGGTCCTGAGCACCCGGGCTGACATAGGTGAGCCGCCCATCGGCCGCGACCTCGACGATCAGATCGCTGCTCATCAGCGCGACGATGCGGTAGCGCTCCTCGCTTTCGCGGAGTGCTGCGTTCACTTCGACACGCCCGCTCACATCGCGGTTGTACGACACCGAATGGAAGCCACCGTCGGGCGATGGGTACCAACCCAAGGCAGTCACTTCGATCCACAGCTGGTGGCCAGCCCGATGGCGCATCCGGAACGTATAGGGCTCGGCGTTTCCGGTCTCGTGGACAGCGCGGACGAAAGCGCGCATGCCATCCATGTCGTCGTCATGGATCCGGATGACACGCGATCGGGTGACCTCTTCGGCGGTGTATCCCGTGACGGCATGTACGGATGAACCCGTGTAAGTCGCGCGTCCGGTGCCATCTGCTTCCGCGATCCACGCACCCATCCGCTCGAGCACCTGGTGGAATCGACCGTCGCGGGTTGGCAGCACAGGGAGCGGCAAGCCGCGGCGACCCATTGTCAGCGCCGCCTCCTGGCTCTTGGAGGCAGCCGACAACGGCTCGACCGCGGGTGAAGCCTCGATCGGTCGGCGTGTTTCGAGATCGGGGCCTTGGGAATGGTTCGCTTGTTGCTGCTGATGGCGCTTGGCGGGAGTGCTATCGGGACTCATTGGTCACCTCGGCTCGCACTCTCTCTACCCGCTGAGTAGCGTACACAAACATGCCGTCGACGGAAAGAATTCGTTTGGGGCAAATTCTTCGAATTCTTCACCCTCGTCGCCTGCACGCTAGAGCTGGCACAGTACCGCTACCGCCCCAGGCTCCTAGCCCAACGCACCGGATTCCTTCAATTTCGCAATCTTGTCGTCCGTGTATTCCAACACCTGTTTCAAAACCCTGTCTGAATGTTCTCCTACCTCGGGCGCCTTGCTGGGTGTCGGCAGCATCTCGCCGATGTATTTCACGGGGAACGGCAATAGGTCGGCCCCGTGAGCCGCTGCCGGGAGCCACTCGAAGCGGTGTTGGAACTGCGGATCGGCTGCGATCGTCTTTGGCGTATTGACCGGGGCGATCGGCGTATTGTGCTCGTTGCCAAACGCGATCCACTCGACGGATGTCTTCGATCGGAAGATCCCGGTCAAGTCGGTTCGGAGTTCGGTGTTTCCGCGGGCATGATCGGCAAATTTTGCCCCGGGCCAGCGCTCGAACAGGTCCATTCGGCCGATGCCTTCACAGAAATTTTTCCAGAATGCCCGTTCGGACGCCATGAACAGCACGTGACCGTCGATCGAAGCATACATCTGGTAGCGAACGCCTTCTCGCATACCGGCCGTGCCGGGTGCTCGTCGAACGTAGTCGTCCGACTTGTTACCGGTCACCTCGGATTCGGGACGCTCGTAGGCCTTCCAAGTCTCGCTTCGATACCAATCCATGTACGCGGCTGCGTCGGACTGAGCGATCTCGAGTTGCGAGCCCTGCCCGCTGGTGCGTGCGCGTATCACCGCCGCCAGTACACCGAGTGCTCCGAATAGCGGTCCCGCGTGCATACCAACGGACGCGTGTTCTGGGATGTAGCTATGGCCGTGATCGTCGATCGCCGGGTTGACCAGCCCGGCCCAGGTGTCGAATGCGATGCCGTGTGATGGCATGTCTTTGTAGGGACCCGTCATGCCATATCCCGAGACGTTGCAGAACACAATCTTGGGGTTGACGGCCGAGAGCTGCTCGTAGCCCAACCCGAGCCGTTCGAGAGAGCCGGGCCGCATCGCTTCGACGACGACATCAGCACCACGAACGAGATCGAGGTAGACCGCAACCGCATCCGGTTGCTTCAGGTCCAGTGTGAGGCTGTACTTCCCGCGATTGATGTGGAGGTGGAGCAGCGACGTCCCCTCGACGATCGGCCACGTCATCTCGCGCACATAGTCGCCCGCTGGCGACTCGACTTTGATGACCTCCGCACCGAGGTCGGCCAAGTGAGTCGTGATCGCAGCCGGGCCGAGCAGTGAGCTTTCGATTACGCGAAGTCCGGCAAGCGGTGCGGGCCGGCCGTGGGCTGGCTGCGGGGGCTTTGACATCAGGGTCTCCTTCGAAGCGGGCGGACTGAATACCGCAATTTTCGTGAATTCCGCGACCCGACTCGTAGGGGATTGCGTTTTCGATCGCCGAATCGAGGTAGCATGCGCAATTGCGGATGTCGCAATGAAGGTAATGAAGGCAATCAAGGTACAGAGCGAGGAGGCTGCGTGACGGTATCTCTCGTGTTGACTGTGATCGGTCCCGATCGTCCCGGTCTGGTCGAGGCGCTCGCAAGGTCGGTGGCCAGCCACGATGGCAACTGGCTGGAAAGTCGGATGGCGGAGATGTCCGGCCAGTTCGCCGGGATCCTGCGAGTCAGTGTCCCGAAAGATCAGGCGGCCGGCCTGACTGAGGCGCTGAGGTCGCTGTCTCCCGAAGGGCTTCACGTCGTCATCGCGAGCAGCGATACGGACTCGCCACCCGACGCCTCACGCAACCTGCACCTCGACGTGCTCGGCAGTGACCGGCCCGGCATCATTCGCGAAATCTCCCGCGCGCTCGCGAGCCGAGGTGTCAACCTCGACGAGCTGAACACTTCGATCGAAAGCGCGCCCATGTCGGGCGAGCTGCTGTTTCGCGCGACGGCCGACCTCCGCGTCCCGGCCGGTCTCGACCTGGACGAACTGCGCGCCAGCCTCGAGTCGCTCGCATCCGAGCTGATGGTGGAATTGACGCTCGACTAGCCGCGAGCCGGCACCGTCAATCACGAGTTCGAAAGCGCGAAGATCTGCAAAAATCGGTCGGGAGGTCCGCTGGGTTGGTGAACGATCGAAAACTACGAATCCGCGCGCGGCATGACCACGTGCGTGAGCCAGTTCTCGACTTCGCGAGTGCGAACTCTTTCGTCCATTAGCGTGGGGCCAATCCCCAGCTCGGTTGCGATTTCTCGCTGGCTGGGGTCGGTGTGGAGTGTCTCGAGACCCTCAGCGAAGCGGTCGGCGGCGTTGCGGTCGCTGAAGACGCCCTGTGTGACCAACTCGTCCGCTCGCAGCCGACACAGCGCTGCAACCTCGTGGGTGTCATATTCGGGGTGATACTGAACTGCCCAGAAACTCGCGCCCGGGTGTTCGATCGAGACGGCCTGGACTCGGCTGAATGGGTTGGACGCGAGCAGTGTGGCGCTCGCCGGAAGCGTGATGATCTCGTCTGCATGGCTGGTGAACGCATCGAAGACTTCGGGTTTCCCGACGAATAACGGATGTGCTTGGCCTTCGGCGTTCAGCGTGATCTGACGAGAGATTCCGAACTCGCGACCACGCGGGTTGGCCGCGCATCGTCCGCCCGCGGCAACGGCTGCAAGTTGCGCGGCCCAACAGCTTCCGAAACACGGCACCGATGCGTCGATCAACTCGCGGACCAGTTCGAGCTGGCGCCGGACGCTCGGCTTGTCGGCTTCGAGAATCGTCAGGCTCGAGCCGGTCCATACGGCACCGTCGTATTCCGCGAGTTCCGTGCCGCCGGGTAGTTTCGAGTCCGGATCGGCCGGGTACGCAATTTCGATTTCAACGCCGATTGCCGCATCACCCACGCAGAGACGCGCCGCGGATCTGCGCAACTGCGACGCATACAATTCGCCCGCAGCCGTGCCGCCGGCGCCGACCAACGCTTCGATTCCCTGTGGCGCGTACGCGTCGAGCACCAGCAGTTTCATACGGGCCGATCACCGCTGATCGTGACCCGATACATCAGGCGCTCGAATTCGCGGTAGTCATCCAGCGCATAGTGCTGCACGCAGCGGTTGTCCCAAAGTGCCACCGAGCCCGCCTGCCAGCGAAAACGACTACCGAAGCTGGGCTTCGCGCAGTGGTTGAACAGGAACGCGAGCACCGTGTCGCTCTCGTCGGCAGCGAGTCCGATGATGCGTTGGGTGAACATCGGGTTCACATACAGGCTCTTGCGTCCAGTCTCCGGGTGTGTCCTGACCACGGGATGGATGGCTTCCGCATTGATCGCGTCGGAGTAGGTATAACTGATCGCTGCTTCGCCTCGGTACTTGGCTTCGCCCGTCAGCTTCGGATCGTACGCGCGGCTGGCGCTATGTACCGCCTCGGTTGCGTCGATCCAACCTTTCATGGTGTCGGACAAATCCATGTAGGCGCGTTCCATACTGGCAAACAGTGTGTCTCCTCCGTACGGGGGTACACGGACGGCGTACAAGCAGGTTGCAAGGCTGGGCTGTTCGAAGAAGCTATTGTCGGTGTGCCAACCCACCCCAAAGGACGCCGACTCGCCCGCCGGCTTCAGCACGCGGATCACCTCCGGGTAGTCTTCGAGGCCGTTGGCGATGGGGTGAACATCCAGCGGGCCGAAGCGGACACCAAAAGCGATCTGTTCGGCGTGCGTGAGCGACTGGTCTCGAAAGAAAATCACGCCGTAGTCCATCAGGGCCTGGTGGATCTGATCGAACGCGTCGGGAGAAAGCGGCTTGGAGAGATCGGGACCGATCATTTCGGCTCCCAAGACGCCAGAAATCGGCTGGATATCGAAGCGGGACACGACGAAGGAATCCTCTGAAAAGGGACGGAAGAATCTAGCAGGCCGTTGAGAATGCGGGAGCGACAGCGCGCTGACGCATTATTTCAGATTCCGCCCGATCGCCGATAGCAGTATTCCGACTGCATTCCACACCGGGCGCCCCGCACTACACTCTTTGACTATCGGAGGGTACTGCATGGCGATTCGAACGCAGTTGGCCGAGGCACTCCTGGGCGTCGTCTCGCGCGGCGCTGCCATGCTGGAGCGCGCCACGTCCGGAGCGTCGTTCGAGGTCGGGACCGACGCCTACTACGAAAATCCCTACCCCGGCTATCGACGGCTGCTCGAGCGCGACCCCGTGCATCGGGCATTGTTGCTCGGCGGCTGGGTGCTGACTCGTCACCGCGACGTACTGGCGATGCTCCGCAATGACGGCTTCTCGGCCGATCAGCGTCTGAGCAAGCGCTACCCGCGTCGTCGCAAGTCGTACATCGCAGCCGGTGGCCCGCCTGAACGACTCGACAACCCGACGATGCTGTCCGCCGACCCCCCAGATCACACGCGATTGCGTGGCTTGGTCAGCAAGGCGTTCACACCGCGCATGGTCGGCGCGATGCAGGAACGAATGGAGAGCCTCGCGGCGGAGCTGTTGGCGCCCGTGTCCAGGGGAACTGAGTTCTGTGTCGTTCGAAGCATCGCCTATCCGCTTCCGGTGCTCGTCATCGCGGAAATTCTCGGCATTCCCAAGCAGGACCGGGAGCGCTTCAAGCACTGGTCGGACGAAGTCGTCAAGGGGCTCGGCATCATCTCATCGGCTGAACTACGTCGCTCGATTCTGGCGAGCAACGAACTGGGCGAATACCTGACGCAGATTGCGGAGCGTCGGCGGGGCGATCCACGCGATGACCTCATCAGCGGCCTGCTGGCGGCTGAGGAGCAGGGCGACCGCCTCTCGATGCAGGAACTGCTGGGCACTTGCAGCCTGTTGCTGATCGCAGGCAACGAGACCACCACGAATCTGATCGGCAATGGGGTGCTGGGGCTGCTCTCCAATCCCGCGCAGCTCGAGCGGCTGCGCGAAGAACCTGAGCTGATCGACTCAGCGGTGGAGGAGCTGCTGCGCTTCGACCCACCCGTGCAGTTCACCGCGCGCACGGTACGCGATGACTGCGAGTGGCTGGGGATCGCGATGAAGCGCGGCACGACCGTCGTTGCCGGGCTCGCCGCCGCAAATCGCGATCCCGAAGTTTTCGAAAATCCCGATCAGCTCGACATTGGCCGCACCGACAATCGACACGTCAGTCTTGGCTCGGGGATCCACTTCTGCCTCGGTGCATCACTGGCGCGGCTCGAGGCGCGAACGGCGATATCCGCATTGGTGTCGCTCTATCCAGACATGAGGCTCGCAAGTACCCCGCCCAAGCGCGGCCGCAACGTCGTGCTGCGCGGCTTGGAGACGCTGCACATTCGCGTGTGATTCGGGAAACGTTGCCTGCGTTGGACCGTGACGAAGGCAGCGTGACGGCTCGCGTGATCATGCCGTTTCGCCGCTGCCCGGCCGGCGTACCAAACCAGAGTAGCTGCCGGTGCGCCCGAATGGTTGGGGACCCGCGCGACCGGTGCAACGACAACGGGGGTGCCGATTGGGCGTCCAGCGGGTACCGGCGTCGGCTCTCGTTTGAGTCCCAGGGTCGACTCATTGCCTCGCCGGTCATTGCGCTTCGTATCGAATGAGAATACTATTCTCGAAATGGAGAATAGAATTCTCCGATTTGGCGGAGACATCGGACTCGCAGATCGCAGTGTGGACCGCTCACTCGAGCGGCGGCGGCGGACGTATGCGGCCGAAGTGCGGAAGCTGATCGACGCGAGTTTCGAGCGGGTGCGAGATACCGGACGTCTCGAGCCGACCGTCGGCGAGATCGTGCGGGCTGCAGGGTTGTCGAACAAAGCCTTCTACCGGCACTTTCGATCCAAGGACGAGCTGCTGCTCGCCGTCCTCGACGATGGAATTCGACAGCTCAGCAGCCATTTGCGGCTCCGCATGACCGCTGCCGTTTCCCCTGTTGGACAGGTTCGCGCGTGGCTTGGTGGAATGCTCGACCAGGCTTTGAACCCGGAAGCGGCCGCGGCGACGCGTCCATTCGCGCGGTCGAGGTCGCGGCTCGCCGAGCTGTTTCCGGATCACGTGCGCGACAGCGAGCGGCAGTTGACCGAGTTGCTCCGAGACGCCATTGCGGCGGCGTGCGAATGCGGTGAACTCGAGGCGGTCGATGCAGAGCGCGACGCGGCGACCGTCTACCAGATGGCGATGGGCTGGGTCGAGCGCAGCCTCGCGCAAACCACTCCACCGGATCGTGACGCCGCGCAACACCTGACCGAGTTCTGCCTGCGCGGGCTGGTCCGCAATTCGCAACTGCGGAACTGACGTGGAACGCGAAGTCATGCTGACAGGGATCGGCGGGCAGAGCGTTCAGCTCGCCGCGCAAATTCTGGCGCGCGCGTCACTGCGCGAAGGCCTGCACGCGATGTTTCTGGGCACCTACGGCGGGACGATGCGCGGAGGAAACACCGATTCCACGGTGATCGTCGGGGATGCACCCATCGTGTCACCACCGATCGTGTCGAGCACCTGGGCGGCGCTGGTCATGCACCGCCAGTTCTGGCAACCGCTGCGCGAAAAATTGCGACCCAATTCGCTCGTCGTCGTGAACTCGACGCTTTTCAAAGGACTCGAAGACGAGTTGGGCCGAGACAAAGACAAGGGTTTCGAGACGAGCGAAGTGGATGCTTCGACACCCCAGGTGTTCGAAGTACCCGCCACGCAGATCGCCACCGATCTCGGTAACGCGCTCGGAGCATCGATGGTCTTGTTGGGCGCCTTCGCGTCGCTGACCAGCGTGGTCGGGTTGGATGCGCTGCTCGAGGCGATGCGCGAATCGATCCCGTCCTACCGTCGCCAGCACGTCGCCGCCAACGAGACCGCATTGAAGGTGGGATTCGACGTTTTTCCCGCCGGTCGAGTACCGGCCTGGAACGACGAGGATGCCGAGCGATGACGAGGGTCGAAGCCCGCGGCACGATCCGGATCGACTTCGAACGTTGCAAAGGTTGTGAACTGTGTATTCCCGCCTGTCCACCTCGTGTGTTGCAGATGTCGGATGGACGCAATCAGCGCGGCGCCCGGGTTCCGCAGCTGCTGCCGGGCTGTACCGGGTGCAGTGCATGTCTTTTGGTGTGCCCGGATTTCTGCATCGAGGTCTATCAGTATGATGAGCCTGTCGTGTACGACGTGACGGAAGTGGGTGCGATCGAGGTGATGAAATGACGCGCACGCTGATGGAAGGTTCGGAAGCGATCGCGACGGCTGCGATCGCGGCGGGGTGTCGGTTCTTCGCCGGCTACCCGATGACACCGTTTACCGAGGTGCTCGAGCATTTCGGCAAACTCCTCCCGAAGGTCGGCGGGGTCTGCATCAACGCGGAAAGCGAGCTCGAAGCGATCGGGATGACGTGGGGTGCGCTGGCGACCGGCGCACGCGCCGCGACCGGGTCCACAGGCCAAGGCCTCGCGCTGATGCAAGAATCTTTTTCGGAGATCACACGAGCGGAATTGCCATTGGTCGTCTTTCACATGGCGCGCGGGCAGGGCGACTACTACCAGGCTACCCGCGGCGGGGGGCACGGCGACTACCGCCACATCGTCTACGCGCCGATCGACGTGCGGGAAGCGGTGGAACTCACCACGCTGGCGTTCGACCGCGCCGACCACTGGCGCAATCCGGTTCAAATCTACGGCGACTACCTTCTCGCGCACACGAGCGAAGGCGTCGAATTTTCGCGCGAAGCGTTCGTGCCGGTCGCGAAGGAGTGGGCGGTCGACGGGTCGTTGGGCGGCAGTGGACGATCGCGGAACATCAATCCGATCGGCATGCAGAAGGGCTCGAAGAGCATCGATCCCGAGTCGTTCTGGAAGCGGCTACAGGCGAAACACGATGAGATCGACGCTTCGGAGGCCCGATTCGAATCCGAATCGACCGACGACGCCGAGCTGCTGGTGGTCGCGTTCGGCAGCGTTGCCCGCTTCGTGCGTCACGTCGTGCGCGAGCTGCGGGCCGAGGGCGTCAAGGTTGGTTATGCGCGTCCGATCTCACTGTGGCCGTTTCCGAGCCGAGAGCTGGCGGCTGCGGCGCGTGGGGTGAAGCGTATTGCGGTTCTGGGGCAGAACGCAGGCCAGATGATCGACGATGTGCGGCTCAGTGTGTTGGGCAGCGCAGCGGTACTCGGGATCGGCGGAATCTCGTCGGACTCGGCGGGCTTCGGGATGGGGCCGCTACTCGATTCACGCGAAATCCGCGGCCGTGTCGAACGCGCGCTTGCGAGTTCGGAGGTGTCCCTGTGAGTTCCGACCCGCTGTATGTATTGGACACGGATAGCCCGCCCGGTCGTGCGGCCGACCGGGTTGGTGAGTTCCAGCCGAAGCTGCTGATCGATGGCGACCACGACCTGTGCCCGGGTTGTGGAGAGCCCGTTGCGATCCGCCTGCTTCTCGAAGTCATCGAGGAACTCGGCTTCGCACAGCAGAGCATTGGTGTGATCGGAATCGGTTGTTATACCGCATTCACCGGGCTGATCGATGTCGACCTGATCCAGGCGCTGCACGGCCGGGCGCCGTCGGTCGCGACCGGCGCCAAGCGCATGCGTCCCGAATCGCTGCTGTTCACGCTGCAAGGCGACGGCGACATGGTCAACGAGGGCCTGCAGGAAGTCATCCACACCGCGGCGCGCGGCGAATCGGTGACCTGCGTGCTGCTCAACAACGGTGTGTTCGGCGAAACGGGTGGCCACATGACGGCCACGACCGCGTTGGGCCAACGCACCAAGAGTTCCCTCGAGGGTCGGGACGCTGCCTATCACGGCTACCCGATCCCGATCGCCGAGCTGCTGGTGCCACTCGGCGGCGTCGCGTATGTGGCACGCGGTAGTGTGGCGGACGCCAAGGCTGTCGTTCGAACCAAGGGAATGCTGCGCCGGGCCTTCGAGGCACAAATCGCCGGCGAGGGCTTTTCGCTGGTCGAGATTTTGACGATGTGTCCGACCGGCTGGTTCATTCCCACCGAAGATGGGCCGGACTATCTCGACAATGTGCTCGGCGAAGTTCACACCGCCGGTGAACTCGTCGTGGGTGGCAAGCCAGTGCGAAGACGCAATAACGGCTGATCCGGCGCGGTTTCGCTGGTAGAATGGCCGGACCCCATGTCGGTTCCCGCGTGACGCACACAGATCGCCAGCAGGGCTCGCTTCCGGGGCTCGATGGGCCGCAAAGCCCTGAGCGGGTCCGGGGCGTCGTCGAACGCGTCACATTTCACAGTGTCGACACGGGGTTCTGCGTGCTGCGGGTGAAGCTGCCACGGGCGGCTGAGTCGGTCACCGTTGTCGGACGCACCTCGGGCGTCAGCCAGGGCGAATACGTCGCTGCAGAAGGACGCTGGACGCACGATCCGAAGCACGGGCGCCAGTTCCGCGCCGAGGAACTGCGCGTCAGTCCGCCCAACACCCTCGGCGGAATTCGCCGCTATCTCGGATCGGGTGCGATCCACGGGATCGGTCCGGCACTCGCCGAGAGGCTGGTAGACGCGTTCGGAGAGGCCGTGTTCGAAATCATCGAGCATTCGCCGGAGCGGCTCGAAGAGGTACCGGGCGTCGGTCGCAAGAGAATCGAGAAATTGGCGGCTGCGTACCGGGACCAGCGTCGGGTTCGCGAAATCATGGTCTTCTTGCACGGACACGGTCTGGGTACGTCGCGGGCGTTGCGCGTCTACAAGACCTACGGCGACAAAACCATCGAACTGATTCGCGACGACCCCTACCGGCTGACCCGAGACATCCGCGGTATCGGGTTCACGATCGCAGACGATCTTGCACGGCGGCTTGGCACCGATCCGAATTCGGTGATGCGACTGCGTGCCGGGCTTCGCCACGTACTGATCGATGCGCAGCGAAGGGGCCATTGCGGCTTGCCAATCGATGATCTGGTCAGCGGCGCACAAGTGTTGCTCGCCGTCCGGTCGGATGCGATCGAACCGGTGCTCGAAATGCAGATTGCCGATCGCGAGCTGATCCGCACGGAAGTTTCGGGGCGACCCTGCGCGTTCATTCCAGACCTGTTCGAGATGGAGCGCGAGTCCGCAGCGGCGCTGTTGGCGCTTGCGAAGGGCAAACCTCCGTGGCCGTTGCTGGACGTAGATCGAGCGATCGTCTGGGTAGAATCTCGACTGGGGTTGAAGCTGCCATCGAGCCAACGCCAGGCGGTTGCAACGGCACTGGGTTCGAAGCTGCTGATTCTGACAGGGGGACCGGGAGTCGGGAAGACAACGCTTGTCCGTGCCGTGCTCGAAATTCTGACCGCCAAGGGGGTGCGTCCGGCACTGGCAGCACCGACTGGTCGCGCAGCCAAGCGTCTTTCGGAAGCAACCGGGCACGAAGCCCGCACGCTGCATCGGCTGCTCGAGACGGACCCTCGGACCGGTGGCTTCAAGCGCGGACCAAAGCGCCCGATCGATTGTGACCTGCTGGTGGTCGACGAGAGTTCGATGATCGATGTTCCGCTGTTGCACGCGCTGGTGCGTGCCGTCTCTCCGACGACCGCGTTGTTGCTGATCGGCGACGTCGACCAACTTCCGTCCGTCGGGCCCGGACAGGTACTCGCGGATGCGATCTCATCTGGTGTGCTCAACGTCGTGCGGCTCAGCGAAGTGTTTCGGCAAAATTCTGAGAGCCAGATCGTTCGCGCCGCGCACGAAATCAACGCGGGACGGATGCCGGTGTTCGATTCCTCGACCGATGCGGACTTCCGTTTTGTCGAAGCGGATGACCCCGATACGGCGGCGCAGCGAATCGTTACGGTCGTGCGCGACAGAATTCCGGCGCGCTATGGGCTGGATCCGGTGCGCGATGTGCAGGTCCTGAGTCCGATGCATCGCGGTCGCGTAGGAGCACAGAGCCTGAACCTGGAACTGCAGGCGGCGCTTCATCCGACACGATTCGGGGAGCCGAGTGTAGAACGCCTGGGTTGGCGATTTTCCGCCGGCGACAAGATCATGTGCGTCGAGAACGACTACGAACGCGACGTGTTCAATGGAGATGTCGGCCGGGTGGTCGAGATCGATGTCGCGCGTGCCCAGCTCGTCGCGGAGTTCGAAGGTCGTCAAGTCGCATTCCCGTTCGATGAGCTCGATCGTCTGGTTCTCGGCTACGCGATCACGATTCACAAATCACAGGGCTCCGAATACCCCGCAGCCGTGATTGCGCTGACCACCCAGCACTACCCGATGCTGCAGCGCAA
>JAQBGU010000188.1:0-171457 GCA_032128375.1 Deltaproteobacteria bacterium | reverse complement strand
TGGTCGACTTCTTCATTGGAAAGTGCTGTGCGGGTGACGGGGTCCCAGTTGATCAGGCGCTCGCCGCGGTAGATCAAGCCTTCGTCCCATAGCCTTACGAAGGCCGTCCGCACCGCGCGCGAACACTGCTCGTCCAGTGTGAAGCGCTCACGGCTCCAATCCGCCGATGCGCCGAGCACCTTCAGTTGCTCGACGATCCGAGATCCGTTGCGCTCCTTCCATTCCCAGACTCGCTCGACGAACGCCTCGCGGCCGAGATCGTGGCGCGACAGGCCCTCGTGGCGGCGCAGTTCGCGCTCGACGACGGCTTGGGTCGAGATACCGGCGTGGTCGACGCCCGGCAGCCACAGCGCGTTGTAGCCTTGCATGCGGTGGTATCGGACGAGTATGTCTTGCAATGTGACGAATAGCGCGTGGCCGTTGTGAAGCGTTCCCGTGACGTTTGGCGGCGGCATCATCACGACATACGGCGGCTGTTCTCCCTCGAGCGTGTCAGCGGCGGAAGCGCCGAATACGCCGGCTTCGTTCCAGATCGGATACCAGCGCGCCTCGATCTCTGTCGGGTCATAGGCCTTCGCGAGCTCTTCGCTCGGTTGTTTATCGAGTGGCTCGAGAGGATCTTCGGTGTAGTTCGGCGCGGTGGGGTCGGACATGGGATCCAGCGAGGGGGAAAGGCGCCGATGATCGCTCGACATGCGGTGGCCCGCCAGTCGCCAGCCGGTTACTGCAGGTAGCCGAGTTCTTTGAGCTGTTCCGCCTGTTGGATGCTCTGCTCGAGAACGGCCTCATGGTGTTTCCAGCTGGACTCGAGCAGTTCGTCCTTCTTCGCCAGCATCCTGGCCAGTGTCTCCGGCTCTGATTGCGCGCGGTCGCGCTGCTCTGTCGGGTCGCTCGCCAGGTCGTACAGCTGCGCGTCTCGTGTAGTTGTGTGATAGATGAGTTTCCAACTTTCATCGCGAACCGCGATCCAGAAATTCCACAATGCAAAGGTATCGGTGTAGCTGTGCTCGAGGATGTTTCGATCGCGGGCAGCCGAGCCGCAGTCGATGCGCAGATAGGCACACAGCGTTGGAGCCAGATCGATCAATTGCACGGGAGTATCCACCTTGCGCTGTCGCGGTTCGGATTGAGGCAGTTTGATCAACAATGGCACATGGAGCTGGTTGCGGTGAAGGGAACGGCCGTGCATCCATTCGCCGTGTTCTCCAAACGCCTCTCCGTGGTCTGACGTGAGAACAATCAAGGTCTCGTCGTACAGACCGGCGAGTTTCAGATACTCGAACAGGTCTCCGAGCGACCGGTCCAGGTAGCGGATTTCCGAATCGTAAAGATCGATCACTCGCGCACGCTGCCGGGCCGAAATGGGCGGCGCGTCCGGCGGGCGTTTCTGCTGTGCGAGCGGGCTGCGGCGAATGTCGCCGACCTGCATCGACTCCGGACGCCCCGAATCGCTCGCTTGCAGGAACGGTGAATCTTGCGGGTAGGGTGGCGAGTAGGGGTCGTGGGGGTCGAAGTAGTGCAGCCAGGTGAAGAAAGGGCGGCTGTCGGAGCGATCCTCGAGCCAGCGAATCGCTCGCTGGGTAATCACATCCGCCGGTGTATTGGTCTTGTAGTGCTGTTGGTCGAGTCGCTCGTCGACAACCGCGTTGGTAAAGAACGAATCGAATCCCACTTCGATTCCGGTCTCCCGCGATTCCAGAATCGGGTTGTCGACGACGGCCATGGTCGAGTAGCCGGCGTTTTGAAAAATCTGGGCGAGCGTGGGCGTCGACGTCGGGATCGACTTCCCGATCAGCAGCTGGCCGGTGAGGATCTGCAGAACAGACGGGATTGTGACCGGTGCTTGACTGACCGCGTCGGAAAAAACCACAGAGTCCAGTGCCAGCGCGTCGATCGCGGGCGAAGTCAGTCTCGGATAACCGTAAGCCGAAATGTGGTCGGCGCGCAGTGTATCGACCAGAATGAACAGTACGCTTGGCGCGCGCGGGGCAGGCGTGCCCAGCGAGAACAACTGCGTGATTCCGATCAGCACGAGCAGCGCGGCAAGCGCTGCGACGAGACCCTTGAGCTGGCTCATTGTCTCATTCGATCTCAGCGATCGGCATCATTGCCACCCGGTGTCGGAGCCTCGCCCTTGGCATACAGAAAATAGCCGATCGCCGCTCCAGGCCGACCCGCCTCGCGCGGCACGATGTCGTAGTCGTCGGAAAAGTAGAATCGGGTCTTGGCGCTGATCGCGGATCCCTGCGGTACCTCGACCGGGAACTCAACGGGAAAATCCACCATGCGCATTGTCGCGAGATCGCGCCAGATCATTTCGGTGGAGCTTGCATAGTCGGTGTCCGCAATCGGAAGTGCGACCCGCAGCGTCGCATATCCGATCGAGACCAACACCAGCGCCGTCGCGACCCCCCGTTGGCCGGCATCGCCCCGTGCGAACCGCCCAACCAACCAGGTGAACGTCACGATCGTCAGCGGCAGTCCCGGCCACGCCTCTACGTTGCCAAAGGAGAAGAATCGAGCCGCCGCGCTGGAACTCGCTATGAAGGGGTCAAACGGGTTGACGACTCCCAGACCGACGTTGACCCAGATCAACAACGCAACGACGCTTGCCAATCCGAGTCGCGCGCCGGGGCCCAACCCGACTTCCATCGATCGCGCGAGTCGTGCGCCGAGAAAGGCCGAAAGGAACGGAAGGGCCGGGATCAGATACCAACCGCTGCGCTTCCCGATCGCCAGGAAAAAGGCGAACACGCAGCCCGCGAACAGTGCAAACAAGCGCCAATCGTCGGTCGTAGCGCTTCGCTTCGCCCCCTCGTTGCGGGGGCGAAGTGTGGTCCAGATTGCCCATGGGTACAGAAGTGCGTATGGAAATGTTCCGTACAGCAATGTGCCCGCGTAGAAAATCAGGTTGCGAGCCCGCGTCGCCAGGAATCCGAGATCGCCCGATCCTTGGCTCAGCATCCGGCTCAGCACCGCCGTGGCTGGCTGGTCGAGTGCGAAAGCCTGATAGAGATGCCAGCCCAGCGCGAGCGGCGCGATGGCGATTCCCGAAAGCAACCACTTCGGGATGCATCGACGCGCATTGCGATCGATCGCAAAATAGGCCAGCTCGGCGATCAGCGGGATGAGCGCAACGGGGAGCTTCAGGTTCAGCAACGCGGCGATGCACAGGTGGTGGGCGAGAAAGCCGCGCCGTCCCCGAATCGCAGCCATGAACAGGTGTGCGGTCAGCGCGTACAGAAACGCCAACGTGGTTTCGACCACTCCGGATCGCGCCGAGTGGAGGTAGACGAACTGAAACGTGGTGAGCAAAATCAAGCCGGCCAATAGCGCCGCCCGACCGCCCGCGACCGGAAGCAGCATCCAATACGTCATCAACACACACGCCACACCAAAGGACGCCGATGCGATGCGCATCGTCCAGTAGCTACTTCCGAATATTTCAATGAATCCCGCACGAAGCCAGTACTGGAGCGGTGCGTTCATGAAGGTGTCGTACGGGCGGTGTTCTCCACGGAAATCGATCGAAAGCCAGTTGCCGGTTTCGACCATGCTCTCGGCGACGCCGTGATAGAAGGCCTCGTCACCCGAGACCAGGCCGTAGCCGCCGAGTTGGAACAGCATGATGGGGACGCACATGGCGAACAAAATCGACACCGCGACGGGGGAGACGGAAGCTGCGCCTTGCTGCGACTGCGACTCGATCTCCACGACCCGCGGCCTACGGCGTCGGGCGCAGCGCAGCCAGCGCGGCGCTTGCCCGCCCGATGTGGCCGGCATGGTTGAAGTGGACGTCGTCCATGTAGTCGTCGGGCGTCAGGCCCGACGCGAAGTCGATGACCCGATCCGCGCGCATGGCCCGGCGGATCAGATCGTTGGTCATTTTCACTTTTTCATCGAACTCAGCGGATTGGTTCAGTGCTGGTGGGACCAGCGCGATGAACGTATCTACGCCCGACTCTCGGGCGCGCAGCAAATGCCGAAAAGACGCGAGCAACACGTCTTCTGGAGTCGCGCCCTGCAAGAAGTCGTTAGTCCCGTACGCGAGAATCACCACGTCGGGCGCGTCGAACTCCAGTGTGTAGGCGAGCTGCTCCTCGGCGCGTCGCATGGAGGGCAACGATATCGCCGTCGCTCCGCTCCAGCCGCGGTTGAGCGTTTCCCAGGCTGCTGGTTGGGCCGCCCGGTCAGCTGGAGACTGGGCCGGAGATCGAGATTTCGACGATTCGTCCAGCAGGGTATCGAGTCGCTCGCACCAGGTCCGCTCGAGCAGGAAGTCGCGTTGGGTATTGGAATCGCCCAGGCAAACAACCCTGATTCGGCCGTCGCCGTTGCGGTCTCGAACGCTACCGCGGTCCCACGGCGCCAGCTTCGTCGGCAATGCCGAGCGAGCCGATTCGCCGTTGCCGAGTTGTCCGAAGTCGTTGGCGCCCCAGCATGACACTTCACCATCGGTGTGGACCGCGCAGCTGTGGTCTGCCCCGGATGCGAGTGAGGTGATTCCAGTGGCGAGGCCAGCAATGGCGATCGGCTCTGCAGTTCCGGCGCCCATCGTGCCGAGTTGTCCATCGCTGTTCGAGCCCCAGCAGTACACCTGGGCCGCCGCGATCGCGCAGCTGTGTCGTGCTCCGACGCTGATGTGCGTCGATTCGGAATCGAGTCCGGCGACGGAGACGGGCGCATGGCGATCTTGCGTCGAGCCGTCGCCGAGTTGACCGTCGTCGCCCGCACCCCAGCACGATATGCGTGCTGCGATCACAGCACAGGTGTGGGCTTCGCCGGCTGAGATTGCCGTCGCAGGGCCGGAATGGTCGAGTTTCAGTGGCCGGTAGCTCAGCTGATCTGGCGCTATTCGGTTCGCAACCCCTAGCTGCCCCCGATCGTTGCGCCCCCAGCAGTAGATCTGTGCATCGGCGATCGCGCAGCTGTGATGACTACCGAGCGCAACATGAGTGACACTTCCAACGAACCCCATGACGCGAATGGGTGTTGTGCTGCAGATTTCTGCCGCGCGATATCCACCGCATCTCTCACCAAGGACCTTTCCGAGTTCTCCTTCGGTAGCGTGGCCCCAACAGTAGAGTTCTCCGCGGGCGATCGCGCATGAATGTTGCTCGCCTGCGGCGATGCGGGTCACCGGTTCGGGCAGGCCAGAGATCTGGGTCGGTTCGGGAAACACAGACGGCTGCAGCGTCGCGATCTGGCGGCGATCGTTCTTGCCCCAGCACAGGACGCTGCCGGATCGGATCGCGCAGGTGTGCGCGCCGCCCGCCGCAATGGCCGTGACCCCTCGGCCGAGCGCGGCGACGCGCGATGGGACCGGCACACGAAGTGCCACGAAGCCGTCGCCGAGTTGGCCGTTTCCATTGGCCCCCCAGCATTGAACGCCGTCGTCGATGATCGCACAGCTGTGCGAGAAACTGACGAAGGACCGACTCCCACCCGCCGTGATCACCGGCGCGGGCCCCGCGTCAACGTGCCGCGCCTTGGTTTCCAAGTCCGGCTCGGTTTCGCGAATGCATCCCGTGACTGCGATCATCAGAGCGATCGCGCCGCAACGCGCGATCGCCTGGCGGAACGCTTGCCTCGACATGCGCAGCTCCCCCCGGTCCGCGCCCAGGTTAGCCCGAATTTGGGTCGCAACCGGTATGCTGTTTTCCCAACGGGCCCGGCAGTCGTAGCGATACATTGTCGGCGCGGCGAGATGACCGGAACGAAATCTGATCAACATCTGATCGACATTTGATCGACATTTGAAAGAAAGCCTCTCGAAAATGACAGGGACGCGTGCCGTGGGACTGCTGGATGGGAAGGTGGGAATCGTGACCGGAGGAGGCGCGGGGATCGGCCGCGCGACCGCGCTGCTGTTCGCGCAGGAAGGTGCCAAGCTGGCGGTGGCCGATCGCGAGCGCCACGCCGGCGAGACGACCGTGGCCGAGATCGCCAAATTCGGCGGCGAAGCGATCTTCATCGAGACCGATGTCAGCCGACCGAGCGAAGTCCAGGCGATGGTCGATCGCACAGTTGCCGAGTTCGGAGGGTTGCATTGTGTGTCGAACAACGCCGCGGCCGGAGGCGGCTACGCGCGCATGGCCGACCTCGATGAAAGGACATGGGATCAGACGATGGCGGTGACGCTGAAAGGGGTCTGGTTGTGCATGCGGTCGGAGATCCCCGCGATACTGAAGTCTGGCGGCGGCTCTATCGTCAATATCGGTTCGGTGTCCGGAATGAAGGGGGAAGCGTTCTTGTCTGCCTACAGCGCAGCCAAGGGCGGGGTGATCGCACTCTCCAAATCCGCCGCGTCGGAGTACGCGGAGCAGGGTATTCGGATCAATGTGGTTTGTCCGGGTGGCATTGCAACTGATGGGATGACTGATTATTTGAGGCGCGCGCCCGAGGTCCGCGAGCGGACCGTCAATGCGCACGCGATGAAGCGCCTCGGGACGCCCGAGGAAATAGCCGAAGCCGTCGTGTGGCTGTGTTCGGACCGCTCGTCATTCACCACTGGGCACATCATGGTGGTCGACGGCGGCACTCTGGTGAAATCACACGCGATCTAGCGACAGCGAATGCGAGAGGGATCTCCGATGAAGTTCTGGCAAGCACTCACCTTCGCAGAGATCGATCAACTGGTCGATCTCGCGGAGATATGCGAAGCAGTCGGTTTTCACGGGGTCTTCGTATCCGATCACGTAGTTCACCCCGAGAGTTTCGAACCAAACTATCCGTATGCGGCGGACGGGCGCCCAATGTTCGATGCGCAGACACAGTGGCCGGACCCGTGGGTCGCGATCGCCGCGATGGCGACGGCAACACGGCGGTTGCACTTTACGACTGGCGTCTACATCGCGCCGCTTCGCCACCCGCTCGAGATCGCGAAGTCGATCGGAAGCGCATCGGTGCTCTCCCAGGGACGCACGGCGCTCGGCGCGGGCATCGGCTGGATGAAAGAGGAGTTCGAGATTCTCGGAAAGGATTTCCATACGCGTGGCGAGAGGATGGACGAGTGCATCGATATTCTGCGACGCGCATGGACGGGCGAGACTTTCGACTACGCGGGCCAACACTATTCGGTACCGCGTGTCACGATGAGCCCGGCGCCCAAGACCCCGATCCCGATCTACATCGGCGGTGCCAGCGATGCGGCGCTGCGACGCGCAGCCCGCAACGACGGTTGGTTCAGCAACGGCTGCGATCCGGAGCAGGTCGCAGGCATCGTCTCGCGGCTGAAGGCCTTCCGAATCGAACAGAGTTGCGATAGCGGGGATTTCGAAGTGATCATGGCATTGACGAGCCCGCCGGACTTCGACCAGTGGAGGCGCTTCGAAGACCTCGGCGTGACCGCGATGATCAGCTATCCGTTGGATTTCACGATCGGCCCGGGCACCAGCGTGGCACAAAAACGGGACGCACTCGAGCAATACGCGAACGGAATCATCGCAAGATTCTGAACCGGGAGCCGCCGATGAAAGCCGAAGAAACGCGCGCATACTCGTTCATCTCGCAAGCGGGCGCGCAACCCTTTGCGATCGAGCGTGCGGAGGGCGCCTACCTGATTACGCCCGATGGCAAGCGGATTCTCGATGCGGCTGGCGGCGCGATCGTCTCGAACATCGGCCACGGTCGCGCGGAGGTGGGTGCAGCGTACGCGCGCGCAGCTACCGAGATGAGTTACGCGATTCCGCCATTTGCGACACCCGATCGCGTTCGATTGGTTGATCGACTCCGAAGGAACTGGCTACCCGAGCAGTTGTCGCGGGTGGCCTTCACCAGTGGCGGATCGGAAGCGATGGATGCCGCGATTCGGCTGGTGCGTCAGCATTTCGTATCGTCGGGGCAGCCCGAGCGATGGAAGGTGATCGGTCGCGGTCTTTCTTATCACGGCGCGACACTCGCAACATTGGGGATCGGCGCGCACGAAAAGCGGCGTGCGCCCTTCGAGCCGTGGCTGCCCGAACTTCCGAAAGCGCCGGCGTGCTTTTGCACTCACTGTCCGCTCGGCAAGACCTATCCGAGCTGCGCGCTCGCGTGCGCCGAAGATCTCGATCGGCTCATCGAGGAGGCGGGTTCAGAAAGTGTCGCTGCGTTCGTCGCAGAGCCGATTTCAGGGTCGACGATCGGCGCGGTGACTCCGCCGGACGACTATTGGCCTCGCATTTCGGAGATCTGTCGCGAGCGCGGGATTCTGTTGATACTCGACGAAGTCATGACTGGCTTCGGCCGCACCGGTAAGCGCTTCGCGCTGGAGCATTGGGGCGTGGTTCCGGATGTCCTGGTCAGCGGCAAGGGATTGGCAGGCGGCTACGCGCCGATCTGCGGGATGTTTACCCGTGAGGAGGTGATTGCGCCCATCGCGGCCGCGGGCGACGAACTGATGTTCTTTACCTACTCAGCGCACGCAGGCGCTTGTGCGGCGGCTGACACGGTCCTCGACATCTTGGAACGCGAACAGCTGGTCGAGCGCGCCGCGACCATGGGGAAGAAATTGCGCGATCGTCTGGGAAAGCTGACCGATCACCCGAATGTGGCGGAAATTCGCGGCCGCGGGTTGCTGCTGGGGATCGAGCTGGTCGAGGATCGCAATACCGGGACTCCCTTTCCGAAAGAGGCCGGACTCACCGGCAAAGTGATCGCAGCCGGGCTCGAGCTAGGTGCGTTCTTTTATCCCGGAGGCAGCGGCCCGGCGCCGGATGTGATCGTGCTCGGTCCGGCCTTCACGATCGGCGAGCCCGAAATCGAGCTGCTCGCCGATACATTGGAGCGGGCGATTTCGAGCGCGGTCGAGCGCGTACATTCGAGGTCTCGGCGATGAGTGGGACAGGTTCGGGATGACGGCTGGTTTCGACTACGCGGCGCACGGTCTGGCGCGGTCCGAACGACGTCCGACGATCCCCGGCGCTCCGGCGACATTGGCAGCTGTTCTCGACCGGATGGTGACGGCGGATCCCGACGCCGAGGCACTCGTTGGTCGAAGCGGGCGCTTCAGCTACGTCGACTTGGATCTGGCAGTCGACCGTGCCGCGCGTGGCCTGGTCTCGCTCGGTGTAGAGGCTGGCGTTCGCGTGGCAGCGTGTCTGGGAAACGATGTTCAGATCGTCATAGCGTTCCTGGCCGCGATGCGTCTGGGCGCGATCTGGGTCGGCATCAACCGGCCGCTTGCAGTCCCGGAGAAGCTCTACCTGCTTCGGGATTGCACCGCGGCGGTACTGCTCGCATCCCCCGACACCGCCGCGCAAATCGCCGCGCAGAAGTCCGAATTGCGGTCGCTGCGCGAGATCGTCCATGTCGAGCCGAATCATTCTGCGTGCGAATGGGAGGCGATCCAATCCGGTGCAGACGCGGTGCGCTGCCCAACGATCGAAATAGATCCCCATGGCCCGGCTGCGATCGCGTACACGAGTGGAACCACCGGCTTCCCGAAGGGCGCCGTGCACAGCCAACACAATATGATGTTACCCGGAGCGGTGTCTGCCGCCACCGGTCGCTACGCGCCAGATCTGCGTCAGGGATGTGTGCTGCCGCTGACCATTTTGAATCTGATGGTGCTGTCGCCATTGGCGGCGTTCCAGATCGGTAGCTGCTGTGTCGCGATGGACCGCATCGATCCGGAAGGTCTGGCGGAGTGGGTTCGAACGGAGCGTGTCGGGACATTCGCCGGCGTTCCGACGATCCTCCACGATCTGTTGACCCACCCCAACGTGAAACCGGATGATCTCGAGAGTTTGGTGAGCCCGATGGTTGGAGGCGCTGAGTGTCCGCAGGCATTCCGCGATCTCTACCGCGAACGTTACGGCCGTGAAGTCGGGATCGGATATGGGATGACGGAAGCACCTACTGCGGTTACATCGGCGGCAGGCACCCCGCCTGGCTCCTCGCTGCCCAAACCGGGCCTGTGCGGCGTCGCTCTGCCCCAGGTCGCGATCGAGATTCGGGATGAGGAGGACCGCGTACTCGGGCCCGAAGAAGTCGGCGAGATCTGCGTAGCTCCGGCCCCTGCGGGAGAATGGGCCGGCATTTACACCCCGATGCTCGGGTACTGGAACCGCCCCGCTGCGAGTGCTGAGGCGCTCCGCGGAGGGGTGTATCACACAGGCGACCTGGGCTTGATGGAAGCCGATGGCACGCTGTTCATCCGCGGCCGACGCAACGAGCTGATCCTGCGAGGGGGCGCCAATGTGTACCCCGCGGAAGTGGAACGGGTCATTTTGGAAGACCCGCGCGTTGCAGCCGTCGCAGTGCTCGGTATCGCGCATCCGAGGCTCGGCGAGCGCGTCGTTGCCGCGGTCGAACCCGAACCCGGCGAATCTCCCACGCCCGAGGGACTCGAAGCCCACTGCCGGAGCCAGCTCGCAGCCTACAAGGTCCCGGACCAGATCGTGATCGTGGAATCGCTTCCGCGAAACGCGATGGCCAAGGTGATCAAACGGGAGCTCGAGCCGCTCTTTGCAAAGCAGCACAGCTCTGGCTGATCCGAATTTTCAAGATTGGCCCAGAGCACAGGGGCGGCCAGAGCCGGTGTCAGGACAGTGCTCGCCAATGGCTTCCGGACCGCAACTGCTAGGCTCGGCTCTGGCGCCCACTCGCAGCGCCGCGTTCGACGGACGCGCAACGGAGGGTCCGATGGCTTCAGCAATTCAGAACTGGGGAGAGATTCTCCGGACTCAGAACCTGTCTTCAGAGCGGGTCATGGATTCGGTGTCCAGGTGGCTGCTCATCACGCGTGCGAGCGTGTTTCCGCTGACACTGACGTCGGGCGCGATCGGTGGTCTTCTCGCCGCTGGGCACCCCAGTGCAAACTGGGGGTACTTCACACTCGTGCTGGCCGGGCTGCTGCTCGCTCATGCCGCCAACAACATGATCAACGACTATTTCGATCTCGAGTCGGGCGTTGACGAGGGCGAGTATGTTCGAGCGGAATGCGCCCCGCATCCGATCCTGTCGGGGCTGATCTCGAAGCAGGGACTCATCATGGCGATTGCGATCGTCAGTATGCTGGACGTCGGGATGCTGTTTTATCTGACCGAAGCCCAGGGCTGGCCGATCGCGGCGTTTGCGTTGGCAGGGATGTTTGTCGGCGCCGGCTACATTGCACGACCGATCCAGCTCAAGCACCGCGGGTTGGGCGAGCTGGGTGTCGCGCTGGTGTGGGGGCCGTTGATGATCGGCGCGACATTTTTCGCGACGACCGGCACGATCGAGCCGTGGGTTGTCGTAGCGAGCCTTCCTTACTCGCTGTTGGTCACGGCCGTCCTGATCGGAAAACACGTCGACAAGATCGAGGCTGACTCCGAAAAGGGTATTCACACCCTTCCGGTGCTGCTGGGTGCCGAGAAGTCGCTGTTCTTGAACCAGTATCTGATGGTGACGTTCTTCGTGTTCGTGGTGTCGCTCGTAGGGGTCGGAACGCTCGGCGTCTGGACGTTGCTGGTCGGGGGTGCAGTTCCACATCTGGTGCAGGTACTGAAGATCTACAACCAACCGCCTCCCGCGCAAGCGCCGCCCAGCTACCCGATTTGGCCGCTGTGGTACGCCGGCTGGGCGTTCTCGTTGACGAGGATGGCCGGCGGCTTGTTCGTGCTGGGGCTGATCCTCGAAATTTTCTACCCGATTCCATTGGGCTGATCGAAGCGGGGTGTCGGCGTTCGTCGCCGAACTGCAAACTCGACGCGATCAATAACGCCAGCCAGACACCGTGCCAGTTGGCTGAATACAAGGGGTACTCGCAACCGAGATCGGCGGTCAACGAACAGCGCATAGGCAAACTTCTGAAGGCCTGTACTTTCGTGCCTGCGATGGCGAAGAGCTGCCGTCGTAGACGCGCAGAAGCCTCAGGCGGCCGCCGCTTGGGTTCGGCGTCGATTGATAGCGGGCCAGCCGAGCCAAACCCCGCCCCACAACGCGAAGCTAACCGCGCTGATGCGCAGACCCCACGCGAAGCTCCGCGGCTCGTAGCTGAACGTTATGCGGTGATCGCCGGGCGCCAGATGAATGGCGCGGAAGACGCCGTTGGCGCGCAGGATCTTGGTCGGCTCGTCGTCGATTCGGGCCACCCATCCCGGGAAGAATCCATCGGTGAGAACGAGCAATGCGTGTTCTCGAGTCGCCGCCCGAATCTCGACGAATTCGTCCTGGTAGTTCTCGATTGTCGCAGGCCGGGCCCGCACGGGGCTCAGCGGCGTCCGCCAGCCGGGTACTTCGGGGGCCCGCTCGAGCATGACCGCGGACCAGAAGTCGAAGTCGCCGTCGCGAATGCGCTCGAATGCAGTCTGTTGGTCGACGATCTCGAACTGCTCGACCACGTAGGCTCTGGGAAGCGCGTCGGGGTTCGTATCCGTCCTCGTCTCGCGGCCCTGGCGTTGCCCGATGCTGAATCGGACGCTGGCTACTTCGTGAAGTGTCGGGAACCGATTGCGGCCTAGACGTCCACCCAAGCCCTTCACCGCGTTGGGTTTGAGGGTGTGCATCAGCCCCTGCCAAGCTGCCGGCATCAATGGCTCCAGGCACGCGATCTTGTGTAGACGGTTCGCAGCGCCGACGCCGAGGTGGGGGATGAACCCCGTCAGCTCCACGCGGTAGTTCTCCGCCACGCGTCTCAATTCGGCAAGGCTGGCATCGTCGATCCGATGGCCCGATTTCAGCTGGTAGGCGCCGCTGATCAACTGGTCGGGCAGCGGCAGCATTCCGTGGGGCTTGATTGCCAACCAGAGGTCGGTGAAGACCAGTGCGAGCATGGCGACCTGCAGGGCCGCTCGCGCGCCGCGTCGACTCGCGAGCCGCCAGGCTGCAGCCAGAAGAAGTGTGCAAGCGGCTGCGCGCTCCAGTGCTCCCTCGGCGTTCCAGGCGATTACTGCGATGAGGACGGCGGATGCTGCGGCGAACGCAAAGACTGCCGTGAAGTGTTGCTCGCGCAACCTGCGATAGCCATCGGCGAAGGCTGCGAAGCCGTCGCTCGCAAGGAGGAGGACGCAAAGGAACCATACGAAGCGGAGCCGCGCCGGTGTTCGAAACGAACCGATGAACGGAATGGTGGAAATAGCCTGGTAGAGCTCGCGGCCGCCGGCGTTGTAGCCGCCGGAGAGTATCAGCGAAACGACTCCGGCGACAATCAACAGCCATGTCTCGGGTCGACGCCAACGAGCAACGGCACCAAGCGCCGCCAACGCGAGAGTCGCTATGCCGAGGTAGCCGCCTTCGAATCCTTCGGGAATGATCAGCTTTGGCCTCGGGTTGAGCGCGTTCTTGAAAAATTGTCCCAGGCTGGTCGCTTTGATGTAGCCGACCTCGTCGGGCGACAAGGCGTCGAGGCGCGCGCTTTGTGAGACGAGCTCCAAGCCGGGCAGTAACTGTGCCGCCGAGATACCAACGCCGACAACGACGGCACTCAGCATCAGCGCAGAGCACACAAGCGTCGGACGTAGGCCCTCGCGAAGCCCGGTTCGGAACCACTCCGAGCCCAGACGCACGGCCGCGTAGGGGCCCGCGAACCAGAACGAGTAGGCGAGATACTGCGGGAAGCCGCCGAGACACTGAAGAGCGGTGAACAGCGCGAGCAGGCTCCAACCGCCTGGACATGCGCGTCGAGAGAGTTTTTCGATCCCCACGATCAGCCCGGGCATCCAACACAGGGTTGCCGTGGTCGAGGGATACCAGCTGCCCCCGACCAGGCAGCTGAATGCGAAGATGAGTCCCCCGAGCGCGCAAGCTCCGGGACCGCGGCCGCCGGCGCGACACGCCCAGCAGGCGAGGGCCGCGCCTAGGGCACACTCGATCGCGAGCAACCAGTACATCCCAAGCTGCGGGCCGAGCCACACCGAGAGCCAGATTCCGGGGTAGAGCGCTCCTACCTGCATGGTCGCGAGCAGCGGCATGCCAGCGCAGATCGACGGGTTCCAGAGCGGCCACTGCCCCGCCGCGAGGCGGCCACTCACCCGCTCCGTCATCGGGTAGTAGTAGTCGAGCATGTCCGAAAAATAGACCTGACCCTCCGCGGGCCCGCTGTGGAAGCGCGCGAATAACACTGCACCTGCAAGGCCGCTGACCAACACGGCACAACAGAAAACCAACGAGTTTGGCATCGTCAGCAGCCACTGCTGCGCGCGCGCGCGTAGGGATCGGTCGGCCATGAAAGTCAGGATGCCAGAGATGTTTCTCCTTCACACAGAGGAACCGCGGATTCCTGAGACCCTGATCATCGGGTAGATCGCTGTGAGAAGCCCAAGCGTGTATTGTTTCGAAGTACCGCCTCAGTCTGGTCTTCGCGGAACCACACTCTCGAGCATTGGGGGCTGATTCCGGCGACCCGGTGAAAACAGTACGCAGGGTAGGCCGGTTCAGAAGCCGCGAAGGCTCGCGTATCGGTCTCGGTGATAAATCGCGTCACCGAGAGTCATCTCGGCGGCCTTCGCGCGCTTGAAAAAGAGGCCGATCTCTTCCTCGTCCGTCATGCCTATGCCGCCGTGCATCTGGATCGCTTCTTTGGTGATCTGGCTCGCGACGTCCGAGCAGCGGGCCTTCGCAGCGCTGGCCATCTGCGGCACATCGTCACGGCCTTCGTCCAACGCCCAGAGGGCTTCACGCACCACGGATCGTGCGAGTTCCAGCTCGCAGAACATGTCGGCCGCCCTGTGGCGGAGCGCCTGGAAGCTGCCGATCTTTACGCCGAATTGTTCCCGAGTCTTCAGGTACGACAGAGTCCTCTCGAACGTTTCGTCAAAGCTACCGAGCATCTCGGCCGAGAGGCCGATCGCCGCGCGGTCGAATACGGCGTCGAGAAGATCGGCGCCGGCATCGATTTTTCCAAGGACTCGCTCGCCGGCAACTCTTACACCATCGAGGGTGAGGTCCGCGGCGTTCCGACCATCGATCAGGTGATTGCGGCGAACCGTCAATCCATCAGCGCCGGCATCGACGATGAGGAGCGTGAGTCCATCGCGGTCTCCGGGCTCCCCATTCGTTCGGGTTACCAGGATCAACTGGTCTGCGACGTGGGCATCGAGCACAAACTGCTTTTGGCCATCGATCCGGAAGCCGTCTCCGTCTCGCCGTGCGCGAGTCGAAATCGCGTAGGGGTTGAAGCGTCCCTGCTCCTGGAAGGCCATGGCGAGTATGCGATCACCGCTGCATACACCCGGCAGCAGGTCCTTGCTCAGAGCATCACTTCCACCGAGTAGAATCGCGTTGCCACCGAGTAGAACTGTGGACAGGAATGGCTCCGGCACCAGAACACGTCCGCACTCTTCGAGCACCACGCCTAACTCTCCATAGGCCATGCCCGCGCCCCCGAATTCTTCGGGGAAAATGATTCCCGACCAACCCATTTCGGCCATTTCTTTCCATAGTGCGCGAGAAAAGCCGGTCCTATCCTGGGAGTCACGAAGCTCGCGCATCCGCGAGACGGGCGATTTCTCGTCGAGGAAGCTCCTCGCGGTCTCCCGGAGCATCAACTGGTCATCGGAAAGGATCAGTCCCATTCTTTGCTTCCCCTCAACCTTTTTTGAAGTTCTTGCTACGAGGGCGCGCAAACCCGCTCATCGCGGCAAGCTTCATCACAAATCACAACGAAGTGGGATCGCTCGTGGTCGTCCGGTGAGCGCTGGCCATATGATACTGTCTCCGACTGCGACTGCGGGCGTCGACCCGGGAGGTCTCGCATGAGATCGGTTGAATCGTTCCGAAGCGAGGTTCGCGAGTGGCTGAAGGCGAACTGTCCGCAGGAGATCCGGGTAGGATCCCGCGACAGGCTCTCTCGCGCGCTCTTCGATGAATGGGTTCGTACGCTCGGAAGCAAGGGCTGGGCGGCCCCTGGGTGGCCCACCGAATATGGTGGGGGAGGGCTCGATCACGAGCATCAGGCAGCGCTCGCCAAGGAAATGCGCGACATCCGGGTACCTGCTCCGGGTAGCTTCGGTCTGAGCATGCTCGGTCCGACGATCCTTGCGCTCGGAACCGATGAACAGAAGGCAGAGCATCTTCCAAGAATCACCCGGCACGAGATCATCTGGTGTCAGGGCTTCAGCGAACCCGGCGCTGGGTCAGATCTCGCAGGGCTTCAGACCCGCGCGGTACTCGAGGGTGATGAGTACGTGGTCACCGGCCAGAAGATCTGGACGACCGGCGCGCCGCATGCCGACTGGATTTTCTGCCTCGTTCGCACCGACCCAGACGCGCCCAAACACGATGGGATCAGCTTCCTTCTATTCCCGATGAAGCAATCGGGTGTACAGGTTTCTCCAATCCGCTTGATCGATGGTTCCGAACATTTCGCGCAGGTCTTCTTCGACGGCGCGCGCGCCAAGGCGCGCGACGTCATCGGTCCAGTCAACGGCGGTTGGACGGTGGCCAAGCATCTGCTGCAACACGAACGGGGCGTCGCCAACCCGGAGGGCCGCGCCACGGCAGTGAGCCGAAAGGGTTTGATCGATCTGGGTCGCGAGCAGCTCGGCGTGCGTGACGGCAAATTGGCAGATTCGGCGCTACGCGAGCGCATCGCTCAACACGAACTGGACACGCAGGCCTTCGCGCTGACGATGCGGCGAGCCGCCGAGGAAAACCGCGCCGGCCAGGCTGGCCGGCAGATCGCCTCGATGTCCAAGTTCTACTGGTCTGAGCTCGGCAAACGCGAACAGGACATCGCGATGCAAATGCTCGGTAACCGAGGCCTGGGTTGGAGCGGAGAGGGATTCGAGGCCACCGAGATCGCGCGAACGAAAAGATGGCTGATCACGCGGGCTGACTCGATCTGGGGCGGTACCAGCGAGGTCCAGCGCAACATCATCGCAAAGCGCGTGTTGCTGATGCCGGAATGAGCTTGTGTTGATCCCGAAAATCGCGAGGAGCTAATCATGGACTACGAACAGATCCTCTACGACGTCAACGATGGCATCGCGCTCGTGACACTGAACCGGCCGGAAAAGCTCAACGCGATGACGATGCAGATGGGTGCCGAAATGGGCGATGCCATGGCGGAGGCCGACGCCAACGACGCGGTACGTGTGGTGGTGATCACAGGCGCCGGTCGGGCCTTCTGCGCCGGGGCGGACCTCGGCACGGGCAAAGGCTTCGCGGCGGGTTGGGGCGGTGTCGAGCGCGAGTACCGTCGCATGCTGCCCATGGAGGTACGCAAGCCGGTGATCGCGGCGATCAACGGTCCGGCGGTGGGGGCAGGGTTGACTTGGCCTCTGCAAGCTGACATCCGCTATGTCGCTTCCGATGCGAAGCTCGCCTTCGCCTTCGTTCGCCGCGGTGTGCTGCCCGAGCTGGCATCGCACGTGATCCTGCCGCGTCTCGCCGGTCTCTCGCGGGCATCGGAGTTGTTGCTCTCGGGGCGGACCTTTCTCGGCGACGAAGCCGTTGCATATGGTGTAGCGACACAGGCATTTCCGACCGCGGAGGTCTTGCCGGCCGCGATGGACCTCGCGCGCGACATCGCCGTGAATGCGGCCCCGTTGCCCGTGGCGATAGCCAAACATCTGATCTGGGAAGGCATCGGTATCGATCTCGATCAATGGCGTGAACGCGAAGGGAAGCTCTTCCGGATGACGACCAGACACCCTGATGCGCGCGAGGGCACCGTCGCATTTCTCGAGAAGCGGCCGCCCGAGTGGAAGGGCTGCCTTTCCAAGGAGTATCCGGCCCCGCTGCTTTGCTCAGCGAAGCCACAGTAGGATCATCGCATCCAAAGGTTCGGACGGCTCAGCATGGTCAACGGATCGACCGACGTGCGATTCGCCACCATGACGAGAATGCCATTCGATGTCCGACATGCCCGTTACCAGTCCCTGGATCCGTGCGACTCCGAAGCACCTGATGGTGACCGGGGGGTTCGCGCTCACCGACACCTCCCTGAAGGCACCTCTGATCGACGGCCAGAACGAAAGCCAACTGGAGTGCGGGCAGAAATGCATCCTTCAATTAGAGCGCGGCCAACTCACCTTTCTTGGGCGCGCGCCCCCGGCGACTTTCGCGCCGCCAAGTTGGAATTCGCGCCCAGTTCGGACGACCTCTCCTTAGCGGCTGCCCCGCTTCTTGTGCGCCGGCCAATCATGCTGCGTGGTCCCGCCGCGTAGTTGGGAGAACTGGCTGTCTTTGGGCAACGAGGTGTGAGCCGTTCAGCCGTGCGTTGTGCGTCTGCTCCGACAGTTGCGTCCTTCATTCACGCAACCGCATCAGCGCCTGCGCCACCACGGCGAGCGCGCTTGCCGAACGTGCCGCGCGTGCCCCGGGTTCGAGCGCCCGCGCGCGTTCAATAGCAGCTTCATGCTCGCGTAGGAAAGCGTCGACCGCCGCGAGCGCATCACCGGACTGACCCGCGACCGCCGACTCTGTCAGGTCGCGTTGCAGCGAAAGGATTTCGGTACGCAGATCGATCAACAGGATGCGATCCCAGTCGTCCGCGGACCGCGCGAGTGGCAAGCTCTGGTAGACTCGATTGATGCCACTTTGATCGCCGAGTCGGGCGTAGGCGGCCGCCAGCTCCAGTGGAGACCGGTCGGTGCTCTCCACGAGTCGAATAATGTTGAGACCGCGGTCTGCCAGTGGCCCTCCGGCGAGTACCCCGGCAAGATCTGCTGGAATCCCGGCATCGACCAGCCCTGCCAGGCGTTTCGCGAAGCGCACCCGTTCGCCGCTCGACAGGAAATCGGCTAAGTGATCACTCAGGTTGAACAGATCCTCACGCCAGGCCTGCGCGCGCTCGCGGGACAAAGCGGTCAGGTCCTCGGCGATCAGATAGCGAGCCACGTCACGCACGGCTTCATCGAGCACCAACAGTGCCTCGTAGATCGCGTCGCAAGATACGCGTCCGCGCAACGCGAGTAGCGACAGGCGCTGGCGAGCGCCATCCAGGATCTCGTCTGCCGTGAGCCAGGCCGCCGCGGCGGTCGGGATCCCAATCCCCCGCCTCGCCACCAGGTTCGAAATCGCGCTGACTCCTCCCGCGTCGACAATGCGATTGGCGACCGCCAGAGCCGTCACCTGCCGACGCAGACGATGTCCAGGCAGTGCATCGGGGAACGCGCCGCGAAGCGCGGGCGGAAAGTAGTCCCGGAAAAGGGACTCCAGGCCCGGCGAATCGACCAGGGGATCTGTCGCCAGCGAGAGGCGCAAATCAAGTTTTGCGAGTCCGAGTAACACCGCGATCTCCGGTCGCGTGAGTCCGAGGTCGGCAGCATGCCGAAGCTCGAGAGTCGATTTGTCCGGCAGGCGGAGTTCCGCGGGCGAAGCGTCCGGGGCGCCGCACAGCATCTCGATTGCCCATCGGAAGGGTTCGAGATCGCGTCGCGAGCGCACCTCGTCGAGGGAAATCGCCAGGGACTGCGCGCGATTGTGCGAGAGCACCGACTCGCAAGCGGCGTCGGCCACCTCGAACAGGCGAGCCGATCTCATTTCATCGCTCAGTGCACCCGATTGTACGAGGGGGGCGAGCAGGATCTTGAAGTTGACTTCGTGGTCCGAAAGATCGACGCCCGCCGAGTTGTGAATCGCATCGGAGTCCAGCCGGATGCCTGCGAGGGCCGCTTCGACGCGACTCGCCTGCGTCAAGCCCAGGTTGCCTCCCTCGCCGACGACTCGCGCTCGGAGGCTTCTCGCGTCGATCCGCACGGCGTCGTTCGAACGGTCGCCGGCCTCGAAATGGCTTTCGTAACTGGCCTTGACGTAGGTTCCGATGCCGCCATTCCAGAGCAGATCAACCGGGGCGGAAAGGATCGCGCGCACGAGATCGGGACCGGTCGTGGTCGCTGCATCGAGTCCGAGCTTCTCGCGTGCCTGTGTTGACACTTCGATGCGCTTCGCTGAACGAGAGAACACACCTCCGCCGCGGGAGATCAGTTGGACGTCGTAGTCGGACCAGCTCGACCGCGGTAGATCGAAGAGGCGCTTTCGCTCTTTCCAAGCAACCTGCGGATCGGGATCGGGATCGATGAAGATATGACGATGGTCGAACGCCGCGATGAGCATGGCGTTCCGCATCAGCAGCAGTCCATTTCCGAAAACGTCACCCGACATGTCGCCGATCCCGACGACGCGATACACGTCCACTTCGGGATCGATTTCGAGCTCCTCGAAATGGTGTCGGACACACTCCCACGCACCCCGGGCCGTGATCGCGTACTTCTTGTGGTCGTAGCCGACAGAGCCGCCCGAGGCGAAGGCATCGCCCAGCCAGAAGGCCCGACGCAGAGCGATGGCGTTCGCCGTATCGGACAGGTGCGCCGTGCCTTTGTCCGCAGCGACGACGAGATAGGGATCGTCTCCGTCTCGACAAACCACGCCGGGCGGAGAAGTGACGCGCCCCTGGGCGTCCACATTGTCGGTCACGTCGAGTAACGCAGAGATGAAGATCTCGTACTTGGCATCTGCTTCGGCGCGGGCTTGCTGCGGAGTGAGTCCCATCGTGTGCAAGACGAATCCGCCTTTGGCGCCGACAGGCACGATCAGTCCGTTCTTCAGTTGTTGCGTGCGCATCAGCCCGATGATCTCGGTCCGAAAGTCATCGAGCCGGTCGCTCCATCGCAGGCCGCCTCTGGCGACCGGTCCGCCGCGCAAATGGATGCCGCTGAAGCCAGGGCCATGCACGAAAATTTCGCGATACGGATACGGGGGGAGCAGATCGGTCAATGTGGAAGGGTCGAGCTTCATGGCGATGCGATGCGTGCCGTCGATCGTGGCGAAGAAGTTGGTGCGCAGCGTTGCGTGAATCAACTCGAAGATCGCCCCGAGAGCGCGATCTTCGTTCAAGCTCTCGACCCGATCGCGATAGCGGGCGAAATCGACACGTAGCTCCTGTTCACGGTCGTCGCGGACACAAGCCGTCTGGCCCGGTGCAAAGCGGGCCTCGTGGTAAGCAATCAAGAGCCGCGCCGCCAACGGGTTCTGGAGCATCGCTTCGCACATGAAGTGCCGCGTCAACCCGACCTGGATCTGGTTGAAGTACTCGATGTGGCTGCGAAGCAGATCCACCTGGCGCCAATCGAGCCCGGCGCTGAGCACCATCGCATTGAGCATGTCACTCGGCACCACTCCGCTCAGCACAGCACGCAGCGCATCCCCCAGGCGTTGCACGAGTCCGTCGAGATCGGCTTGGTCTCCTCCAAGGGGTAGGACGTGCAGCGCGTGCATGCTTGCGGCCGGACGGTCCAGGGCGGCGATGTGGGTCAACCGGGCGTCGCTCACCTCGATGCCGAAATGGTCGATGATCGGAAGAAGATCCGAGAGCAGCCTGGCTTCGTGAAGATAGATGCGAAGCATCGTGGTTTCGGGTTTCGACTGCGCGCGCTCGAAGAAGAGCGCGATCTGGGCGTCTCCGTTCCGATGCAGGGCCTCGAGTCCCACCACGTCGCGCAGCGCATCCGCCGGATGCGTCGTCATGTGAAGTCCTTCGGGAAAGGCATCTACATAGCGCGCCGCCAGCTCGCCGCCCTCGGTGGGCCCGTATTCACGAATCAGCTCGTCGGTGAGCCCGTCGTCCCATCGCGACGCGAGCCGGCGGACCTCACGCTCGAGTCGCTCGGTCTCGGGCGCGTCGCCTGACGTCAGCGTGCAGAAGAAGTGGATCAACGCGGTTCCTTCCTCGAGGAAGGACACGCGATCGTCGATGTAACCTACGGACGGAGACAGTTCGAACAGTCGGCGGATGCCGCGCCGAAGGGCCTCGCCGTATCGCTCCCGGGGCATGATGATCGCAGCGTAGAATGATCTCCCGCCCGCGTCGGTCTGAAGCACCACACTCGGCTCCTCAGCGCCCTCGGCTTCAACGATTTCTCGAACCAAGGTCGCGTTGTGTCCGACATCGGCGCCGAAGAGAAACTCCATCGGGGCCGAATCGAACGCAGTGACGAGCGCCTTGTGTCGATGGGATCCGACGGGTGTACGTTCCGACTCGAGAATTTGTTCGAGCCGTTCGGCTAGCAGTGGAAGCTGGGAGCTCGGTGTGCGTAGCGCCCTGAACGTAAACAAGCCGGAAATCGTGTGAAATCCCGAAATGTTGCCAGCCTCGTCGTGTTCCTTGACGAATATCCGATCCAAGCGGCCCGCTCGGTGGATCCGTGACTCGACCCAGCCTTTGCTGATCTGGATGATCCGCGGATCCTCGATCGCGCGCAGCAGGCCGACAGGCAGATCCGCGCCTCTCTGCACTTCGCGAAACCGGCTCGTGTGATCGTCCCGCCACATTCCGAGGCCGCTGTCACGCCGAATCGCCACGGTCAGCGCACCGTCAACGGTCCGAACGTCGTAGTGGCGCACGCCCATCAGCACGAAGTGATCCTCGACCAGCCAATCCAGGAATCGACAGATCTTCGCAACCCGATCGGCCGTCACCCCGTCGGCGTGGCCCGCGAACTCCACGTTGGCTTCGATCTCACGCACCGCCTGGATCATGCGCGCGTGGTCTGCGGTGACGTTCGCGACCCAGTGCATGACCTCACGCAACCGGGTCGTGAGTTCCTGGGAGCGCGCGTCGTCGAGCCTCGGAAACACTTCGACGTAGATGAACGATTCGAGAATCGCTCTTTGGACGTCTGCTTCTGCGATGGAGGCAACCGAGTCGAGCACGCCCTGCGTGTTCCGTGTTACCGGCAGAGTCGGATGCAGTAGCAGCTGCTCGCGAAGGTGGTAGCTGCGCAGGAATAGCCGCACGGTATCGACCAGGAAGGGACGATCGTCTTGGAGTATCTCGATTACGCTGCGGCCGGGCAACTCCGCCGGGGAACTCAGCCGAACGAGTTGCTCGCCCGCCGCGCGGCTTGCCGCGAACGCGAAGGCCGTGCGGGACGCGGTCAACAGTCCTTCGCTGGTATGTGTCCGAAAGACTCTCTCGCCGGCTCCTTTCAGGAAAGCGCGTGTGAATCGGCCGAAGATCTCGCCGGCCTCCAATTCCGCGTTCCTCGCGCCGCTGTCTCCCGATTCCAGTAGGCGGTCGATTCTCGCTTCAACATCGCCGCTCGCCAATGCCGCACCCCGCATTCGTGAAAGGAGTTCCGACGCAGATCGTACTCGCTCGAAGTCTCCCACGCTGGTTCATGGTTTCGTGGTCCGAAAACCGGGAACGGACCCTGCGAGTCGATCGGACTCCCAATGTCTGTGCACGACGTCCGGTGCGCCGGACACAGCAGACAGCGCGATGGATTCTGAGACTCCTGACGACGACCCGGCTCGAGCCTGGCTCGAGATCCAACATCTGTCGCGGACGGGCTGAGAGTTCAGCCAACCCCGGTCTCACTTCGGTCACAGCCAGTCGAACGCGGCTCGCATCAGCCGCTTGCCGCCTCGTTGCAGCACGACGCCGTGCGTGACGATGACGCGATCGAAATCCCAGCGCAGGATCTCGTCCAGGCTGCGGCGTGCAGCCTCGCGGTCGCGGAACAATGCACGGACCATCCGCGACGGACCGAATCTCTGAAAGGCGCCGTTCGCCTTCAAACAGGCCTTCGTCCAGACCGAATCGGTGTGCTGGATGTTGAACGCCAGGTCAGTCAGCAGCAGGCTGCGGCTGGCCCGATGAAAAAACGCGACTTCACTGATGTAGCGGGCGCCTTGTACGCACACCTGCTCGATTTGACCGGCCCATGCTGCGGGCGCGCTGGGCTCGAGTACGAAGTGGAAGTCGAGCTGCGGGCGCTTCGTCTCGAGTCCTGGTGCGGCGTAGCGCTTGGCATCTGGAAACGCCGTCGAGAAGTCGGAGACGAACAAGTGGTGAATTTTGTTCGGCGCGACGATGTGCTTTACGGGGCCGAGGGCTTCGAGCTCCGAGCACAGCTTCGAGCTCAATTGGCTTGGCGAATGCGCGAAAAGACTGCCGTCCGCGAGCCGGATGATCGTCATGCGCGTTCCGATGGCAAGACCGGCAACCGAAAACGGGGCGTCTACGACCCACAGGTCGTTATCGAGCTGACGCAAGATTGCTCGATGATCGGTTTCGACCCTCATGGACCGAGCAGCATCGCGCGCTCGATCGCATCGATTACGCCTCCCTCGGCGTTGCTTCGCACCACGACGTCGGCGGCTTGCTTGACCGGGTCGGCCGCGTTGCCCATCGCAACACCCATACCGGCGCCGCGAATCATCTCGATGTCGTTCATATCGTCCCCGACCGCGATGATCTGCTCAGTGGGGATCCCGGCGTTTTCCGCCAGGCTGGCGAGCGCGGCCCACTTGCCGGAGGCCGGCGACAGAAACTCGAGAATGCTGCCCTGATAGTTTTTGTTGATCAGTGAGTGTGTACTGATTCGGGCACCAAATAGCCGATCGGCGTCAGCGCGCATTGCATCCACAGTTTTGTCATCCGCCATCGTGCTCACCATCACGACATCGGTCCGGACATGGTCGTGCAGGTCATCGACGGTCTGAAAATGTCCGGCGGCGTCGTCGAGGTAGGCCCGTTGAAACGCATGTGGGGTCGAAGCGCGTTCGACGAGGATGTCGTTGTTCTCGTGAAAGGTGTCAACGTAGATCATTGGCGAGCTGTTGTGCCGCACGAACGAGATCACTTCGGGAATTTCCGATGGCGACAGGTAATCGTGACTCAGCGTGGTGCCGGATTCGATGTCTTTGACAACGACACCGTTGTGAACGACGATCGCGCCGCTCAGTTCGAGCTCCAGCGCGAGCGGAAGCGCCGTTCGAAAGCGCCTTCCGGTACACAAGATGACCCACAAGCCGCGCCGCCTTGCGGCAGCAATCGCATCCTGTACCGAACGGGTCAGCTTGCCATACGGGTCAAGGATCGTTCCGTCGATGTCGAGTGCGAGGATGCGGTATGCCAAGGGATCCGCAGTGTGCCGCGCCGCCGAGCGAGAGGAAAGCCCGCTGCATCAAAGCCCGCTGCATCAAAGCCCACTGCATCAAAGCCAAGTCCGCTACGCCAGTCCGCCCCGTCCTCGCTGCCGACGGGCTTCGAGCTCCTCGAGCGAGCGCGGCCAGTCCTTCTTGAGTAGTTGCGACATCGCGCGGTCGGCCAACAGGCGCCCTCCGGTCTGACACGTCGCGCAATAGTTGGTCTCGTTGTCGGCGTACACGATGCGCTGGATCGGCGACGCGCAAACGGGGCAGGGCTCGCGGTACTTGCCGTGAACGGCCATCTTCGTGTGGAACGCGGTCACCTTCTCTGGAAACTTGTCGCCGGTCTGTTCGCGCAGCCGGAGAGTCCATTCGGAAAGCACTTCGATGCTGGCGCGGTACAGCCGCGCCATCTCGTTCGGCGTCAATCGGCTCGTCAGCTTGATCGGGGACAGGCCGGCACGGTGCAGGATCTCGTCCGAGTACGCGTTGCCGATCCCACTGAACAGGTGGGGGTCGGTCAGCGAGCGCTTCAGGGTGTGATTTTCCAGCTGGAGCCGCGCTGCGAAGGCTGATTCATTGGTCTCGAGTACCTCGAGGCCGCCCGGGTCATGCTCGGCAAGCGCGGCCAGGCCGCGTACGACGTGCAGTGAAGCGCGCTTCTTGTGGCTCGCCTCGGTGAGCAACAGGGTTCCCGACATGAAGTCGAATGCCGCCAAGTCGATTTTCCGGGAGAGTTTTGCGTTGCGGCCGCGCCAGCGGAAGCGGCCCGAGATCATCAGGTGGATGACCAGGAAGAGCTCGTCCTCCAGCTCGAAAATCACGCGTTTACCGATGCGCCGAAAGCCGAGGACGCGCATTCCACGGATCATCGAAATCGGCGGGTCGACGCTGCGAAGCAGCGCCGGGCCCGATATCCGGATGCGCTCGAGGACCTGTCCAGCGCAACGCGCGTGGAGGCATTCAAGATACACGGCGATGTCGGGTAGCTCGGGCACTACGACAGGATGTCACGTTCGGCCCGGTGATGCAGCGCCAGAATGGGCGTCGGAAACCCGTCCAGAGTGGTACGCTCAGCGCTTGATGGTTTCGCGTTCACGATTTACGCCCACGTCGGGCGTCAACTTGTAGCGTTCAGATCTGACGACCAGGTCTGACGCTAATTGTTCCGCGTTCTTGCTTCGAGGAGGGTTCGATGACGATGCGCATACTGGCAATCGCCACTTTGGCAACCTGGGTATTCGTCGTTGGTGGATTCGCAACTACCGCGGCTGCTGACGAAACCTGCCAGTCGCCCTACCTGCCGAAAATCAAGGGCCAGGAGGACTTCATCTATGTCTGGACCCTCGGCATCGAGGGCCTCGGTGATGGATCGGACAAGTTGGTCACAGTCGGTGCGAACCCCGAACGACCCGACTACGGCAAGGTCGTCGCGAGTGTTTCGGTTGGCGGTCGCCACGAAGCGCACCACGGAGGCTTCAGTGACGATCGCAAGCATTTCTGGGCCGGCGGCCTCGACGACAGCATGATCTTTGTGTTCGATGTCGCTACCGATCCCGCCAAACCCAAACTGGTGAAAACGATCGACGATTTTGTCGAGAAGACCGGCGGAGTCGTTGGGCCGCACACCTTTTACGCGTTGCCGGGTCGCATGCTGATCACAGGCCTGTCGAGCAGTGATGGCAGCGGGAAGACCGCGTTTGTCGAATACAACAACGCCTTCGAATTCATCCAGACAATATGGCTGCCCGACGATGCGATGTACGGCTACGACGCGCGAATCAATTCGGAACTCAATCGGATTCTGACGTCATCGTTTACGGGCAAGACCAACTACATGCGGAGCCTGGGCGACCTGATCGGCGACGCAGCAGCGATGAAGAATTTCGGCAACACCATGATCGTCTGGGACTATCACACTCGGAAGCCGCTGCAGACGCTGCAGGTTCCCGGAGCGCCCCTCGAGGTTCGCTGGGCGCTACAGAAGGATCACCACTACGCTTTCACCAGCACGGCGCTGACCTCGAAGCTGTGGGGCGTATTCCGCCTGGACGACGGCAGCTTCGAAGCGCTCGAACTGGCTGATATCGGTGACCCAGCCAAGATGCCATTGCCCGTCGACATCTCGCTGTCTTCAGACGATCGGTTCGTGTTCGTCGATAGCTTCATGGATGGCATGCTGAGGGTCTTCGACGTCTCTGAGCCGCGCCAAGCGCATAGGGTCTTTGAACAGAAGATTGGCGCGCAGCTCAACATGGTTTCCCAGTCTTGGGACGGCAAGCGCTTGTACTTCACGTCTTCGTTGCTCGCAAACTGGGATGGCACCCCCGGCGCGGATGAGCAGTTTCTGAAGGCATATCAGTGGGATGCCGGCTCCCTCACCCTCACACCGAAATTCGAGATCGACTTCCGTAAGGAGGCGCTGGGTCGCCCGCACATCATGAATTTCGGTCAGCTCGATTTCTACAGCGGCCGGGTTGCGACGACCGCCCCTTGAGCGGGCTGCGAGTGCCTTGAACAGGAGATTCGAATGAATCGGATCACCCGGGTCGGGTCGTATCTGGCAGCGGGCTTCGCTGCACTGGGGTTCGCTGTCTCGAACGGGTCGGCGATCGCGGCCGACGCGGTTCGCAGGCTCTACGATCTGCCGGAGGCGGGCAGCTACGACCTGCCCGTGATCGATCGTGTGGCGCGCCACGAACTGCTCGACTCGGAGGGCGAGCCCTCCGACCTCCTTGCTACGGAAGCGGGGGAGTGTGCGGTCGTTTCGTTTGTCTACTCGTCATGCCCCGACGCGCAGGGCTGTCCGCTGCTGCTGTCCACATTGCGTCGATTGGATCGCGCACTGGCAGCCGATAGCGCGCTCGCGCAGCGCGTGCGCCTGGTGAGTGTGTCCTTCGATCCGCAGCACGATACGCCCGAACGGTTGAAAATGTTGCGCACTCACATGAGTCCGAGCGGTGACTGGCGCTTCTTGACCGCCATTTCGGATGCGACACTGCAACCGGTTCTCGACGATTACGGCCAGGACGCTCTTCGACTGATCGCGGCCGAAAACGGAGAATCGACCGCATTGATCCGCCATGTCGCCAAGGTCTTTCTGGTCGACGCCAGCGGCGGGGTCCGAAATATCTACAGCAGCGGGTTTCTGGACTACGAGCTGCTGATGCGTGATATCGAAACGCTGCTGCTGGCCGACGACACGCCGTCGGATCAACCCCGCGACGGGCAATAGCCCGTACCAGACGCGAATGCGAAACGGCTTCTTCAAGGGACACGGTCTCGGCAATGACTACGTGGTGGTCGACCTCGCCGAACTCGATTTTCGGTTGACACCTGGTCGGATCGCCGCCGTGTGTGATCGGAATCGCGGTGTTGGTTCCGACGGGCTACTCGCGCTATGTGCGTCGCGGCGCGCGGATTTCGGTGTTCGCATTTTCAACCCCGACGGCAGCGAAGCGGAGCGTTCGGGAAACGGCCTGCGCATCCTCGCGCGTTTCCTGCACGCGACACGACGCACTCGACGCACCTCGTTTCACGTCGAGACGCAGGCGGGCGTGGTCGGGATCCGGCTGGCGCTCGATCGGCACGGCGACGCCAGTTCGGTCGCGGTCGAGATGGGACCGGCCAGTTTCCGACCCGATCGTCTGCCGTGCACGCTGAATGTCGAAGAACTCGTCGATCGGACGATTCGCGTCGCGGGCCGAGCGCTGCGGTTTACCGGCGTCAGTGTCGGGAACCCGCATTGTGTGTTGTTTCGCGATCGGGGCGCAAGCTGGAGCGTCGACGAGGTGCGTGAGCTCGGCCCGCTGCTGGAAAACCACCGGATTTTTCCGAATCGTTGCAATGTTCAATTCGCGGTTCCGACCGGCAGACAATCGCTGTTCATCCGAATCTGGGAGCGCGCTGCGGGGGAGACGGCGGCGTCTGGAACGTCGGCGTGCGCGGTGGCGTGTGCAGCGGTGCGGCGCGGAATTGCGACGAGTCCGATTACGGTCCGGGCTCCGGGCGGTGCCGTGCAGGTGCGAGTAGGGGGGAGCGACGCGGACCCGTTCGACGTGACGCTCGAGGGGCCGGTCACCGAGGTCATGCGTGGGAAATTCAGCCCCGCATTTCTCCGCGAACTGACTCGACCGGGGTTGGCTCGTGCTGGGTCGGCTAATCGCAGGTCTGCTACTCGCAGGTCTTCTGCGTGAGGAGCCCGCTGAACTGGCCAGTCGGAAGCCGCGCGCGGACAGCACTCGCGCTGCTGGTGATCGGCCTTTTCGCTGGATTGCTCCGGCTCTACACGATGGAGAGTACGTTCCCGGTTCGCTTGGTGGGCGACGAGCGGTATTACGTGAATACTGCACTCAACATCGCACAGGGGCGTGGTCATGTATTCAAGAAGACCTCCCGAGCGTGGCGCCCTCCCGCTCACGCCTACTTGCTGTCCGTTTTCGTCTCGCCCGAAGTGTCGCTGGCACTCGACGCACGGGGAGACCCGATCGAACCGAAACACCTGCGGCAAGTCATCCATCGATTCATGCAGGTGGAGATCGTTCTTTCTACCGGGCTGGTCATGGCGACAGGGCTTCTCGGCTGGGTGTTATTCGGCCGGGCTTGTGCGTTGCTGGCGGCCTCGATCACGGCGCTGTATCCGAATTTCATCGCGTACAGTCACTACTTGTGGTCCGAATCGCTGTTCGCGGGGCTGGTCGTCGTCGGATTGGCCGGCGTGGTTTACGCAAAGCGGCATCCGAATCGGCTACGCGCCGCAGGGCTGGGTCTCGTGTTCGGGCTGGCGGGATTGACACGCGAGGCCGCGATTCCGGTCGTCGCAATCTGCGCGTTCTGGTGGGTGCAGCAATCGACGGGGTCTGGCCGCCGGCGGGCGCTCGGTGACGGCTTCACGATGTTGTTTGTCGCAGCCGCGGTGATCGTTCCGTGGACGATCCGAAACTACACGGTGCACGGGCGCTTCATACCGGTTTCGTCGATCGGTTGGTTTGCGGCGGCGCAGGGCAACACGCTCGAAACGAAGGACTGGCTGAAGCAGGACGGTCCCGGGCACGTGAAGTTCGAGCGAGAATACTTCTCGATTGAAGGTGAGATCGAACGGATGGATTTTGCCCGCAAATATACACTCGAACGGGTGCGCGAAGCGCAACCGAGCTGGATCTGGAAGAAGCTCGTGCTGAACCCGACGTTGCTTCTGATGCCAGATTCCTATCTGTTACGCAAGCTGCGCCGCGGGGCCTATGGCGAACTGGATCCGACCTCGATCGCGTTGCTGTACACGGCGGTGATTGGCAGTTACATGATTGTGTTCGTCATTGGGGTGTTGGGTTTTGCGTCCGCGCCGGTGAGCGGAAACCGGTTGTTGGTCGGCTTGGTAGTCGGCGCTGCGCTGGCTGTGCATGTTCTGGTGAACGCGGATACGCGCTTCCGGGTCCCGTGGATGCCGCTACTCATCGTTTACGGGAGCAACGCACTGCAAAACTTCAGCGCGGCTCGGCGGCGCCTGCGCGGCCAAGCGCTGGTCTCCGCGCTCGCGGTGCTGGCGTTTTTCTTTGCGGTCTGTGTACCCTATTTCGTCTGGTACGGCGGTCGGAGTTGATGGCACGGCGTCCAAGCCAAGGGGCAGCGTTGGCGGCGTTGCACGTCGCAACTTTGGCTGCCTTCGCGGTGTCACAACCGCTGTTCGAGTTGCTGGCCCGCTACACGGAATTTCTCGTTGCCCACCAGGTCGACAGCGCGGATATCGCGTGGATCGCGCTCGGGGTCGGGTTGGGACTCCCCGGTGGCTTTGCCTTGGTGGCCTGGATGGGCGCGAAGGCTCCCGGTCTTGCATCGCGCGCGCTGATCGGGTGCCTCGTGGCTGGATTGATCGCCGCCATCGCGCTCCCAGGTTTCGAGTCCTTCGGGACCTGGGCGCCGCTGGAGTTCGGCGCGGCGGCCGCGCTGGGAATCGCGAGCGCGACAGCGTACCTGCGCGTCGCGGTGGTGCGCACATTTGTCACGCTGCTCACGCCCTCATTGCTGCTGTTTCCGGCGCTATTCGTGTGGAATGTGGCCAATATCGCCGGCGAAGACGATCGTCGCTGGCTTTCGATCGCTGCTCGATCGGCGCAGGTTCAAAGCGACGCGCCCGTCGTCGTTGTGGTCTTCGACGCGTTGCCGCTGAATTCGCTGCTCGGCGATGACGGCGCGATCGACGCTGCGCGACATCCGCACTTCGCGGAGTTGGCTGCGCGTTCCCACTGGTATTACAACGCAACGAGTGTAGCCGAGCGGACAACCTACGCACTGCCTGCCATCTTGACCGGAAAGTATCCGGATCAGATCCGGGCAGCGATCGCGGACGAGTATCCTCAAAATCTGTTCACCGTATTGTCGACCAGTCGTTCACTCAACGTCATCGAACCGTTCACCAGGCTGTGTCCGCGAGCGTTATGCGGCCGCGGCAGGTCGCGAGGCGCGCGACTCGAGTCGCTCGCCTCGGATCTGGTAGTGCTCTACTTGAATCGCCTATTGCCAGACAATGCTTCGGAATCACTACCCGACGTCACCACCACATGGAAGAATTTCGCGCGCGAAGACCCTGACGACCGGATTCGCGGCCGAAGGGCCGATTCGAGTTGGATCTTCGATCGCTTCCTCGAGCGCATCGTCGACCCTGTGTCGTCTGGTGTGGCAGAGAAGCCGGCACTACACTTCATCCACATCAATCTCCCGCATCGCCCGTATCGCTACCTTCCATCGGGTACCGAGTACGGTCCCATCGGTCCGTTCGGTGTCGCGCACGGTGCCAGAAAGGAAGTCTGGCAAGATGACGAGTGGGAGGTCGCGCAGGCTCTCCAGCGACACCTGCTTCAGCTGCGTTACGCCGACAAACTGCTCGGCCGCCTGGTCCAGAGGCTCGAGCAGGTAGGCGCCTTCGACGAGGCGTTGGTGGTGGTCACTGCGGATCACGGGATCAGTTTTCGGGTGGGCGGCGGGATGCGGCAGATCGACCGAAAGCACCCACTGCGCAACGCCGGCGATATCTTGAGGGTTCCGCTGTTCGTCAAACTGCCGGGTCAGACCGCAGCGGTTCGCAGCGACCGAAACGTACAGACGATCGACATCTTGCCGACGATTGTGGACGCACTGGGCGGTCAGCTCTCCGAACCGGTGGACGGTGTCAGCGCGCTCGCGCAACCCGAGTCGTCCGCGAATGGCGCCGACAAGATCGTCTACGTAAGCGATGGAGCGACTCGCTCGGCGATGCGGCTTGCGGCCACCCTGCCACTGGGAGAGCCGGTCCGGCGTCGCTTGGAGATTTCTGCGACCGCCGATCTGTTCGCGATGGGTCGACGTCCCGAACTACATGGCCGGCCTACGAGTTCGCTTGTGATGCTCGACGAGAACGTCTTCGAACTGCGATTGATCGACGCATCGGCCTACGAAGATGTCCATCCGGATTCCCCCTTCCTACCGGCTCACGTGACGGGAGAACTTCTCTCCGCCGCCGAGCTCGGGCAGCGCGAGCTGGCGGTCGCCATCAACGGAGTCATTCGCGCCACGACCCGTACCTATGGCGATGCAGCAGATCACCCGCGCTTCACTGCGATGGTGCCTCCGGATGCATTTCGTGCCGGGGCGAACGTCGTCGAGATCTTCGTGATTCGCGATCGCGCGGGCCGGATCGCACTCGAGCCCACGCAGCGTCGACCGTCTGTCAGTTACTTTGGCGTTGCTGGCGCGGGGGGCAAAATCGGCGCGATCGGGTCGTCAGACGGCCGCATCTATCCACTCGTGCCGAGCGCGGTTGTTGGGCAGGTGACACCCAGCGGTGCCTACTTCGAAGGAGAGGCGGTCGACGTTCGGCGCGATCGCCCCGCCGAATTGCTGCTGGTCTTCGCGGGGGGGCGGCTCCTCCATGTCCAGCCGCTCGCGCTGGCCGAACTCGATGCAGGAGCGCCGATCGATGGTTCTGACGAGTCGTCTTTTCTTTCGCCGAAGTACCGTCGCTTTCGCTTCGCGATTCCATACGGAAAACTCGGCGGCGACACGTCGGCGCACGTGCAGTTTGTCGGCGTCGCTCGCGACGCTGCCAGCCCGATCCGGTATCGAAGTGCCGATCTCCGCTCTGATCAAACCCGCGCTATCGAACCCATGTGGCTGGGCCCCACGGGAAGGGTGGAACTGGTGAGACGCGGTGGGCACGATGGGCTCGCGATCGGAGAACGCTGGGTTCCGCTCGATCCGCAGGGTATCGAAGGCCGTGTCGAGGCCAGTGAAGATGAACCGATGAAATTGTCGGGATGGGTGAGCGAACATCCGCGTCCACCCGCCGCCGTGCTGGTCTTCGCCGATGGGCAGTTCGCTTTCGCCGTCCCAATCGATCCGGCGCGCTCGCGTTTCGAGCTGGAGCTGCCGGATCACGATCCGTCCGCGATCCGGTTCATTGTAACGTCCGCCAGCGGAACACCCGCCGAACTCGAATATTCGCATTCGCCGTACTAGGAGTCTGCGCGGTAGAGCGCCAGCTCTAGCGTGCAAGCGACGACGGTGAAGAATTCTCAGAATTCGCCCTTGCGCGGGGGCATTGCCGCGGCATCGCGAGAGGTCGCTGTGTGCCGCGATGCTCGCGAGCTGAGAGATGCACATGAGTTCTGCAACGGGCTAGCGTCGCTGTCATGCAGAAGTACCTCGCGCCAGTCCTGCTGATCTTCGTCGGGCTCGCAGTCGGGTGCCTGGCCGGCGAGCGCAATCGCGACGCCACCCACGTAGTGCTGATCTCCATCGATTGTTTGAACCAGCGCCAGTTCGCGACGGGTATTCGCGAAGGCAACACGCCCGTATTCGCGGCACTGGCGGAGGATTCGATCGCGTTTTCTCGCGCCTATGCCCACGCGCCCTGGACGACGCCATCCCATGTCAGCATGTTGACCGGCTTGTACCCGAGCCAACACGGTCGATCGTTGCCGTATCAGCTGATGTTGGCGAGCGAGGGAGCGACCGAACTCGTCGCGGATTACCCCGCATTACCCGAAACACTCGCCACAGCCGGTTACGAGACGGTCGCATTCGTCGGCCAGGGGCCGATCTCGGCGCGTTTTGGGTTGGGCCGTGGTTTCGGGAGGTTCGAGGAGTCAGCCAAGAATGCTGACCACAGCGATTTGGACGAGACACTGGAGCACCTGCGCGGCTGGCTCGACCAGGGAGGGGATGCGCCCTTCTTTCTGTTTTTGCACACGTTCGATCTCCACGATCCGCGACCTGATGCGCGCCAGCACGACCCCGAAGCACTTGCCTACATCGATCGGCGCATCGGTGACGTGATCTCGATGTTGAAAGAGCGCGGATTATATGACAACTCGCTGATCGTGCTGACTGGAGATCACGGTTCCGAGATGATCCGCACCGCCGGAAAATGCTGCATTCACGGGGCTGGCCACTACGAGGAAAACCTGAAGGTCCCGCTGTTGATCAAGTTGCCCGGCTCGAAACTCGCGGGGGCCGCGGATGCGATTGCGCGCCACGTCGACCTGTTTCCGACCGTGGCCGCTGTCGTTGGACTCGATATCCCTGGCTACCGGGGACAGGGGGTCTCGCTGCTGGGCGTTGCGGCCGGAAAGGTTGCCAGCACCTATTCGTTCTCGGAAGCGGATGGCCGTTGCGCGGTGCGTTTGGCGTTGGTTTCGAGCCGCTACAAGTACATCGTCACACCACGTGGACCCGTCCAGGCCGGTCTGCAGGCGACACCCGGCTTTCGGGACAAATACTGTGTCGGTCTGTGTACGGAACTGCCGAAGCGAGAGGAGTTCTTCGACCTCCAGGCTGATCCGTTCGAAGAACGAAATCTGCTGCTCGACCCGCTGGGGCCCGACCAGGCCCGCGAACTCGAGGTCATTCGTGTCGCGTTCGCCGCACACCGGGGGCTCCCGGCTTACTTCGATCGGCGTCCCGGGGTTGAGCCGGAAAACCTCGATCCCGAGCTGGCCGAATCGCTGCGCAAGTTGGGATATCTCGATTGACGGCTCGACTCGCTGGACCGCGCTGTTGTAGGGTCCGCGTCCCATGAAGATTGGATTGGTTGGATTCCCCGGAGCGGGCAAGAGCACAGTTTTCGGCGCCCTGACTGGGATCGCCGTCGAAACTGGCTACGCGGCCCCGCGCGACAAGGTCAACCTGGGCGTGGTCAAGGTGCCCGACCCCCGCGTGGACGCGCTCGCGGAGCTCTACTCGCCGAAAAAAACCACATACGCCGAGATCACATTCACCGACCTTGGGGGCGGCGGCGAGGGGCTGGACCGCAAGGTTCTCAATGCAATGCGCGAAGTGGACGCACTTTGTCAGGTGGTGCGCGCGTTTCCGGACGCCACCGGTGAAGCACCGCATCCCGTCGTCGAGATCACCGACTTGGAAGTCGAGACGATCCTGGCGGATCTCGACCTCATCGAAAAGAGGGTCGATCGGCTCGCTCGCGACCGCAGCAATCCTCGCGAACTCGATCTGCTGCAGCGGATCACTAGCCACTTGGAACAGGAGCGGCCGCTGCGTTCGTTCGAACTCAGCGAAGAAGAAGCCAAGATGATCGCCGGCTACGCGCTGCTGTCGCTCAAGCCGCTGCTGTTGGTGATCAACGTTAGTGAGGACGATATCGGCGGAGAGCTCCCAAAGGACATCGAGACTTCTGCCGCGCTGCGCAATCTGGGTGTGGTCGTGCTGTCTGCGCAGGTCGAAATGGATGTCGCCGCCATGTCCGACGAGGAGCAGGCAGAATTCGCGGAGTCGCTGGGCTTGGCGGAACCGGCCCGTGGTCGCTTCATTCGCGCCGCGTACGCGTTGATCGACCTGGTCTCGATGCTCACTGCGGGGCCCGATGAATGCCGCGCGTGGCCGGTGGCACGAGGCTCGAGAGCGGTGCGCGCAGCGGGAAAGATCCACTCCGATATCGAGCGCGGCTTCATTCGCGCCGAAATCATCAACTGGCAAGATCTGATCGAACAGGGCAGCGAGGCGAAGTGCCGCGAAGCGGGTTTAGCCCGAGTCGAGGGCAAGGACTACATTGTGCAAGACGGCGACGTCGTTCATTTTCGCTTTAACGTGTAGTAGTTGTTGTACTGGTTGTACTTGTCGTAATCGTAGTTGTAATCGTAGTTGTAATAGTAGTTGTAGTGGTTTGTAGTGGTTGTAGTAGTCGTGTTGTTGTAGTTTGAGTCGCTGGAGACTGTCCTCTCCACGACGAACGAAGGGCCACTCATGCCGGATCCCCAAACCTCTCTGAACGAGATCCTCAACGAACTTCACCAGGCTCTCGAGGCCTCGGACGACCTGGGTGACGGCGCGCGAGAGCGGCTGCGCGACGCTGCTCGTGAAATTCAACAGGCGATTGGCGACGAAGCTTCCCCGTCCGACTCCCCGCAACCGCTCGTCGATCGGCTGAATGAGGCGATCGAGAGCTTCGAGGGCAAGCACCCGAAGCTCACCGGGATTGTCGGCCGCATAGCGGATGCTCTGAGTGATATGGGGATCTAGAAATTCGTCGTGACGGGTCGCGTGACGAAGCAGAAGATCGTGTGAAGCGAGTTCGCAGTCAGAGCGAATTTTTCGAATTCGTCACTGCCGGTTACATCTCTTCCTTTAGACGGATTTCGCCGAAGTTCTCGGGGTACTTGCCCTGGATGTCCGAGTAGAAGTCGCGGATCACGTCCATGTCTTCGCTGATGCTGCCAGTGGGAATCATTTCCGGTCCAAAGCCACCCTGCTTGAGAGCGTAGTCCAGATAGCCGAATACGATCGGGACTCCGGCTTTCAGCGCGATGTGATAGAAGCCGGACTTCCAATGGGGGACATAACCACGGGTTCCCTCGGCAGGCACCGCCAGCGCCAGGTCCGGGGTGGTCAGGAGTCGGTCGGCCATCTGATCGACCATGTTCGTCCGCCGATCGCGTAAGACCGGAATGCCCCCGGCCTTGCGCATGAAGAATCCCATCGGCCAGGCAAACAGCTGGCTCTTGGCCATGAACGAGATCTTCACGTCGAGTCGGATGGCTATGGCCAGCATGTAGGCGAGGTCCCAATTGCTGGTGTGCGGCGCGCTCATCAGCACATACCTGCGCGAAGCGGGTCGACTTCCTCTGGCCTGCCATCCGGTGAGACGCAGAAACACTCGGGCAATGAGTCGAATCACGCTGGACCTCGAACGATGCGATGAGTACGCGCGCATCTCGGTGGGAATCGTAGCGCTTCGCGGCGGCCGCCGTCGCGGGTCGTGCGAGTTGATTTGGCTGATTCGAGCCAGTGCAAGACTTTGCCAGTGGGTTGTTACACGGCGTTTACAATTCGCGCGCCGGGCTTCGGGGAAATGATTGCTTCGAAATAGCTCGCGCGTGTTTGAAGCCGAGGCTCTCGTAGCAGCGAATTGCAGCGGAGTTGCTCGCCATCACATTCAAGCCAATCGAGTCGACTCGATCAGAAAGCTCGTGGCAGTGCTGCCGATATCGCTCGCCCGAGGCCGGTTTCGCTGGTCCGGGCGCATGGTCGACCTCGAATAACCGACCCGCTGCGGACTGAGGTTGGCGAAGAAGGAATCGGGGAGCCGTTCGCGGACGTGCTGCAGGAGATCCACGCTCGCGGTGTGGTGCGCGGGTGCGATTGCACCAGGCAGATGGCACACAGCGCTTCTTGTTCGATGGCCGCGTACCAGGGCCAGAAGAAGGGGTCGAGGTCCGCAAGTGCATCATAGATGTGGGTAGCCGAATCGCGGCGTTCGATTGGATCGCGATCTCGAATGCGTTCGAATTTCAACTGGCGGCGCTCAGCGCCACGCGAATACGGGTTGCTCGAACTCGGCGACGCGGGTCGCGCGGCCGTGTATGGCAACCTCGTTGAGTTGGTACAGGATGGCTGCGGTGGGAGCGTGGATATGCGTTCCGAGCAATGGAATCGAAATCACCGGTCTTTGACTTTCGGGAATCGTGCGGAAGCGCGGAACGTCGGGTCTGTCGAGTTCATCCATCCGAACGCGATACACAGCCGCCACCTCGGCAGGGTCGGGGTCGAGTGCGCGCTGCGTGCCCGCCCAGCAGACGACGGGTGTGATCACGAAGCCAGACCGCGTCGGATAGTCGTCGAGTAGCCCGAGCACTGAATTGGCTGGGAGGTCGAGGCCGACTTCCTCCGAGAGTTCGCGAAGCGCCGCGATTTCCGCGGTCTCACCCGGATCGAGTCGTCCGCCGGGTAATGCCCATTGTCCCCCGTGATTTTTCAGCTTCGAGGCGCGCCGAGTCAAGATGAAACAGGGAGTGCCTTCGGCATCTGCGATCAGCGTCAATGCTACCGCGGCCGGTCGTAGCCCCGCGCTCTCGGCGATCTGCCGGTCAAAAGCTGCCAGGTTCGCGACGGCCCGCTTTCGCAGTGCGTCGTCGAGAGTGATATCAGATCGGTTCATCGACGCAGCATAACCCGGGTGGCGCGAGCTGCGAGTCGGGGTCAGTATTCGATTCCAGCCAAGCTCTCCAGAGCATTCCACCAGCTGCGCCAACCCTGGTCAATAACCCTCAACCGCCGCGGACACCCCCACGAATTCATGCTGAGCCAGGTCCAACGTCGAAAAATTGCACTTCGCGAGTCGGGGATCGAAATCGCACTGCTCGATTGGGGCGGGGATGGACCCCTCGCTTTGCTGCAGCATGCGAACGGGTTTTGCGCTGGTGTGTGGGGGCTGGTCGCAGAGTCGCTCAGTCGCCACTTTCGGGTGATCGCAATGGATGCGCGCGGACACGGTGATTCTTCGAAACCGAAAGGCGCGGATTTCTATCGCTGGGAGGAGTTCGGCAATGACGTGACTGGCGTCGCGGAGCGACTGGCGGCTGAACGCCCCGACGGGAAGGTTGCGCTCGGATTGGGGCACTCGTTCGGCGGTACCTCGATCCTGATGGCAGCTGCTGCGCGTCCGGACTTGTTCGGCCGAACCGTGTTGGTCGATCCGGTGGTGCCGCCTCCCGTATGGGCCAGTGCAGATCCCGAGCGACAGCTGCGCGGCAACTCGCTCGCAGAAGGCGCGCGCAAGCGCCGGATGGTGTGGCCATCGCGTGACGCGGCTCGCCAGAAGTGGGTCGACAAGGAGATGTTCGCCGCGTGGGATGCGCGCGCACTCGAGCTGTATCTCCAAGAAGGCATCGCCGACCGGGCCGATGGGCAGGTGGAACTCAAGTGCCCGGGCGTGATCGAAGCAACAGTGTTCGAATCGAGCCGAGGCCTGGACGTCTATTCGCTCGCAGAGCGAGTCAGCGTGCCAACGCGGATCCTGTGGGCGAGCAGCGGACAATTTCCGAGAATCGCACACGAACAACTCGCGTCACGCATGTTGGACGCCGACGTTCACGATCTCGATGCAGGACACCTGGCGGTGATGGAGCAGCCCGAATTGGTCAGCGAAGCTGTCCTCGCATTCGCGCTGTGAAGTTCGTCTCGTGGGCCCGCAGCTTTGGCTTTCACCTGGGCGCGGGAGCGCGGACAGCGATATTGGCGGTTGTTTCGGTCGTGGCGACCTATGCGATAGTCGAGAGCGTCGCGACCGCACTCTACGTACGCGGCTACCTCGAACCGGTTCCGATCTGGATGCACGAGCGAACCGACCCCGCTGGAAACCTGCGTTTCGACCCCGTGAGAGGGGCGCGTCTGTCTGCGACACCGGCGCGCATCGTCTGCATTGCCAGCGATGGTTCGATCGAGACTCGTGGAAGCTACTTCGGCAACAACCAGGGATTTCCCGATCGGGATGATTTTCATCCGAAACGCAGCGACCCCGCGATCGTGCGCCTCGCCGTGTTCGGCGATTCGTTCAGCCACGCCCAATTCTTCGACACGAACTGGCCGGACCGAGCGGAGGATTTGGCCCGAGCGGCTGGCCGCAGGCTCGAACTCCTCAATTTCTCGCTCGACGGTGCAGGCCTGTTGAACTGGGCGAGCGTGCTGACCCGCTTCGTTCAACCACAAGGCTACCAACTCGACGGTGTGATCTTCGCGGTCTGGGGCGATGACCTCGACCGGCATTTTTCCTGGTGGGACGACAGCCCTCGCAAGCACACGGGAAATCTCCAGCAAGTGCTGCTGGGGCGCTCGCAGAATTATGATCTCGACGATACGCCAGACGGCATCGTCGCGGGAAACCCGTACCTGCGCTGGTACGTGGTAACGCCCGACCAACTCGACCGTGCGTTGGCGGGTGATTGGCTCCCAGAGGTTCACCGCGCGCCACGCCTGTTCCTGTGGGGTCGTGCGCAACGACTCGTGGCTGGGCTGTCGACTCGCTCGCGTGGATCTGCATTGGCCGAGCGTCCACGCGCCTTCGATCCCGGGCAGCGCGTACTGATCGAACGGACGCGAATCGCATTGAAGGAGCTGGCTCTGCCGGTGCTCGTGGTCCGGGTACCCAACCGAATCGAAGATCCGTCCTGGGCAGGAGATGCCGAGCGATTCGCCGAACTCTTGGAAGGGGATTTTCTCGACGGAGGTGGCGCCTTCGAGGGACTCTCCGAATCCGCCTTCGAGGCACTCTGGTTGCCGACGGATGGCCACTGGAACCAGCGTGGCTCGGACCTCTTCGCGGAGTTCGCGTCGAGAGCGCTGGCGGATTGGCCTTGATTCGCCAGTCGATTTGCGGCCGACCGGTGAGATCGCGCACATTGGGGTGGTGAATAACGCGTTCGCTGTGTCTTGTGGTGCCGTGCTGGCGTTGTCGTTGGTCGTCTCGATGCGTCCGGCCATTTCCGATTCGGGCGAGACGCCCACGGATCGGCCGGTCGAAGCTCACATCGACGGCTATGTGACATCCGGCACCTGCCGCGCCTGCCATCCCCGCGAGTACGCCACCTGGCACTCTTCCTTCCACCGAACCATGACTCAGGTCGCAGCGTCCGAGTCGGTGCTGGGCGATTTCAATAACGCGCGGGTCGAGTCGAACGGTGTTCGCTATCGGCTCTTCAAAGAAGGCGACGCGTTCTTCGCAGAGTGGGAACAATCGGCTCGGATTGGCAAGCAGCAGCGGCACCGCGTTTTACGCCGCTTGCTGATGACGACCGGCTCGCATCACGATCAAATGTATTGGTACTCCGCCACGCGAAAGGATCGCGCACTGCAACAACTTCCCCTCGACTACAGTTTGCGGCTCGGTCGCTGGATTCCAGCTCAATCGACCTACCTGACGCCAGCCAGCAAGCGGGCGAGCCACGCGGTCGGAGAATGGAATCGCGTCTGCAGCAAGTGCCATTCGGTCAGCCCCGAGTTGCGAGCCGACGACGATGGCCTGTTGGACACTCGCGTCGCGGAGTTCGGGATCGCGTGTGAGGCGTGCCACGGGCCTGCAGAGGAACACGTGCTGCGCAACCGCGACCCCCTGCACCGCTACGCCCAACACCTCGGCGGCAACAACGATTCGAGCATCGTGCAACCGGCCCGCCTCGATTCGAGGCGCGCCGCCCAGGTGTGCGGGCAATGTCACGGTGTATGGCTGATGGGTGATGAACTCGATGGCTATCGGCCTGGGATGAATATCAATGAACGACGCATTTTCGTACGGCCGCGGTACCTCGAGCCCGACTATCAGCCGGGCGATGCTCGCGAAAGGAGAAGTCGGGATGTCGTCCGCGCCGCGGTCGCAGAAGACCCTGGCTTCTTTTCGAGTACCTTCTGGAGCGACGGAATCATTCGCGTGTCCGGGCGGGAATACAGCGGCCTGCTCGAGTCGCCTTGTTTCGAACGCGGAGAAATCAGCTGCAATTCGTGCCACAGCATGCATCTGTCTGCGGCCGACCCGCGCAGCGTCGATCAGTGGCGAAGCGACCAGCTAGGCGATGGCATGCAAGGGAACGCGGCTTGTACCGGGTGCCATCCGCATCTGGCGGGGGAGGCGTTGACGGCTCATACCCACCATCCGACCGAGTCGGCTGGGAGCCTTTGCTACAACTGCCACATGCCGTTTACCGCATACGGCATTCAGAAGGCGCACCGCAGTCACACGGTGACCAATCCGTCGGCCGACGAAACCCTCGCCACCGGGCGGCCGAACGCATGCAACGGGTGTCACCTCGACCACACACTCGCCGAGACAGCCGAAAGCCTCGAGCAATGGTACGGGATGTCGCCACCCAGAATCGCCGGTGACGACGCGCATGTGGCGACTGGCGCGCTGTGGGCGCTGCGCGGTGACGCAGGCCAACGAGCGCTCGCCGCGTGGTCGATGGGTTGGGACGCCGCGCGAGAAGCTTCGGGGGCGCGCGAGAAATCGGACTGGATGATCCCGTATCTGGCCCAGCTGCTCGATGACCCGTACGATGCTGTGCGCTTCGTTGCATTCCTCGCGCTTCGCAAGCGGGTTGCATACGCCGACTTCGATTACGACTTCGTCGGCCCACCCTCACAGCGGCGAGCGGCGGTAGATCGAGCGCGCGCTGCCCGCCGCTTCGTCTACGCGACAGCGGTGATGACGGACGCATCGGCCCTGCTGCTCGACTCATCGGGCGCGATCGTCAAGCAGCGGTTCGACGAACTGCTGCGGCAACGCGACAACCGTCGGGTCGACCTACGGGAGTAAGGTTTTTCGGCTGAGCACAACGGTTGCGAATCCGACAAACGCAACGATGGCCGCACTGAGCAGCGCGTGGTGCTCGTCGTAGACCGGCCAGCCGAATGCGAAGAGCCAACCGGACGCGGCGAGCGCGCACAGCGCCGCGCCTACGACCGGACGCCGCGACGCCGCCAGACCGAATCCGCAAAGCACGGTCATGTAGTAGCTGGTTAGTTCGGTCGCAATCGGGATCGCGGCTACGCCTAGCAGCGCGAGCACCCAGACGGGTTGGTTGGCGCCGAATCGCAATAGTACAACGAAGCCCGCGAGCGCTGCCGCATACAGCCAAAATCGGCGTTCAGACTGGTCGATGCGAGTCTGCTTCCAACGCGTGAGCGGATCAGTCAGCTCCCGATCGAATAACATCTGGCTGCGCGTATCGGGATCGAATGCTACCAACGTTTTCAGGCCGGCGTGATTCAACAACGGTGTGCGGAGGTGCAGGCGGCTGTTGCGAACAAAGTCGGCCCAAGCGCTCGTGCCGTTCGCCAGCATCGACGCGGGGAGCAGAACTCCGATCGCGCAAGCCGCACCGACCAGCAGCTTGCGATGTTCCGGCAGCAACCACGTTCGCTGTCTGCGCAGCGCCCGCGCGGCGACCTGAATTCCGATTGGTAGCGCCAACAGTGCGGGAAACACCCGCAGTAGCCCGGCGACGGCAATCAGAAACCCGGCCGCGCGGTAGTGTTCGCGCTTGGCCAGGCAAACGCCACAGACGCTGGCGGCAAGCCAGCCCTGGCGAAGGAATGCACCACCGTTCCAGTCAAACTGGCCGGGGTAACAGGTCCCCCAGTAGATCACGCCGACTGCCGCCCCGCGCCACCCAAATGCCCAGCCGGCGCAACCCCACATCACCAGCAGCAGCAGCGGATCGATCCAGGTAAGCCACCTGACCCGCGACCAGAAGCCGCCACTCCCGGCAGCGAGTGCGCCGCCGACGAGCGTCCAGAAAGGTGTCCCGTTGTAACCGTGGTCAAGCAGCAGACGCTTCCAGCGTGCCGGGGGGAGGCGGTTGCGAAACATCGCCACATCGCGCTCGAAATCGCGCCAACGCTCTGCACTGAAGTGTTTCGTACAGCGCTCTGGCTCCGCCAGGATCGACGCGCTGGACACGATGGTGTTGGTCGACAGATCGCGCAACGAGCTGGGGATCTGGCCGCGTGGTCCTGCAAGCCGAGCATTCGCTACCTCGGTGCAATCGTATAAGCGCGAATAGCCCAACTCCGGAAAGTAGCGCGCACCGATGTAGTAGTGGAACGTATCTGCCAGGTGAATGTAGTGGGGATGATGAAACTGCAAGAAATTCCACCACGCGAAAACGGAAGCGATCGCGAGCAGTCCGAGCGCCGCGTTCTCGATGCGGGTCGGCCCGGCGCGGCGCTCCCGCCAGGTGCGCAGGACCAACAGCCCGGTCGCAAGGGCGGCGATCAAGAACTTGATTCCATCGCCGGGCTGTCGAGCGTGGTATTCGCTCAACACGGGCGGTTGCGTTGCCAGAACGCTATGGCTCGAGGCTGCGCGAGACGAAGCGTTGTCCGCGGCGATGGCGGATGCTGCGACTGCGATCCATGCAAGTGCCGCCACGATCAAGATGAGCGTCGTTCGCATCGGAAACAGATGTCCTCTACCGCGGAAAGCGAAGCCCTACGGGTACCAGGCCAGCGCTTCCGGTAGCACGCAGAACTGGGTCGAGCGTGTGCTTGCGTTCGGCATGGGTGAACAGTCTGACGTCACCGCTGTGCAGCCAATTCGACGCTGCGCCGATCGAGTTCGGTTCGCAAGACCGCGTACTCGTCTTCGTTCAACGAGAATCGCGAGAGCAACAGCGCACCCACGCCGTAACAAACGCACGGGTAGATCGCATAGAGGGTCTTTAGGGCGAGCTTCACGGTATCTGTCTGCTCGACATTGGGTTGGAAACCGGAAAATTGCAGTACATAGCCGGTGAACATCAGCGTAATTCCGAACGCTGACTTGAATACGAAATTCCACGCCGAGAAGTACGCGCCCTCCTTGCGCTCGCCGGTATTGTATTCGTCGAAATCGATCACGTCGGCCTGGATCGACGGACTGACCGTGCCCCCCGCGCCCGCGGCGACGCCAGCAGAGGCCGCCAGCATCGAAATCAGCCAGACCGACCCCTGCTGTAGAAAGAACATCCCGCCAAACGAAAGCGCCGTCAGGGTCTGCGCGAGTACCCACAGTCGCTTCTTGCCGATCCGCCGGGAGATCGGGATCCACAACGGCACCGAAGCGATCGACGGCACCATGTAACAAAGGATGAATACCGGAGCGAGTTGCGGTCTGCCGACAATGTACTGTGCGATGTACAGCGTCAGGATTCCGATTGTCGCGCCACCGAGGTTTTCGACCAGTGTCACGATCAGAAGCAACCGCGCGTGCTGGTTTTTCCAGACGTCTGCGAATGCCGCGAAGGGGCGCTGTGCGCCACGGCCCTGGAATTCGGGACGCTCTCGCAGGAACCATGCAGCAAAGCCCAGCATGCTCGCCGTTGCGAGTGCCGCCCCCACACCCAATTGGAAGGCCGATTGACGCACCGCGGCGCCCGATTCGGCTTCGACAGAGATCAGTAGCGCCATCGCGGCCAACGACAGCGTCGAACCCAGTGTCCAGCTGATGTGTCGGATGCCGAACAACCGGTTGCGGTCGTGGTAGTCGGTCGTCAGTTCGGCGCCCAGCGACATGTGGGGCACGATGAATATCGTCATCGCGGAATAGAAGCCGAATATGCTGACTGCCATCCAAGCCACGAGTGCCTGGCCCGACAGTGATTCGAGAGGACTCCAGGCCATCACGTAGAAGACAGCGATAGGCAACATCGACGCCGCGATCCAGGGGCGGCGCCGGCCCATTGGGTTGCTGCTCCGATCCGACAAGTAGCCTGCGATCGGGTCCGAAACCGCATCCCAGATCCGTGAAAGTCCGAAAATGGTCCCCATCGTGGCTGGAGCGATCAGCAACACGTCGGTGGAAAACTTCATCAGGTACAAGCCGATGAGCAAGAACATGAAGCCGGTTCCGACGTTCGGCAGGCAGTATGCGAAGATCGTCGAAGACGCGAGACGCGGGGTAGCGGAGTCCAATGAGTCATTGCTCCCGAGTCAGTGGCGCGCACGGTCGAGATGCGCGCGGATCGCTTCGAGCCAGGCCTTCGGGTTTTCGAGCTGCGGGCTGTGGGCTGCACCGGGGACGATGGAGAGGGTGGCGTCGCCGATCTCGTCGGCCATAGAGCGTGAGGGTGCGAGGAAAGGAGCGTCCTGCTCGCCGACAATGACGAGAGTCGGGCAACGGATTTCAGCGAGGCGGTCGATGGCGGGGTGATGGTCGGCCAGGATCGCCGCCCAGGCGTGCATCGCTTCGGGATCCATGGCTTCGATCTTGGTGCTGATGCGTTTCCAGTAGCGCTCGGCGCCCATCTCCTGTTCTGATCGGCGCATTGCGGGCGCGCGGTTGGGGTCGTTTGCAGCGCCGGCACGCATGATTTCGAACAGCGCACCCATGCCCTGTTCGCGACCGACCTTGGCGCCGGCTTGCATCATCGCGACCGGCATGAGCTTGATGGGCGAGGGGGAGGTATCCATCAGAATCAACGAGGCGACGCGGCCCGGATGGGCGAGCACGAAGCGAATCGCGACCATGCCACCCATCGAGTGGCCGAGCAGGTCGCATCGGTCGATCGCCAAGGCATCGAGGAAGCCGAGCAGGTCGGTCACGGCGATGTCGAAGTTGTAGTCTTTGGGGCGGCCGGTGTTGGTGCTCTCGCCGTGTCCGCGCTGGTCGATTGTGATCGTGCGGCCCTTTTCGGCGAGTCCGCCGAGGACGTCCGCGAAGTCGTCGCGTGAGCCCGTGAAGCCGTGAACGAGGACGAAGGGGCGGTCTCCGACACCCTGCTCTTCGTAGCCCATCTCGATGGAGCCAACGCAAACGCGCTTGGGATTCGACATGCTGGGTAGATTACCCAAACCGACTGGCGCTGGGGCCAGTTGATCTATCACCACTTTCCGGCCAGACTGTTCCAGTATGCGGCTGAGGCGTTTCTTTCTGGTCCCAATGTTGCTTCTCGCGCCGTTTGCGGCGCTCGGCGATGATTTCGCGGCCTACGAAACACCTCCGCTGCTCGACGTCTACGACCAGCTGGGCGAAGCCGCCGCCGTCGGCGATCAATTCGCCATCGAACGGCAAGTCAAAAACGACGGCCAGATGAACCGGTACGTGTTGATTTCCAACTACCAGCGCATCGAGGCGTACGGGAATTCGATGGTGCTCGAGCGCGCGCGTGAGCAGGAAGCCATCGCGGTTCTGCGCGAGCTGAAGCTGACGAAGGGTTACCTGGACGCAGTGAAGGCGGCGGCTGCCGGCCCGCTGGGCTTTGCGAAAGATGCACTCGTAGACCCGGTCAGGGTCGCGAAAGACGTTCCGCAGAGCGTCAAAAACTGGTGGAATGACCTTTCGATTGCCTCGCTGAGCACTAGTGACGAAAACGAGCCCGAGAAATCAAAAACCGAACGGGTGAAGACAGCTCTGGGCTACGGCCGGGTCAAGCGCCGGCTGGCTGCCGAGATGGGTGTGGATCCGTTCTCGTCCAACGAGATTCTTCAAAACGAACTCGACGAGGTGGCCTGGTCGTCTTTCGTGGGTGGCCTCGCGGTCGATTTGGCGATGTCACAAGCGCCAATGGCCGCGAAGCTCGCGGTCGCGACTTCCCGGCAGATTCACGGGGTGCGAGCGTTGGGATGGAACATCCCACCGGAGACGTTGGAGGCAGGGAGCGCTGCGGCGCTCAAAAAAATGGGCCTGTGGTCCGACGAGATCAGCGCGATCAACGACCATCCCGTCTGCACGCTGACGCATACGACGTTGCTGGTGAGCGCGCTTGCGTCGATCGAGAGCGTTCCGGGGCGCGGCGGGTTGGCGAAACAGGCCGCACGCGCGGACGACGAGACGCGCTGTCGCTTTTACGTGGAGCTTGCCGAACTCGTCTGGTTGTATCATCGCAGCACACAGCCAGTCGTCGCTGTGAGTGCGACCGGAGACACGCTGACCTTCGACGCTGCGGACGGCCGCAGCGTGCTGCCTGTTCGGGCCGACTACCTCGCCTGGACGGCCGAGACCGACTTATTGTTCGCAGCCTTGCCGCCGACTGGTGACCGATTGGTGTGGTTGAGCGGTGTCGCGTCCCCCTCCACACGCCAGGTTCTCCTCGACCGCGGCATCGCACTGCACGAGCGTGTGTTCGCAGAACGTACTGAAGTGCTGGACGTTGTTTCGGTGCTGGTTCCCGACCGCGCGAAGCTTCCCGACGACGATTCGACAAATGAAACACGCGAGATGCTGAATGACATGAGTGAGAGAACCGCCGGTTGGATCCACAGCCTGGACGACAGGCTACCCGGCCGCGAAGAACTCCCGCCCGTTGGTGCCGAAGAATAGCTCGCGCAGCTTCGGCTCCACGCTCTCGCACCACGAGCGCGACTCACCGGACCAATTCGCTAGACCGCGGTCTCGATCGGAAAGCCACGCTCGATCCAGCCCGTCCAGCCTTCGCGAAGTGACAGCAGGTTTACAAAACCCATTTGCGCGAGCGTCCGGGTCGCCAACGCGCTTCTGTGTCCGCCGCCGCAATACAAGATCAGTTTTCGGTTGCGGTCTTCGAGCCACGGATCGCGCTTGTAGTGCTCGAGATCCGCACGGACTTCCAGGAAGCCGCGCGGAAAGTTGCGCGCGGTGCGGATGTGCGCCGGAACGAACTCATCGGGTTCTCGCACGTCGATGAAGTGCCAGCCGTCGCAGTCGGGTGCCTCGAGGATTTCGAGTGCGCGTTCGGGTGTCACTTCTTCGATGCTCTTCAATGCTTCATTCACGAAGTCGGCGAGCGATTTGGCCATCTGGTGTGTCCTTCGAGTCCAGTTCCAGGAGTGTCCGTTCGAGATGTGTCAGTTCAAGAAGATTTCGATCGCGTCTGCGATGCGCTCTCCGGCGTTCCCTTGCCCGAACGGATTGGGGATCTGACTCACATGACGCATCCAACTGTCGTCGGTGTACAACTCCGAAAGAATCTCTTCGAGGGCCTGGGGCGAACCGCCGACCAATCGCGCGACACCTGATTCGATCGCTTCGGGACGCTCGGTGTTTTCGCGCAGTACCAACAGTGCCTTTCCGAGCGTCGGAGCCTCTTCTTGCACGCCCCCCGAGTCCGATACTACCAGCCATGCGCGCTTTAGCAGCGCAATGAAATCGGGGTAGCCGAGTGGGTCGAGCAGATGCACACGATCGACACCGCCGAGGATTTTTCGTGTCGGCCCGAGGACCTCGGGGTTCGGGTGGACCGGGAACGCCAATGCCACATCAGCGTGCGCCTCGACGAAACGGCGAATCACTTCGAGGTTTCCCCGCATCGTCTCGCCGAAACTCTCCCGCCGGTGCGTGGTGAGCACCAACAGTTTCTGTTCGATGGAATCGAGCCGGCTCTGAAGCCGCTTGCTGGGTTTGTCGTGAGCCAGGCTGAAGTGCAGCGCGTCGACAATGGGATTCCCAGTCAGCGCGATCCGAGAAGCATCGACGCCTTCGCTGACGAGTGTCTCTACATTATGTGGAGTCGCAGCGAAATGATAGTTCGCAATGCGGCTGATCAGCGTGCGGTTGGTTTCTTCGGGAAATGGGCTACTCGGATCGCCGGAGCGCAGGCCCGCTTCGACGTGACCGACAGCGGCACGGTGAAAGAAGCTCGCGAGCGCGCCCGCCATCGCGGTCGTGGTGTCGCCCTGCACCAGCACGAGGTCGGGCTGGCATTCGTCGAGGATGGGGCCGAGTCCTTCGAGTACCCTCGCGGCGACCTGGGCGGGCGTCTGGGCGTCCTTCATGACTTCGAGGTCGCGATCGATCGGTACTCCAAAGTGCTGAGCAAACGGATGCAACAGGCTGATGTGTTGCGATGATGCCACCCGAAGTACCTCGAAGCGTTCGGGTCGGTTTTCGAGCGCCCGCAAAACCGGGGCGAGCTTGATGATCTCGGGCCGGGTTCCGAACAGGCACAGGATTCTCTTCACGGCGTCACCGACCCGAAAATGGACTCAGACTCCCCAATACAATGCGGCCAGCGCCGCCACGACAAATGCGATCACGCCGATCTGAAACGGGCGATCCTCGAAAAACACGTCTTCGGGCTTCTCTCCCAGGCCGGCGGTCTCGACCAGGTGGAGGTAGCGAAACACTGCAAATACCACGAATGGAACCGTCAGCGGTAGCCGGGGGTAGTGGGTGGAGGCGTCGATCACGTAGAGCGCATAACTGATCGTGGTGACAGCGACGGCCGCCGCGATATAGGCGGCAAGCGTCGAATCGGTGTACTGCTCGAGTACCGATCGCGTGTTGACCGCATCGCCACGCAGAGCGAGTTTTTCGGCTCGGCGCTTGGTCAGCGCCAGAAACAGCGCGGCGAAAAACGTGCACAGCACGAACCAATTCGACGAGGCGACGTTGATTGCGATTGCACCGCCTACCGCTCGGAGCACGAAACCGGCTGCGACAAGCATCGTGTCCAAGATCACGATGTGCTTGCCGATCATCGAGTAGAAGTGCACCTGGACGACGTAGGTGACAATCGCTGCGCTGAACATCCAGCCGATCCACGCAGCGACCGCAAACGAGCTCGCAGTCAGGACCACCGTCATCGCGATGGCGGTGCTTGTCGTGACCTCGCCGGATGCGATCGGCCGCAGGCGTTTGGTCGGGTGGAGACGATCCCGCTCCACATCCAAAAGGTCGTTCACGATGTACGTCGAAGAACTCGCCAGGCAAAATGAGGCGAATCCCATCAGCGCCAGCTGTACCGAATCCATCGATAGCAACCGATCCGCAAAGACCAACGCCGCGAACACCAACAGATTTTTCGACCACTGCCGAGGCCGCATCAGCCGCAACCAGGCCGGTGCGGCCGATCGCTGCGCAGCGGCATCGGCTTTCATGTCGCTTTGTGAGGGAAGTTCGACCAAAATACCTTTCCACAGCGTGTTGGCGCTGTTGAGATTAGTCTACCGCGCACAGGGGCGTCGGGTCGGGCCCGAGGTGAGGCGCCGGATAGCGAGGTATAGTTCGGCGAGTTCTCAGTCTGCCTGGCTCAATCTGCCCAGGCCCAGAGAGGATCATGGAGCACCCCAGCGCGATTCGCCCAGAGCAACACGCGGTCTTCTCTGCGGAGAAAATGGGAAAGGCGACCATTTTCCGCTCTCAGCGGATCATGGTCGGGCTCAATTGCTTCGAACCCGGGCAGGAACACAAACTCCACGCCCACCCCGAAATGGACAAGGTTTATCACGTGCTGGAAGGGACTGGCGCGTTCCTACTCGAAGACCGTGAGGTCGCGATGGAGCCCGGGGTGATGTTGGTCGCACCTGAAGGCGTCGCGCACGGGATTCGAAACAGCGGCTCCGGACGTCTGGTCGTGTTGGCGATTCTCGCGCCGGCGCCGTGAAGCCACCCGCAAGACGCACATCCGCCCCGCGACCGCGAGGAGAGTCAGTCTGATCAAGCTATACACCGCCGCTACCCCCAACGGACGAAAAGCCTCGATCGCACTCGAGGAGATCGGCGTACCGTACGAGGTCATCAAGGTCGACCTTCAAGCATCGGACCACCCGACCGACGAGTTCCTTGCGGTGTGCCCGAACCACAAAGTGCCGGTAATCGACGACGACGGTCTGGTGATCTGGGAATCCGGCGCAATCCTGCTCTACCTGGCCGAGAAATACGGAAAGCTCCTGCCGGCCGATCCGGCGGATCGCATCCACGCCATTCAGTACGCGTTTTTTCAGACTGGCGGAATCGGGCCGAATCTGGGCCGTTTGGCCTCGCAGATGAGACGCCCCGAAGCGGAACAGAATGCTGAGATGTTGCAAATTTTCACCGATGAAGTGACGCGCCTACTCGGCGTGCTGGACCGGATTCTGTCGGATGGCCGTCCGTTTCTGGCTGGCGAGTACTCGATCGCGGACATCATGCACCACGGCTGGCTAGGCTTGATGCTCAACATGAAGATCCCGCTATTGATGTCACAGACGCGGGTGGTGGCATGGGTAGAGCGGATTGCCGAGCGCCCCGCGGTCCAGCGCGGAATGGCGGTGCCAGAAGCCTGACTTCCGCTGTTGTCACAGAAATGCCGGTTGAGTCGATATCCCGGCATTTTGCTTGAGCGCCGCCGAGCTTCCGCCGATTCAGGAGTTCCCTGTAGACGTTGCGCACCCTGTTGGTGTCGCAGCGCAGTCGAGGAGTTCTGGGCCGGAAGATGGAACGCAATGCTCAGCGCAAGCGATCACCCGTCTTCGATTCACTGAGCGCCTTCGGGGTCAATGCTGGGGCCGTCGGGGACATTTACGAGCGCTACGAGGTCGACCCAGATTCAGTCGATTCGAGCTGGGCGAAGCAGTTTGACGCATCGCACGAACCGATCGGGGAGCGTGTAGCGGATGCGCCGGTAGCCGACGGCCAAGCAGCCGCGACGATGCGTTCCCCGCTCGCGAACCAATTGGCCGATCGCCACGCGCGCGTGCTGCGAATGATCCACGCCTACCGCTCGCGCGGGCATCGGATCGCCGACACCGACCCGCTCGGCGGAAGCAACGCCTACTTCCCTGAGCTGGACCCGGCCCACTACGGTTTTGGGACCGAAGAGCTCGAGCAATCGTTCATCGCTGGCAACTTGCCCGGCGGGGCGGTCCAGACGCTGCGCGAGATTTTACAGCGCCTGCGGGCTACCTATTGTCGCAAAGTGGGTGTCGAGTTCAGCCATGTCCAGGACCCGGGGCGCAAGGCGTGGATTCAGAGTCGTATCGAGGAATCGCAGAATACGAGTACGCTCGATACGTCGGAGCGCCTGCGAATTCTCCGAAAGCTGGCGGCTTCGGAGCTATTCGAGCGCTTCCTCGCCGCACGCTTCGTTGGGCAGAAGCGCTTCTCGCTGGAGGGTTCCGAGGCGCTGATCCCACTACTTGACACCATCGTCGAGCAGGCACCCGAATTCGGTGGCCAGGAGTTGGTGATCGGGATGGCGCACCGTGGCCGGCTGAACGTGTTGTCGAACATCCTTTGCAAGTCGCTGGAATCGATCTTCTCCGAATTCGAAGACAGTCCGATGATCGACAGCCCCTTCGGATCTGGTGATGTGAAGTATCACAAGGGTTATTCAAACGATCGACGCACAAGCAGCGGCAAGCCGATCCACCTGTCATTGACAGCGAATCCGTCGCACCTCGAGGCGGTCGATCCGGTCGTCGAAGGGCGCACTCGGGCCAAGCAAGTCCGCGCGGGCGACAACCGTGGCGAGAAGGTCATCCCTGTGCTGATTCACGGCGATGCCGCATTCGCCGGCCAGGGAATCGTCGCCGAGACGCTGAACTTGTCGAATCTGGTCGGATATTCGAACGGTGGAACGATCCATATCGTCGTCGACAACCAGATCGGCTTCACCACGACGCCGGCAGCCGCGCGTTCCACGTTGTACTGCACCGACGTCGCGAAGATGATCCAGGTACCCATCTTTCACGTGAACGGCGACGATCCCGAGGCGGTCGTACACGTGGTGAAACTCGCAATGCTTTATCGCAGCCGATTCAGCGAGGACGTCGTGATCGATCTCGTCTGCTACCGCCGCCACGGTCACAACGAGGGCGATGAGCCCAGCTTCACTCAACCGTTGCTGTACGAGAAGATTCGCCAGAAGAGCTCTGTCCGGCAGATCTACACCGACAAGTTGATCCAGCTCGGAGTGATCGGGCGCGAGGATGCGGATTGCATCGAAAACGATCTGAACGACCAGCTCAGTCACGCACTGGAGGTCATCGAGACGCGTCCTCCCGGCCCAGACGAGCCCTATGAGCCCAATGGTCCCTGGACGGGTTTCGAGCGGACCTGCGATGCGGAAGAACGTGAAACCTGCGTTCCGATCGAACAACTGTCCCGACTCGCCGAAGGCATCGGAGCGATTCCCAGCAGTTTCAACGCGCACCCCAAGCTCGTCAAGCTGATGGAGCGCCGGCAGAAGTCGGTCGCCGATGGCGGACCCATCGACTGGGCGATGGGCGAGGCGCTTGCGTTCGGGTCCCTGTTGGTCGAGGGCACTCCGGTGCGCTTGTCCGGCCAGGACAGCCGACGGGGAACATTCAGCCACCGACACGCCGTGATCGTCGACCAGAAGACCGAGCAGGATTACCTCCCGCTCGATCACCTATCGGAGACACAGGCGCGCTTCGAAGCGTATGACAGCCTGTTGTCCGAGGCCGCCGTGCTCGGCTTCGAGTATGGCTACAGCCTCGCCGACCCGACCACGCTGACGATCTGGGAGGCGCAGTTCGGCGATTTCGCGAACGGCGCCCAGGTGATCTTCGATCAATTCCTGTTTACGGCGCATGTGAAGTGGCAGCGAATGAGCGGCCTGGTCGTGCTGCTTCCGCACGGGTTCGAAGGGCAGGGCCCGGAACACTCGAGTGCTCGCATCGAGCGATTTCTGCAGTCCTGTGCGGACGACGCGCTGCAGGTCGTCAACTGCACGACGCCCGCTCAATACTTCCATGTGTTGCGCCGGCAGATGCGACGCCCGTACCGCGCGCCACTGGTCATTTTTACACCCAAGAGCCTGCTGCGGAGCCCACTGGCCGTTTCAACGGCCGAAGAGCTCGCCCGGGGACGATTCGAGCCGCTGATCGAGGACCCGCACGCGCTCGAAAATTCCGATCGCGTGCAGCGGGTGATCCTGTGCAGTGGCAAGGTCTACTACGACCTGCTCGGGGAGCGCGCCAAGCGTTTTCGTGACCCTGCGACGGTCGCGCTGATTCGAATCGAGCAGCTGTATCCGTGGCCGGCGGACGCTATCACGGCCTTGTTCGGGCGCTATTCGCGTGCGACGCAGGTGGCCTGGGCGCAAGAAGAGCCCGCGAACATGGGCGCGTGGACTTTCGTGCGCGAGCGGATCCAGGGGAAACTGCGATCGACCCAGAAGCTCGCTTATGCGGGGCGGCGTGAGAGCGCGAGCCCAGCCACCGGATCCATGCGGATTCATCGCCTCGAACTCGCGGAACTCCTCGACAGCGCGTTCGCAAGGCTTACCGAAAGGTGATCCCCGCTTCGAGTCGTTCGAATATGCATAACCACTCCGTCTCTGTTGGAATGTGTGCTCTCGCCGCCGCCCTGATTAGTTCGTTGGCCGCTGCCGAATCACTTCACGAGGATTCGGTGGCGACGTGGTTGGCCCGAGCAGCTGCTGAACGCAGCATCGCCGACCACGATGCCGAAATCCGCTCGCTCACTAATGTGTTGGAGCTCGACTCGACGCATCCGGCCAGTCATGCTCGATTGTCCGAACTGTCGGGACCCGCGCCACGAGACGCGTTGGCCGACCGGCAGGCGAGGATTCGCCGCGCGATGGATCACCCCTATGATCCGGCGGCGCTCGTGCGTGGCGGAGAGGCGCTCGCGCAGGACGGCCGACTCGATGAATCGCTCGAGCTACTCGAAAAGGCGGTGTGGCTCGCCGATCTGGATCCGGCTTCTGCCCTCGAGGCGCTGCTGATGCTTCGAGAGAGAAGCCCCAATTGGCGCGCGCGGCGTGTGGTTCCGGTTCATGTGTACGCCGACGCTGCGCTGCGCTCGAGCGCCGGGTGGCGTTTCGCGCTGCGCACGGCGTGGCTTTCCGCGTCGAACTCACTCGATGAAGTTCTGAAGACGCGCTTTGTTCCGATCGCGATCAGTGCATTCGATCCGGGCGGGCAAGCAGACGATCTGGATGCGATGTATCGCGACTTCGTAGAGAAGGTTTCACCTCCAGAGGAGGGTATTGCGGCTGTAATCACCGGGCGTCCGGTTCCGCCCTTGCCGGGTGTCTGGAAAAAGGGAGTCGCCGAGTTGCTCGGCCGCTCACTGGCGATTCGCATGGAACCGGGGGCGTGCCAGAGCCGCGTGCTATCGCACGAACTGCTGCACCTGTACGGCGCGATTCACGTGCTCGATGAGGAAGAGTCGTTGATGAACCCGACCGGCACGTCGTTCAAGCTTGACATGGGCAGCTACCGGATCGCCCAGGCCATGCTGGCACGATCGTTCGGACCCGGTGGGATCGAGCACAACGTGTTGCCGTTCATCGATCTGCGACGCGCCATCGATGCGTACCTCGGCGCGCTCAGCGCAAACCTGGGGTTCCGCGCTGCCGGAATCGAAGAAGCCCAAAACATCGGGGTCTCGCGCCAGCTCGCTGCGGGCTGGGCGCGTCAGGCCAGCGGGCTCGATTCCCATTTCGCCGATGCGGCGCGGATCGTCGCTGGGCTGATGATTGCCGACTCGCGCCGTACAGAAGCGCTGAGACTGCTCGAACTCGCGGAAGAGCTTTACCCGCTGAATTCATGGAAGGGCCAGCAAGTCGCTCGCGAGGCGGATGCGTTGCGCCGCGAGTTGGCCCGGTCGGAACCTCCGGTCGCGGACCATGACCTGTAGCCGTCGATTGTAGCGGGCGGCTGAATCATTCCTCCCGTCACCCGGCTCCCGCAGAAAATTTCAACGACCGGCTGTGGGCATTGGATTAGAATCCACGCATGCCCGCGCGTTCGCCGCTCGAGGATCTCCCGATCGGAATCGGCTGGACGAACCCCGAGCTGCTGGGCCTGCACCGCCTGCCTTCGCGCAGCTCACTGATCCCGTACCCCGACGCCGAGAGCGCACGCACGGGTGCGCGCGAGGATTCGCCGTATTTCAAATCGCTCTGCGGGCGCTGGCGCTTCGCGTTTTTCGACCGACCCGATCAGGTGACGACCGCGGCGCTGTCCGCCCAGACGGATGTCTCGGACTGGCCGGAGATCGAAATACCGGGCAGCTGGACGCTTCAGGGCTGGGATCGTCCTCACTACACGAACGTGCAGATGCCGTTTCCGAATTCGCCACCGGCCGTGCCCGAAACGAACCCGACCGGTGTGCATCGGGTCGACTTCACACTTCCCGATGCCTGGTCGGGGCGCCGCATCGTCGTTCACTTTGGCAGTGCGGAGAGCGTGCTCATCGTCCACATCAATGGGGTTTTCATCGGGATGAGCAAGGACTCCCGGCTGCCGGCCGAATTCGATCTGACCCGCTTCGTGCAGCCGGGCAACAACACACTGGTAGCGACCGTCGTGCGCTGGTCTGACGCCAGTTTTATTGAAGATCAGGACCACTGGTGGATGGCGGGACTGCACCGCGAGGTCTTTGTGTACGCGACGGGGCGTACGCACATCGCGGATCTTCACGTCGTCGCAGACTGGGACGCCGCAACGGGGCGCGCGAAGCTCGAAGTGGGCACGAAGGTGGGCTTCGAGGGCCCTCCCGTTGCTGGCTGGCGAACCGAGTTGCGCTTGTACAGCGATCGGGGCGTCGAGCTGCTGCGCACGCCGCAGGTCGCCGAGGTACCGATCGCACATGCATTCTGGGCCCTTCGCGCGTTTGCTTTCGAAGGGCATGTCGCGCGCGCTCGGGTGAGTGTGCCGCGTGCAAAGCCCTGGTCTTCCGAAACACCCAATCTCTACCGTTTGGTCGTGTCGCTGGTGGATCCCGCTGGCGAGGTACAGGAGGTCACGACCTGTCGGGTGGGTTTCCGACGCGTCGAGATCATCGACCGCGAACTGCGTATCAATGGTTGCGCGGTCGCGATTCGGGGCGTGAACCGGCACGAACACGACGACCGTACCGGCAAGACCCTCTCGCGGGAACGCATGCGCGAAGACGTGCTGATGATGAAGAGGTTCCACTTCAATGCGGTTCGTACGGCCCACTATCCCAACGACCCGTTCTTTTACGAACTCTGCGACGAACTGGGGCTCTACGTGGTCGATGAAGCCAATGTCGAGTCGCACGCCTACCTTCAAAGCCTGGTTCACGACCCGCGCTACGAACACGCGATCCTCGATCGGGTGGTTCGGATGGTTCGACGCGACAAAAACCACGCCTGCATCGCGATCTGGTCGCTCGGAAACGAGGCCGGCTACGGTCCGATTCACGACGCAGCCAGCGCACATTTACGCCATTTCGATCCGACCCGCCCGATCGCGTACGAGGGATCGATCGGTGCTCGCAGCATCCGGCTGGGCTTTTCTGGGGGCAACCCGAGCGACGCTCTGTACGATGCGCACCCCGAAGCTGACGTGGTGGTGCCGATGTACCCCGAGATCGACGAGATCGTGCGTTGGGCCAAGCAGGCCGGCGATCCGCGGCCGCTGATCATGTGTGAGTACTCCCACGCGATGGGCAACAGCAACGGCAGCCTCGCGGACTACTGGCACGCCATCGAAGCGACACCGGGCCTGCAGGGCGGATTCATTTGGGATTGGGTCGATCAGGGATTCCGACGCGAAACTGAGGATGGTCGCGCGTATTGGGTGTACGGCGGCGATTTCGCGGATGAACCAAACGACACGAACTTCTGTATTAATGGTCTGGTATGGCCCGACCGAACGCCGCACCCCGCGATGTTCGAGTGGAGGAAGATCGCACAACCGGTCTCGGTCGAAGCCGTAGACCTGCGACGGGGGCGCATCCGGATTGTGAACCGAGCCGATTTTACCTCGCTCGATGACTTTCGGGGGGTCTGGGAATTGGCGGTCGACGGCCGCATCGTGCAACGCGGCAGGCTGGCGAAGCTCACGCTCGGTCCCGGAGAATCACGCGTCGAGTCGCTGCCACTTCGGCGCCCGAATCTCGTCGAGGGCCAGCAGTGTCACCTGCGCGTGCGCTTCCTGATGCGCCGCGCGAACGCTTGGTGGGCTCGGGGCGAAGAGCTGGCGTGGGAGCAATTCTTGTTGCCGCCGGGCCGCGTTCGACGTGAGAGCCGGCCGTCGGTCGCCGCGCCGCTGACGCTCGAACGCGACGGGGAGAGAGCCCGTGTCGCATGCGGGGACCTGCGGGTCGAACTCGATAACGCATCGGGCGTGCTGGCCATTCGCTCGTCGAGCGCCGGCGAAATTGCGGGCTCCGCTCCGGCCGTCCAGCTTTGGCGGGCACCGCTCGATAACGACGGGATGTATGGTCGGGGCCCGGTCGCGAAGTGGCGCGCTTGGGGCCTGGATCAGATCGAGGTCATCGAGCGCGCGAGCCGATTCGTCCGCCGCCGCGACGGTTCGGTCGTCTGGACGTCGGCGGAGCAACTCGGCGCAGCTTGTTCGGAGCTTCGTATCGAACACCGTCAGATCGTCGTGATCGAACCCGGCGGTACGCTGCGCTTCGAACACAGGCTTCGGATTCCGCGCGAGATGGACGACTTGCCGCGCGTCGGCGTTCGCTGGAGGCTGGCAGCGGGACTCGAACAGGTCGAATGGCTCGGTCTCGGTCCGCACGAGAACTACAGCGATCGCTGCGAAGGGGCGTGGACGGGACGCCACCGCAGTGCGGTCGACGACTTGTATGTGCCGTACATCCGGCCCCAGAGCAACGGCCACCGTGGCGGCACCCTGTGGTTGGCGCTTCGAAACGACGCGGGGGCTGGCGTGCTTTTCGGTGCGGAGATGCCGTTCGGTTTCACCGCGAGTCACTTCGGTGACGAAACGCTCGAGCGCGCTCGTCACACCGTCGACCTCGAGCGTAGCGATGAAGTCGAGCTCGTGTTGGACGCCCGCCACCGCGGTGTAGGTACAGCATCGTGTGGGCCAGATACGCTCGCGCGCTATCGGGTCGGGCCGGGGACCTATCAGCTCCGCTATACGATGTGTAGTGTCGCTGTCGGCTCTGATCCGGGCCACGTCCATCGGGCTCGTTCCAGCCAGGCAAAGTTCAGCCGCCCCCATTCCTGATCGGCAACAGCGCGTCCTGGACACTTCGCCAGGACGGTTCCAGCCGACTCTCCGGGAACCAAACCTGGTGGATTTCGAGTATCCGCTCCAAGTAGGCGTCGAGTTCATCTGGCGCTCGAACCAGCCGGCGTAGGTTCCGAACCGTGTTGCAGATCGTCCACAGGTTATGCCGGGCGAGGGCAGTGCGGTCCGAGAACACTGCGTCGATCGGCGCTTGTTGGCATACGGGGCACGCGCAGCTGAACTCTCCGGCGAGGATCGGTCCCGACCCTGCGAGGGCACCGTACGGTGTCATGTACCAGCCCCCCTGGGCGTAGTGGCCGTACGAGGAAGAATCGAAGACCGTCGCGCCGCATGCGACCATGAAGGGCAGTTCGCAAGGGTCGCCGGCACCGTAGACGTGCATGGGTATGTCGGGCCCTGCCGTGCGGCGTGCATCGACCAATACGGCTGCGGGAAAGGCGAGATTGTGGTTGCCGGTAAAGAACGGCACCAGGCTGCCGATCGCGAGATACTCGACCCCCATCGCCATCAACCGGTTTACGCTTTCGTGGCGCAGGTCCAGAAAACGCCCGCCTTGTTGAACGCCTGCGAGGGTACCCCTCTCGACCAGCGCGAGCCCCTCCTGTACGCGTTTCTCTGTCGCGCGCAGCTTGCCCTCGGCGTTGGTGCGGTTGTCTCCGGGAGGCGTGATCAAGTCCAAGGGGGCGATGATGTCGGAGCCGATGGCATCTTGGAACCGCACGATCTTCTTGTTGGACAGATACAACTGGCGGGTCAGGCCTTGAAACGCACCCGAGTCGGTTGTCACCAAACCGGGAAAGCCGACGAACTCCTTGAGTGAGGAATCCGCAGCCAGCCGCTTGCGGAGTTCCCGGATCTTGTAGAGGAAGTACGCGTTGACGATGATGCCCTCGATGCGCGGCTCGCCCTCCCATGCCGCCAGCTGAAACACGCGCTCCCGCGGTTGGTAGACCGGTAGGAATAGGGGTTGTTCGTACCGGATGCCCGCCCGCGTCACCAGCGGCGGTACGTGTCGTGAGTTCGTCATCGGGTCTCCAGCAGCAGACCCAGCTCGCTCCCAGTTTCGAGTGTTCCGAGGACTTGAAAGCCCAATGCGTCGGCGAAGGCGAGCAGGCTGGCTCTTTCGCGCCGTTCGATGTTCCGGCGTTTGACCATCGATTCGCGTGCACCGCTGATCAGGAAACGCCGTGCGGGAATGTCTCGAAACAGTGGCAACTGGTTGCGCTCCTGCCGCGCCAGCACTGGGATCAGTTTCAGGCCCAGAGCGAGTGAGAAGATTCCGTCGGACTCGGGGCCGATCACGCTTTCGAATCCCTCGGATAGAGACCAGCGCCGCGCTTGCAGACGCCGCCCGCCGACGAGTCGCCCCCAGCCGTTGACGGCCGCGACGATCGAGCTGTCCTTGTCGAGGGCGAGGTAGTGCGACGTGACACCACCGTCACGTTCGAACGGGTAGAGGAGGGGCTGCAGACCGCAGCCGATATCCAGGATGCTCGTCGGCTCTGGGGCCAGCTCGAAAAGCGCGGCGAGGAAAGCTTCGAGATCGGGCAGTCGCTCGCGCGTGCTGACATGCGAGGCGACGATTCGCTCGCGGGCAGCGATGGCGCGGGGGTCTTTCGGGTCGACACCTTCATTGGCAAGCTCGCCGAGTGCGTCCACACCTTCTGCCATCTGTTGTGTTTGTTGTTTGTATTTCCGAAGGCTGTTGTAGGTGATCGTCTTGACCTTATCTGCTGCTTGCTTGTAGGCGCGGGTTCGCTTCAAGCGCCGATGATCAGATTCGCGAGCGGCTTGTTCTCGCAGCGGTCGATTGTTCAACCACGACTCGACAAACGACATATAGGCGTTTTCGGGTTCGATGCGATAGCGGTCGGCCAGCTGCTCGGCCAGCTCCTTAGCCAGGCTCACCAGCGCCTGATCAACGACGTCGTCAGGTTCGTCGTCAGCGGAATGGACGGGCGCGTCGTCGTCAATCAAGCGGACGCCTGTGGATCCTTTCGGTAGCGAACTGGATCCCGCAGTCCGTTCTCGGCGAATCCCTTCAGCCGAAGCAGGCAGGCGTCGCACTCTCCACACGCTTCACCCGCTGACGACGGGTCGTAGCAGGTGCAGGTGAGGCTGTAGTCGACACCGAGCTCGAGTCCACGGCGAACGATCTGTGCCTTCGTGAGTTGGAGCAGCGGCGTGTGGATAGTCAATCGTTGACGACCCTCTACGCCTTCGCGCGTAGCCAGGTTGGCCATCTGCTGGTAGGCCTCGATGTACTCCGGCCGGCAGTCCGGATAGCCGCTGTAGTCCAATGCATTTACACCGATGAAGATGTCTTCGCACTTCAAGACTTCCGCCCACGCGAGGGCGAAGGACAGGAAAATCGTGTTACGCGCCGGGACGTAGGTGATCGGGATGCCTGAAGCCATCTCTTCGATGGAGCGCCCCTTGGGTATGGCGAGATCGCTGGTGAGCGCAGATCCGCCGAAGAGTCGCAGGTCGAAATCTACGATCACATGCTCCACTACACCGAAGTGCTCGGTGACGCGCCGCGCGGCTTCGATTTCGATTTGATGCGGCTGCCCGTACCGGAAGGTCATGGCATGGATGTCAAAGCCCTGTTGCTTCGCGATCGCCAGCGTAGTGGTCGAATCCAAACCACCGCTCAAGAGAACGACGGCGCTGCTGTGTTTCTCAGTTCGGCTGCCTTTTTCGTTCTCTGTTCTGATCTCGTGTCGCCCTTCAGCGCTCATGAGGAACCTCCGTCGTCACTCATGTGTGGCCGACGTGCATCATTCCGAACGACGGTACACGAAGTGAAGCGGGGCGAAGACGAAGAATGCGAAGAATTCGCGCTGAGGCGCCGGGCTAGCGGGCCTGGGGTCGCATGAGATCCACGCAATGTTCGCGAAGGGAAGTCGCAGACGGGCCACTGCTGAACGGCCACCAGAAGGTCGCATCCGAGGCGAGATCGAATCCCGGCTCGAACCGGTTATACTGACGCGCTGACTGTCAATACACCCCATGACAAATTCGACGGCAGGGCGCTCGGGCGACGTCCCGAACTGCATCCCCGCACTTCAGGAGAATCTCGATGGACCTGAGTTATGGCAAGCAGTACGACGAGTTTCGCGAAGAGGTGCGGAGCTTTCTGAGTTCGACTTGGCCCCCCGCTGGCGACAAGGATCGCTACCCGACGAAGGAAGAGATCGGGCAGTTTCGCGACGACGCCACTGCGAGGGGGTACCTGCGCCGTTCGATCCCCAAGCAGTACGGCGGCTCTGAACAGCCCGCAGACGAGATCCGCGGGGCCATTCTTCGGGAAGAATTCACCCGCGCCCGTGCGCCGATGGATCCGCCCGGAATCGGCACGATGATGCTGGTCCCCACGCTGCTCGAACGCGGCGCGGCGTGGCAGAAGGAGAAGTTCGTCCCGCCCACCACCCGCGGAGACCTCACGTGGTGTCAGGGCTACAGCGAACCGGGGTCGGGGAGTGATCTCGCTTCACTGAAGACCCGCGGCGAACTCATCGGCGACGAGTGGGTGATCAACGGACAGAAGATCTGGACGAGCGGTGCCGTCGACGCAGATTACATGTTCTGTCTGGTGCGCACGGAACCCGATGCGTCGAAGCACGCCGGCATTTCGTACCTGCTGATCGACATGAAGCAGGAAGGAATGGATGTGCGTCCGCTGAAGCAGATGACCGGGGGTTCCGACTTCAACGAAGTTTTCTTGACCGATGTCCGAACGCCGAAGGACTGGATTGTCGGCAAACGCGGTGAAGGCTGGTTGGTTTCGCGAACAACGCTGAAGCACGAACGAAACTCGATAGGTGCAGCGGCGCAATCGAGTGCGATGTTCCAAGGCATCTTGCACCTCGCGAAGTCGACGAGCCGCGGCGGTCGCCCCAACATCGAAGACCCGTCGGTTCGACAACGGCTTGCCGAGATCGAGGGATACGTCCGAGCGCACGAGTATTCGGGTTACCGCCAGATGACCAAGAACGCGCGTGGCGAAGACCCCGGCATCATCCAAATGATGAACAAGCTCAATTCGACCAACATCAGCCACCAGGTGTCCAAGTTGGCGCTCGATCTGCTGGGCGACGATGGCCTGCTCGACCCGACTTCAACGAGTCGAGCGGGATATCGGCCCAGCGACAATCGCTCGTGGATCACCCAATACATGTACTCGCTCGGGATCGCAGTGGCCGGTGGTACCGCCAATATCCAGCGCAACGTGATTGGCGAGCGCGGCCTTGGTCTTCCGCGGGACAGCGCCGCGAATAGGAGCTCGTAGCAGATGAATTTCGATATTTCGGAAGAGCAGGAACTTCTGCAGGACACGATCCGGCAGTTCATGACGAACGAATGTCCACCCACCCACTTGCGCGAGGTGTTCGAGTCCGAGACCGGGTTCGATGCATCGCTGTGGAAGGGGATGGTGGAACTCGGGCTCGCTGGGCTGCATCTCGACGAACAGTACGGCGGCGCGGGCCTCGAAATCATCGACCTCGCGCTGGTCGCGGAATCCTTGGGCTATGGCGGCGCACCGGGGCCGTTCTTCGGTCACGTGCTCGCCGGGCTGGCGATCCAACTCGCCGGCAGCGACGAGCAAAAGAAAAATTGGCTGCCTCGGCTGGCCACCGGTGATGCGATCGGAACGCTGGCGTTCGGTGAATCCGGCGGTGCATGGCAACCGGAAGACTGGGCGCTCAGTGGCGGGGATACACTCAATGGAGTCAAGTTGAATGTTCCATACGCATCGATCGCGGATGTGATCGTGGTCGGTGTCGCAGGAGGCGGGCTGGCTCTGGTCGAAAAGACCGCGGCCGGATTGCAGATCCAAGCGATCGAAGGTGTCGATCGGTCTCGGCGGATCGACGCCGTTACGTTCGAATCGACTCCGTGCGACGCACTGCCCGAGGGAACCGCGCAGGCGGGCCGCGTGCGCGACGCTGCTTTGGTGTTGCTCGCGGCAGACGCGTTTGGTAGCGGATCGCGGTTGGTCGACATGAGCGTCAAGTATGCGAAGACGCGCGAGCAGTTCGGCGTGACGATCGAGCACTTTCAGGCCGTCAAGCACCAACTCGCAAACATGGCGGTCGAACTCGAGCCGTCGCGGGGACTCTTCTGGTACGCCGCGCACGCGTTCGACCACATCGGGCACGAGTCGGAACGAGCCGCTGCGCTCGCGAAGGCTCACATCTCCGACCGCGTGATGCAGATCGCTCGCGACGCGGTGGAAGCCCACGGTGGAATCGGCTTCACCTGGGAGTGCGACGTTCAGTTGTGGTTCAAGCGCTCCATGTTCAACCGGGCGTTCTTGGGTACGCCGTCTGTGCACCGCGAGCGCGCTGCGCAACTGGCCGGTTGGTAGATATTCTGGCCGAGCCTTGCCGATGAAATACGGGATCGCGCTCAGTCGGCTTCATCCGGCATTTCACCTCGAGGCGACACGGGAAGCGGAGCGCCTCGGCTTCGAGTCGGTCTGGATGGCGGAGCACCTGGTCTTCCCCGTCGACATGTCCGGTTCGCCACACCCGGGCCAGGACGCGCCACCCGTACCGCCGTCGACGCCGGTATTCGACGCGCTTTCGTATCTGTGTTTCCTGGCCGGCAAGACGTCGACGATTCGGCTGGGTACGAACGTGTACTTGTTGGGACTTCGCCACCCATTCGCCTCCGCCCGGGCGATTCAGACACTCGACATTGCGTCCGGCGGTCGCGCGGAGATCGGGATCGGGGCCGGCTGGCTGCGCAGCGAGTGGACCGCTGCCGGGCTCGACCCGCGTACGCGCGGACGCAGGCTCGATGAGGCGTTGGCCATCTGCAAACGGCTTTGGAGCGAGGACGTCGTCGAACACCGTGGTGAGTTCTTCGATTTCGATCCGGTCATGTTCGAGCCGAAACCCGTCCAGCGCCCGTGGCCGAAGATTCACGTCGGTGGTGAATCCGACGCAGCGCTGCTGCGCGCAGCACGAGCGGGAGACGGCTGGTACGGACTGGCCCACGACTACAAAACTGCACACGAACGTGTAGTTCAGTTGCAACGACTTCGACACCAGGAGGGTCGGTCCGATCCGCGATTCGAGGTGACGATCAGCGGCACACTCGATGGCTGCGACGACCCTCGCCGCTGGCAAGAGATCGGAGTGGATCGAATCGTGGTTGCGCCCTGGCAACGATCGCGCGATTGGTTGGCGGGCATGCGGGCGTTTGCACAACGCGTAGCTCTCCCTCCCACCGATTCAGGAGCATTCGTTGATGTCGCCGCAGCATCACTAGAGCCACAGGTGTGCATACCCGGTCCAAGAACGCGGCTGGAGGTGATCGACGCCCGCCGCGTTTGCATGTGCGGTTCTCCAGATCGGTTCCTCTCTGCTTGACTCGCGACTGCGGTCTCTAAGCGCCGCAGCCGCGCGAGGTGTCGAAGCTGGAGGCGAGTGGGTCGGGTCGCGCGCCGCTTGGCGTCAGCCAAATAGCGGGAGCTGCTTGTCAGAGGCCTGACGAAACGCGTCGGTGGACAACGACGGACGGGCGTTGGGCGTACCGGCTCGCCGCAGGGCGAGTGCCATCATCGAGTGTATTTGCTCGGCGAATACTCCCTCCCCGCGCATCCGGCTGTGGAAGCGTGGATCGTTGATGCGACCGCCGCGCAGCTCGCGCACGCGGTTCATGACCTTGCTCGCCCGATCGGGGAAGTGCCGTTGCAACCAGGCCTCGAACAGCGGACCGACGCCGTGGGGCAGCCGGAGCACGACGTGCGCGACCCACTGCGCACCCGCGCGGGTCGCGGCCTCTACGATGGCGGGTATTTCGTGATCGGTCAGTCCTGGAATGATCGGCGCAAGCATGACGCCCACCGGGATTTTCTGGCGGGTGAGCTCCGCAACTGTCTCTAGCCGACGACGCGGCGGGGCTGCGCGCGGCTCCATGATACGTCCCAGATCGCGATCGAGGGTTGTGATGCTGACATTGACCGCGGCCGCGTCGAAACGCGCCAGCTGAGCGAGCACATCGCTGTCACGCGTGACGAGTGACCCCTTCGTGACGATCGCAACCGGGTTTCGAAACTCCGCAAATACTTCCAGACAACCGCGCGTGATCTTCAGTTTGGCTTCGATTGGCTGATAGGGGTCGGTGTTCGCACCGATCGCGACGACCTGAGGCTTCCAACTGCGCGACCCGAGCTTGTCTTGGAGCAATCGCGGTGCGTCGGTCTTGACCAGGATCTTCGATTCGAATTCCAATCCGGCGGAGAAGCCGAGATATTCGTGGCTGGGACGCGCATAACAGTAGATGCATCCGTGTTCGCAGCCGCGGTATGGGTTGAGGCTGGCGTCGAAGTGCAGGTCGGGGCTCTTGTTGAACGCAATGATCGTGCGCGAGGGGTCCTGAAAATACTCCGTGCGGATCTGGGGGACGGCGTCGGAATCGCTGAATGGATCGGGCAGACGCTCGGAGTCGAGAAATTCCCCGTCCGCAACTTCAATCAGTCGCTCGAAGCGATTCGGCGGATTCTCGGCTGTACCTCGGCTGCGGATGGCCACACGCGCAGCCGGGGGAGGACCGGAGCCTGGCCGATTGGGCTTCATTTCGCACCTCGGACAGGCGAAAATAAGACGAAAATAGGCATCCGTCAACCTTCGTCAACCTTTCGTCAACCAATGGGATCCGTCACCCAGAAAAAGACGTCGAAATCGAAAAGTTCGGTGTACCCAACAGTGAGTTGGCAAACTCAGGGATCGGCGTCGCATGTTCGGCGGACCATTCGAGGCCCACCGGGCCCTCCGCGCGATCCGGATCGATCTCGACGACGATTCGCATCGGCGAACTCGCCCAGCGAAACACCAGCGGGTCCGAGTGGGGATCGCATTCGGCCCCGAGCAGTAGCATCCATTGTGTTAGTGCACGCGCGCGATCGTGCGAAGTCATCCGCAGGCCGACGAGGGCCATCGGCTCTGCGGCCGGTTCGGGTGCCGGCGGAAACGGCCGTCGCCAACTGGGATCGCCGCTCTCGTCTTCCTGATGAGGTCGGCTCTCGACAAGTTGCACGACAATGCCCTGGGCCTGCTTCGGATGTAGGAATGCCTCCTTCCAGCCCGGGTCGTCGAGTTTCAATCCAACCACGCTGTATCCGAGCTGTGTGGCGCGATCGACTGCGTCCGCGTGATCCGGCACTTTGAAAGTCACGTGGTGGATGCCGGGCCCGCGCGAATCGAGAAAGCGGTAAAGGAAGCCGTCGGTCGGTCCGTCCGGTTCGAGTACCTCGAGCACACCGGCTCCGCCAAATCGCCACTGGTACCACAGGAATCCGGCGCCCGGACCGGCGGCAACCGGCTCGCCCCCGAGGTCTCCGACCAAAAGCGGCGTCACCTTTGCCGGGTCGCGCACGCCTACCGCGATGTGGTCGAATATAATGGATCCACGCATCAACTTGTCCGCATCAATTTGTCCACATCAATTTGTCCACAGTCGACTCGTCCCTGGTTGCCGTACGCTAGCTCTGTTTGGGTGTATGCTGCGGGCGGATGGCTAGCCAACCGAGAGAACAGTGGTCGAGTCGCTACGGCTTCGTGATGGCCGCCATTGGTTCTGCTGTCGGTCTCGGCAACATGTGGCGTTTTTCTTACCTCACCGCGGAAAACGGCGGGGCCGCGTTCGTGGTGCTGTATCTGGTCATCACGTTGCTGGTCGGTCTGCCAGTTCTGCTAGCGGAACTCGCACTCGGGCGCGGCTCGCAGAAGAGTCCCATCAGCGCATTGGCCCACTTCGGAGGCAACAGCTGGAAGCCGCTGGGGCTCGTATTTGTGGCCGCAGGTTTCTTGATCCTGTCCTACTACTCGGTCATCGCGGGGTGGACGGTCCGCTACGCGCTATCGGGTATCTTGGTCGGCTTCGATGCGGACGCCGGAGAGCATTTCAGCAGCGTCGCGTCGGGCTGGGATGCGTTTGGCTACCACGTCGCGTTCATGGCGGGAACGATCTACATCGTCGCGCGCGGTGTGAGTGGCGGAATCGAACGCACCGCGATGGTCTTGATGCCCGTCTTGTTCGCGATCGTCGTCGGGCTCGCGCTCTATGCGGCGACATTGGAAGGTGCGTCGGGTGGCTACACATACTACTTGAATACCGATTTCGGGAAGCTATCGGAACTCGACGTATGGAAGGCCGCTGCAGGTCAGGCGTTTTTCAGCCTGAGCTTGGGCATGGGTGCCATGCTCACCTTCGCGAGCTACTTGAGCCAAGAAACAAACCTACCGAGGGAATCGGTGATCATCGCCGTTGCCGATGTCGGGATCGCGTTCATCGCTGGGCTCGTCGTGTTCCCGATGATCTTCGCGCTGAATCTGTCCAGCGACGTCGGCGAAAGCACAGTCGGTGCGCTGTTCATCACCCTCCCGAAGGCGTTCGCAGAAATGGGAGGCGTGGGCCGCGGCGTCGGCGGGCTGTTTTTCGCCGCGCTGGTGGTCGGCGCGCTGACATCGGCAATCTCGCTGCTCGAAGTGGTCGTTGCAACCGCGATCGACGGGCTGGGATGGACCCGGCGTCGAGCCGCCAGCGTGCTCGGTACGGCCATCGCCATCCTCGGAATCCCGTCGGCGTGGAGCACCGATATTCTCGGCGCAGTCGACGAGGTTGCCAACAATCTCTTTCTGCTCGGCGGCGGCCTGGCGCTGGCGATCTTCGTCGGCTGGTGGATGGCGGATCCGGAGGCCGAGGTTGCGCGTGGCACAGACGGTCTCAGCTGGCTGCCGATCTGGCACAATCTGCTGCGCTTCGCGGTTCCGCTGTTTCTGGTCTTCGTGTTGTACTTCGCAGTGCCCAGCACTTGGCAGACGATTGTCGATCTGTTCTGAATCCAGCTCTCACTGAGGTGCACATCGCAACCGGTTCTTGTCGATCTGTTCCAGTTGCCGTACTCGAATCAAAACCTGTACCCGAATTCCGACTTCGCAGCGAAACCGAGCGGCCCAATCCCCAAACGAAACCGGTCGGAGCGAAGCGGATCAGCTCACAGTACGTTGTCGTGTATGTCGCGGAAGACAACCGCCGTCGCCAAGGCGCGGATCGTCGTCGTGCAAAACGGTGTGCGGTTCGCGTTGCTGTCCCGCAAGAATGCCCCGGGCAAGCGGAAGCACAATGGGCTCGAAATGCTGGGCGGCCATCTCGATGAGAACGAGTCGCCGATCGAGGCGCTGCTGCGCGAGCTCCGCGAAGAGGAGCGAACCGGAGAGCTTGCCCGGATCGCCGAGGCCGGCGCGCCTGGCTTCGACACCCGGATCGTCGACCAGGCACCCCATCACCTGTTCGAGCTGACGATCACACACGAGCAGTACTTGTCTCTCGAAGCGGATTCCGGGGAGAGCCTCGGGTTCGAGATGCTGACCGAGCGGGACCTGGCCAACGGTCGAATCGAAGCTGAGCTGACGCCCCGAACGCGAAAAATTCTGCGGGTATTCGGGGTGATCGCGAACGAGCGCCAGTGAAGAGCGGTACTATCCGATGATCCCTGCCCGCCGCCCAGCTGCCAGTGCATCGATCGCATCGATTCTCCGCACACCGGCGTGAATCTCTTCCGCGAATTCTCTGCGCTGTTCCCGCTGGTCGGGCGCTCCGGTCTTCAACAATCCGCGGTTCGCGGCGACTTTCAGCGCGGTCTTGATCAGCAGTTGCGATACCGATGCCGCGCTGTGGATCGTACCCTGCAGGAGATACTGCTTGCCCAGTCCCATGCACTCGGTGACGAAGCGGCCTTCGTCGACCTCGGTATCGGGATCCCAACGTTCGAGGTGGTCGCCGACCAGACGATACGCATCGAGAAAGGGGCGCAGCACTCGGTGGGACGTAAAAGGTCGAAAATTCCGGATCAGTCGCTGGATCCCCAGCGAGCCTTCGGCGAGGCGCTGTTCCCACGCACTGTCGTGTATTCCCAATTCTCGACGCAATTCACCTCGATAGACTTCCTTTTCCGAGAAGAAGAATTCGAACTTCAGAAGATCGCGCAGCGCCATGGCCTCGTCCCAGAACGATGCCGTCGGGTCTTTCACTCCGGGCTCGGCGGCGCGAAGCAGCGCGAGTTCCGCGATTGCCGACGTGATGAAGAAGTGAATAATCGTATTGCGGTAGTAGGCGGCGGTCAGCTGTTGTTCGGCGCCGATCCGGTAGACGACTTCGGGTCCACCATCGAAACGCGAGACGACGTTGTTTTCGACCAGCGCCTCGAGCGTGCGCTCGACCTCGTCGGGGTCGTCGAGTTCGAGCTCCGACGTTCGCGGCAAATCGCGACGCCGCACGTAGGCGAGCAGGTTTTCGACCGCGGTAACGGTTTCCGGAACGGTCACAGCCCGGTCCCCGCGTCCCAGCAAGGCCAGCGTGACCAGCGAAGTGGCGGTGATGGGCGTGACCTCGTTGATCCGAACCGCGACTTCGAACGCGATCTTCTGCACCGAAAGGCTCTGTTCATCGGGGTCCGGTTCAGCGTCGGGGTTGGGCTCTCCCAGCACCTTCGCCAGTGAAAGCGGCTCTCCGAAGCGGATCCGCACCGTGCCATAGCGGCGCCTCAGCGACCGAATCAACGAGATGAACCAACCCAGGCCTTCGGCTTGCTTCATTGCACCCGATTGCTCGGCGGCGTACGAAGTCACATCCTGGATCTGGTCGTAAGCGATCGAGATCGGGATCAGCAGCACATCTTCGCTCTTCCCGCGGCGGTAGGCGTCGACAACATACGCGAGCATCCCGAATCGCGGCGGTAGCAGTTTGCCGGATCGGGAGCGTCCGCCTTCGATGTACCACTCGAGTGGGAAGCGCTTCTCGATCAAGTAGTCGACGTAGTGCTGCAACACGAACTTGTAGATCGGATTGTCCTTGAACGTGCGCCGGATGAAAAAGGTCCCGCTTCGCCGAACCAGCGGGCCGACCGGAAAAAAGTTCATGTTGATTCCGCCGGCCGTGTGATTCGGCGGGTGGCCGTTTTCGTACAGCATGTATTGCAGCACGAGGTGATCCAGGTTCGACTTGTGTGATGGCAACATCACGACCGGGTGGCGCTGTGACAGCGCGGCAATGCGCGCGAGTTGGTCGCGGTCGTACGCCAGTGCCTCGTCGTACCCGAGTGTGTAGAGCCGGCGAATCAAGTGTGCGGCCAGATCGATTACGTACGGGCTGTGGGTCGCGGCAATCTCCCGGAGGTAGCGCGACATCTGCTTGACTACGGCCGGTTCGTTGTGGTCGAGCTGTCGCGCCAAGCGCAGCGCGCCGCCGCGGAAGGCCGGGCGGTCGAGGATGTCCTCGTGAACCAACCGCGGCACTTTGTAGCGCGCGCCGCGTACTCGACGTTCGGCGCGCTCGGATGCGAGAGCGGCCTGACGGGCGACGAATTCGGGCAGGCTCTGGGTCAGGTTGGCATCGGAACCGCCTAGCTTGCGCCAGCGCTCGCGAAGCTCGGACAATCGCGCTGCCGCTCCAGCAACAATACGACACCGGTCGGGGTTTCGACTCAGGATCAACCGCTGGCGCAGCGTACCCGGATCGCGCGGGTCGCCGAGCGTCAACAGGTTTACGAAGCGAGCCGCGCGCTTTCCGTCACGCTCGGCCGCCAGCCACACGATACGCAGTGGAGCGAGCAGCGGGTCGTCGCCCGCCGCGAGTCGAACTTCGAGTCGATCGAGTGTTGCACCCGCTCGGCGTCTCCGGCTAGGGGGCAATCGGATGCTCTCATGCTGTGACGCGTCCCCCCCCTCGGGTCGAACTCGCTCGACCCAGGCTTCGAGCAGTCGCGCTTCGAGTCGGCTCGAGGCATCGACGAGAAAGACCACAGGCTCGGCGTGTGACGCCGGCCAGCCGGGTTCGTCGGTCAAGGCCACCCGCTCGAGGGCAGGGTCGAGGGGGGCATCGGGGCTGGAGTCGAGGCAGGCCATCTGTATCGAGTCTATCACTCCGAAAGGCATTCGAGTGTCAGATTGACCACCGCCGCGCGCGGGGTATCGTTCGTTCATTCAACCCGCTTTTCCTTCAAACATGACACCACCCATGCGCGATCCAGGGCGGCTTATCGAGGTCTGAGCACGCCATACCGGCTGTTTGCGGACCCAGCGTCCCCACCTGGATTTGCGTCGGAGGCCCCATGCCGGAACGACTGCGATTCCCCCGCGAAGCCTGGCTGCCGCTATTGGCAGGACTGGGATGGCTGTGGCTCGCTCTGGGGCACGGTTGGGTATTTGCCTTACTGGCGGCGGTTCCCGGTTGCCTGCTGCTCGGTAGCGGTGTCGCGATGCTGCTCTGGCCGGGCGATCCGCGCATCACGCATTTTGGCGCTGCCGGCGGCGTGATCGGCGGGTTGTTGTCCGCGGTGGCCGTGCTCGTTGTCGGATTTTGGACCGGCCTCGCATTGATGGGAATTTCGGCGCTGGGCTTTCTCGCATGTGGGAGTCACGCCATGCGCTTGGAAACGCCCGCCGAAGGCGTCCCTTCACCGGTCCGGTCGCTTGCTCTGTCCGCCCAGGTCGCGGCCGACGAGGCGTTACTGGCCAGCATGGTCGCATTCATGCCGTTCCCCAGACGCAGCGACGTCGCCCGGATCGTCGGCGAAGTCACGGCTGCACAAGAGATGTTCGGCAGCAAGGGCTGGCTCGCGGATCCGCTCGCATATCACTCAGCACCGCCGCCGCTGGAGTCACCCAGGTTCCGTTCAGCGCGTTCTCTAGGCACCCACTACGAGCAGTTGAGTTTCGACAGTGGCTACCGTGCCCATCCCGATGAACCCGGCGCAGACCGCTGGCACTCATACGGTGCCAATCGCACCGCGCACGCCTGGGTATTGCGTCACCCGGAAGACCGGCCGTGGCTCGTATGCATCCACGGCTACCAGATGGGCTCGGCGGGGATCGACCTGCTGGCGTTCCCGCCTGCTTGGTTGCATCACGAACTGGGGTTGAATCTGATTGTGCCAGTACTTCCGCTGCATGGCACTCGCAAGGCCGGTCGACGCAGCGGCGACGGATTCCTGTCTGGCGATATCATGGACAGCGTTCACGCTGAGGCGCAAGCGATGTGGGACATCCGTCGGATGCTCGGCTGGGTGCGCGAGCAGGGCGACGCTTCGATCGGCGTGCTCGGCTATTCGTTGGGTGGGTACAACACTGCGTTGCTCTCGACGCTCGAAGATGGACTCGCGTGTGCGATCGCCGGGATACCGCTCGCGGATATTCCGGGTGTCGTGATGCAGCACGGCTCAACGTTGGAATTTCAGGAAGCGTTGGACAACGGGTTCGAAGAGCAGATGAGAGAAGTGATGCGGGTCGTGTCGCCGCTACTGCTGAAGCCTCGGGTTCCGGTCGCTGGACGGTTCATCTTTGCTGCGGTCGCTGACCGGTTGGTCCCGGTCGCGCAGGTTCGGGATTTGTGGGCACACTGGGATCGGCCGAGGATCGAGTGGTATCAGGGGGCGCACATCACGTTTCGCGCACACCCGGGTGTGCGCCGATTGATGAATGAGGGCCTGCGGGAGTTGACGGTCGGACTCTAGGCTGCGCGCGCAGTTACCCGCCTGCTTTCTCCAGGGCCATCTGCCGAAACGCGGCCAATTCCGCGTCGTCGATCCTGAGTGCATCACGGCGGAACGCGTCGAACCGCCGAGATCACGGAAGTTCGAGGCTCCTTCCAGCTTGAGAGGGCGTCGCTCGACTGTGCGGGCTGTCCTTCGTACAGTTCGTGCGAATCACAGTCCGCCAACCAGAACGTCGCCATCCAAGTCGCTAACAGCGTCACCAGAGACGTCACCGGGGACGTGACCCAGAAGATCGTCGACGACGTCCCGATGCTGGCGGCTGCGCGCTTGCATGCCTGGGTCGCTCGCAAGTGGTTCCCCATCGTTAGGTTGCGAATCCAGTGGCGATACTATCACCACCTATCACTCGGCCGGTTGAGTGTCCTCCGCTTCGCGGCGAACGCGCAGGCCTTCGAGGATCTGGCCGTGCACCTGGCGCGTCAGCGGATATCGAGTCGCGACTGCGATCGAGGCCAGCAATAACGCCATCGGCACGAGCGAAGTGAGCACGCGGATTGCTTGAAGTGCCTGCGGGCTCTGCTCCGATGCGATTGCGTCGCTTGCAAAGCCGGCCAGTTGCAAGACCGCGCCAATCGCCAACACCGCAGTTGCGCCGCCGACTTTGCGCAAAAACATGAAGAAGCCGACGTAGACCCCTTCGCGCCGATCACCCGCCGCGAGTTCGTCCTCGTCGATCACGTCACCCAGCATCGCCCAGGGCATCAAGTCCGCGACCGCATAGCCGATTGCCGCTAGAGCCGGGATCGCGAACATGAGCCAGCGTGGCCAATCGGGTTGGGCCAAGAAGATCGCGAGCTGGGTCAGGCTCCACCACGCCGTACCGACGATGAATATCGACTTCTTGTCGAAGCGGCGCGAAACCGCGAGCCAGGCTGGCAACACCGCGACGACGATCAGCAGGAACGCGCCCAGCGTTGGCGCGAAATCCTCCTCCCGGCCGATCCAATAGGCGAAATACAGCAGAAACATCGCGCCGATCAGGTCGACTGCGATTCGCGCCAGGATGTAGAACGAAGCCAGGATCCGAAACGCGCCGTGGCGCGACACGGTTCGCGCGCCCGCGATGAAGCCGATGCGGTTTCTGTTCTGGTACTCGGGACGTTCGAAGCTCGCTGCGTAGACCGCGAGCCACGGGAGCGTAATCCACACCGCGGCCAGCGTTGCCGTCTGCGTCCAAGCCTGGTCATCGCCGCCGAGCGCATCTGCGACCGACTTCATCGCGACCGCAGCCCATGTTCCCAACACCGCCGCCGCCGAGCGAAAGGTATTGAACGATGTTCGTTCGTCGTAGTCTGTGGCCATCTCGGGTAGCAGCGCGAGGTAGGGGACCGAAAGGCAGGTCATGGCCAGGCTGACTCCCACATAGACCGTGGAATAATAAGCGAAACGCAAGAGCTGTGACTCGAACGGCACCGTCACCCACATCAGCGCAAAGAAGATCCCGAACGGAAGCGCGCCGATCAGGAAGTAAGGCCGGCGCCGTCCTGCCCGCCAGCGTGTGGTATCCGAAATGCGCCCCATCGCGGGGTCGGTGAACGCGTCGACAATTCGTGCGATCCAAACCACCAGCCCAGCCAGCAGCGGGCTGAGTCCTGCGTGGTCCATCAGGAACTTGAAATACAGGAGTGAGGCGGCTGACAGCACGAGGCTGACGGTGTGATCGCCCAGCGCGTACATGCTCTTGCTCGCGCTCGAGGCGCGCTGCGGAGTCATCGCATTGGAAGGCATCGCGTAGGCCGAGAGCGTCGTTGTCGCAATTGCATTGGAAAGTTCTTTCGAAGGTATTGCAAGCTTCTACCGACGCAATGTATGGCCCACGAGTATCCTCGTACGGTGGTGGATCACGCAAGCGCACGGACCCGCGACAAGATCCTCTTTCATCTGAAAAGGAGGGGTCCTCAGACGGCATCCGTGTTGGCCAGGGGCTTGGGCGTGACCGCGATGGCCGTCCGGCAACACATGCGTTGATCCGTTCGCTACTCGGAAAGAGCGCCCAGGTCGAGCGCGAGGAACACATCCTGGTCGGTGCGAGGCGCTGCGCGTACCGAATCAGCCCCTGACGAGTCAGGCGGAAGCTTCGGCTGCAAATGCTCGCACGTGCAATTCCTCGGCACGTGCAAGCGTCGAGCAAACGGCCGATTCGAGTCGATCAACCGCAAGGGGAATTTCCGAGAAATTGGATGCGCACTCCAAATGCAGGCGCACTTTCTCCGAGAATCTCTGCGCATTTTCTTCAAGTTTTCCCTCTCGCGTTCCGTTCACATCGCACGCTGGCTGATAGAGGCGCGCACGTGAACCGGCGTGACCTCGGCGGCGGCGAAGCGGCTCCAAAAAATGGAGCGGCTCTGAAATTTTTTTGAAACTACGCCTGTTCCGGGGAGGGGAGGGCGCGCGTTCTCCAAGGAGACGTGTCGATGACTTCCCCCACTCATTGCCAGAAAAAAGCCAGAAAAAATTTCCTCACCGCGTTCGACCAGGCTGTGCGCGTGCAGATGAGCGAGGGAACCAGCGCCAGCGCAGGAATTTCGATCTTCCCGGCGATGCTGCGGATATCGAGACGTTGATCGAGAACCTATCGACGGCGCAGCGTCGTTCCTGGAGCCGCTCGTGAGCCGCATCGGCTGTCTCGCGAGCACAAACTGAACCAGCGCATCACTCGAAGCAGATTTGGCTTGGTTCGAGTATCAGGCGCGGGATGGCGACCGCCTGCCCGTGCATGGAGGTAACACAGGTGATTGATCCGATTTCAACGATCCATGTTCTGTCGATCGAGGACGACTCCGACCGGCTCGTCCGAACATGGTTGCGGCAGGCGGAGTCGCGAAAATTCCAGGTGACGCCGGCCGAACGGTTGCCCGATGTCGCGCGCCATTTCGAACTCAGCGGATATGATTGCATGCTGCTCGACCTCGGGCTGCCCGACAGCCTGGGAATCGAAACGCTGGTCAGCGCGCGAGCGATCGCGTCCGAGCTGCCGATCGTCGTTTTGACCGGCGTCGATGAGTGTGACGTCGCCGAACAGTCGATGCGCGCCGGGGCGGATCACTTCCTCGTGAAGGGGAACTTCGGACCCGATGTGTTGATCGAGACAATCGTATCGGCGGTCGATGCTCGGCGTAGTCGCAGCGTGTCTTTTGGCCAGCCAGTCCGCTGCGGAGCGGGAGCCCTGGTTTCCGCTCTTCCCATGTCTCCCATGTCTGCCCAGATCGCAGGCGACATGTCAGATCAACTCGCGTATTGCGGCTCGTGGAACCGCTACCGAAGGGCTTCGGGGATGCAGTTCTAGGCGTCCGCGCGGTCGAGCGCCAGCTCTGGCGTGCAGGCGACGACGCTGAAGAATTCGCCCAAGCTCGCGGAATCGATCGCCGGACGCAGGCGGATTGATCCGTTAGCATCCGCCGCCTGAATGCCCGATTCCATCTTCCAGACGAATTGGTCGAAAGCGCAGGTCGAGCAGATGCTCGCCGCCGACGACTTCAAATACCAGAATATCGAGCTGCCGTACGGCCTGTCTACCGGCGGTTACGATCGCTCAACGACCGCGGCGATGATCTTTCCCGACGACATGACGGGCAAGACGGTGCTCGATCTGGGAAGCAAGTTCGGGTACTTCTGTTTCGAGGCGCAGAAGCGCGGCGCCGATCGCGTGTTGGGCGTCGACGTCGACGCCGACAGCATCCGCAAGGCTCGTCTGTTGGCGGATTGTATGGGAGCGAAGGTCGCATTCGAGCAATTCGACATCGAGAAGGATTCGATCGAAGAGAAATTCGACTACGTGCTGTGCTTGAACCTGCTTCACCACATGCGAAATCCGCTATCGCTGCTGGAGTTGCTGATCGATATCGCGAAAGAACGGCTGATCCTGGAGGTCGCCTCGCTCGGCGGGCACGATCGCCGCAAGGTCGCCGTGTCACCCGTCGCCAACTTTTTCCTGAAGCGCTCGCCGGTCGTCTTCGTGAGCCGTAACGGGACCTGGGGAAAGCGCAGCGTCCAGAAGTTTTTCTTCACGTCACAAGCGATCGACAACCTGCTGCGCTTCCACCGGAACATCTTCGCGAAAGTGGAAACCCAGCAATCGGATCACAAAGACCGCTACATCACGATTGCCCACAAGCGCCGGATCAAGCGCCTGGTCATCGTCAACGGCCCCACCGCGTCTGGTAAGAAAACCTGCTGCCGCAAGCTCGTGGCCAACCAGCTCCCCGAGGTGGCTGCGAGGATCGGCATCGAAGACGGCGCGGACTGGGGTCCCTACGTCCACGCGAACCGGCTATGGAAGCCCAGCGAACCCCAAGTCGACAAGATGATGCTCCATTACGACTTCTTGCGTCCCTACCTTCGCAGCGCGAAGACAAACGAGCGCGACGAGGCGATGGACGTGTTGCAAGCGGCAGAGCACGTCACCTTCCTGACGATCTGGACGCCGCCCGAACGTCTGCGTAAGCAGATTGCCGAAGGCGAGATTCTGCCGAAGACAAAGTTCGGCTACTTCTACGGCCGCAAGAGACACAAGATCATCGCCGAGGACTACCGGGACACGGCGCGAATTCTCGAGCACTACCGCGCATGGTTTCGCTTTACCGCGACACACCAGTACGCGACCCGGGCGGATCACGTCGTCGTCTGTCTGTCCGACCCGGTGAAGCTGTACACTGTCGGCGAGTGGGAAGAGATGATCCAGCAATACGAAGCAGGATTCGTTCCGTCGTGAAGTATCTGGACTTCGACCGATTGGAGGCGATCGACCCGCGGCGCTTTCGCGCGGTGCGGCCCTACCCGTGGATCAACCCGTCCGATCTGATCTCGAGTGAGGGTTTCGAATCGCTGGCGGACACGCTTCCCGAGGTATCCAGGTTCCGCCGCATATTCGGCAAGGAACGAAAATTCGGTCAACACAGCCATGACCGGTTCACGCTCGACTACACTCCGGAACTCGAGCTTTCGCCCCCGTGGCGACACTTCATGTCCGAGATCACCAGCGACCGCTATGCGGCCGCAATTGCGCGCTTGGCCGGTCGCCGATCGATCGATTTGAGTTTCCACTGGCACTACACGCCGCGGGGGTGCTCGGTTTCGCCGCACTGCGACTCGAAGCACAAGCTCGGGTCGCACATCTTTTATTTTTCCCGCGAGACGGAGTGGGACGAAGCGTGGGGTGGCGCGACGCTGATTCTCGATTCCGATCGTCGACTCGACCGGCGCTCGGCACCCGGTTTCGGCGATTTCGATCGAGAATTTGCCGGCGAGCACATTGGGAACCGCAGCCTGCTGTTCATTCGCAGAAACGACTCGTGGCACGGAGTGCGCCCGATTCGGTGCCCCGCGGGGTTGTTCCGCAAGGTATTCATCGTCGTGGTGGATCGGGTACCGGCGCTTGAAATTCTGCGTCGCGGGTTCGGTAGGACGCGGGCGGTTGCGCCGGTTTCAGCCGGTCTCGAATAGCTTTCGGACCCGCGCTGCGACGTTCTCGACTTCCCGAAGTGGCTCGACCGCTCCCGACTCGGGTGGGTCGCCGAGCGCGTGCACGCGCCCACTGGCGATCAGGTTCTCACGGAGTCCATCGAGGTCCCGCGGTGGCAGAATCCAGCCCGACGAAATCGACCACGCGCAGCAGCCTGCGAGCGTCCACGGCAGCCGTTCGGTTGCTTCAGGCCCCGCTGGTCGACACTGCATCGCGCGCGCGACCAGCGCCTCGCCCATCCTGCGCCGCGGCGTTGCACGGCCGACAGGCGGCAGCGCGTAAATCGAGACCGGCTTCGCCGTCGCGCAGGCCTCCGCCAACATGGACTCGCTATCCCCCGTGACGACGATCCAGTCGGCCAGCGCCAGCAGTCCGAGGAAAGGATTGTCCTCGGCGCCCGGCGACCAGCTGTGAAATATCGCCGCGTCCGGGAGCGCCTTGGCGAGTTCCCGGCTTGCGGCACCGCCGGTTCGTCGGCTTGTCGACACGAAGACAGACCCGCCCGTATCGCGGGCCAGCGCTGCGACCTGACCACCAAGCTGGCGGGCCTCATCGGGCCCAAACCGGAACAGCGGTGTGGCGCCGCCGACCAGTAGCGCGATGCGCGGAGCGGGCTGCCCATCGAAGCTCGGTTGCCATCGCTGTGCCGCCCGTCTGAGGGTCTCGGGGTCGACTCGGTTGGTCGGCAGCAGGGTCACCATCCGCCGTGGGTGCGGCCATAGGCGTGCATTGCCCGGCGTGACGACGAGATCGAAACAAGCCGCGCGCGCACCTCCGCGGCGCCCCAGATGCACGGTCCGCGTCCGGCCGCCGGATTTGCCGCGAATCCACCGCGAAACCGGGGCGGTTCGGCCGCCCGCCGCGACAACCAGGTCGGGCCACGGCGGCCCGAATGCGTCGGAGCGCCGCCGGTCGACTCCCAGGGTCGAACCGCCGAGCAATGCGCTGTGCATCTTGGCCATCGGCCCGAACTGCAAATTGTACGTCTCGAATGGCCACCCGAGCGTTTGCGCGAGACCGAGCGATTGGGTGCTGTTGCCGGGGCGCTCATCGAGCAGAACCCAGGTGCGCGGGGCGAGGATGTCCCCGGTTCGAGTCGAAGATTCGGGGTTCACGTGACCCCACATTCGGATTCGACGGCCCTCGTGCGGCTGTCTTGATTCGGTTCAGCCAAGCGGACCCCAATCTTGATGATCGTCGGTGTCGGGTTGCCCCGGCCGAAAAGAACACCGCGCTTTCGCGATGCACAGATCTTCCACAGCATGCTGGCGCTCTCACCGTGTCGTGGCTAGCGCTTCCACATCGCAGCGCGATCCCACCCGTCCGCCACCGATGAGCGCCAGGGTCGCCGGGACGGCCATCGCGCGCACATCGGCGCGTGTACTGAGTGGCGCCTATCGCGGTTGGAAGGACGCCTTGCGGTACGCAGCGACTACCGCAGCGCCACCGAGGCCCAAGTTGTGTTGGAGCGCAATCTTCGCGCCCTCGACCTGGCGCTGATTGGCTGCCCCGCGCAGTTGCCATGTGAGTTCGGCGCACTGTGCGAGCCCGGTAGCGCCGAGCGGGTGACCCTTCGAGATCAGTCCGCCGGAGGGGTTGATGACGACCTGGCCGCCGTAGGTGTTCGCACCAGAATCGATGAACTCGCCGGCTTTGCCTTCAGGGCATAGTCCGAGTCCCTCGTAGGTAACGAGTTCGTTGCACGAAAAGCAGTCGTGGAGCTCGACCACATCCACGTCCTCGGGGCCGACACCCGATTGCTCGTAGACCATCTGGGCCGCTCGCTTGGTCATATCAGTGCCGATCAGCTTCATGCTGCTCTTCTCGCTGAAGGTAGTCTCTAAGTCTGTCGTCATCGCCATGCCGATGATCTCGACTGCCTTGTCTTCGAGTCCGTGCTTCTTCACGAATTGTTCGCTGCAGACGACCGCGGCCCCTGAGCCATCGGAGGTCGGGCAGCACTGCAGCTTCGTCAGCGGGTCGTACACCATGGGTGAATTCTTGATGTCGTCGAGCGAGTACTCGTCCTGGAACTGCGAGTACGGGTTATTCACCGAATGCTTGTGGTTCTTCCAGCCGATCTTCGCGAAGTGCTCCGGGGTGGTGCCGTAGCGCTCCATGTGCTCGCGCCCGGCGTTGCCGAAGAACTGGGCCGCGGCGGGAGACTTCGGCTCGTAGCCCCGCATCTCGATCATGGCGCCCGCGTGTTTGTCCATCGGGTTGGTGCGATCGGTGTATTTGATCCCCAGCGAACCCTTTTCCATCTTCTCGAAGCCCAACGCGAGCGCGCAGTCCACCAAGTCGCCCTCGACGAACTGTTTGGCCATGAACAGTGCGGTCGAGCCGGTCGAGCAGTTGTTGTTGACGTTATAGACCGGGATTCCGGTCAACCCCAGCGTATACACGGCCCGCTCGCCGCAGGTCGAGTCGCCGTAGCAATAGCCGACGATTGCCTGCTGAATTTCGCTGTAGTCGATGCCGGCGTCTGCGAGCGCGTTGGTTCCAGCTTCCTTCGCCATATCCGGGTAGTCCCAGTCCTTGGATCCGGGCTTCTCGAACTTGGTCATACCGACGCCGACTACGAATACTTTCTTGCCCACTTTTGTAACTCCTTTTCGGCGCGCATCGGCCCTGCTTCGGACCTGAACTGATGGGGTTCGCGCAGCCGGGCTTGGGGGAATTGACGGGATTGACTCACTGGGTTGACTCTGCAGTGTTGACTCTGGAGTCAATCATCGTAGCACGGCCAAGAAGTGTGAGATCGCAACCGCTAGACCCCTCGAGTCGACAACCGGGTCGCGAGGCGGCAGCAACAACAGCTGACCGCGGGATGCGGCAGTTTTCACCGCGCAGCCCAAATCGTAGTATCACGGTGTTCAGATTCGGATCCGGAGAGGCGTCTTGATTGGACATCACGCGGGCGACGCCAAATTATTCGCGCTGGTTCTCCTTTTGGTCGCGATCGGGCTGAAGGGATGTTCGAGCGAGGACCTCAGTGAGGCGAAGCCGCCGCCCGACCGAGGCGCAAAGCCGGCCACGGCCTGGGTCGAGATCGGTGCAGAGCTGTTCGAGCTGGAACTCGCGCTGGACTCCCAGACTCGCAACCGAGGGCTTGGGGGGAGACGATTCATCTCTCCGACCGGTGGCATGCTGTTTGTCAACCGGCCGTCGCAGATCGTCGGGATGGTGATGCGCGACTGCCCGATTCCGATCGATGTCGCCTTTCTCGATGAGGAGGGCCGCATCATCACCAGCCACGAGATGCAGCCAGAGCCTCGTCGCGGCCCAGCCGAGAGCACCCGAGATTACGAAAACCGCCTACCTGTCTATCGCAGCAGTGGTCCTGTGCGTTTTTCACTGGAAACCGCCGGCGGCCGGCTGGCCGAAATGGGCGTCGGAGTCGGCGACTTGCTGGTTTTCGACACTCGCGGCGTCCTCGAACAGGCTGAAGCGGCCATTTCGCACTAGAGCCGAATATTCGAACTTGATGGTTAGTCAGATTCGGTGAATTCGTCGTATACTGCAATCTTACGGCTATTTGCTTTGCTCTCTGGAGACCCGACGATGGAAGCCACGATCACCCCCTCACCGACTTCGCCGACTTCGCCGACTGCGCTGATTTCGCCGATTTCGTCAGAAATCGAACCTGATTTCATCCCTGGGATCAGGCTGCTGGCCCGTCTGGCGCGTGTCGCTGAACGAGCTTGCCAGGAGTCGGGGATCAGCCTGCCCCAGTACCGCCTGCTGGTCAGCATCTCCAATCGCCCGCAACGAGCAAGCGACTTGGCGATCCAAGTGGGTGTGAGCCGCCCGACTCTGACCTCTCTTGTGGATGGACTCGCGCACAGCAACCTGCTGCGGCGTGTCCCTGTGCCGAGCGACCGCCGGGGAATCCAACTCGAGCCTACCGACGAGGGGCGCGTCGCGATACGTCGCGCAGAGAGCGTCTTGTCTCGCCGGCTCCTCGAACTGGTGCCCCGGGACGTTGCGTCAACGGTCGCACCGGTCGTTTTGGCCGTAGAGGCGGCGTTGAATCAGGCGGTCAAGTCCAACTGACAGGCTTCAGTCCTCCAGTGAATCTGCCGACAAGGGTCTGATTCCCTCGAACCGAGAGGGGCTTTTCACCTACGCTGTCGAAAATTCCCAGTGGTTTCGATCGGGGCGATTGATGTAACGTTCCGCACTTGCTGGACCGGGGGGACCGGGGGGCCGCAGGGGCGGAGCCATATTCAGCAGATCTAAATCTCAGGAGTCACCAGATCGCATGAGTGACGATTCACTTGCGTCGGCTCGACGCCAGCACTCAGTGCTCCGCATTACCGATCTCATTAAGCGAATCGAGTTGCGCGCGGAGCCCAGCCGATTCATCTATTGGGCAGACTTGCTCGCATCGACTTGTGTCGGTTGGGCGATGTTCTTCGTCGCCGCCACGGCGCTGCCCGGTTCGCTTGTTCACGTGGCCGCGACGCTGGGAGCGATCCTCGCGATGTTGCGCGCGGCTCTGTTCATCCATGAACTATCGCACCTCAAGCGCGGCCAACTTCCCGGCTTCGAACTCGCATGGAATGCGATGCTCGGGATTCCGATGCTCATCCCGAGCTTGATGTACGTCGGCTCCCACCTCGATCACCACACCCGAATGGGCTTCGGCACAAACGATGATCCCGAGTACGCGCCGATCGCTCGTTGGGGACGTCTGCGCATCGTCGCATTCGTGTTCACGGTCGCGCTACTGCCGCTGGTCTTGCCATTGCGTTGGGGTCTGGTCGGGCCGATTTCGTATTTCGTCCCGCCGCTGCGTCGGCTGGTCGTCGGCAAGCTCTCAACTCTTGTGATCAACTCTGACTATGTCCGCCCGATGCCACGCGGGCCCCAAGTGCGCCGTTGGAAAATTCAAGAAGCGGCGGCGGCCGGGTTCGTCTGGTTGATCGCCGCAGCCGCGTATTTTGGCTGGGTGCCGCTGCAGTGGATCGCGCAGTGGTGCATCGTTAGCGCTGGCGTATTGACCGTGAATCAGGTCAGAACGCTGGCCGCTCATCATTACGAAAACGAAGGCGGTACGATGGATGTCGAGGAACAACTTCTCGACTCGATTACGCTGCGCGGGTACCCGCTACTGACCGTACTGTTCGCGCCGGTTGGTCTTCGCTACCACGCGCTGCATCACTACCTGCCGTACCTGCCATACCACAGCCTGGGACGCGTACACCGGCATCTCCTATCCGAACTCCCGCAAAGTGCGCCGTATCGGGCGACCTTGCGCGATGGACCGCATACACTGCAGAGCCTTTGGCGCAACGCGGGGCGTGGCGAAGTCTCAGCGCAAGTCTCGCTGCCAGAGCACCCGTAGCAGCACAGGCCAACCCAAGAAGAGCGGGTGCCGGCGCTGCCGGTCCGTCAGTTCGATTCGATTGCCGGTGTGCCGCTCGAGCTTCCAAAGCGCATACGGCAGCCAATCTCCAAACGTCGCGATGCTCTTCAGCAGGGCAAGCAAGTAGACGAACTTCGCAAGTGGGCGCCGCACCGGCCGTGGTACCGCTTGGCTTTGGCAACACGCCGTGACCTCGAACCCGTCTTCGCTGCGGGCGAACTGCAACACCCCCCGGCTAGCCAACGTGTCGAGTGCGCCTCGCGTCGCGGCTGCGTAGCGATCCGGATTTGCGCAATGCAGGCTTTGGATCGTTTCGGGGGATTCGGTGCGCCATTCAGCTGAGTAGGTCTCCTGCAACACGCGTAGCCACAGCTGCTCCGAATCGAAATACGCGACCCCTCGAGCATCCGCCATCAGCGGTACAACGCGACCGACTGCGGTCAAGATCGCTTCGGTGACTGAGCTCGATATCCTGCGTCGCGCGGCTGCGTCCCGGGTCCAGACACTCAACGCCGGCTGGCAGAAACGCGCCCAGATACTCGATCGAAGACTGCCAGGTCTGGCTCCGCGGTCGAAATCGTCGCAGGAAATCACCGCGTACTTGCAACGCAGCATCCCGATCTCTGTGTCGGCCTCCAGATAGAACACATTGGGCGGAAGCGCACGGTTGGCCCACGCGAGCGCGCGCGACCCGTACACGTCGCGATAGCGGTCGACCAGCACATAGAAGTCGAGCACTCCCTCGATGCTTCCGCGTCGCAAGCACGAGCCGTAGAACAGCACTGCAGCAACGCTGGTTCCATGGCGTCGGACGAATCGCTCGGCCATGAGCACGGCGGCCTTTGGCGCTGGCCTGAACAGCTCTGCTACGACCATCGCCTCGAGGGCTGATGGATCGGCCTTCGACACACACCCGACCCCGCGGGCAGCGCCGCCAGGCGACATATCAGGCCAGCACAGGGATGGTCGGGGTCACGGTCACGCCCGAAGAAAGGTGATTTTCTCGTCTCCGCTGATCCGAACGACTTCGTCGTCGCAAGGCGCGATCACCTCGCCATCGACTGTGAAGCCGCAGTGAATCCGGAGCTCCGCGGTAGCGACGTTGCGGCTGGTATAACCGTTCTCCGGTGTGACGAACGCACTGGGCTTGCCCCTGAGAATTCCGGCCGAGGCGATGGCGGTGCGTTCCGAGTCGCTGGCAACAGCGGTAAATCGAACCGGTGCGGGCTCGCTGCCCCAAAACGGGTTCATTCGACAGAACAATCGCTTCAAACTGGAAGCGATGATCAGTGTGAACTCGCCCGAATCGACGAATTCGCCGTCGAGCGTGATTTGGGCCTTGTCCGGCGTCAACACGCCGTCGAGCTTGTTGGCGCCCATCCGCAGGATCAGGCCAGCCGTGACAAGACCGGCACCGAACACACCTTGGGTGCGGCCGGTCGGAAACAAGTCGTGGGTCAGCGCGATGGCCCGATGGATCATCCCCGCTCCAAAAAAGAAACCGTAGTTCAAGCTGGCGTCGCGCAGCGTTTCGACGCGCAGCACGGGGCGCTTCACGATTCGGCTCGCGATTCGGCCGCTGTACGCATCGTCGAGCAATTCGCGCAGTCCTTTGGCGGGATTGCGGTGAGCCCCAAGGTCGAGAGCGCTCATATTGGTGCGACCGCCTCGCAAGGGAGCGATCATCGGAATGTCCTGAAAATCCATGCCGGATAGTATGCGTGTGATCGTATATTGGAGCGTTCCGTCGCCGCCATTGACTATCAACAGGTCGACGTTCTCGAGCGCTAACGCGGCAAGCGCTTCCGGGACCGCACGAACGCTGTCGGTCTCGACGTGGTGCACGTGCGGGAAATCCGAGAGCACGCCGAGGATTTTAGAAATCTGGCGACGGCTGCGCCCAGCGCGAAGATTGTTAAGCAAGCCGATTCTCACGACTCAGGCTCCTGCATTCTCGGACTGGGATCTCGAGACTTTTTGGGGGAGTGGGTTTAGGTAGGTGACCGTGGTGATGCCCGAGCCCTGCAGCGAAACCGGGGGGAGGTTGGGGTCGGCTCGAAGCTTCACGTCGAATGATGCGAGCGTCCACAGCCTCCTGGGACGCATCTTGAAGGATAACAGGAATCGAAACGGTTGGGGAAGATTCTCTAGCGGGTTTACCTCGACGAGGAGCGGTCCGCCCTGGATGCTTCCCTCGACGGCGGCACCTGTGATCCGCAGCGAAGCCGGCATGGGGTAGCCCTCGCGCCAGCGCGCAGGCCTTTCGATTTCGAGCTGGAAGTCCGAGGTCTGGAAAACCGTCTCGCCGTAGCGTTTGACGACGAGCCAGCGGTGACGACCACCGCCAGGCTCGGTCACGTCGGATACGTATACCCCGTCGCCCTCACCGCTGGACGAGAATTCGATCCGACGCAGCGAGAGCTCGGATTCCCCTGCTTCCATCCAGGTGTGGGTGACCGAAATCGAGCCGTTGACGGCGAGCGGCTCGCTCATTCCCCGGAGCCATAGGCTTCCCACTACCGGAGTTCCGATATTGAGCAAATCGATTGCGTACGGGCTCTCGGGGCCTGTATCGGTCCAGGCGACAGCACCCGACGCTGCGAACCTGAGGTGGACCTTGATGCCCCGCTTCCCACTGCTGTATTCGAGGGAGTGCACAGAACCGCGCTGATCCAACACGCTCGAGCCGATTTCGAGCCGTGCGCCGTCCGGGCTGAGCGTCCAGCGGCTTTCGCGGCGGCCATTGCGGAACGGGACCATCATTCCGTCCGGGTCCACGAGGTACCAGGTTGCGACCGCGGTTCGGTCGCCTGGGCCTTCGTTGGTGATCAAGAAGCGCGCGAACAGGCTGTGGTTCGAGTCGAACTGCGCGACGATGTCCCAGTACTCCGATGCCGATCCACTCGACGAAATCCGCGAGTTCGGGGCGCCTCGCTCGTTTGAAACCGCTAGCAGCGGCGCAATTCCGGCGAGTACTGCGAGACACACCACGCCCCGCCACAGTGAGGGCCGAATCCGGTTCGGTTGCGCCGTGCGCGCTGAGCTTCGCACGCTCAACGGGCCGCGCCCAGCTGGGCCGCCGGGCCCATGGCCTCCGCGATGGGCGCTTCGTCCCAGCGGAAAATCTCGCCCCCCCGCGAACGTTCCATGAGCGCCTGGACGACGCGTTCGAGGTGGAAGCCAATACTCACAAGAGTCCAGATCGCCACCATGACGAGTCCCAGGTCAGGCCGACCGCCAAGCGTTGCGACCGACAATAGGATCAGGTTCGGGTTTCGGCGCGCGGTGATCGTCCGAAACAGCGAGTCGATCGGTCGCCAGCAATGCGTCTCGATCTTGAACATCAGCATGAAGGCCGCCTCGAGCGCCCGACCCACCAGGTAGCCGACCACGACGATGAGAGTGGTGGTGTACAGCGACGGGGACGTGACGTAGCCGCCCGCATGCAAGCCCAGGCCCCACAGCAGGTACCAGATGGGCGGATGCACATTGTCGAGGCCGTGATCCAGGATGTGACCGATCGTGCTGGAAGTCATGGTCAATCGCGCGAGCTTGCCGTCGACGGTATCCAAGAACGTCATTGCCCAACCGCACAGCAGGCCCAGACCGAACCAGCCTTTCCAAAACAACACGCCGGCAGCGATCGTCAGCAACCAGCCCAACCCGGTCACGGTGTTGGGCTTCACCCCGGCGTTGGCCAATACACGGACTACAGCTGCCGCGGGGGTCGGCCAAAGCCATTTCGTGATGAGGTCTGTCACTCCCTTGTACGACGACGCAAACAGCCGTTCTTCGACGGCTCGAACAGCTTCGGCATCAGCGGGATAGATAAACGGCGGGTCGTACTTGCGCAGCTTGACGGTGTATGACGAGGCCACGTCGGCGGGGCCGACGAGCCGCAGCGCGTGCCCGTCGGCCAGCACCGAATCGTCGAAATCGATCTGGCCGGCCGCCGCGCCCCGCATCATTTGGAGTACGTCGGCCGCTTGATCGTTGCCGACGTGCGCGAGAACGGGACCTCCCCAGCCGTTGCGCCTCGGCGCGACGAGCACGCTGTCGGTCGCCGCAAATATGCCTGCGATCAGACGCTCATCCAAGATGGCATCGGCGCGCGCAATCATTACGGTGTCGCATTCGAGCGGGTTCGGCATTGGCTCGCCGGGTGACAGCACCCGAATGGATCCACAACCGGCGCGTTCCAGTAGTCGGTGCTGGCGTTGTGGTGGCGCGAGCCCCCAAACGCGCACATCGGCCGGGTCTTCCACTTCGATGATCCACGCGTCGGGGGCATTCGGTGTGCTTGAGTTCTGCATGTCACCCCATCTGCACGTCGCACCAAGCTATGCGTGAGAGTCAGCCTTTCGGCGACGCCGATTGAAGAAAATGACGGACTACAACGATTACCCGGCAATGTTTGCGAACGGACGCGTCGAGCGAGCGACTCCTTCGATGATCCTGCTGATCGTCGATCTCAGAGTGGCATCCCTGCAGTTCGGGGGCGGGACCCAGACGACCGGCGACAGTATCACAGCGGCAGAAGCTGAGTTAGCGTTGAGTCGATCTTGGAATTGGGGTGAAAAAGCAATGTTTTCGGTTGGACATTTGTCGGATCTCCACACGACCCCGGTACGGGTCCGCGACATTTCCGAGTTGCTCAACAAGCGCTTCTTTGGATGGTTGTCGTGGCAAGTTCGACGCCGCAAGATTCATCTTGACGCGGTACTCGAGGCGCTGATCGACGACATCGCGGTCACCGCGCCCGATCACGTCGTCGTAACCGGTGATCTGGTGAATATCTCGCTCGAAAGTGAGTTTCCGGTCGCAAGGCAGTGGCTAGAGCGAATTGGAACTCCGGATGAGGTGTCGCTCGTTCCAGGAAATCACGACGCGTATGTGGTCGTCCCCCAAGGGGTATCATGGGATCTGTGGTCAGATTACATCAGCTCCGACAGCGATCCTGCGTGCCACATCCCGCAGGCCGCAGCACTTCTGGATCCCCGCGATGCCTTTCCCACTCTGCGTGTGCGCGGTCCAGTTGCCGTGGTCGGGGTCTGTTCGGCTCTCCCGACCGCAAGCCTGGAAGCGACCGGTACCGTCGGGCCAGCGCAGCTCGACAGGCTCGAGCAGTTGCTCGAGCGTCTCGCTGATACGGACCTGTGCCGCTTGGTCTCGATCCATCATCCGGTCACCGACCATTCGACAGTCAAACGTCGATCGCTGACCGACGCGTTCGAGTTGCGGACGGCATTGGCCAGAGTCGGGGCCGAGATCGTGGTCCACGGCCACAATCACCGCACGTTGGTCACAAAGATCCCGGGTCCAAACCTCCCGATCCCGGTCGTCGGTGTGCGCTCGGCGTCGGACTATGGCCACAAACCCCACAAGCGCGCTCAGTATCACATCTACGATATCGAGCGGATCGACGGACCTGCGCGGTTTCGCATTTCGCTGCGAACGCGCGGGTACGACCCGGACAACAGGCGTTTCATACCCGAAGGCGAAAGCGAGCTTCGCGGCGCCATGCGCGCCAGGCAATAGGTGCAAGAGCCCACAGGAAGCTTGCGACGGCGATTGGTCCGCCCACCGACGCCGCGATCGAAGACATCGCTTACGGGCCCCCGACCAGCGACTTCTGGCTACGCGCATCGAGGATCTTCGAAACCAACGCGAGGTCGGAGGGCCGGTCCACATCGATGGCCGCTTCGGCGAACGGCAGCTTCACGGCATCGACGCGGCAGCCAATCGCGGCCGACCCGCGGCTGAGCGCCGCGTCGAAACTCAGGCGCCGCAGCACGAACAGCAGCAGCGAGATGGGTCCAAACACGCTGGCCAGGCGCCAGGGGCGTTTGCGAAACTGTTCCGCTTTCACCCAGAACTCGGCGGCTCTTGACGCCGACGGCGTGCGAAACGCGAACAGGTTGGCTCCCGAGTAACCGCCTTCGCGAAAGCGCAGGTAGGTTCGAGTCGTCTCCGGATACGCAGCGCGAATCACGGATTCTTCGACGACACCCACAGCGAGGTCCGTACCCGACGCATCGGCCCGGTCCAGGAAATACGCGATGATCTCCGGTGTCAGCAAGGCGTGGTCCGCCGTGGTGACGAGCACCGGGGCACCGGTTGCAAGCCCCCAAAGCGCGTCCTGCACACTGCGGCTCGGCGAATCGAGACTTCGGTGGTAGAGAAGCCGACCATCTGCGCCGAGCTCCGCGTTGTCGAGTGCCAGCGTCGCGTCCATGCTGATCGCGATGCGCCCGATTCGGTCGGATTCCCGCAGCGAGCGCACCACCCGCACGAGCATCGGGACGCCGCCGACGTCGATGAGCGCGGGATGGATTCCCGCTTGCAGTCCGTCGAGTGGGTCTGACGTGCCGCGTCGCCCTGCGAGCACGAGTGCCAGGTAGGTATCCATCGGCGATCCATCCGTGCGAAGGAACGAGAAACCAACAAGCGGCTCCTCGACAGTAACAGTGAGATTCGTTGTGTCGTGATTTGGCGTTTGCGCGTTCAGTATCCGAACATGTGGTCGAAGCTGAATGCGCCGCTTTGCGAAGCCAGCCCGTGAAACCCGAACAGGCGACACGTGGAGTCTCTGACGATCAGATAGCCATCGCGCGCTGCCGAGCGCTCGCCTGCGTCGAACATCTCCTCATATCGCCACAGCAGCGACCCGCTGATCGGAATTCGAACGGTTCTTTCTGCGACCGTCTTGCCAACCGAGTCGAACAGCATGAGCCGCGTCGACGAGTAATCGAGCCAGGAGCCCGACGCGGGGTAGATCAAATGGCAGAAGGTCTCGCGTCCACCGAAACCGAGCCGCAGCAACAGCCGGGTGCTCAAGCCGGGCGCCGGGCCGGTATAGGATTGTGGTTCGTTTCGGAATACCACCGGTAGGTTGTACATGTGCGCGCCGAAGCTGGTATCGGCGCCATGGGAGCCATCGCGTTTCTCGTATCGGAACAGCGCGTGCAGCCACCCGTCCGCTTCGCCGCCGTCGGATAGATCGTAGGCGAGTTCGAAGTGGCCGTAGCCCGTACCCAACGCTTCGCGGCAGTCGGTCATGAGTGAGTCGATCTCCACGACCCGCGAATCCGCTCGGGCGATACGACCGAGCGGTCGGCGTGCGCAGACTTGGCCAAGCGCGTCGTATACGGTGACCTGAACGGCCAGTTCTTGCTGCTCGGTGGCCATCGGTGTCGGCAGGAGGATGGTTCGATAGTCCGATACCGGAAGCACCGGCGCCGGCAGAATGAAGCCCTTACCGAACGCGGGTCCCAATTTCCCAATGGCTGGATCGGGTGAGAGATCCGTTCGCTCCACATTGGCATGTGCGATCCAGCGCACCCCATCGGACCGGACGACCTCATAGCGCGGGCGCACGAAATGATTGCCGGCCTCAATTTCGATCTGTGCTGGCCAGCGAAGCCGCGGGAGCAGCTTGCCCACGTCGATCGCGCTCGTGCCGAACGGAGGAATGACCTCATCGAAGCTCACTGGGTGCTCTGAACCCATGGCGCGAAGTTCGATTGCGCCGGCCGGGATCGGTGTGGGGTGGCTGTTCTGCACCCACAGCAGCACGCGCTCGCCTTCGCGCGGCGCGGGCAATCCCGCGTACTTCTCCGCGGGCCATGCGTTCGCATCGTGCGTGCACGACAGCACTTCGTCGCTGTCGCCGTACAGATCGAGTGCGTACTTCACGACATCGTGTGCTCTAGCGCCGATTGCGTGCATGAACAGCGATCCGGTGAAGCCCGGCAGGCCGAAGCGCTCCCGCACCATCTGGCTGTCGATGACGATGGTCGAAACCGAGTCCACTAGCGGTTCGAGCCACTGCGCCAGCTCGATACCGGATTCGTCGAGTAGACAAAGCCACAGCGATACGTGGTCCGCCCCGTACCCCATCCAGTAGTTGACGGTCCCGAGCCGCGTGTGGTGCCCATCGCAGTCCCGAAAGAACGCAAAATTGCTCGCGAAATTGAGTGGGTCCAAGTAGTGATCGGTCCGCGATAGCATCCCGTCGGCAATCCGCAGATCATCGAGCGTGACGATCAGCATCCCCGGCGCCACGAGCTGGCGGATCGCTACCAGGTGCGGGTCGGCATCGAATGCCGCGATGAACAGCACGTCGGCATTCGACAGCGGCAGGTCAGTGATGGGCTCGGCAAGCAAGCCCAGTATCTTCTTTTTTCCGAACTGGTCCGCTTGCTGAACGTAGCTGCCGGTGATCTGCCACGATCCGAGATCGTAGAGCTGCGCGAACTCCGCCACTACAGCGTCCGGGTCGTAGACGGCAATCCGGCCGCTCTTCGACAGCGTCTCGACGAGCCGGCGCGCGCGCGGCGCGACTGCCGGGTGGCCGAGCGCCTTGAACAGCGTAGTGCCACCGGCGATGTTGCTAAACGTGCGTAGTTGCAGAGCCATTCGGTTTCCTGCGACCGCAGTCTACGGTTTCTCGGTCGCGTGTCCAGTTAATCAGTGAAGGCTGCCAGATCCGCCTCGAACCAGCGGGCGCCCGGATTGATCGCGTCGTATCATGCATCTGCTCCGAGATGAGTTGCCCGTCCCCTACAATTCATCTCACGGTCGCCGAGGAGTTCGCTCGTCCATGCAACGGATCCCGCGATTTTCACAGCGATCGCTGTACACCCTGTATAGACGCGCAGGCGTGCTTCTGCGTCGATTCGTCTTCAATCGATTCGTTCGGGTCAAGCACGCGCGTGTGGTCCAACTCGGTGGCCACCCCTACAAGCGAATCAGTTTGCCGGACTCTCATGTCGCGTCTGCTGTAGCGCGAAACCTGTTGCCGTTTCGCGATTCCGGTTTGTTCCCGACTCTGATCGCCATGGAAGACAATGAGTTACTTCTGGAGTTCGTGGCGGGAGAGGAACTGCCCGAGCCGATCGACGGCTCATGCGTCGATCGGTTCATCGGATTTTTCTCGGTCATTTACAACGTGGATCGCCGGCGTGTAAAGCTCTCCGAAACCGACTTCGAACGCGAACTTCGCGAGAATCTCGACTTCCTGGTCGACGTTTCGATTCTGTCGACCGAGCTGCGCCGGGAACTCACCGCCAGTTTGAACCGGATCACCCCGAACGAGGTCTGGGTCGGCTACGACTTCTTGGACCCGCTGCCGAAAAACTTCATCCTTTCGGAACATGATCGGCTGGTGGCGATCGATGTAGAAGACTTGTATCCCAACCGGCTGATCGGCGGTGGGATTGCCAAGTCGATACTTCGCGCGTTCCCCGCTGAACGCGAACGCATCCTCGACGGTTTGGCGTCGCACGCCAATCTCGAGCTGAGACCCGAAATGCCCTTCATCGAGCTGCACTTCCTGGCGCATTGGACCAAGCGCGCGTTCCTGAAGGGCTCGGAAAAATTGATCGATGCTTCGCTGTTCGAATCTCATCGCGCTGCCAATATCAAACGAGGCTAGACCGTCGCGCGTTCTGCGTTTGACCGAGCTGGGTCAGGTTCATCGGCACATGGACTCGAGTAGCCAACCGCCGAGCCGGTGCAACGGCCGTCGCGTTACGAGGCGGCGCGTTCTGCTTCGCCGAAGGCAGTGGTGATGCTGGCACGACCATTTTCCAGGCGATAGATCTGATCGGCGAGCCCCACCAGTGCGGGCTGGTGGGAGATCGCGATCACCGTCGTGCGGCCTCGTAGCCGGCGGATCGCCTGCCAGAGCGCCGCCTCACTTTCCCGATCCAAAGCAGCTGTGGCCTCGTCCAGAATCAAGAGCTTCGCACCGTGAACGAGCGCGCGCGCGATTGCGATCCGTTGACGCTGCCCGCCCGAAAGCAGCGCCCCGAATTCTCCGACTGGCGAATCAATCCCATTTGGCAGTGCCGATACGAAATCCCAGGCTCCCGCGTCTCGCAACGCGCTCTCGATGCGCTCCCTTGTCAATTCGGGATCACCCAGGCCGACGTTTGCCGCAACGCTGTCGTGGAGCATCAGCGTCTCCTGCGGGACGTATCCGATGAGCTGTCGCCAGCGGCGCAGGTCGAGATCGTCCAACCGCACTCCATCGATGAGTACCTCGCCCGCATCGGGTCGCACGAGCCCGGTTACCAGGTCTGCCGCCGTGGTCTTTCCAGCCCCAGATTCGCCAACGATGGCCGTGAGGAGTCCGAAGGGTATCACCATGTCGAATCGGTCGAGGATCTTCGCCTGGTCGTAACGAACGCAGATCCCTCGAAGTTCGATGCCCTTGTCGAGAGTCGGAGTGATTCCCTCAGGCATGCGCTCTTCGTCAGCGATGGCCCGATCGATCAGCTCGCGCATGCTCCAAAGTGCGCTCGTTTCCGTAACCATGGCTTGATACTTGCGCTGCATATTGTTGGAGCTGTCAATCGTTCGTGCGAACAAGGCCGCGAGCAGGATCACCTCGGCGATCGGCAGATCGAGCAGCGTGAAGCCGGCGTAGATGCCCCCGCAGCCGGCGGTCACCATGATGGGTTCCTGCAGCGCGCGAAGCGCTTCCTTGCTGAAAACCTGTCGGCGTAGGGCGATGTTCAGCTTCCTGGTGTCACTCTCCAGCAACGGACCGATCAGCGGCTCGCGCCCGGTGGCCTTGAGCAGCTTGACGGCCTGCAGACTGTCTGTGACTCGTGAGAGAAGCGATTTCATCGACTTCGTCTGCTTGCGTCCTGCCCGTCCAGCGAGACGAACCAGAATTCCGAGGGCGCCCAGCGAACACAGCGTCGTGGCCAACGCGCCGACCGCCACCTGCCAGGAGATCGCGAGTGCCAGCCCGACGTAGAGCACGGCTTCGATCGCGTAGCCGCAAACCTGAACCAGGTGGTGGTAGGTCTGAGAGGAGCGGTCTGCCTCCGTCGCCAGAGCGTTCGCTGCGACGCCCGATCGCAACCGCGTAAAGTGGCTCCAGCGCGCTGTCAGTAAGGCTCGCAGCAGCTCGAGCCGCAGGTCCGTGGCTACGCGAGCCACCGTGTAGCCGACATTTCGCTTGGCGTAGAGGAGCACGAACGCCTTGAGCCAGAATACGACAATCAAGCCAGGAATCAGCACCTGCAAGGAGGGCTGGACGTTGATTTCAGCGAAGGCATGGCTCACCGCGGCGCCCAGTTGCGAGGTTTCGGACGAATCCGAGCCCGACTCCGTTACCAGCGTCAGGACGGGGATCAGCGCGGAGAGCCCGATGCCCTCCAACGCACCGGCCACCAGCAGGCACAGCAGCACCACGACGCTCTGGATCGGGTAGCGGGAGCCGAAGTAGAAAAGGACTCTCACTTCACGATTGCCCCGAAGCCGACCAACGCACAGACCCGTTCCACGACCCTGCCCTCGGCGTTGAATGGCTTGCAGTGTTTCGTGTCGAACGAGTCTCCGAAGTGTCGCGCGACCCCTTCTCGAATCAGCCCCTCGTGTAGATCCCGCAGGTCGCGGGTTGGACGCACGAAGCCCCAGTCGATCGATCGCGCGCACCAGTATTCCAGGCCACGCTGGGTCGCTACCCCTCCTCTGCGAGCGTGTGCACGAGCGTAAACCCAGTCGCGCCCGATTCGCATCCAGCGATACGATGCGCGCTCTGGAAGCGGGTAGATATACACGGGGCGTCCGAGAGAAGCTGCCTCAGACAGCATCGATTCACTATCTCCGGTGGCAACGAACGCATCGGCGAGGCCGAGAAAGGCCAGATACGGATTCTCTTCTGCGCCAGCGGCCGACCAGCGATAGACGTGGGCGGGGCTTGACAACGCGGTGCAGAACGCTTCGCTGCCGCGATCGCCCGCCCGGCGACTCGTGGTCGCGAAAATCGAGCCGTCGACTTCGTTGGCCAACCGATCGACATCCTCGCCGAGTTTCCGCGCGCTGCGCAGGTCGAGCTGGTACTGGCCCGACCAGCCGCCGACCAGGACGACGATGCGGGGTCGTTTGGCGTTTGCGTGAAGGTCCGAGAAGCGATTCGTTGCCCGCCGGATTCGCTCTGGGTTGATATTGTGGATCGGGGCGCTCGTGACCATCCGTCGTGGATGCGGATCGAGCCGTCCATAAGATGGCGTCACGACCAGATCGAACTGGTCGGCCGCGTCGCCGCCCTTTCGGCCGAGTTGGACAAGCCGAGTCTGTCCGAAGTTTCGCAATCGAATCCACTGTGCGACGGGAGCGGAACGTCGACCCGCGGCAATCACCAAGTCCGGCCACGGCGGCAGCAACGCGCTAGACCGGCGCCGATCGACGCCGACCCGAGACGCTCCGAGCAGTCGGTTGTGCAACCGCGCGGCCGGCGAGAAACGCAGGGTCTTGACCGTGTATGGCCAGCCAAGCGCGTTTGCGAGCCCGGTGGATTGCGACGTATTTCCCGGCCGGTCGTCACTCAGAACCCACACGGCCGGAGCGGTCTTGCGGATATGACGACCGCCGCAGCGTACCTCGGTGGCTGCTCCCGCGCCGAAGACGGCCTGCCAATGAACGCTGGGGTGCCGGCTCGCTGCCGTTTCGATCTGTGCGATCCACCAGGGTTGTGTGCGTCGCACCGGACGGCCGCGCCGTGCGCGGAATCCAGACGATCGCCCGGCCGGTCGGATCCCCAAGTGGACCATAGACTCAGCGCTTCGGAATACCTCGCCAAGGACCCAAGGAAGATCTTCGCTGGGCACGAAATCCAGCGTATTTGCGCAGATCACTGCATCCGCTCGTGCTGCGGGACTTGCAGCAGAATCGTTCGGATCGAGGATCCGAGTGTCAGAGGCGCCCCAACGCGCAGTGAGCTTCGGGTCGTTTGCCACCGGCTCGGCGAGGTAGCGGCGCCACTCATCAGCTCTGTGGAGGGTGTAGACCGATACTCGCCTGTTGGACAGATGTGCAAGCGATTGGCGAATGCAGACATCGTGGGCGACGAGCTCCGACCCGGCTGCGTCGAGCAGTTCGCTCAGGGTAGGCACCGGTTTCGCCTTCAATGCCAGATTCGATGGCGGCCCGCATGGAAAGCAAACCTCGAACCCTCGACTCGGTGCAGAACGCGAGAACACCTCAAATCCCGCGCTGTTCGCTTCGCTCTCGAGTTTTTTCCAGATGTCTTCGTTCGGATGCCTTTGGTAAACGCAGCGATCGGGAAAAGGCCTCCAAGGCTGGGTGTGGAGGGCCGCGTATCGGACGCGTCTCGACCGTCCGACCGAATAGTGGTCCGCAACGGCGTCCCAAGCAGCGGGAAGTGACCCGCCGAGGTCTCTGGCCTGCTGCTCGAGGTCGTGGTGGCTCGCCGTGAGCACACGCTCGACCGACCACACCGACGCAAGCTTCGCGCAGTCGATCAGCAGTGCGGAGCTATCACCTGAGGCTGGGCCGAGCAGTGCGTGTCCATTCAGCGGGAGATCAAAAAGTTCAGCGGGATCGGATAGATATACCTGATCAACCGTGCAATAGAGCGCTCGCCCGCGACCGCTGCACAACTGGGGAACCCAGAATGCCGCGCGCTCGAGTTCGTCTGGTCCGCCGAGGCTTCGAATCCAATGGATCGCGTAGTTGCGGTCTGAGGAGCGCTGCTGCCGGATCGACCACGAAAGCACCCGCTCGGCGCGAACATGGCCCATCTGCGTGCCGACGAAAATCCGTACCGTCGGCGAACGGGCCGGCTGGGAATCGGCCTCGAGCATCAACAGATCGACCCGGATCGGCGCACCGGACGGCACGCGGACGACCGATGAGCTGGATTGAAGCTGTGTCATGCGAAGCCGGGAGTCTAGGAGTGCCGGCCCCGGAGCGACAGATCCGGCCCGTGCTTAGCGTTGGCAGTGTCGGCGCATTTTTCCCCGCGGGGTTCAGGGGGTAGTCATGATGATCCGATCTCGCTATTTACCGAACGATGGGTGGGGGGACCAGAACATGAACGTCGGTGATATTCAAATTGGCTCCGGGGCGCCCCTGGCCCTGATCTCGGGACTCAACGTTCTCGAGAGCCGCGACGCTGCGCTCGAGTGCGCGCTGGGAGTGGCAGGGGTCGGAGACCGTCACGGCTTGTCGGTCATATTCAAGGCATCATTCGACAAGGCAAATCGATCGAGTCGGGAATCCTATCGAGGACCCGGCATCGATGAGGGGATGCGAATTCTCGAGGACGTCAAGGCCGAAACGGGATTGTTGGTTACGACAGATGTTCACGAGCCAGGCCAAGCGAAAATCGTATCGGAAGTCGCGGATCTGCTCCAGATTCCGGCGTTTCTGTGTAGACAAACCGACCTGATAGCGGCCTGCGCGGCTACTGGGCTGCCGATGAACATCAAGCGCGGACAATTCATCGCGCCGCACGATCTCCGACTTGCGGTCGAAAAGGCCCGAAGCTTTGGCGACGTTGGAATCATGGTGACCGAACGCGGTTCGGCGTTCGGCTACAACGACTTGATTGTCGACATGCGCGGTCTGGTAACGCTGCGCGAGTTTGCCCCGGTGTGCTTCGACGCGACTCATTCGGTGCAGCGCCCCGGCGCCGGGCACGATGCCAGCAGTGGCGACCGTCGTTTTGTTGTACCGCTGGCACGAGCAGCAGCGGCCGTCGGGATCGATGCGCTGTTCGTCGAGATACACCCCGACCCCGATAACGCGCCGTGCGATGGTGCCTGCCAGATTCGGGTCGAGGACCTCGATCGCCTGCTCGACGAGGTGTGCTCGATCCGCACGGTGCTGAAGTCGGACGCCTGAACGGGCCGGGAGTCAGCTGGCTCTGATCTTTTGGACCATCGCCAGAACTCCCTGTGGAACTACTTCTCCGGACCAGTTCTTCGTGCAGTTCCCAGTAGGAAGTGTCCACGAACAGCGTCGAGGTCTTTTCGACAGTCGATTTCCGCCCACCAGCAGCCTTCGATACAAATCGTCTCCACCGGCATCTTCTTCGCTATTTCGTCCACAACAGCGAGGTACCAATTGCGCATCGACTCGGGTTGGCGAATCGCACGGTCTAGCGCGTCTCGGTACGTGTTCGCGCCGCTGCTGCGAAATAAGATCATCCCGATAGCCTCGCCTTCCACGGTGTGCAGCGGAAGTGTCTTGCCGATCGAGCCCAGGCGTCCTTCGGGGTTGAGCTTCACTTTCATATCGTCGGCGTCGTATTCGTCCTTGCGGTCGATTGTGACGACGATCGGTGCTGGAGGTGCTGCGATGACCCGCTGGAGCAGAGCGTCTTCGAACACCGTGTCCCCGTTGAGCAGTATGAAGTCTCCCTGCATTGCCTCGCGCGCCATCCAACAGGTCGCGAGGTTGTCGGAGACAGAAAAGAAGGGGTTGAAGAGGGTTTCGACACGCATCGCGCCGAACTCACGCTCGCCAATGAAGCGCTCCACGTGTTCGGCGCCGAATCCGACTACCACTGTCGCGAGTTCGAACCCGCAGCGAGCCAACGCCTCGAGTTGCAAATCCAACACGGTCAAATCCCCGTCGACCGGCAACAGACATTTGGGTTCCGTCGCGGTTAGCGGTAACAATCTCTTGCCCTGTCCGGCGCTGAGGACGATCGCTCTCATATCTTTCCCGGTGGCCGCGTCTACCGGCCGTTTGCCTCTGGCCGCATTGGCGACCTAGGATTTCATTGATGGGGGGAGTCGGGACTGTAGTCCAGCGCCGCGCGAGGCAAAACCCGAAATTCCGAGGCGAGCCCGCGCCAGCGGGAGGCGCAGTGAGGCCGCAGAGCCGGCCGACATGAGCGACGCGACGCTGAGATTCCCTGTGCACCGCCGGCCGGGCCTGACAATCTATCGCCACGTTGTCGAGGAGGCGCTGCGTCCGTCGATTTTTTCGCTGCTCGGATTGACCGTGGTCGTGCTGACGAAGGATTTGCTCGGTTTTTCGGATCTCGTGGTCAACCGCGGACTCTCCGGCCGGGTCGTGGCGCTGATCGCGCTGTACAAAACGGCTCCGATCGTCACGCTGATGTTTCCGTTCTCGGTGTTGCTGGGCTGCCTCGTGGCGATTGGACGCATGGGCGCCGATCGCGAGATTCTCGCGTTCGAAGCCTGCGGCGTTTCCGCCGCCCGACTGGTTTGGCCGTTCGTCGCGTTTGCGGCGGCGATGACTGTGGTCTCGATGGCGTTGTCAGTGGCGGTTTCTCCGTGGACCAACCGGCTGTTGGATGCCGCCTACGAGGGCATCTCTCGCGATAAGCCGTGGGCGCAGGTTCAACGGGGGACCGTAAGCCGCTTCGGCGAGTGGCGTCTGGAAGCGCGCGAAGTGAATGCCCGCGGCGACGAGATGGAAGGCATCTTGCTTTGGATGCCCGACATCGGGCAGACGATTTTCGCCCAGAAGGGCGCCATTTTGAGCGGTGGCGAGGGTGCGATCGATATCGCGCTCGAAACGGGCACAGTGGTCCTGTCCCCTGAGCGCGGCCCGCAGTCGTTCAGCTTCGAGCGGCTCACGACCCGCCTGCCCGAGAGCGACTCGCTATTACGCGACGCGAAGGCGCAGCTCCGCGGGCTTCGACTACCGGAACTCATCGGCCGCGTCAACGAGTTCATTGCCAGCGCGACTGACCCACTGTCGAGCGCAGCGTTGGAACTGCACCGCCGCTTTGCGTTGCCCTTCGCGACGTTGATATTTGGCGCACTCGCCGTTCCGTTGTTCTTGATGCGGAACAATTTCTCTCGTGCGAGCGGCGGCGTGATGGGCATGTTCTGCACGCTCGCGTACTATGGCATGGCGCAAGTCAGCCAGGGGTTGGCACAGAGCGGGACAATCGGGGTGGTTGAGGCGGCGTGGCTCCCCAACGCTGTTATGAGTCTGCTCGCCGCCGCCTTGATCCTGCGAACCCGGCGGAAGGGCGTGCTGGGGCACGCATTCGATCGACCCCAAACCGGTGCTCTGGCGAGCGGTGCGAAGGCTGTCGCCCGAAAGCGGCGACCGAGTCGCTACCCATTGCCGCGCTATGTGGCGGCCCGGTTCGCCCGGATGGCGCTGATGTCTTTTGGGATCCTACTGGTCGGCTATTTGTTGATCGACATCATGGAGCGGCTCACGTGGTTCAGCCGCCACCAAGCGACCGGGCTGGAGGTGCTTCACTTCTATTCGGCGCGAAGTGTTCTGCTCGGGTCGCGGATCGTACCGATGGCGCTGTTGGTGGCGACTGCGCTGACCGTGAGCATGTTGGCCGCCGACGGAGAGTTGATCGGCATGCGCGCGTGCGGTATTCCCGCGCCGCGTGCGTTGATACCGATCTTGTTCATTGCGGGGTTGGTGGTTCCTGCCGATGCTGTCTTGAATAACGTGGTGGTACCGAGGGCCAACGCGCTCGCCGACGAATTGAAGCGCACCGAAATCAAGAGTTCGGTTTACAGTGAAATCGATGAGGGTCGCAAGGCTTCGGTGTGGTACCGGCAGGGCGATCGTGTTCTGGAGGCGGTCCGGTTCGATCCGAACAACGGCACGGCAGAAGACCTGTCAGTCTACGAGCTCGGCCCCGACCGGCTTCCCATCAACCGAACCGACGCAGACTCTGCGCGGCACGTCGGTCACGGCTGGTGGCAACTCAGCGGAGCCAGTCGAATCGAAATTTCGTCAGATCGCGTCTACAGCGTCCCCGCACCGCGATTCGTGGATCTGGGCGAAGCGCTGCCTGCGGAAGTCGACACCATGCATTTGAGCATCGCGGAGATCGATGAGTTGATTGCTGCGACGGATGCCGATGGCATCGATACGAGGCCGCTCCGCGTCGATTTCCATGTCAAGCTTTCGCAGTCGTTGGCTTGTATCGTGCTCCCTGCCGTCGTGCTGTTCTTCGCGGTCACCGGCCCGCCGTTTCCGGGCCCGGCACAGACGCTGCTGGTGAGTGTCTTGGTGGGTATCGGCTACTTCTTGTTGACCGGTGTTTCAAGCTCGTTGGGTTATGGGGGAGCCCTTCCGGCGCCGATCGGGGGCTGGGGGCCGATGTTGGTGTTTGGGAGTCTTGCGGGATTTCTGGGATTGCGGATTTGGTGGAGGCTCTAGTTGCGGGGGCCTCCCTCTACGGATTCGATCCGAGGAGCCAGGAAGGTCTCCAGTGCTGCGGCCGCTGTGTCGCTGCACATTCCCGATGCCATCAACGGCAATTGCCGCGCTCGCCCGGCGCCGCTCTGCCAGCTCGACCCAATGTTCTCGCGCCAGGCTCAACAAGCTCATCGGGGCCTGGGCAACCAGTCTATTCGGATCACTCGCGAGCGCCGCCAGGCCCGAGTAGACGTCGGGCACGGACGGCCCCCGAACGCTTGATAGCCGCGGGAGCTGTATGACACATAGGGGCTTGCGGCGCTCTCAGCCCAGATCGTTCCCCGGACCCGCCCCTGGTCTGCGGGAATTAGAATGAGAGGGAATGCGCAATCGGGTCGATTCTTCGCCAATCATCCATTATGATGATCTCACGTTCTGGTGCCCGTGAATGAGGGCGAGGGACGGGGCGTTCACCGCAGCCGTTCTCTGCATCTTCTCTGCGCGTCCATCTTCTCTGCAGCATTGGAGACGTGGAAGCAAAGGAAGTACCGAAAGTAAAAGTAGAGAAGGTAGAGAAGGTCTGGGAGTTCGCCGTCCGGATTGGCTGTCGTTTGGCGTGAGCCTTTGCTCACGTTCGATCGTGGTGAGTTCGACTGACGTCGAAGTCGAAGAAGTGGATCTATTGCGACCACTTCGACCTGCCGTGTGCACGCTGCTGTGCGTCGCTGTTGTGAGTCGTTGTAGTGAGCGTTCACGGGTGACCTCACAGGTCTGAATTCGCAACGGAGATCAAACCAGTCAGCACGTTCATTCCGGGAAGGTCGGGAAACGCGCCGGGGCCGGGAGAGAAGATTGGATCAAGAGACGGGAAGCATCACCAGCAAGCCCAAACGACGCCGCCCGCGTCGACGGCGAAGTCGGTCGAAGGCGGTGAGTCCGGCAGAGGCCGCGCCGCTCACTCCTGTCGACGCGGCGGCCCGTCAGTTCGAGATCCGACAGTTGCGACCCGAGCAGACACAGGTCATCGACGCCGTCCTCGAGGGGCGTGACGTGCTGATGGTCCTGCCAACGGGTTTCGGGAAGTCTGCCTGTTATCAGGTGCCCTCTCTGCTGTTGCAACAACCCGTCGTGATGATCTCCCCGTTGAAAGCACTTCTGAAAGACCAGGAGGCCAAGCTTCTAGAGCGCAATCTGCCCGTCGTTCGACTCGATGGGGCCGTGCGCGGCAAGAAGCGCGTGGAGGCTCTGGAGCAGATCAAGGCTGGTGGTCCGATGCTGGTGATGACGACGCCCGAGACACTGGCGACCACCGACACCAGCGAGGCGCTGCGCCAGGCACGTGTGTCGTTGGTCGCTATCGACGAGGCACATTGTCTGTCGGAGTGGGGCCACGACTTCCGACCCGCCTACCTGCGCCTCGGATCGCGAATGGAGGCGTTTGGATCGCCGCCGATGTTGGCATTGACCGCGACCGCGACCCAACGGGTCCGAGATGGAATCATCAAGAGTCTGCGGATGCGAGACCCGAAGGTGGTCGCGAGTTCGCCCCATCGTTCGAATCTCGCGTTCGAAGTACTTCCTTGTGAGGAGGGGGTACGCGCGCGGGTGATGCTGCGGCTCGTCAAACGGCTGCGGCGACCGGGTATCGTGTACTGTGCAACGCGTCGCGAAGTCGACATGGTTTATGCGTGGCTTCGGCGTTTTGGAATTCCGGCCCATCGCTACCACGCGGGAATGCCCGCAGCGGAAAGGAACGTCGAGCAGGAACAATTCATGCGAGGCGGGCACCGAACGGTGATGGTCGCGACCAACGCATTCGGGCTGGGAATCGACAAGCCGGACATCCGTTACATCCTCCACTATCAGTCCCCGGCGTCGCTCGAGCAGTATGTCCAGGAAGCGGGCCGTGGGGGGCGAGACGGCGCCAAGGCGAACTGCATCGTACTGCCGGATGCGGCCGACCGAAGGATCCACGAGGCGTTGCTCTCGCGCAGCCGCCTGCGACCGGACCAGCTCTATCGGATGGGGAGTGCGTTGGCTGCCTGGTCGCAAGACGAAAAGGTTCCCGGCCTCGAAGCGCTGGCGTTGTCGGCCGAAGTGGGACCCCGTGTGGCGATGGCGCTGGTAGCGAAGATTGAAGAAGCGGGTCTGATCTATTTCGAAAACGACGAGATCCGCTTCACCGATCCCAGCATCGACCTCGAAGAGGCCACCCGTGCTCTCGCGGGCCAATTCGAAACGCTGCGCACCCAAGATGGGCGTCGACTCGACGCCCTGGGGCAGTATTTTGGCACCGATCAGTGTCGAGCCCAATTTCTGAGTAACTACTTCGGCGAGGACATGGAAGAGGCATGCGGTCTGTGCGACATCTGTCGCGGAAACCCCGCACGTCCGGCGAGCTTCTTCGCGGCCCACACTGCGCCCGATCGTCCGAAACGCAAGACGAGTTCGTCGCGTCGAGGCAAACGAACCGGCAGGCGCAAGAAAAAGGCCACTGCGAAGAACGTCCGCGTGGCGAAGGCGCCGGCCAGAAAGTTGGAAGTGTCGCAAGACGCGGGCGGCGACGCGCTGGGCGATCGCCCGGCACGCAAGCGACGGGGCCGACGGCGAAGAAGACGGCCGCGGCGGCGACCCGACGGATCTCCCGAAGCAGCTCCCGAAGCTGCTCCCGAGGCCTAACGCGCAAGGATGAACTCGAGTTCGAGAACGTCTGACAGCCGTGCCTGTTCGGGGACTTGGGCCGTGCGGTCTGGATCGATCAGGTAAGCGACCATCCCCACGGACCTCGACCCCCGGTAGTCGGCGTTGAACGAGTCCCCGATGTACGCGCTGGTTTGTGCGACGGCACCGACCTGCGATAGCGCGTGGACGAAGATGTCTGCGTGCGGCTTTCTACGTCCGTGCTCGATCGACGTGATGACCGCCTCGAATCTCGACGCGATGCCCATCCGCCGCAAATGCTCGGGGACGAGCTCCGCCGAATGTGTATTGGTGATGACCGCGAGCGTGTAGTGCTCAGAGAGTCGTTCCAGCATCGCGGGAAGACCGGGCAAGTAGACCACGCCAGTGTTCCAGTCGGCGAGGTAACGATCGATGAAGCGCTCGAGTACGTCGGTCGATGTGCGACCGCCGAGGACCTGTTCCAGAAAAGCGCCGCACACCTGGTGCATCGAGTACTCGATCAGGGATTTCTCGGCGTCGGCATCGAAGCCACCCGCGACCTGATCCCAGCGCTGCAGGAATTCGCTGTAACCGATATCGCAGCCCGCATCGGTCAGAATCCGATGAGACTGTTCGTAGCCCTGCTCGATTCGGCTCGCGCAATAGTCGACCAGGGTTCCGAAGAAGTCGAAAAGCAGATGGGTGAGCATTGTGCGCTCCGGTGCTACGAGCCTCGTGGTGGAGCCACGGGCCGGGATGCAGGCGACGGCCAGGAAATTTCGAATCAATCGCTCGAACCGGGCGAGCCTAGCGGCGTTCGACGAATTCGCGCCTCCGCGTGAACGCTGCGCTACAAGTCTCGGTCCCCTTAATCTTGAACCAGGTCTACGGACCCACAAATCTCGAGGTCCGCTCGCCCCGATGCGCCGCGCCCGATGACCCGATGACCCGATGAGAAGTACCACGCGATTGGCCGAATTCGTCGTGCGCCACGCCCACGCAGTCACGGTAGCGCTGGCGCTGGTGACGCTGTTTTTTCTCTACCCGCTGGCGAACACCGCGTTCTCCGTGTTCGGCTATGCATTTGGCGGACCGCGTGTTCGGATCGACAGCAACGCGCGCGATATGTTCCCGGTTCACAAGTTCATCCACGCGCAGGACAAGTTCGAGGGGTTCTTCGGCAACGCTTCCCCGGTCGTGTTGGCGATGGTTGTCAGGGAAGGGACGATCTACAACCCCGAGAGCCTGGCGAAGCTCAAGCGGCTGACCGGTGCACTCGACGGCATTGGCTTCGAGAGCTATAGCGAACAGCGAAACGAAATGCGCGACGCACTCGAAGACTCTGGGATCGAGGACGTCGACGAGATCAGAGCCCGCCTCGACCGGATTTATCCGCCTTATCCGGTCAATCACGATCAGACCCGATCGCTGGTTCATCGCACCACGACAGTCGTCAAGATGGATCCGGACGGCGGTGCAGCCTTTGAATCTCTTGTAACCGAGCTACCAAAAACGCAACAAGAAGCCGACGCACTCGAGCGTCGGGTTCTCGAAAAAGCGCCCGAGGTCTACGGGCAATTCGTCACGGCGGATGGGACTGCGGCGCTGATCATGGTGCAGTTCGTCACAGATCGACTATCCAACACTGAGATCTATCGCGCCGTGTTCGACCACGTGCAGGGGATTGTCGAAGCCGAGAGCGATGAGAACCACGAGATCTACGTCGTAGGCGTTCCGATCATCGCCGGCTGGGTGCTCCATCACGCATGGGAAATGCTGGCGTCGATCGGGGGTTCGGTCGTCATCATCTTCGCGCTCTTGTGGGCGTATTTTCGGCGCGCGCACGGTGTCTCTATTCCGCTCGTCGCCGCGGGCATCACCGTGATCTGGGGTACAGGGTTCACGGGCTGGATGAATATCGCCTTCGATCCGTTGGTGCTGGTGATCCCGATGATCATCACCGCACGCGCGGTCTCGCACACGGTGCAGATGGCCGAGCGCTTTTTTGAAGACTACGAGCGGCTCAGCGAGGAGTACGACGACCGCGAAGAGGCGAAGCGGCGCGCAGCCAGTGTCGCGATGGCAGAACTGATCGTACCGGGGACGCTGGGCATCCTCACCGACGTCGCGGGTCTGTTGGTCATTCTGGTTACGACCATCCCCCAGATGCGAAATCTCGGGATCTTCGGGGCGTTCTGGGTTGCGTCGATCGTTTTCACGGTGGAGTTCCTGCATCCGGCGTTGATTTGTCTACTTCCGGCGCCCCGTGAGTCGCGCCACTACACCCCATCGATCGTACTTCGCTTTACGCGGGCGCTCGGTAGCGCGGCTACGCACGCGACGGGCCGCTGGGTCATCGCGTTCGGCACGCTGCTGATCTTCATCGGCGCATCCTACATCGTATTGTTCCATTCGGTGATCGGAGAGTCGCGCCCCGGGACGTCGCTGTTCTGGCCCGACCATCCGGTCAACGTCGCGGTCGCGCGTATCGGCGAGCACTTTGGCGGCGCCGATACGCTGGTGATCTATGCGGATGGCGATCGCAATAACGTCGTGGAAGACCCGGCCGTACTGCACCAAATGGAGGAACTCGATCGAGAGCTTCGGATCACATCGGGTTCGTCCCGGTCGTTTTCGCTGATCGACCTCGTCAAGACCGTTAGTCGAACCCTGAACTACAACGATCCGCGCTTCGCGATGATTCCGCCGGGAACGCTGACCCGTGTCATTATTTTTCAGGCGCGGCAGGGAAGTCCGCCGGGAACGCTGCGCCCATTGATCACCGACGACGGGCGAGCCGCGTCACTGACCGTGTTCTACCCGGACCACACAGGCGAAACGATTCGTCGCGCGATCGGCAGTGCGCAGCGCTTCATTGATGATCATCCGATGGGGGTCGTGTCGATTCGGCTGGACGAGAAGCGGGGTGATCCCAGCCGTTTTTTCCTGGATGCAGAACGTCTGAAGGACTTCTTGTACTACGTGATCGGGCCATTGCTGCCGACCCGGGGCCACACGCTGAATGTCAAGCTGCGCACCGACGAAGGGGAGTACGAAGATGTCGCTGTACGGGTCGCGGAACAAGACGGCCTGCCCGAGTGGCTGGAATCCTTCCACGAAGAAGCGCTCGACGCGTACGACGACGCCCAGGGCGACGCTATCAATGGTCGCGTGTTCACCTGGCCCGCTCAGCTACAGGATTGGGAACCGGCCGATGTCGACCAGTGGTGGGAAAGCGAAGAATTGAGTCTGCGCGCGGTGGCCGTGGGCGACAACTCGCTGATTGTGCACGACCAGCGATCTCCCGGAGCGGTTCCTACCTATCAACCCACGCAGTCCTTCACACGCGGCGTCCAGTGGGTACTGGCTGGTGGAATCATCGGGATGCTGTCGGCGATCAACGACGAAGTCGAGCGCGGTCACCTTGCGAATATTTCGCTGATCTTTGCGGTGATCTTCGTACTGCACTCGATCACCTACCGATCCGCTGTCAGCGGGGGAATCATCCTGTTGCAGATTGCGACCGCGACGCTGGTGTCGCTCGCGTATATGGCCGCTCGCGAAGTCGGCCTCAACATCAATACGCTGCCGGTTCAGGCTGTCGGAGTTGGAATTGGGGTCGACTATGCGATCTACATCGTGGACCGGATCCGTCAGGAATGCGCCCGTGGCCTGGCGGTCGACGACGCGATCCGAACCGCGGTCAGTACCACCGGGACCGCTGTCACATTCACCGCGACCACGGTGATCGGCGGCATCGTTCTGTGGGTCTTCTCGAGCCTGCGTTTCCAGGCGGAGATGGCGCAGCTGCTGATCGTACTCATGGTGATCAACATGCTGGGCGCGATCACTGTCGTTCCGGCCTTCTACTCGATTTTGAAGCCCGGCGGAATCGATCGGCGCCGAGCCGACGAGCAGAGGTAGGGCCGGCCGGTGAAATCCCTTTTGCACGCGTGCGGCCTTTTCAGTGCGTCTGCGTGCCCATCGGGACCGACGCGAACCATCAGTTCGTCACCTGTGACTCCGCACGCCATGTTGCCGTTCAGCCCGAAGCACAGGCCCCCGAACATCTTGCGTTCGGCGATCCCCGGTCGGTCGTCGAGGGCTTTACGGATTCGCTGTGCGAGTCCTTCGTCGTACGCCATCGTGGGGATGGCTGCTTCCGTTGCCGGCGTTGCGCAGATGAACCAAAAGGTGACCATGAGGGCAGGGCGAAGCTCAGCTAATCTCCCGCTCCGAGGAGGTGTTGGGTGCAAGAAGTCAACCTGTGGAGACGCTGTAGCGCCTGCAAGAACCCGATCGAGCTCGGTACGACCTATTGGACGTGCAACGTCTCGACGTGCAATCGAAAGCGAACTGCGTTGCAGTTTTGCAGCGTGACGTGCTGGGAGGTGCATCTTCCCGGCGCGAATCACCGAGAGTCCTGGGCGGAAGAGCAGCAAGCACCCAAGACTGCCGCGGTGCCCGAACCGCCGGTCCGGGAAATCGCGAAGGCAAGCACCGGCACGAGGCGGATTGGTCGCGAGACACCCCCACCGACACGAGACGCAGACGTGCCGACAGAGATCCTCATTGTTGCGAGCCGGTTGAAGGAATACATCCGAGCGAAATCTGGTTTCAAAACATCCGACCGGATCCTGGCTCCTCTATCGGAAATCGTCCGACGCGCCTGTGATGATGCGATTCGCAATGCTGAGCGCGCCGAGCGGATGACCGTGCTCGATAGAGACGTGAAGCTCTACTGATTGGATTCGGTGAACCCTGCACACGACCCATACGGAGAGCCACGATGTCCGAAGCTTCAGAGCGGCGCAAGCGCGGCGAGGAGAAAATCAAAGAAGTCTATGCCGGCGACGTTCCGATTCCGCTGCCCGGGAAGTCGGCTTTCGCCGATATCATGCTCGAACAGTTGTTCGCCGAGGTCTGGACGCGTGACGTGCTCAGCATGCGCGATCGCCGCCTGCTGCTACTGGGCGCGATCGCAGCGCTGGGTGAGTCGATGACGTTCGGGATCCAATCGAAGGCCGCGATCAAGAACGGAGAATTGACACCCGAACAGGTCCGCGAGGTGCTGATTTTCCTGGTCCAGTACGTCGGCTACCCGCGGGCCGCAAGCATGATCGGCGTCGTCGAAAAATCGATTGCGGAGGCGGCCTCGGAGACCTCATAGAGCGTCAATACGCCCGCGTCGCTAGTCGCACCGTTCGCCGCAGCGCGGCGAAAGCTTCCACGTCGTCCGACCCATCTTGGGTCCGGCTGCTGGCCGGCTAGTCTTGGAGCAGGCCGCGGGTTGTCGTCGTCTCGACCTGATCTGGGATCTTGCGCTGTTCCCACATTACCATCAACACGCCGGCGACGATGGCAACGTCGGCGAGGTTGAACACGCCGGTGTGAAGCCCAGAAAACCCGATGCTGACGAAGTCGACTACGCCGCCTTCGTGCATGGTCCGATCGATGAAGTTGCCGAGCCCGCCGCCCAAGATCAGTGACGCGCCGACGATGGCCGTGCGGGTCGGCGCCATGGAGCGCGCCAGCAAAATCACTGCGATGGCTAACAACAGCGGCACAATACCCTGAAATATCAGGTCGCGAACGTTCTCTGGCAGGTGCTCGCCGAGACTCAAGAACGCACCCGTATTGTGTACCAGCCGGAACTGCACGAGCCCCCCGAAGAACTCGATCGGGCCGCTTTCCAGTACGCGCGTCGCGATGACCTTCGTGGCCTGGTCACAGGCCACACACGGGACGACCAATGAACAAATGAGTGCCAGGCGAACCGCGGTCGACATCGGTCCAGTCTAGCCCGAACGACCGGCTTGGCGCTGGCACAATTGCGGCTCCTCCAGCCGGACTTGATGCCAGAAAGGGACGTGCCATCGATGTCGGCTCGCGGATTGTCCCGATGGGTAGCGGGTCTCCGAATAAATCTGAATCGAGATCGGTGCGCAGTTCCGTGTTGGGCGACCGGGGTGCACCAGACGCTCTCACGGAACTGCAAGCAGCTTGATGTAGCCCAGAGCCGCGTCGGCCAGTGTTCCGCCGGGTTCGGCGCGAATTCTGATCAGGTAGTCGCGGACCCTGGCGATTCCAGCTTGGAACGCGGCATTGCGCGCCGCGTCGCTCGAAACCCACGTCGCAGGATTGATCACCTGGTCCGCGGCGGCCAGTACGAATCCGGCAGTCGTAGAGCGCACCTCGCAAACGGCGGCGAAGTAGGCGCAGCTTCCGATGCGTTCGAGTTCGGCGGTGTCGAAGGCCGAAGCGCTGGCTTCCACATAGTCGAGAAACTCACTGGCGGATCGAGTCTCATGCCTGGGGGCCCCGACCACCAGCCGACCATCGATTCCTCCTTGCCATTCGACTTCGTGCGCGATCTTCATCGCTGCGAAGTTACACGCATGCGTCCAGCAATTCACAACGCGTCACGCTACTCTTCTCGGCATGGCAGCCAACAAGACCGCGACGAAGATCGGGAAGAAAACGGCCAAGAAAACGGCCAAGAAGACAGCGCAAAAGGCGACCAAGAAGGCCGAGCTGAAAGCTGCTTCGAAGAAGACCCCGCCACGCGAAGTCGAAACGAAGTCCGCTGATACGAAGGTTTCATCGCTCGCTGTCAACATGGCGCATGTGTTCTCGCTGCGGCCTCGTGCGATCACGTCATTCAAGGCCGGAGACTTCAGTACAGCGAAACACCAGTTGCAGGACGAGTGCTATTCGGACATTCACGCAGCGGCCAAGGCAGTCGTCGACAAAGCTCTGGAGCTGACTCATGGGCTTCCGAAGAAAGGCCGCAAGGGGAAGTTCTAGCAGCCACTTCGTTCGCCCCCAAAAGTGCGGCGTCCGGCCAGAGCCGCGAGTGCAAAAAGCGCGCGAATGAGAACCCACGGTTGCCCGACTGCTTTGGACTGGTTCGGTCCTGCTCGGGTACCGCAGCATGACTACAGAATCCGCTCACCACGAATCAGATCGTCGAAGCTCTGCCGCTCTCGGATCAGGTGTGCCTCTCCATCGCGAATCAGAACCTCGGCGGCCAGTGGTTTGGAGTTGTAGTTCGAGCCCATCACGAACGCATACGCACCCGCGCATTCGATGACCAGGTGCTCCCCGACTTCGGCGCGCGGAAGCTTGCGGGTCGCCACGAAACCGCCGTCCTCCTGCGTGAAGATGTCGCCTGACTCGCACAGCGGGCCACCGACCACGGCGTCGACTTCGTCGCGCACGGTCGCTGCCGCAGGGTCGGCCGGAGCGATCGAGATCGGGTGATAGGCTCCGTACAGAATCGGGCGCGGGAGGTTGTTGAAACCGGCGTCCACCAGGTAGAAGAGGTTCTTTCCCATCTGCTTGACGGCGCGAATTTCGCTGATCAGGTAGCCCGACTCCGCGCTGATGTAGCGCCCTGGCTCAATCTCCAGACCGATTGGACGCCCGAGCAGTCGTCCGATGCGCTTGCGCGTCTTGTCCCACAGATGGAAATACGCGTCAACGTCGATCGATGGATCATCTTCGCGGTAACGAACCGGGAGTCCGCCACCGGCACTGATGCTCTCGAGGTGTTCACCTGCCTGCTCGGCGGTGGTTTCCATTGCGTGGCAGACCTGAGACAGATGCTCGAAATCCGTCCCCGAACCGATGTGCATATGCAGACCGACAATGCGGATGCCGTATCGGGCAGCACGTTCGACGCAGTCAGGGACATCCTCGTACCAGATTCCGTGCTTAGAAGATTCACCACCCGTATTGGTCTTCTGGCTGTGGCCGTGACCGAAACCCGGATTGATGCGGAGTGTGATCCCAACCCCAGGGCTGCGTGTGCCGAGTTGATCGATCATCTGGGCGGACCCGCAGTTGACATGCACACCTTGTGCAACAACCAGATCGAGAACTGCCTGGTCGAAGATGTCCGCGGTATAGACGATCGGAGGCGGGCCGCCGTCTTGCGCCGCCACCGGATACCCCGCCGCGAGCGCCCGACGGATCTCGAATTCACTGACCGCATCGACGAGCACGCCGCGCTTTCGGCACAGGTCCAATATCGTCAGGTTCGAACTTGCCTTTTGCGCATAGCGAATGACGTCGAAGGCCTGCAGCGCGTCGATCTGCGTATGGATTCGTGCGGCATCGTAAACGAAGGTGGGCGTTCCAAACTCGGCGGCGAGCCGATGGATCGATACGCCGCCGATCTCGGTGCGGATGGCTGGGAATTGTTCGGAATTCGACATAGCCGGAGGATAGCCGGGGGCGCGGCCTACGCGACCCGACCTGTGGTCATCCGGCTATTCACCCGAACTGCGGCCACCCAAACTGCGGATCGAATTTGCGCCATCCCAGGCCGTGCTGGCTGAACGGATCATCTCGAACAACCCGGCGTAGGCGTCTGTCGCATGCATCAGCTGGATCATCGTGCCGGGAATCGCGTGGGTCGAAAGAACCGAATGGTCGGTGCCGTAGCGCTGCACGACTTCGAAATTGTGCCCGTCCCGGGTGAGCCGTTCGAGCAGGGCATCGTTGCCCTCGGTCCAAAACGCGAAGTGGTGGAGCCAGCCTGCGGGGTGGCTCGGGCTGATCTCGATGTCTGTCGGCTCGCCTTGGTACTCTGCGCCCGGTGGTTGCATGTGTTCGAATAGAAAAAAGGGCGATCACAGCGCTCGTACGTAAGCAAGAGGTTTCCGATAGTATGACCGAATTGGCCACTCGAAGGACCTGGAGGGATCCGATGGTTCGAGGCAGCTGTTTGTGTGGAAGTGTCGCGTTCGAGATCGAAGGGGAGGTCACCCCGATTCAGTACTGTCACGCGTTGCGCTGCCGAAAAGCCAGCGGTGCGGCATTTTCTCCGGAAATGTTGGTGTATACAGACCAGCTCCACTGGGTTCGAGGGGAGGAACTCATTTCGCGATACGAGGCGCCGATCCTATCCGAGCCTCCGGCTTATCAAGTAGCGTTCTGTCGGACTTGCGGTGCGCCACTGCCGGCCCGACTCGGCGATACGCCGTTTTCGGTCCTGAGGGCTGGCATCCTCGATGACGACCCCGGTACGCGTCCGTTTCGACACGCGTTCGTTGCACAGAAGGCCGACTGGTTTGAAACCAGCGATGAACTTCCCGAGTTCGACGGCCGGCCGCCGCCGCCGACTGGAGAATGGAATCCGGACCGCTGAACGGCGTACATCTCGGAGGCATGGCGAAAGGCGTCAGCCGGTAGTGGATCGAGCTCATCCGGCAGTAGACACCGCGAACGCCGGGAGATCAGTCGATGGGTTCGTCCCGTTGGCCGAACAACCCCTGATACTTCGTGACTTTCAGGTCGCCCAGCACCTTGCACTGGCAGGCCAGTCGCAGCCCCGATTCGCTGTTGTGGGGAGGTAGAGAGAGGCGCAGCCGTTCGGCGCTGGTGGGTTCCGAAACCTCGCCCTCGATTTTCACTGCGCAAGTCCCGCAGGTCCCTCGACCTCGGCAGTGGACCGCACGCGCGACGCGGTGGTAGAGGGGCAGGCGCGCACGCAACAGTACGAAGCGGAGGTTCGCGCCTTCGGGGCACTCGACTGTCTGTCCGGCAAAATGAATCGTAGGCATCGGGTCAGGGAAGAACATAGGGCGGGACTGTCACTGTTGCCTCCTTTCACCGGCACCGGGCGGCGCTCGCGTGCGCTGCGCGATGCGCTTCGTGTTAGAATCCAAACGAAGGGGAACTCTTCGAGCAGATCCACACTGCACTGCTCGAACACCAGGTGCTGTTCTTTCGCGAAACCAAGCTGTCGGATGAGCAGCACATCGCGCTCGCGGAACGTTGGGGAGACATCAGTGTGCTCCGCTGATGAAGCTATTGGGGTCGACCCAGGGCTCGTTCCAGGTAATTCAAGATGGACCCGACAGCCCGCCGTCGGCCGACAATTGGCACACGGACGTCACCTCGACCCCGCAGCCGCCCAAGGTGGCGAAACCGGCAAGCGAGCGATCTTCTTCGGCGGCGGCTTCATGCGTCACATCGTTGGGCTCGAGTCCCACGAGAGTGACGCCATTCTTCGGATGGTGCGAGAACACATCGAGCAGCCGCGCTTCCATTGTCGTTGGAGCTGGAAGCCGGGCGATCTCGCAATCTGGGACGAGCGATCCACCGTGCACCGCGCCATCGGGGAGCCGCGAACGCGAAGTCCGGCGCTGTGTGGTCGACGGAGATCGCCCCTACTTCGACGCGACCGTCGCGGCCTGATTCCGGGTCCGATTCCGCCAGTTGATCTCGCCCATGAAATCTCCGAAGTCAGGACAAGGCTTTTGCGCACTTCGCGGACTTCGCCGACTTCGCCGACTTCGAGAGCCTCGTCGTTTCACCGGATTGATCTGCCAAATGGGTCGTGGAAACCCAGAATCGGAGCATCTCGTTTCCGGTGTTCGGTGACACTGCATTGTCGATCGGGCTTCCCCCGGCGGCCTCGATGATCCGCGCCGAGGCTCTGTTCGTCGTTTCGCAGGTGATCAATACGCGGTCGAGCGTGTTCACGGCCGCCTTCGCGAGCAGGAGACCGAGGATCTGATGACCGTACCCCCTGCAGCGCGCGGACGGGCGAACGTCGTAGCCGATGTGGCCACCGTCGAGTTCGAGACCCGGTGTCAGTCTGTGGCGGAGTCGGCCCCCGCCGAGTACACGGGTTCCATCGATCAGCCACCATTCGTCCATTCGGACTCGGTCCGGTGGCAGGTTCGCACCCGCTGCCCGTTTCCGGGCGCTGACCAAATAAGTTTCTAAGTCGGACAGCCCGAGCGAATAGCGCGCGTCGCCTTCGGACTCGAACTCGTGCGCCATCTCCAGAAACGAATCGCGAAAGTCGATGTGGGGACGGGCGAGTCGGAAGTCGCCGATTTCGCAGTCGAGTTCGAGCAGTGGGAGCGCCCGGTCGGGAATGCTCTGCGAAGGTTTCGTGCCGACGCGAACGGCGCCGCAGGATAGATAAAAGGGTTCGGCATTTGGATCGGCCTGTGTCTCTATCACACGGTAGCCGCCCGCTCTGGCCTGTCCGACGGCGTGGTCGATGAGCCGGCGTCCATAGCCACGACCGATCGACGTCGGCTCGACGAACAAATGCTCCAATTCGACTCTGAAACGCGAGCGTGGCTCCAGTGTGTAGTAGCCAACCACGACCCCCTCGCGCTCGCAGACAAACGTTGGGTTGTCGTCGATGCATTCCTTTTTCACTGTGAGTTCTTCGCGACACGACCGCATGAACTCTTCCGAGTACGCCCAATGCGCTTTCGAACGAAGCGCGATTTCGCTGAGCAAACTCGCTTCGTCGCTCCTCGCGGCGCGAATCACAACCGTGTTGCTGATATCGTCGTAGCCTTCTTTCATTTCTCGATCCAAGCCAATAGTTCAGGGATCTGATTTTCGGCGCGATGGGAAATTTTTCGCATCTGATGTGAAATCCACGCTCTCATTTTCGTTGACACACGGTTCGATGGTCGACTGCTCCCGCGGCTATGAGTTCAGCGCGCTCTGCCCGCGAGCTGTTCCGATCGGGTTCGGATCGATTCGGCCATCGCGTTGAATCCGCGTCGAAGTCGGCTACCGAGTAGGATCGAAACCACGGGCGATAGCCAGCCAGAAAGCGCGAAATGCGAGCGATACTCGCTGCGCCCCGAGTCGAGACCGCGCACTTCGTGGCAGCGGTTGCTGCGCATCGCGCCAAACGGCATCCCGGCTACGCCGTAGCAGAAGCGTTTGCCCGGCTCGTGTTCGAAGATGATTTCCCGCTGCGGCTGTGCAAAGGCCTTGAACACGTGAACACGCATCTCGATCGGATCGCCGATTTTTAGCGTGGAATCGCATGCCACGACGAATGGGTTCCACTCCCCGTAGCGGTGAAAGTCAGTGATCACGTCCCAGACCAGGTCCTGCGGCGCGTCGACTTCCACAATCTTGTCTATGAGGATCGCCATCACAGATTCGAGTGTATCAGGCCCGGGACCGGTATCTTGCTGGCTGCCCGACGTTGCTTCGAAATTCGGTCGGCTTCGCGTTAGACGGACATCACATCGAATCTGCGGTGCCGACCCCCACCCCCCCGGGTTAGAAAATGTGGCAGACTTCATCGCAGTCGATCGGCGCGGCTCCGCGGCGAATCTCGACGCCGGAGTTCGGTTCGCGTTGCACTGAACAGGGGTGTCGTGGGTACCGCGAACCCGAATTTTCCGGAATCGCCTCATGTCCAGTTCGATCGGAGGGTTGAAATGATCTCCGTAGAAGAGTTCGTCGAGCGGTTGTGTCTGATTGGGGCAGACCGGGGTCCCCGTCGGTCCGCCGCACAACGCAGAAGCCCGCCGTTTGAGACTCAGCGACGAAGCTCCGCATCAGCCAATGATCCGAGCTCTGCGCCTGTGCGCACGCCAGCTACGAAGCCGAGGGCAGAGTCAGACTGCATCCGATCGAAGCCAGGGCCCGGAGAGTAGGTTTGCGAATCGCACGGTTTTCGGACATCCATGGCAACATTGCAGAGCTCGAGGCGGTACTGGAAGACATTCTCCGGCGCTGGGGGCCGACACTTATTGGGTTTTGGGGGATCTCGTGGCGCTCGGGCCAGCGCCATTGCAAGTGCTGGAAACGCTCAGCGCGCTTCCCAACGTCAGCCTGGTGCGTGCCAACACCGATCGGGTTGCGACCGCCCACCTCCGAGCCTCGACGAGGTCAGTCGAGACCCAGGCCTGATTCGCGCGCTCGTGGAGTGTGCAGGGACCTTCGCGTGGACACAGGGTGTCCTGGCCGGGTCGAACTGGAACGATTGGCTAGAATAGAAGCGCTCCCGCTGGAGCTTCGGACGAAACTGCCCGATGGGACCGCGTTGCTCGGCGTGCACGCGGCGCCGGATCGGGACGATGGACTGGGACTGCACGCAGGTTCGAGCCAAAAGAACTGCGCCAGGTAGTCGAGAACTGCGGCGCCGATCTCATCAGGGTCGGCCACCATCATCAGGCGTCACTCGTCACTCATCACTCATCACTCATCACAGAGTCGACTATGACCCTAGCGCCGTCATCGAGCGGATGCGCCGACTCCGACACCCGGGGGCCGACTAATGTGATCTCACACCTGAGCGGTCAGCGATGCGCGTACGGACTGCTCCGAGCATCGTGGGTCAGCTAAGGCTGCAGATCCTCATAGGCCGGGCGAAGCAGCAGCAGGCGTCCGAAATACAAGGCGGACAACATCAAGTACCAAAGCAGTGCGACGAAATAGGGTCCGAAGTCGCCGTTCAACCCCACTGCTGCCGCATTCAGCGCGAGCATGACCACGACCGAAAATTGGACCACCAGTACCGGGCCGTTGAACGCCCACGGGATCGCCGGGGACTTCCATTGTTCCCACCACCGATTGAACATGTAGATCTGTGCGCACACCACATAGGTACAAAGGCCTGCGCTCGCTGCGGGCCAGAGTACAGAATCGCCGACGCCGAGGTAGTGGAGCGCAAACGGAACGAGTGCGAATAGCACTGTCGCGAGGCTCGTCTCGATGAGTCGCCACAGCCGGATAAACGCAAACGATGTGACTTGGTCCATGCCGCGACGCAACGCGATCACGATACTGGAAAAGCCCGCAAGGGCGATCGCGATTTCTGCGACGACGATGAGTGCATTCTCTTGGCCGAGTGGTGTAGGAACCAACTTCATTCGCTCCAGGTCAGAATTCGCCGCGTTGTTCGAGTAGCGCTGTGCCCGGAAATACCCGCAGTCGCCACGGATCGAGCCACAAGGTCATAGGGACTCCTTGGTTCACAAGAGGGGCGAGCGGCCAGCTGGGCCTCACCAGCAGACATAGCAGACAGTAACCGCTGGATGCGGAACTGGCCTGCGCTCAGGTTGCCAGTTGGCTGATCATCCAGAAGCCTGGAAGGTTCGGAAGCACCGGATGCATCCAGCTTGGCGCACTTCGAGTCCGCCCGATGGAGGCAGAGTCTGGTCGTTATTCAGGGTCGGGGAACGTCCAGCGTGTAGCGGTTCCGGAGAACTCTTCGTCGTGGTCGCCACACCATGCGAACGCCTTTGTCGGTCGTAGTTCGAACACGCCCCCTCCCGACAGCTGCTCTGGTGTGAAATCCCATGCGTACTTCGTGTTGTATGCGATTCGAAACGCCTCGAGCGCATGCGGCTCGGTCACTTCCCGGGCTGAGCACTCCAGCACGACTACCTGGGCGCCGCTTTCGAGGTGGAGCACTGCAGCTGGATTCTCTGCGAGGTTTCGAGCCTTTTTCGTGACGGGGCCTGTGCTGAAGACGAATCGCTCATCGATCCAGATGCCCCAGACTGGCATGCAATGGGGTCGGCCGTCGAGTCCCGCTGTGGCAAGCCAGTAGTTCCGAGCGCGCTCGAGTTGTTGGGTTGCGTGGCTGTATGGCAGGAGTCCAGTGCCTTCTCCCGCCGTCAGAAAATATCCCGCCGGGTCTGGCCGACTCGCCAGGGGCCGAAGCGCGTGATCGGACATGAACCCTCCGTGTGAGATACCAACAATACTAACGGGCTGGTTCTCCGTCGAATCGTACTGCGCTCTAGCTTCCACCGCGCGAGCGAATCAGCTGGCCGGTGATCCAACCGCTCTCGTCAGATGCAAGGAACCGGACGAGGGGCGCGAGATCACTGGGTAGTCCCACGCGACTCATCGGCGAGTCGCGCTCCAGGGATTGTTTGAAGTCTGTGCTCATCCAGCCGGTGTCGGTAGCGCCGGGGTCGACCGTGTTGATCGTGATCCCGAGCGGAGCGAGAGAGGCACTCATACTCAACGTCAATGCGTCGAGCCCGCCCTTGGTGGCCGCATACGCGAGCTCGCTGGGCATCGGCCTCAGACCTTGGCCCGATGTAACATTGATGATTCGCGCCGGGCGGCCCTTTTCGTGGTGTCGGGCGAGTTCGACGCACAGAAGCGCGGGAGCGCGGAGGTTGACCGCATAATGGCGATCCAGCTGCGCGGCATCCAGCTGGTCGATTCCACCCGTTTCCGAATGCGCCGCGTTGTTGACGAGGATATCAACGCGGCCAAACCGGTTTCGCACAAGTTCCATCAATACGCGTGCCGAGTTCGGATCTGCCAGGTCGATTTCCAGCGATTCGACATCGGCACCGGCGGCTCGAAGATTCTCTCGGATCTGTTCCGGTTCATCTTCGGTCACCCCCCACGGCTGATTCTGATCGTAGGACCGGAACTGGGAGATGAACAAGCTCGCGCCAGCGGAGGCGAGTTCAAGAGCGATCGCGGCCCCGATTCCCGCCTTCCGGGTTACACCGGTGACGAGCGCGACCTTTCCCCTCAAAACAGCGTCCACCTTCCAATCCTACTGGATTTGCTCGTGAACAGGGCGTGCGAGCAGTCTAGGTCCGAGCTGGATGTGGGCTAGGTCTGGGCTGGGTTTTGCGGCGGAAGAGGTGGGGCTCGCGCTCCACCGCGCAGCCCGCCTAGCGGGTCGGAAGGCGCAGGTGAAGAATCGCACCGACGGTGGTGATCTCGACGTTCGACCACTCCGCCAACAAGCGGCATCGGGTTACCTGCGCGCTGCCCGGAGAACCCATCCGTATCTTGAGTTCGCCGCGTGGGCTGTTGTTGAGCCGTTCGATGATGGCCGGCCAGTTTCTGGGTTTCTGCATGACGCCTCGCGGTTGAAGTCGACTGTTAGTGCCGCCCCTAACACATACCAATTGTGAATCGGCGCCGCCATGCGCGAGCGCGCGTTTTCGGGAGATTGCTCGCCCTGTCGTGGGCCACAGTTCCCCTCGACGGCGCGACCCTGGCGAAGGGTCGGTACTTCTCTCAGCTCCGCCTTGAACGCCATATCGACCGATCGGTAATCCGTCGCGGGCTTCTCCGCAAATCGGACGGCAAGCGCATCGCGCGGCGCGAGGCTTCGGGCTTTTTCGGGAAGATAGATCTGAGCGATGGTTTCCTCATCGAGTCCTTGACGCGTCGCCGACGCGTAGCGGGCGAAGCGTCAGGTGTCGCAGTCGTTCAGCTCCGCGACCTCGAGCCGCGCGAGTTCTTTGGTTCGCGATGGCACCACACCTTCCTGATGGCCCGGTTTGAAAAAATTGGAAGTAGCGCTGAAACAGGTCGGGGATCAGCTCGGTCGAGTTGAGACTATCGCTTTGCGACGCATCGGTCTTCGATTGTTCGCTCATTGTTTGATGACATCCTCCGTCAAGGGTGTGTCGGGCCGTCGGAACCTCCATGGCACGCGTGCCAAGCGCACGATTCGGCCAGGCGCCAGCTCAAATGACACCCGGCGTCGCGAGCGCATCCTCGTCAGCTAACCGCTCCCGAATGGCGGCTCGCTGCGCTTATCCCCCCGCCCGTTGCCTCGTCCTTGCCCATTCCCTCCTCCATTTCCTCCACCAATTTCTCCCCCAGTAAGCAGCACGACATGGACCAGGCCATAGCGGTGGCGCCCGATCATCCGCATTCCGTGGCTCTGTGTTGCGATCCGGATCGCGCGAGACAAAACGAATCGCTCTCCGGTCGGGTCATCGACTTCGAGTCCGACGAGCCAGATCCGGCGCGCGCTCGCCGCCTCGTTCATGACCGATCGGAGCCTCTCCCGGTTTTGCGGATCGTCGCTGTAAGGAAGCGCACGGCGCGCGAAAGCGCGACCTGCTGGCAGGTGCGCGAGTAGCGGCCATTCCACGAATTCCGTGGTCGAGGCGCTCGCCTCTCCACGCACGACTTGGTCGAGTTCGACGAAATGGGTTCGGTACAGGATGAGATCTCCGGGCTCGAAACCGGTTGTGATCTCCTGGACCGCGCTTCTCCATCCATGCTGGTAGAACCACCAGAAGCCTCCTTGTTCGGAGACGAATGGAACGATTCGGAGCGCGACCGTCGAGCTCAGGAAGACCAACAGTGGCAGAGATCGAAGCGCCGCCTTGCCCTTCGTGAGCCCTCGAGGCTGGTTTTGCCGAGGGCCAAGTGGAACTGCCAGCATGACGGCATAGATCAGGGGTATCGCTGGTGCTGCAACGACCAGGTATCGCGCGTGGGAGAGGTTGATCCCAACGAGCTGTGGAACGATCGAAAACACAAGGACCGGTATGGCGAACCAGAAGATCCCGATGCCTCCGTGGGCGCCGAGTGCACGATCGGGCGCCGGACGCTCCTGCATCCAAAACAACAGAGCGGCCGCGCCCGTGAGCCCGAAGATGACCGGGTCCAACAAATCCGCGGCCGGTTCGAGAAGGCCGAGCCAAGCGGTTGGTTGCGAAATCCAATCGAGCGAATCGCGCCGGGCAAATATCGTGCGAAGTTGCCACAGGCCGGGCAGCAGCGACAGAATCAACGCGACGGCCATTGTGAACCACGATCGCCAGCGATCCCGACGAGTCGCGAGAAGGTGCACGATTTGAACGAGTACGATGATCCCGAAAAAGTAGTGCGCGTAGTAGGTCAGAGCGGTCGTCACCACGTAGCCGACCCGGTTTCTGCGTATATCCTGGTCGAGCAACGCTGCGTAGAAATGAAACGAGCACACCGCCAAAAAAAGCGCGAGCGCGTAGGGGCGAGCCTCCTGCGAGTAGTAGATCAGGCGTTCGTTCACCGCGAAGGCCGCTACCGCCAGTAGCGCGATCCGCGGGTCGCGGAAGATGCGGACGCCGAATGGGTACGCCAACGCGAGCAATCCGATACCGAATACCAGCGAAGGGATTCGCAAGGCCGCAGATCCCGCGCCCAGTGGATCGACCGAAAGACGTACGATCAGGTAATAAAATGGAGATTGGCCGTGGATCTCGAGAACTCGGCTCCAACAATCGCTCCAGTTCTGTGCTGCGATTGCCCACCAGGTGCCGTACTCGTCGATCCACAAACCGTGATCGGCGAATCCGTAGATGCGCAGCGCGGCACCCACGACGAGCAGGCAGGCCAGCAACGTTCGCTCAGCGTGTGACGCGGGCAGCCAGGCGTTCCCATTCGCCGCAGCTGGCTCCGCAGGTTCGACGCCCATCGAAACATGATATGGACCCGGGAGTGCCCGGGGTAGAGCGCGACTTCCAAACGATGATTGGACGACGAGAGAAAACCTCGATTGAGTCTGCCGCCCATCGTCACTCCATACGCATTGCCTGTTCGCCATGGAAAAGTTCAGGCCGGGCTCAGGCGCACCGCCATTTGACTTCCGTAGTGTTCGAAGCCCAGTCGGGGTGCGACTGCGACGGCCGAGGAGTTGGAGGCCAGCGTTTGGTAGAGCACCACCCGGTCCCTCAACAATGCTTGCTCGACGACGGCGCTCGCCACCGCCCCAGCGAAGCCGCGCCCGCGAAACCCGGATGGATGATGACTACAGGGTCGCCCGCTTTCTCAGGGAGTTCGCAAAAGCCCGCCAGCGCTACGAGCTTGTCGTGCTCGAAGGCACCCACCCGGAAGGTCGCGCTGGGATCGGGGCCCCCGTATTTCCAATCTTGCGGATCACAATCGAACTCGCTCCAGTATTGATCCGCCAGGCTGGCGGCGCTCACTGTTGCGACACTGCGCTTCCTGTTAGGCGCGTTCGCCGGATCGAAGCTCAGTTCGCGATCTGGGTGGCCTCGATGAGCCATTTTTCGAGGCGTTCGAAATTCGCTTCCCAGGTCCAGTTCGCTTCGACGAAAGCGCGCGCTGCGTACCCGATCCGCACGCGCTCGTTTTCGCTGCGGAGCAGTCCGACTACCGCCTCTGCGATGGATTGCACGTCGTCGCAAAGCAGGATGTTCGCATTGGGTGCCGCGCCGATTCCTTCGTTGGCCACCGGCGTCGCGACTACCGGCAATTCGCATGCCATCGCTTGCACCACCTTGTTCTGCATTCCTGCTCCAATACGAAGCGGCGCGACCGCCACCTGGGCGCGACAAAGCCAATCGTACACGTCCGGAACCTCGCCGGTCACAATGACCTTGTCGGGGCGTGCGAGCGCCCGTACCTGGCGTTGCGGGTTGCGTCCGACGATCCAGAACTTTGCCTCGGGGACCTCACGTTCGATCAACGGAAAGACGTGCTCGGCGAACCATGTCACCGCATCGACATTGGTGTAGGTCGACATCACCCCGCTTACGACGATCGCGCCGGGCTCCCGAATCGCTGCCCTTACGCGTTCGAGAGGAGGTATGTCTTGGCCGTGCGGGCATACCCTTGCGTTGGGGATGACGACAGTCTTTTCGATAGCCTCGACGTCCGACGATCCACACAGAAAAACCCGCTCGAAATCAGAGCAGACCCGGGCTTCGTACGCCTGCACCTTCGTGCTCTCGATCCTGTAGAACAGCCGCCGGAACGGGTCCTTGCTGTGATCGAACATCCGCCGCAGATTCAGCGCCTGCGAGATCTGCATCCCCAGCGCCTTGGGGATGTCGAGCATTCTCGTGTGCTCGGCCATTCGAATCAGGTGGGTGTACACCAGGTCGTAGCGGCCCTCGGCCACGCGCTCCCGAATCAACTCGCTCATGATGTTCGAGCCGTAGTACTGCACCTGCATGGGCAGCCGGCCCGGCAGCGTCAACGCGGTTGCGGCGTAGGAGCGCCATCGCGGCAGCGCAACGGTGAGGATCTCCGCACACACATCGCCCAGTCCACGCCGCAACACGCGCTCGGAAGCTGAATCTTCGACGAAGCAAGCGAGATCAACGCTGTGTCCGCGTGCGGCGAGAAATCGAATCAGGCGATCCGTCGTCATGGAATCGGCCATGACCGGCGGCCACGGCGGGCGCGACGAGACGACGAGTATCTTCATCTTGGCTGAATCGTGAACTGGGAACCGACCCACATGTGGGCTTCATCCAAGCTCATGTCAGACGGATGACCGTTTTTCCCTGCTCGCTCCACTCGGCATCGCGGTCGTAGAGCGAGCCTGCGTGACCGACTACGACGACTTCGGCAGCATCGAGCGCCTCTTCGAGGTCTTCGCACAATAGCCGATTGATATGCGGCAGCGTGTCTTCCAGGAATGCGCGATTCGAGCCGTGCAGCCGCGCGATAGAAACGGCCGTGTCGTGGATCGCAAGTTCGAGGCCTTCACCGATCAGCCGCTTGGCCAACTCGAGGAGCGGACTCTCGCGCATATCGTCGGTGCCGGACTTGAAAGCGAGGCCCAGCAGAGCAACACGCCGCCTCCCGGTTGCCAATATCGCTTCGACGGCTCGGAGCACGGTAACTTCATTCGAAGGCAGCATGCCGTCGAGCATCGGGACGGGGATGCTGGCGTTGTGCGCCGCGAATGTGAGGGCGCGCAGGTCCTTGGGAAGACAACTTCCACCAAATGCGAAACCGGGGCGCAGGTATAGTGGAGAGATATTCAGTTTGGTGTCCTGCGCGAATATCTCCATCACCTGCTTCGGGTCCGCGCCGCGTGCGGCCCAGACGCGGCCGACCTCGTTGGCGAACGTTACCTTGAGCGCGTGAAATGCGTTGTCGGTGTACTTGACCGCTTCAGCCACTTCCAGCGGTACCGAGAACGTGGGTGCGGCGACTGCTCCGTACATGTCGACGACGGGCTGCCCACCTCCGGGTTCGCGCTCTCCGACCAGAATGCGTGGCGGATTGTCATAGTCGAGCAGGGAAACTCCCTCTCGCAAGAACTCTGGATTCACACAGATATCCCAGCCATCGCCGGCAGGCCGACCCGAGGAGCGCTCGATTTCCGGAAGTACCTCATTTCGCGCGCTGCCCGGCAGGACGGTGCTACGTACGACCACGCGGTGGCCTTCAGCCGCGAGCTTCAGTTTGGATCCGATTTGGCCGGCCACCTGTTTGACGTAGCCGAGGTCGAGCGAACCGTTGCGTAGGCTCGGTGTGCCGACGCAGATCAGCGAGAGGTCGGCACCGGCGAGCGCGGAGGCCGGATCGTCCGTGGCTCGCAGTCGGCCGTCTGTGACTGCGGCAGCGATGATTTCATCGACGCCGGGCTCGAGTACGGGCGATCGACCAGCCATGATCGTATCGATCTTGGCCTGCGCGACATCTACTCCGACGACTGTATGTCCATCGCGCGCCAGCGCCGCGGCCGTGACGGATCCCACATAGCCGAGTCCGAATACCGCGATCTTCACGAGTTCGTCCTGGCGGGCGCGCGACCGAGAACTTCACCGAGCTCGGGGTTTTCGACGATATAGGGACCGATTGCCAGGTAGTCGAGGTGTCCGCGGACGAAGCTCCGAACGGCGTCAGCCGGATCGCAGACGATCGGCTCTTCGTGCATGTTGAATGAGGTGTTGACCACAGTGCCGACGCCCGTCAGTGCCCGATACTCACTGAGTACCCGATGAAACGAGGGGTTCGTTTTCGCGCGCACGATTTGTGGCCTCGCAGTTCCATCGACATGGACCGCGGCTGGGCAATCGCGTTTGAACGAGTCGGTGCAGTCGAAAGTGATGGTCATGAATTCTGCGGCGTGCTCGGCGCCCGATAAGCCCTGGAAGCCCTTGTGGGCCTCTTCTTCCATCGTGGCCGGTGCGAACGGCATGAATTCCGTCCGATCGAGCCGCTTGTTGAGCCAGTCGTTCACACTCGCATCCGCGCAGTGGTACAGGATCGATCGATTTCCCAGCGATCGGGGGCCGAATTCCATGCGGCCGTTGAAGCGCGCGACGACGCGGCCTGCTGCGAGCAGCTCGGCGATCCGGGGTTCGACGGGGTCGTGTCGAACCGCTTCGAGGCCCTCCGCGCGGATCGCGGCGAGCATCTCGTCCTCTGTGAACTCGGGACCAAGGTACACACTCTCGAGTTTATAAGGCTTGATTTCGCCGCGATCGCCCAACACAAAGAGCGGCCCACCGAACGCCAGACCGCCGTCGCCCATCGCCGGCTGAACGAAGATCTCGCCGAATCCCATCTCCTTGATCAGCTTGTTCAGCTTCACGTTGGCAAATACGCCACCCGCCAGGCAGATAGGCTGACCGTCGATTCGCGGTATCACGCGCTGGATCAGCCGGGTGACTTCGCGCTCGAGGATGTGCTGGATCGCCCACGCCATGTCCATTTCCGACCAGTTCCCGAATCGCGTCTTGCGCAAGTCGCGCAGCTCTTTGAGCGCCTGCTCGAACGCGGTGTCGTTGGCGGTGGAGCCGTGCTGCGAGTGCAACATGAAAAAATAGGGGCGCCCCCGATTCGAACTCCACACCTCGGATAACCAATTGTCGAGTTCCTTCAGCAGTCGATCGTCTCGCTTGCCGTTGGCACTCAAACCGGTGATCTTGCCGGCGTGGCGGTGGGGGTGATGGCCGAGCATCGCAGTGATGTACTCGTAGTGATGGCCAAGCGGGAACTCGGTGTGGAAAAACTCCGCGCGAGGCGCAATTCGGCCGCCCTTTCCGTGGAAGAATCGCGAACTGTATGTGTCCCCGACACCGTCGACAGTCACGACCTCCGCTTCGTCGAATCCGGACGGGTAGTAGGCGCTCGCTGCGTGACAGGTGTGATGATCGACATGGGTGCGCGGCAGCCCCGGGAAGGCGCCTGCCTCGGTGTTCCGCGTTCGGCCGAACGTGACATCGGCGAGTTTTCGAAAGCGTTTGGGATGGAAGTCCTGGAGCTTGCGATTGACGGCGTTGTAGGCCGCCAGCTTCGCCTCTCGACCGAAGCGCTGTGACAAAGGCAGGCCGCCGTGGACCAGCTCACAGCCCTCCAGGTCGAAGTGCTCGCTGACATGTTCCGCGGTCAGGTTTGGCCAGCCGCCTTGCATCTTTACCCGGCTGAAGCGCTCTTCGGAAGCCGCGAACAGCGGTCGACCGTCAGCTTCGAGCACGACGACGCTGGCTTCATGGCTTCGGTGATACCCAACCAACATGGAAGTTCCCAGAGATGTCTTTGGATGGCAAATTTCGGCCAACTTGAAGTGGCATTGGCACAAATCGCTAGCCGCGAACGTGCGCGAAACCGGCTTCGCTCAATGCAGCGAGAATTCTACCTGTCCCGCTTCGAGGTTCCACCTCAAGATGGTGCGGCCAGCCGCTGTGTTGCACGAGACCTGCACATGACCTGCCTCGAACCGTGCATTCATGTCCAAGTCACCTGCGTTGAAAACGACCGCCCAGCCTCCAAACCAAGGGAGCCTGGCTGCGGCTTCCACGAATAGTTCGGTCATTTGGCGACTCTCGTTGAATCTCTCGTGAAGGTCGACCGCAAGTTGTCCTGGCGTCCCGCTAATCGGTGCGATCTCGATCGCGCCGAAGGCCTCATCTGGATGCAAATGAAGTGCACTCCTGATCTGATGTGTCCCTCGACCGCTGACCCAATCGACCGCGATCGCTGCCGCTTCAGACACAGCCAGCAGCCGATGGTGCAACGGCTTCCCGGGCAGCCAGCGGTATCCATCGTGGCTAGCGACGACCCAGTCCCAGGTGTCGTCGGATCCTCGCGACTGTATTCGTCCGCGACCTCTGCGGCCAGCCCGGAAGCTCCCCCAGACCTCCAACTGCTCTTCACCGTCGATTTGCACGGTGTTGTGGGCTGCAGTCGATCGCACTCGAGTCCGCCTGGGACCCGGGTCGTAGGTGCCGGTTCCGGTATCCGTCACGACGCGCTGCGAGCCTCGATACAGCTCGAACGACAGCCCGTCGGCGTGGCTGTGTCCCATCTGGTAGTTCGGTCCGTGGGGTCCTGCGAGCAGTAGCGCACGCGTTGCCCCACGTTCCAGCGCGATGACTCCGCTGGCGCGTTCGGGCACACCCCGCTTCGGAGCGATCGTAGCCTTGCCCGCTTCTTCGAGGAGCCGGCTCGGGTCGACTTCTCCGAACCAGGTGTCGCCCAGCAATGGAAACTGGCCATCGTCGGGTAACACGTATGCCAGGAATCCTGCCATTCGGGCGATTGTCTCTTTCAACCAGTCCGGAGCGCTGTCCCCCAGCAGGGCGCGACACTCCACCAGGTCCTGCAGCACGATCGAGTGATACATCGGAGAACGTTCGAAGTGGCAACCGTCTTCGAGAATTTGATCTGTCAGCTCCGAGTGCAGCAGATCGAGCGCACGCGGAAAGGTCCCCAGCAGCTCGTGGCAAAACACCAATCCGACGTAGTCACGCAGCAAGTGGTTTCCGCGAAGGTCGAGTTCCAGATTCTCTTCGAGAAAGATTGCGTGGACTCCCAGTTCAGCGTTGAGTTGGTCATAGAATGAATCACCGACGCCGACCTCCAGAATGCCAGCGGCAGTCGACCAGTTGATCAGGCGGGTGGCTACGGCGCGGGCGTCCCAGACGTCGATCGCGAATCCCTTGTGACCGATCGGTGAGCTGCGAGACCAGTCCGCCGCGAGCCCGGCCAGACGATCGGCAAACGCACGATCGCCGGTCGCTCGCGCCGCGTTCGCCAGGTCGACCGCATACGAAAATTCGTGGAGCAGGGTCTTCCACAGCCGCGTACCTTCATGAAGTTCGGAGCGGTGCCAGTCGATTTCGTCTCCTCTACCGAGTTCCCGCGTTTTTCCGCAGAAGGTGAATCGTCCGACCATCGCATCGCGGGCGGTGGCCAGCGAAAGCTCTGGTTCGATTCGTCCACAACGCAGCGCGCCCACGGCCGCGAGGCCCGGGTGATCCAGGCGCGGTGATTCCAACAGCGCTGCGCGCGCGCGATAACGGGCGTCGATTCGCGGGCCCATCTGCTCCCAGATCGCGGTCTGGGCGATGATTCGCACGCGGTGCCAGATCTGCGATGGGGCGATGTGGGCCAGCGTCCGTAGGAGTCGTCCAATCTGTCGCATGCTCGGTTCGCACTCGGGTGGCCGAAAAGTCGCGAGGATAGGCCGATCGCTCTGGGTTCGCCCGGGAAATGCTGTTCGTGCATGCGACCACCCGACGTCGGCGATCCGTTACACTCGAGTCTCGCTAGAAACGTCTCGATGCGTCCCGAGGTGCTGAGGTAGCAGTTTCCACGTTTGGATGCGCGGTCGTCAGTTTCGCCTGAGCGGGCCGCGGAGTGAGTGCGAATCGGAATGAGATTTGAAATCCTGTCGCACGCTGGTCTGTCTGTCACCCAGGCTGATACCACTTTGGTTTGCGACCCGTGGCTCGCGGGCAGTACGTATTGGCGCTCGTGGTGGAACTACCCGCCGGTGCGACCGGGGTTGTTCTCGCGTCTGGCGCCCGATGCCATCTATCTGACCCACATCCACTGGGACCATTTTCAGGGCGTATCGCTGCGGAGGTTCTCACGGGACACGCGGATCATCATACCGCGCGCTCCGGGTCCTCGGATGCTCGAGGATCTGCGCAATATGGGGTTCACCAACATCGTGGAACTGGGTCACGGTGATTCATTTCAGCTTTCAGACAATTTCAAGATCACGAGCTACCACTTTCATATCTTTCTCGACAGCGCACTGGTGATCGAGACCGAGGACCGCACTCTTCTGAATGCAAATGATTGCAAGATCATGGGTGCGGCGCTCGACCAGCTCTTGAAGCGCCATCCCAAGATCGATTTCGTGTTCCGCAGCCACAGTTCGGCGAACTCGCGGCTGTGCTACGAAATCATGGACGACCCGGCCGCACCGGTCGACGATCCGGGAAGCTACGTGCGCGACTTTACGCTTTTCGTGCATGCGGTCGGTGCCGAATGCGCGATTCCATTCGCGAGCAATCATTGCTACCTGCACCGGGAAGTCTTCCATTTCAACGACAAAGCGACAACACCATTGATGGTCAAGGAGTATTTCGAGGATCACGGCATCGCCACACCCCGGGTCTATCCCATGGTGGCTGGAGACACGTGGACTAGCGATGATGGTTTCGGGCTGCAGGACCATGATTTCTTCTCGAACCGTCAGGCCCACCTGGAAAGCTACGCGGAACAGAAAAAGGAAAAGCTCGAGCAGACCTATGAGCGCGAAGCACGCGCAACGATGACGCTCAAGCCGCTCGAGCGGTATTTTTCGGGGCTATTTCGCGCGATGCCCTGGTTCGTGCGTCGCATGTATCGGTCCAACCCCGTGCTCTATGTATTGGCGGCCGGCGAGCGGAAGTTTCTTTTCGAAGTGGACTTTTTCCAGAAGACGGTTCGCGAACTCGACTCGTACGCAGATCGCGACCATCCGATTCAGATCCACACGGCTGTGGCCATCATGCGGCATTGCATGGCGAAAGATCTGTTTACCCATCTAGCGATCAGCAAGCGCGTTCGATATCGGGTGACGTCCGAGAAAAAGCCTTTGCTGACTGTGTTGAACCTGTTCTTCAATTTCTACGAATACGAGATGCTGCCGTTGCGACGCCTCGTGACCCTGCGTTCGATCCGGGCCTGGCTGCCGCGCTGGCGCGAGTTGCTGGTGTACGCCCACGTGGCTGTGAACCTCGTGATGAAACGAGGTTTCGATATGTCCCGTCACCTGCCGCCTTCGGGGATCAGGTCGATCGACGGGCGCTAGGCTTCATCGAATTCTTCACCGTCGTCGCCTGCACGCCAGAGCTGGCGTTCCACCGCGCAGACTCCTCGCGGGCGGCTGTTCGGATCTCCGCAGCCAGTTAGAGAAGCTCTGGCACGTACTCAGCCAACGCGTCAGACACGACTCGTTGCTGGTGGCCCAGCGTCATGCGCGCGGCGTAGTCGAGGCCGGCCCGAATCAGCTCGCGTCGCAATGGGGTTTCGGAGATCAGTTTCCGTATGGCTTCGGCGAGGCCGACTTCGTCGCGCGGTTCAACGAGTAGTCCAGCTCCGGACTGTTCGATTGCGTAACGGCTCGAACCTACGTTGGTCGCGATCACCGGCACGCCCTGGCTCATGGCCTCCACGAGCACCTTAGGGAGACCTTCGCCCGCGACGGCCGGAAGGACGAAGAGGTCGGATTCACCGTAGAGGTCGAGCAGTTTGCGGCCGAACGGCACATAACCATGAAATCGAATGGCGTCACCCAGTCCGACACTGTCGGCCAGCCGAGAGAGTCCGGGTTGCTCTTCTCCCGATCCTACCAGCGAAACCTCGATGTCGATTCCCGAATCGCGCACACGGGCGGCCGCACGGATCAGATACTCGACGCCCTTTCGGCTCTCGAGTTGGCCGACGAACAGGATCCGGTAGGGCGGGGTGCGACAGGTATCGTCGCGTTGGCGCAAATCGCTTGCTCGATGCAGGTAGTTGGCGAAGTTGACTGCCGCGGGTGCCGCGATGCCGTATTGGTCATAGAGCAGCTGACCGACGCAAAAAAGCACGCGCGAGGTCTCGGCCACACGCAGCATCGATATGTGACTTACCCGACTCAGCCGAGCGAAGAGCCAATTGCGCGGGAACGATACGCCGCGCGCCAGGTGTCGGTAGACGCCTGGCCAGTCGCCGTGAATGGAAGCGAGTACGATCTTGTTTTGCTCGCGCGCGATCTCGTACAGGCGCATGCCTTCCCAGCTCGGGAACCGGCAATAAACCGCATCGACCTCTGAGATCATTCGCTCGTACCAGGACCGGTTCCAATCGCGATCCGGAAGCGCGAGCTGCCAGGGCCTTCGATGGATCAGTGGTGTGAGGGGATCGAGTACCGCGTCGGACGGAAGTCGGGCGGAAAAGAGCGCCCGGTCGGTCGACTCGATCTTCCGGCGCGCGAAGACAGGCTGTGCGAAACAGTCGGAGAAGATCCGAACCATGCGCCAGCATCGCTCGGGTACATAGATGTCGGAACCGATCTCTATGTATTCTCCTCCTACGATGAGAGTTCGCATGGAGAGAAGCTACGAAGTGGAACTCCTGCAGGCAAGCTTGTTCGAGGATGCCAGCCTTCGGCTACTCTCCGGCCGGATTTTCCCGATTCCTCCCGATACCTCGATTGGCGCTGTATGCGTCGAGCGCTTTGTGAAATAGCTCGCGGTACTCGTCGCGTTCGAGTCCCTTGATTTCGAGGCCGTAACCGATGTCGGCGCCGTTCAGAACCTGAGCGATTCGATCGTTGACCTGCTCGTGGTAGTGGGATCCGTCGTAGGTGTTGGCCGGGTTGGCGTTGAGCTCGTGCGGAATACCGAAGTCGTAGAACGCGTCGAACACCCGCGACGCCGCGTAGATCGCGTCGATATAGTCATCGAGAGTTCCCTGCGCGCGCATCTGTGCAAACCACGACGGGTGGAGTGGCGGCGCGTAGCCAACGTATCGAGAGTCCGGAAACACTGAACGCAGTCGCTCGAGCCGAGGTGTGGCCTCATTGGAAAAGGGTCCGAGATGTCGGAGCATCTCGCGGGGCATGCGGGCATCCTTCTTGCCGATATTTTCCGGTGGTTCGTAGACGGGTGCATCGTCCAAGACGATCCCACGGAATTCCGCGTCGTACGCTCGACGGTACTTTGTGTAGCCAAACGCAGAGCGTACTGATGCACGCAGAATGCTCAGGTTCGCATACTCCTCGAGCATCGATGGTGGCTCTTCGAGAGCGAGGATGAAGTGGTACGTCTCAGGCCCGTGAGAATCGGGTCCGAGATTGTAACCGTCGACACCGACGATGACCCGATCGATGGGGCCGCCAAAATGTGCGACCCAGCGCGCATAGTCGACGTAGGCTTCCATTGATCCGCCGGAGAACGCGAAGTTGAAACAGTGCTGCCTTTCGATGCGCCCGGCGTCCAGCAACGTCACGCGTGAGCTGCCCAGAATCAGGCAGTCTACCGCGTCAGAGCGGCTCATGAACAGATTGGCCTTGGCGAGACGTTCCCGCGTCATGAAATTGAGACCGAGTTGATTACCATCGAGCATCCAGAGCGGATCGACGAGCATGTTGATGCTCATCGTCACAGCAACGAGCGCGCCGGCAGTCATCCCGGTGAGCAGCAGATAGCGTGTGTCGCGGTTGGTCAATCCGATCCCCACAAGGAACTCGACTTCGATGGAACCTTCACTCGGATACCCAAGAGAACCTAAAACTGAAAGTAGAGGAACTCGCTAACACGGTGAAGACTGATCAGCGACAGCCCTGCGATGATTCCTATCGTCACCGCCCAGGCGGGCCGCGCCTGCCAACGCAATCGCCAGCCGCGCGTCGTCCCACCGGCCGCCGGGATTTCGGGTGCGTGCTCGCGCATGATCTCGTACACGTTAGGGAGTACGCGTACGACGAGCGCGAGTCCGAGCAGCGTTACGATCTCTTGAGCCCCGAAGAACAGATCGGGATCGTTCATGCTGAGTCCCGTCGCGCCGGTCAGCGCGTGAAGGATCGCGGTCGATCCGGCAGCGGTCTCGGATCGAAACGGCACCCACGCGATTGCAACAGCCGCGAGCGTGAATGCCCAGCAGGCGAACCGTGTCAGCGGGTTCTTGTAGGTCTCGATCGCGCTTGGGCGCGCCGCGCGCCACAGGTGATTCGCCACCAGATACAAGCCGTGCAGTCCGCCCCACAGCACGAAGTTCCACCCGGCCCCGTGCCAAAGGCCTCCGATCAGCATAGTGAGCATCAGGTTCACGTAGCGGCGGCCGGAACCGTGGCGATTGCCGCCCAGCGGGAAATAGACGTAATCGCGAAGGAAGCGGGACAATGTCATGTGCCAACAGCGCCAAAATTCGATCATGCTGTGGGCCCGATACGGCGAGTTGAAGTTGATCGGAAGTCGGATGCCGAATAACAAGCCAAGCCCGATGGCCATGTCGGAATAGCCGGAGAAATCAAAGTACAGCTGGAACGTGTAGGCGAAAGTGCCGCACCAGGCCTCGAGCGCTCCCAGCGTCAACCCCTCGTCAGCGGCCGCGAACACCGGCGTGGCCCAGATCGCCACTCCGTCAGCGATGACGACCTTCTTGAACAAGCCGACGATGAACACCGTCATGCCAATTGCAAGCCAGCGTGTCGAATCGACGCGCTCCGTGAATCGCCGAAACTGTGGCAGCATGTCGCCGTGGTGCACGATCGGACCAGCGATCAGTTGCGGGAAAAAGGTGACGAATAACGCGTAGCGCAAGAAGTCGCGTTCGGGAGTGTCGCCGCGGGAAACGTCGACGAGATAGGTGATCTGCTGAAACGTGAAGAACGAGATACCCAGCGGTAACAGGATGTACCCGATGTCCCAGTTCGTACCCGCCAGCGCACTCAGGTTGTCGACCAGGAAACCTGCGTATTTGAAGTAGCCGATCGACAGCAGGTCGACGCCCACGCCCAACAGCAACAGTCCGCGCCGCGGGCGCTGCTCCAAGAGCCGTGCGATCGAATAGTTGAACCCGATCGATGCCCCGATCAGCACCAGATACGCGGGATTCCACCAACCGTAGAAAAACAGCGACGCACCGAGCAACCAAGCGATCGTGGCCCGGGCAGAGGAGTACTTCCCGAGCAACATGAAGACGACGAGAACGATCGGCAGAAACGCGAAGAGGAACTCAGTCGAATTGAAGAGCATCCACGGGCCCAGGGGAGGTCATATTCGCTGCGTACTTTGATACGGCGAACAGATGAGGACTATATGAAACTGAGACATTTTTTGGGGGAAATATAGTCGCGCCGCGCCGCCGATCTCAAAACCGCTGCTTTGGCTCGAGGACGGATACAGCATGAGGTGTCCAACCTTGGGCTGGTCGCCGGAGTCCCGGCTCGGGCGGTGTCTGGAGTGGTGGACCGATTGAAACGATGGACGGGCGCCACTGGAAGCTATTTCAGCAGGAAGCGGGGCGTGGCCAGCAATGCCTCATGCGCACTGGCTCCGTCTTGCATGTCGTCGACGACAACCCTCAATGTGCGCGCGCCATGAACATCGACGACAATGGGAAGTGCATCGAAGCCATAGTATTCGCCGGAATCGAAGCGCTTCTGCCCGTCTACGAAGACCCGATAGATCACGCCGGGTCGGTCGGCGTATAAGCGCGTAAACCCACCGACCGCGACGAAGAGTTGCGCGTTGTCGGCGATTGCGTAGCTCACTTCATGCGGAGCGGAGACATCGAGCACCTTCTCGTAGCGATGACCACCCCACATCGAGTCATAGTCTGCGCGGATGGTTTGTTCCGGGAACTGGCGCTGCTGTCGCTTTCCACCCCGGTCCTTCACGGAGATCGGCTCCCCGTCGGCCAGATAGACCTGCCGCGAGGCCGGCCAGTTCTGTACCTCGATCGGTAACCACGGGCGTTCGGGCGGCCAGGGTGATGTCCTTTGCGCGACGAAGCTCTCCCGGTCACTTCCATGAATGCTGAATTCGACGACCTGGGCTCCGCGACGGTCTGAGTTCGCGAGTACTGTGATGCGCGCATAACGTGCGTCGATCGGATCGAACCATTTTGTGACTGCGCGCCGTCGCAGCGGCTTGGCGTTCGCGGATTCGTCGACGACCGCTGTCCAACTTCGACCATTCTTGGATACTTCGATCGTGTAGCGGATGATCGTCGGCACCATGTCGGGCGAGTCCTGGATCGGTCGATGATGGAACTGGATCGTCGCGTGATCAACGACGCGGGTCTGCTCGAGATCGACTTCGAGCCATGCAGGAAGCGGAAGTGTCTTGTGCCAGTCGCGCTCTTTGCGATCGAGTCCCCGGCCCGACTGCCAGAATCGGCGGTTGTCGAAGCTTCCGTCGACGGCCAGACGAGGTGAGTAGCGCTGCGTCCTGGCGTCGTCCGGCTTCGGCTTGTGGATTGGCAGTACCAGCGTTCCAGAGGCGCGAACCGGCCGGTCCTCGGCGTAGTTGACGAAGCGGCTTCTCGTCAACTCGATCGGTTTTGCGGAAAATTCGTAAATCCGGACGTCGCCCCAGCGCGCGTAGTCAGTCGCTACCGTCAGGCCCGCTCGCTTCTCGAATGGGATGTTCCTGCGACCGTAGAGATCCACGACGTCGGCGACCGGAACCTGACTCACCAATTCGTATTCGATCGGCTCGAACTCGTAGTCTCCGATGATGTTGAAAAGGGTCCCGCCGCGGCGCTCGAAGCGCAGGTTCTGGTTGTAGTTCTGCACGAATACCAGCCACGATGCTTCCTTCTTGTGCACCCACCAAGTCAAGTCCTTGCGGTGCTCGGGTGCACAGCGAAGTTCGATTGGCATCGTCCCGGCAGTCAGCTGGTCCATCAAATGGGGGACCATCTTCAACAGCGGGCGATTGTTGAATGTTGGCGCAAGTTCGGATCGGCGGTCCTTGACGCTTGCGTCCTGGATCAGCGGGCTGGCAGCCAGCATCGCGTGGCCTCGGCCAACTCGATGGAGCGTTACGAATGGATGACCATCGACAGTGTAGAGAACCTCGGCCCCGTTCGGAGCAAGCGAATCGTAGCTGAAGGTCGCCTCGTCAAAATTGCGCCCATCTCGAACGCTCACGACCCGATTGCCCTTTCGCGATTCTCTCGATAGCGAGACACCGAAGAAGGCCGGATTCAGGTGATCGCCCAGGTCCGCAGCATTCATCAAGAGTGCGCCGCCTGTTCGGACATAATCCTCGAGTACGCGCGCGTACTGGGCGTCGACCTGGAGACCACCCATGTCGAAAAGCACTTTGTAATTCGCGAGCGTTTCGGGTGAAACCGGCACTCCCCTCTGATTCGGAGAAAGGATGTCGAAAATTTCCCCGTACGGCGCATACCGGTTAGGCAGTCCGTAGCCGGCCGTGGCGCTGTGCACGGGGAATAGATCGGAGAGAAGGCCATTGATCATGAAGTCTGCGGCGTCGATTTTCGTCTGGAGTCCGATGTAGCTTTCGGTGGGTCGGTGTTGAAACGAAGAGATGTTGCGATCGCCGTCCAGCAGTAATCCGACCGATGCCACCGCGACGCCGCGGTCCGGCAAGTTCTCAGCCATATCCATGATGTCGTGGAACGTCTCCCCGATCGCGTTGATTTCATGGTGGCCGTCCTGCTCGACGTCGTTGATCAATCCGATCGGCGCCCGGTGAAAAATGAAGTACTGCACACCGGTCAGAAAAGGTCGCCACATCATGTTGCGGATGTGATTGAGGTTGTAGCCATGGGCTTCGTTACGGGCCGGGATCACACCGTTTTCTGCGTTGTGACCCATCCAACGTGCGACCTCCTCGCTCGTCTGCCAGCTCATATGAAATTTGTCGCCCCCAGCGCTTCGCATGATTCCGCGGGCACGGGCGGTGTAGAGAGGATCGGAATTGCGCTCACCGACTGCTCTGTTCTCTGGCATCATCGCGAGGTAATAGGGCGACAGGTAGCCCCCCCACGCGATTGGCCTCCCGATTTTTTCGAAGTAAGTCCTCATGAATGCGTTGCTCAGCGTTCGTGCGTCCGAGTGTGTCCAGAGAACCTGCCGATCGAACGATTTCGGGTTCACGGCCGCCGGGAGCACCTTCCTCAGTTCAGGAATGAGCGAATTTTCCATGTAACGCGCCCATGAGTCCGCATGGGTGTCGACAGAGGAAGAAAATGATCCGATCTTCGCCGAGCGCATGTAATTGACGACTCCATCGAGTCGGTAGGTCATGTACTCCGTCGAGCCGTCGCCGACCCAAAGGTCGCCCATCGTGTCAAAGGAACTTCGGCCAGGCATGGCCAGATCTCGAGCCGTCGCATACGAAATCGACCAGATCGGCCACTGATTCGCGATGTATTCTTCGAGCACCGGCCGTTCAGCTGGATTCGCGCCCGAGAGTTCCCCGATCAGCGAGAGGTATCGCATATCGAGAAATCCAGGGATCGCGCGCTGCAAGATTCCCGTTTCGTACAGTGAGCGGTGCAGATTTGGTTGAGAGTTTGCTTGCATGCGCGCAAACGGACCGTTCTCGACGAAGTAGAATTCATTCGCGCCGATCTTGCGCATCTTCCAGGTGTCATTGAACGCCCATTCGGTAGGAACCGGGAGCAGGGGGACTCGTAGATCGTCGAAGCTTGTCGCATCTTCCTGCTCGGGGGTGCTGTTGAGAGTCGGATGTCCGTCGTGTGCATGGCTCGATAGAGCCACCCAGAAAATCAGCGCCCCGAACCATGAGCGTGGATTGACGACTGCGGGTCTGCGGTCCATCAAGCGGATTTCACCCCCGCTCGAAGCCTAGTTCACGCGGCGTCGCCGGTCGAATCGCGAACACCGCGACAGCGCTCGTACTCTCTGCCTAATGTGAACGGCTGTGTGGACAAAGTTCCGGAACGAGTTGCGGATCGAGTCGACAGCGGTCAAGCGCTCAGTAGACTCGTCGAAGAGGGCAACGATGATTCTCTATATCCGTTCAGACCGCAGCGCCTATTCGGCGCGCAAGAGCAGGAAGATCGACTCCATCTGCGAGACCTGGCGCAAACTCGGATTCGAAGTCGATCAGGTCTGTGGAGGTGATGTCATCGGCGGTGTGGGTGCGTCTGCTGCTGTTCCAGTCTCGCCGAAACAAGCTGGATCGTGGACTACAGAGCCTGGACTGAAGGGCATAGCCGCATCGCTGCGTTATTCGGTGTCCGAGTTTCGGGACATCCGCCACGACAAACGTCTGAAGGCGTACCTGCTGCAGCGATCCGCTGCGAACAAGCCCGAGTTGATCTGGCATCGCGCGTCGCGACTCCATCTGGCGCCTATGCAAGTCGCTCGCGAACTCGACGTTCCTTATGTGCTGGAATGGATCGATGCGCTGGTTGCGTACGACCATTCGCTGTTTCGGGCACGCGCTCTCGAAGCCGACCGCGTGCGGATGAAAGCAGCCTTTCGCGTCGTGGTGGTTTCGGAGGCGTGGAAACGGGATATCGCCGCGAATTACGACATCCCTATGCCACGCATCGTCGTCAGTCACAACGCGGTGAATCCAGAACAGTTCACGCGCGATCCAGAGGCTGGAAGGCGAATTCGCGAACAGATGAAAATTCCCGCGAACGCGCTCGTCGTGGGCTTCGTCGGGTCGTACGCGTGGTTCCATCAGGTTCATATGATCGCGGAAGCGGCCGCCAAGCTGCGTGAACGCCGGATTGGGCCGGTCTACTGGCTTGTGGTGGGGGACGGTCCGAATCGCCGAAGGCTGGATGCGAAGGCGACCCAGCTGGGTGTCGACGATCTCGTGATCCGCCAGGGGAAGGTGCCTCATGATGAGGTTTCGCACTGGCTGTCGGCAATGGATGCTGCGGTGGTGATGTCCATCGGAGGCGAGATCATCGTCCCGGTCAAAGTCCCGGAATACATGGCGGCCGGCCTCGCACCGATCGTGGCGGAGACTCCGGCCAGCCGCGAAGTGGTCGAGGATGGAAGAACGGGACTGCTGTTTTGCCCAGATGATTCCGCATCGATGGCGGATGCCATCGCAAGGCTTGTCGCATCTCCGGGACTCGCAGGCGAACTGGGCCAGGCCGCTTGCGCAGAAGTGAGGACTCGGTTTACCTGGGAGCGGACCTGGGGGAAAGCGTTGATGGATATCGCAGCCGCTGCCCGCGCTGCGGCTACCCGGGTCTCCGACAGCCACCCAAAGGACCGATACACCACGTAATGGCCCGACCCAATTTCTTCATCGTTGGCGCACCAAAGTGCGGAACCACAGCGCTTCGGCAGTACCTGGTCGATCATCCGGGTGCGTTTTTTTGCGAACCCAAGGAACCGCACTACTTCGCCACGGATTTTCCGTCGCATCGCTATGTCGCGACGGAGGAGAACTACCTCAAGCTCTTCGATCGCGCGGGCGACGAATGTACCAGGATCGGCGAGGCGTCTAGCTGGTACCTGTATTCCCGAGAGGCATTGCCGAACATTCGGCGTTTCGACCCCGATGCCAAGATCATCGCGATGCTCCGAAACCCGATCGAGATGACTTATTCCCTGCACGCGCAGCTGCTTCGCGACTTCGCCGAGTCGGAGCCGGACCTGCGCCGCGCATGGGATCTGCAGGAGGAGCGACGCGATCCCGAGCTCCTGCCCAAGAATCGCAACACGCGTTACGACCCGCGCACGTTCTTGTACGGAGAGGCCTGCAAACTGGGCGAGCAGGTCGAACGCCTCCTCGAGATCTTCCCGCGCGAACAGGTGAAGATCATCTTGTTCGACGATTTCTCTCGCGATACCAGGGCCGTCTACGAGAGCGTGCTGAGTTTCCTCGATCTGCCCGCTGATGGGCGAGATGAATTCGCGAAAGCCAACGTACGGCGCGACTATCGGTCACGGCGCGCGGGTCGCCTGCTGTTTGCGACCTGGTCTGCCGCGTCCCGATTGAAGAGCCGCATGGGGATCTTGACCACCTTCGGTCTGTTCAAACGCCTGGAGCGATTCACGATGGAGGCGAAGGAAGCCAGCGTTCCGGACCCCGAATTTCGCGCGCGTCTCGTCAGTGAATTTCGCTCGGATATCGAATCCCTGTCACGAACTCTGGGGCGCGACCTTTCACACTGGTCCGAGCTGCGGGACTGAGCAGCAGCTACACAGATGCCGGTGCGAGTTGGCAGCCCACGCGGGATTCTTGGCGTTGCGAGCAGTCGAGGCGAAGAACCGTTGGTGGCAGACCCGCTTGTTACAACGCGCCGCCTGATGCCCGCAGGTAGCTGAGGCTGGCTGTCCGGTCGCCGAACTCATCGTGTCGTCGGATCAGCTTGGCGGGCGAACCGGCAACGATCACGCCGGGCGGCACGTCGCTATTGACGACCGATCCAGCCGCGACAATCGAACCAGCGCCGACTCGCACACCCGGAAGCACGACCGCATTGGCGCCGATCCACACACCTTTTTCGAGGATGACGGTCTGGTATACGTGGACCGAGCGATCGTGGCCGTCGCGACCGACGGGGTATTGGCCGGTCATGATTTGAGCACCGATCGAGATCGTTACCTCGTCGTGGATGATGAGTTCGGACTTGCCGCCGCACTGCAGAAACACGTAGTCGTTGATGCGTACATCGTCACCAACTCTGATCCCTTCGTGCCCCTGAACGAGGATACCGGCTCCAAACACGCATCCACGGCCTACTTCTCCAAGGGTCATTCGGTACGCGAGGCGATACCAACGCAATTGCATCGCGACGTGAATCCGAACGCAAAACCTGGCAGCGCGCTTGAACAGGGATCTCTTGGCCGGGGCACGCTCTGTTGCGGCGGAGGAGGCGCGCTCGGGCCAGCCGAGAACAACTCGATCTGTGAATCGGTTGCCGTCAGAGCCGACCTGCGCCGCCGCCGCGTGTGCGTCTTCCAGCAGCAGGCTGGCGTCGATTGCCATCTTCGATGTCTCCCACAGATCCCACGCGAAGGGTCCCTTGCCCGGCCGCTCGCGAAGCTGTCTTTTGGGGTAGTGGCCCTCTATGGAGTTGAAGTGTCACGAGACGGCAAAAAAAACACTCCAATCGCGCCAAATCGTTCCCGTCTTCCGACTCGTCGGCGCTTGCTCGGTCAAAGTTGAGCTGGTTCGGGTTGATGGTGAAATTTTCATTTAGAATCAGTTAGTTCCAGTCATACATGCCTCGGGAATACCGCTGCTTTCGGGCCCCGTGCGGCAGTGCCGAAGTGGGGCGCCCCCGAGTTTCGCGTCTCGCTGGATAGCCCCGGGCCGCGTCCAGTGCGGTGCGTACTCGAAACCGAAACTTCGGAGCTGGCGTTCAAGAACACCTCGGGACTTTCCGACGGAAGAACACATGCAATTTCCCGTAGTTGCCGCCGCGTCCTCCACCTGTCTGCGCCATATTCCGAGTGGTACAGTGCTCTGCCGCCGGAGCGCTGTGTCGCGCCCCAACCTCAAAGTCGGAGTCCGTTGTCTGTGAGCACCCAGTCGTCTGCCCGCAACGGACCGATCGGCACTGCCGTGGTCGGCGCGGGGAATTGGGGCAAGAATCTGGCTCGCAATTTCCACCAGATCGAAGGGGCTCATCTCGCCTACGTGTGCGATTTGAACGCGGCGACGCGCACCGCGATGGCGTCGATGTGTCCGGAGGCGACCATCACCGACAGTTACGAGGCTGTACTGGCATCATCAGCGGTCGAGTGTGTGGTCCTCGCAGTCGACGCCCCGCTTCACTACCCCTTCGCCAAGGCGGCGCTCAACGCCGGAAAACACGTGTATGTCGAGAAACCTCTCACGCTACACCGGTCAGAGGCGCTCGAACTCGTCGAGCTTGCCGACCGCCTCGAGCGCAAGCTGATGGTGGGGCATCTGCTCGAGTATCACCCGGCGGTCAACTTTGTCCGGGACATGATCATGAACGGCGAAATCGGAGACGCCCACTACCTGTACTTCCAGCGCCTGAATCTGGGGATCGTGCGCAAGGAGGAGAATGCCTGGTGGTCTCTGGCACCCCACGACATTTCGATGGCCTGTTACTTCTTCAATGCCAAGCCGCTGAGTGTCTCTGCCAACGGGCAAGCCTACCTGCAAACCGGTATCGAAGATGTCGTGTTCGCTACGCTGAAGTTCGCGGACGGCCGAATGGCGCACATTCACGTTTCGTGGCTCGACCCGCACAAGATTCGCAAGGTCACGCTGGTCGGATCGCAGCGGATGGTGGTCTTCGACGATATGGAGGGGGCGGAGAAGGTTCGCATCTACGACAAAGGCGCCGAGGGCGGCGGCCAGGACTACACTGCGCCGATCACACTGCGAACCGGTGATATCGTGATCCCGAGGGTTCATGGTGGCGAACCGCTGCGCGCCGAGTGCGAACACTTTCTCGATTGCATCCGAAACGACGAGACACCCCGCTCCGATGGTCGGGACGGCTTGCGCGTCGTGGAAGTTCTCGAAGCGGGCAGCGAGTCGCTGAAGCAGAATGGGAAATTGATCGAACTTCAGTAGTCGCTGCGGAGTCCCAGTGGCAGGCCGCGATTATTCGGCAGCCCCTCACGCGAAATTCACTCAACGTCTCTTTCAACTCCTCATTCACCGTCATTCAACATCATTCAACGTCCAAACCCGCGAAAACGAGAATTCCGTGCCCAGCGACGAGCTCAAATATTTTGTTCACGAGAGTGCCTACGTCGACGCCGGCGCACAGATCGGCGAAGGCACCCGGATCTGGCACTTCGCGCATGTCATGGGCGGCGCCGTGCTCGGTGAGAACTGCAACCTGGGGCAAAACGTGCACATTGCCAGCGACGTGACTCTCGGAAGGAACGTGAAGGTGCAGAACAACGTATCGATCTACACAGGAACGATCATCGAGGACGATGTCTTTCTCGGGCCGAGCTGTGTGTTCACCAACGTGACCAACCCGCGCTCGCAAGTCGTGCGCCAGAAGTTGTACGAACGTACGCTGCTGCGCCGGGGCGTGACGGTAGGTGCCAACGCAACTGTCCTTTGCGGAATCGAGGTAGGGCGACACGCGTTCATCGCGGCGGGGGCGGTCGTGACTCGCGACGTGCCCGACTACGCGTTGATGGTCGGAACCCCGGCGCGACGAGATGGCTGGATGAGCCGCCACGGCCACCGTCTGCTCGACCCCTCCAATGACGGCACCATGGCGTGTCCCGAATCCGGCCTTCGCTACCGGGAGGTAGAGGCCAACGTTCTTCGATGTCTCGATCTGGAGGAAGACGCGCCGCTCCCGCCGGAACTTGCGGTGGGAACGATTGCACACGAAGAATTCAAACGAAGGCGAGAAGATTCATGAGCGTCGAGATGAAGGTGCCGCTGCTGGACCTGGCTGCTCAGTTCGAGTCGATCCGCGACGAGCTGATGCCGGCCATCGAATCCGTGATTGAAAGCCAGCAGTTCATCAACGGTCCGGAGGTTCTCGAGTTCGAAAAACAGATCGCACAGTACACCGATTGTGCGACCGCAGTCGGCGTGTCGAGCGGCACCGATGCGCTGATCGCCAGTTTGATGGCGCTCGATATCGGAGCCGGCGATGAGGTCATCACGACGCCATACACGTTCTTTGCGACCGCTGGCAGTATCTGGCGGGTGGGCGCGAAACCCGTATTCGTCGACATCGAGCCCGATACTTTCAACATCGATGCCAGTATGATCGAAGCCGCCATCACCGAACGGACGAAAGCCATCATACCGGTCCATCTGTTCGGGCAGACCGCAGATATGGATCCCATCCTGGAGATGGCTGCTCGTCACGATCTCGCGGTAATCGAAGACGCCGCACAGGCCCTCGGTGCGCGCTACCGCGGCCGCAGCGCCGGTTCGATTGGCAACATCGGTTGTTTCAGCTTCTTTCCGTCAAAGAACCTCGGCGCGTTAGGCGACGCCGGTCTGGTGGTTACGCAGGATGAGCAGCTGGGCGCCCGACTGCTCCAGTGCCGAAATCACGGTTCGTCGCCCAAGTACTATCACGCCTGGGTCGGCGGGAATTTCCGGCTGGATACGCTGCAAGCCGCAGCGCTCATCGTCAAGCTCAGGTACCTCGATGGTTGGCACGAGGCGCGACGTGCAAACGCCGCCCGCTACGACGCGCTGCTCGCGAATATCGAAGGCGTCGTGACGCCAGCCGTGCGTCCGCACAACGAGAGTATCTACAACCAGTACGTAGTTCGCGTCCCGCACCGAGACGCCTGCCAGAAATTCCTGGGTGAACGCGGCGTAGGTTCGGCGATCTACTACCCACTGAGCCTGCATCAGCAGGAATGCTTCGCGGCGCTCGGCTACAGCACCGGAGATTTTCCAGAGTCAGAGCGCGCAGCGGCCGAGACGCTGGCTCTACCGATAGACCCCGAGTTGAACGACGCGCAGATTTGCCACGTCGCCCAGGCGATCAGCGAGTTCGTAGCGCTGCGCTAGAGGGCGAATTTCCCACGATAGTCCTCGCTCAATCGGATTCTGGTCGGTCGACTGGTCGACTGAGCGCCCGGATCTGGGGCTTGTGCGGGTCTGTTGACACGAGGCGAAGTAGCCGAATCAGGGGTTCAGGTGCTTCGTTTGGCGCGCTTCGCCAAGGCCAGCTGCCAGTTCCATGCGTCGCGCATGGCGTCCTCGATACTGAGCTCGGTCTTCCAGCCGAGCACCCTTTCGCTCTTCTTTACTTCGGCGTAGATCTGCTCCACGTCTCCCGGTCGTCGTGGGCCCACGACGTAGTTGAGCCTCGCTCCGCTGACGCCTTCGAACGCAGCGATCGCTTCGAGCACCGAGGTTCCGTGGCCCGATCCAAGGTTCAGCGTTTCGTTGAGCATGCCGGACGGTTGGACGTTCAGCCAATCGAGTGCAGCCACATGGGCCTTGGCCAGGTCGACCACGTGGATGTAGTCGCGTACACAGGAACCATCGACCGTGGCGTAGTCATCTCCGAATACCGTGAGTTGCTCGCGAAGTCCGGCCGCAGTCTGGGTGATGAAGGGAACGAGGTTCTCCGGCGTGCCAATCGGCAGTTCGCCGATCACGCTGCTGGGATGGGCGCCGATGGGATTGAAATAGCGCAGGAGCATCGCCTTGATCGGCTGCCCGGCGGCCAGAACGTCCGCGATGAGCGACTCACAGATCTGCTTCGTCGCACCGTAGGGTGATTCGGCAGGCAGCACGGGCGATTTCTCGGTCACCGGGAGTGAGTCTGGCTGGCCGTAGACCGTGCAGGAGGACGAAAACACCAGGTGCGGCGCTTCGTATTCCAGCATCAGATCCAACAATGTAAGCAGTGTGCCGATGTTATTTCGGTAGTACTTCAAGGGCTTGGCGACCGACTCCCCTACCGCCTTGTTAGCTGCAAAGTGAATCGTGCCACAGATCGGCGACTCGGCTTCGAAGACTGCTCCGAAGGCATCTCGATCGTTGCAATCGACGCGATAGCAGGGCACATCCCCTCCCGTCAGCTGGCGAATGCCTTCGAGCACCGATTCGTCCGAAGTCGAGAAATTGTCGACGATCAGCGGCGCGAATCCGGCGGCTTGCAGTTCGACCACGGTGTGCGAGCCGATGTATCCGGCACCACCGGTCACGATCACCTTTCCTCGCGTCTGCCCCATCTCGATCTCCTTGCGCGCATCAAGACGCGCCGATCCCCGCTCGCGCAGCGGGGCGTTCCGCTTGAGGGCAGGGAACTGGTGTCGCGAAGTGCGAAGTATCCTATTTCAACGTGTTTTCGGTCGGGCGCCGGAACTGGCTCAAGTCGAGCTTGCTGAAATACTCGATCGTTTTCCTGAGTCCCTGGCGCAGCGCAACTTTCGGCTCCCAGCCCAGCTGCTCCTTCGCAAGCGAGATGTCGGGCTTTCGCTGGGCGGGGTCGTCGCTGGGCAGCGGCAGGGTCGTGAGCTTCGATTTGCTGTTCGTCATTTCGATCACCAGCTCGGCGAGCTCGAGGATGGTGAACTCTCCGGGATTACCCAGATTGACCGGACCGATGAAGCCCTTGTCGTTGTTCATCATGGCCAGCAGGCCTTCGATCAGGTCATCCACGTAGCCGAAGCTCCGCGTCTGGGAACCATCGCCGTAGATGGTGATGTCCTCGTCTCCGAGGGCTTGAAGGATGAAGTTGCTGACGACACGGCCATCATAAGGGTGCATCTGTGGTCCGTACGTGTTGAAGATGCGCACCACACGAATGTCGACTCCATGCATTCGGTGGTAATCGAAAAAGAGCGTCTCGGCGAAGCGCTTGCCTTCGTCATAGCAGGAACGCACGCCGATGGGATTCACGTTGCCGCGGTAGTCTTCGGACTGAGGATGGACGTCGGGGTCGCCGTACACTTCGCTGGTGGACGCGTGGAGGATGCGGCCACCAACTCGCTTGGCGAGGCCCAGCATGTTGATTGCACCCATCACGGAGGTCTTCCCGGTCTTGATGGGGTTGTGTTGGTAGTGGACCGGTGACGCCGGACACGCCAGGTTGTAGACCTCGTCGACTTCGAGCAGGATGGGGTCGATCACATCGTGACGGACCAGCTCGAAATTCGGACACGGGAGCAGGTGCGCGATGTTGCTCTTTTGGGAAGTGAAGAAGTTGTCCAGGCAAATAACATCATGGCCTTCGGCCACCAGACGGCCCGAAAGGTGAGAGCCGATGAATCCAGCCCCGCCCGTGATCAGAATTCGCTTTACAGGTCCCATCTCAGTCAAACATCTCCGACTTGCGAACCAAAAATAGGGCTCCCGAGTGAGTTGCCAGATCGGACACACAGGTGCCAACAGAATCGCGACGGCGCGTACCATAGCAATCGCGCACGCAACGCGCAGTTTTCCGGCAGGGGCCGGAGCCTCTATTGAGCCTCGCGGTGAGGCGCCAAAGACAGCACGGGGTCCTGTCTCGGGCAGCTGGACGCATGCCTGTCGCGCGACGGATTACCTGAGCGCGTGCTGCCGGGCGCATCGGCCGCAGCCAAGCAGCCGTTATTCCAGTTCGATTCCTGTTCGCAGGGACAAGTTCTTCCAGACATCCACCTGCAACTGATCGAATCGCAGCCGCTCTCCAGCCAGTCGTTGCATCACCTGCTGGCCCTCGCGGCCCATCTCAACCGCGCTTTGGGGGTTCTCGAGCAGCTCTATCACACGGTCCGCGAACCCAGCGACGTCCCCTTGTCCGATCACGAAACCGCTGCGATTGTGAACGATCGCGTCGGTGCAGCCACTCACTTCCGTGCTGACGATGGGTAGTCCCGAGGCCGCAGCTTCCATCAACACCCTCGGAAATCCCTCGAACCGCGATCCCATGACGAGTACATCGACGGCCTTGAAGTAGCGGGGAATCTCCTGATGCGGCACCGCGTCGAGCCACAATACGTGATCTTCCAGGCCCAGGCGCCGCGCCAATTCCTGGTATTCGGGTTTGCGTCGGCCCCGGCCCACCAGGATGAATCGGACCCGGGGAACCTTCTCGAGCACACGGCGAAGTGCGTCCAGCATGAAGGGGATGTTCTTCTGAATCGACATGGTTCCGACCGACAGCAGGAGGTGCTCGAAGTCGTCGCCGCACAGGTGATCGCGTAGCGGTCCTCCCTCGGCCTTTGCGAATTCACCGATGTTGGACGGGATCATTGGCTTCCAGAGCAAGCGCTCGCGCGGGAGCCCAGAGCGTTGCAGGCGTTCCAATGTCAGACTGCCGTCTGTGATGATTGCATCCGCCCGCCGAAGGACGAAACGACCCCAGTGTGCCGACACCCGATTGAAGAGCGACGCGCGACGCCAGTGGACGTCGAAGGGGTTGGGGCCGAACACGCAGATGCTCATGGGAAGATTGAAGCGCCTGCTCAACAAGTAGCCCAATAGGCCGGTTACCTGCGGTTCCTGCAGCTGAAGAACGCTGACCCGTCTCTCCTTGCACACCTGGTGCCCCAGCCGGAGCATGCGCCAGAGCGCGTGCAGCAGGTTCCGACCGTTGGTCGGGATGACCCTGATGTTCTCGATACACCCTTCTGAGAATCCATCGCTGTTCCGAGTCAGTGTCACGATGGTGTAGGAGTCGATTTGCTTCGCGTAGAACCGCCTCCGATTCAACGAATCGTTGACTCCTTCTGCTCTGGTCTTGAGCAGTTCGGTCGAGTATCCGAGGGTCAGAACGTGTACCGGAGTGCTCACTGATTCTGTATAGCACGGGACCGATGCGATACTGGGTCTGTGTTACAAGGGGCCAGCTTGCGCAGCATGCGGCGCTCGGCTTGCCCGCCCTGGATCATCGCTTCACATCGTGCACGTGCGGATCCGTGGACAGATTGATACAACCGTGGGCTGATTCACAGCCGAGATTCCAGTGCTCCAGCTGGACTCGAAAGCAAATAGGGGCTCGTCAACTCAATCGAGACATCGGGGGCCACGGCTGAGCTCTCGGCTTCCTGAGTGCGGCTGGACATCATCGCCAGGCCGAACAACAAGAACTGATAGGTTCCGAGGTTTTCGTTCCCGAATCCCAGCCAGAAGATCTGACCTCCCCAGCCGATGATCGCGAGGGCTGCGAGATAGCTGAACATTCCAACACGCAGATAGGTGTCCGTCATGTTCTCTGGAGGCCGCTTGCTGCGCGGCCGGAGACCCCTCCACAACGTGATCCAAACCCAGATCGAAGCCGCAAAGCCGAATACGCCGGCTTGCTCCAGCGGGAAGAAGAAAATGTTATGTACTCCGTAGCCGACCCGATGCCTGGTCCCGATCGGAGTCACGTAGAATCCACCGCCGAGCACCCACAGCCTGGGACCGACCGTCTCTTCGACCAACACAAAGGTCCGAATGAACTGTTGACTTCGCGCAATGCTCACCTCGGTCTTTGCCTCTGTGGTGGCGCTATGACTTGTGATTCGGCTCTCGGTGAGCGACCCCGAATAGGCAAATCCCACAACGATGGCCACAAAGCCGCCCATCAAGAAAGAGGTGAAGAATTTTCGATATTCACGTTGGCTTCCGAGTACGGCCAGCGCGATGAGCAGCCCGACGAAGCCAGCACGTGAGCCCGAGGCGACTGCCGGAATCATCGTAAACGGGCCCAGAATTCCGGCAATCGTCCGCGGAAATCCGCTGCTGCATCGAAAAAGTGTCAGGCTGATGATCCCCGACAGGATGCCGAACTGGCCAACGTGGAAGTAGCTCGGGCCAAGAGTCGACGTGATCGCGCCGATGGCCACCTCGGTTTCATCCCCATTCGGCAGGATTCGCGTAGCGGAAGCGATGCCGAGGATCTGGAGAATTCCATAGAAGGACACCCAGGTTCCGCCAAACAGTGCGACCCATAGAAGTCGACGCTTCTGTGTTTCGGTTAGTGGCGCGGAGAGCACGATGAGCAGCACGATGCTGGCCAGGACATAGCGAAACGCGAACCAGGCTGAGTACCTGAACAAATCGAGCGGCACGAAGAGAACCGTGACGGCAGCCATGAACACGAAGACCGAGACCAAGGTCAGCCATGGCTTGAATAGCGGGTGGCCGAGGTTCACCCGCCAACCGCGTGGGTTTCCAAATAGGAGCCAGTAGAAGATTAGCGCCACTGCGGCGACATCGAATAAGCGAGGATTGAGTCTGTAGCGGGATGTGATGTAAACGAGTGGAAGCTCGTACGAAAACGATGCAACGAGAAAACACAGGACGAACATCGCGCCGCCGCCGAGCTGATACACGCGGGCGTCCGGCCTCGCGTACACTGCTCCGATGGCTTCCGGTACATGCAGCGTCAACTTCGCGTCTCCCTTGGCCGGCCCATGCCGGCTCGCCGCCATGAAATGGATCGGCTAGCAAGCCTCTTTTTTCGCGCTCTTCCCTCTTCGGTTCGTTTTTGCGGGCTCTTGAAAGCTGCCTGGCGGTCCGGCGAGCAGGAGGCGAGCCGCGATCCCCGAGCTAGAGCAGCGCGATTTCGAAAGCGATCGTCGTCTGCAGCCAATCTGCAGCGAGTATCGTGGGTTGGAGCGGCCTCGCAAGTCTCTCCCCGACTTCGCGAATTCGCAAGGTTCCTGGCTGGTTAGGTGCTACCCCCGCATGCCGGCCCGCCAGCACGGAACATGCATGCATGTAGGGAAAAGCCGTGAATCCCAAAGGGCTTTGACGATAGGAGAATGACGATAGGAGAATGACGATGGGAGAATGACGATGGGAGAATGACGATAGGAGAATGACGATGGGAGAATAGGGACTGTTGACTGAGAAGTAACGCTGCTTCCGATTGTGGGTCGTTCAAATCGCACGCCGGGTGGTGTCGAATGGGTCCGGTCGGCGCCGGCGGCAGGCTCGGAGGCGTCTGCTGCACACACTCTGAGCCTGCCGAGATCGAGACCACTGACGGCGAGACCGCCAGTAAGTGCCTCGGTAGCGCTCGCCAGAATCCCGGGGTCGGCACCTCGGTCGCTTTCATCTTCATGAGGTGCCAGAGGTTCGAGCGGTGCTAGTCGGTATCTCAGAACTGGAAGTAGATGAACTGATTGATCGGTCGTAGCAGGACGAACACCAACGCGATTGCGACCGCAAAGCCCAGCGTATTCGCGATCGCCCAAGGCACCCGATGCCGACTGATCAGCGGCAGAGTCGTTTCCTTGAACACCCATGACAGGAGCACGCACAGCATCACGACGGCCGCCTGCAGGTAGGTATTCTCGCGCAGGCCAAGCTGCAGGTAGAGTCTCGGGTCGAGGACCTTCGCGTACATCGCCAGCGCATCGGTGAGACTTGCGGCGCGGAAGGAGATCCACGCCAGCATCATCAAGGGCAGTGTGAGTGTCCATCCGCCGAGAGACTGCAGGCGAGGCGACAGGTCGCGGGTCAGGGGCGCGACGCGGCGCTGCGCGTAGACGAACGTGGCATGGTACAGGCCCCAGAGCACGAATGTCCAGCTGGCGCCGTGCCACAGCCCCATGATCGCCCAGGTCAGGAACAGCGCGCGGGTGCGCTGGTCTCGGTCCGACGCCTCGAGAGCCGGCGCCAAGCCCCCGGTCGACCGATCGTCGGTCACTCGCTGCCCGGCCAGAGGCAGATACAGGTAGTCGCGGATCCAGCTGGAGAGCGAGATGTGCCAGCGTTTCCAGAAATCGCGAGGCGAAGTGGAAAAATAGGGATTGTCGAAATTCTCCGGCAAGGCGATCCCCATCATGCGTGCACAACCGATGGCGATATGCGAGTAAGCGCTGAAGTCGAAGTAGATCTGGAAGCCGAACAAGAACGCCAGCGTCCAGACATCGAGGGCGCCCATGTTCGCGAGCGGTTGGGCAAAGCCTACGTCGACCTGGGGGGCGATGTGATCCGCAAATACAACCTTGAGGAACAGCCCGAAGATCAGACGACGCAGACCCAGTGTGAACTCCTGAAGCTCGAACCGTTTTCGTTTGTCGAACTGATGGATGACCTCTCGCGCCCTCAAGATCGGCCCTGCGACCAGCTGAGGAAAGTAGATGACGTAGCAGCCGTAGAGGATGAAGTTGCGCTCTGGTTTGATGAAGCCGCGATAGACGTCGACGGTGTAGCTGATCGTCTGGAAGGTGTAGAAGCTGATTCCAAGAGGTAGAACGATGCTCAGCCGAGGCGGCTCGACACCGAAACCCAGCAAGTTCATCAAGCCGACAGCATTGTCGGCGAAGAACAGCAGGTACTTGAAGTAGAAGAGCAGGCCCAGGTTGACGACCAGACTCAGCCCAAGGTAGGCCTTACGGCGTCGCGGATCGCTGGACTCGTGGATCCCCCGTGCACAACCGTAGTCGGTAACCGTCGAAAACAGCATCACCGCGACGAACTCGACGCGCCAGAAGCCGTAGAAGATCAGGCTGGACAGAAATATCAGCCACAGGCGCGGGCCACGTGGGAGCGCCCAGTAAAGCGGGATCACGATGGCGGCGAACAGCAGGAATGAGGCGGAGTTGAAAATCAAGGCGAGGCTACGAGCTCCTCGTCTTCCAGCAGGTCACCGAGGGCGTCCGCCAAGAGCACGTGTCCCTTCGCGCGGAAATGTGAGAAATCGAGTTCCAACGCGCCCAGAGCTCCGCCCTTTGCACCCCACTGTGAGCCCGGCACCAGGTCTTCGAGATTGACGAAGATTGCGCCATGGAGACTCGCGAGTTCTTCGACTTCTTTCTTGAATCGGGCGTACTCGTCGTCGACGTATGGGATTTCGATGTCGCTCCGTACAGGACAGATATACATCACGACGCGTATACCGGCGTCTCGCGCCTGATCGAGGATCGCCGTCGCCGCCGCCATGTTGCGCCCGTAGAGGCCCGGTATCATGTGGCGCTTCGACTGCGGAGTAATGCCGAAAGCGACGTTGCGCAGATCCATCGTCAGATGATAGAGCGCACTTCGTGCGTCGGGGCGCAGCTGCCACAGCACCGAGTGCTCGGTGAGCCAGTTCGTCAGGGCTGCCTCCGATCGCTCCTGTACGGTCTGCTTCAACGCAGCGAAGTCCTGGCTTGCGGCTTCGCTGTGATCCGCGAGAAGTTGCCGGCCGATTTCGTGTTCCTGAAGAATCGTCACGGTCTGCGGGTCTGCGAAGGCGGGGGTGATCGAGGTGCGTACCCCCCCCTCGCGGAACGCGTTGAACACCATTGGAAGCAGTAGAACACGCAAGGGCATTCGCTGGCGCAGATAGGTGAACAGCAACAAGTGCTCGAGCACATTTCCGTTGGGCTGACTGAAGGTCAAGAGGTCGAGTCCTCGTTCACGGAGCCTCTGAGCGAGCAGGTCCGGGGCGTGGCGCTCGCCCCGTTGGTGCTGGTTGACCGCGTGAAGCTGAGAGTTGCCGAGCCACAGTGCCGCGTTCTTCGCGCCCCGCGCGCCCAGACCCTCGAGACACTCTTGTGCGTCTTCGATCGACCTGCAGTGGATCGGGCTGTCTTCGTAGCGTGCGAAATAGCCGCCCGTGCCCTCTGGGAATTCATCGATATTCGTTGCCAGATCGCTGAACCGGAGATACAGGAAGGCGCCCGCCAGAGCCCCTCCCAGCAGCAGCCAGGTCAGATCGAGCGAAGCGCCCGAGGTTTGCTCCGCCACACGACTCGGCGCTTGTGCACCCAAGAAGAGATTCCCCACAACCCGAGCTAGGCAGTTCCAGTAGCGTTTTCGCCATGTCGAGGTTATCAGATCTCCGAAGAGATGAGTGGACGCGGCCCGCCTGCTCAACGGCGAAGGCTTCAACGCGCCTCGAGTCGACTTGCGCAAGGCTTGCCGGTTGAAGGGGTGTTGTCGGGTAAGCGGGTAGCTGAACCGGAATCCAGCGGAGAATGTCTATTCAATGATTCAGCGCTGACGCCAGCAGAAGGCTGGCGCTCTACCGCTTCGACCCGTGGCTCATGCTAGCTTCGGAACCGCAACAGGGAGGAAGATCGTGGGGTTCGTGGACAGCCGGACAATCGCCGAGGGCGAGGCGGTGGAAACCGACGTCTGCATTATTGGCGGTGGCGCCGCTGGAATCACGCTGGCACGCGAGTTCCAGGAGCAGAATTTTCGGGTAGTTCTACTCGAGTCCGGCGGAGATGGTTTCGACCTCGAGACGCAAAACCTGTATCGCGGCGAAAACGTCGGGCGCTCCTACTATCCATTGGAGGGGTGCCGGCTTCGATACTATGGCGGGACCACGAACCACTGGTCGAATTGGTGCAGCACATTCGATATCGAGGACTTCGAAGTCCGTCCGTGGATTCCGCATAGCGGCTGGCCCATCCCGAGGGCGTCGCTCGATTCGGTCTACGCGCGCGCACACGTCTTGGCGGGGTTGGGTCCATACCAGTACGACGATCTCTCGTACTGGACGACGCCCGGCGGCGAGCCATTGGAGTTCAGCCACGGCGTGCTGGAAAATCGCACGATCCAGATCGGGACTCCAAGGGCGGTGTTCGGGCACAAGTATCGCGAGGTCATCGAGCGTTCCGACAATACCCGCGTGATGCAATGGGCCAACTTGACGGAGCTCGAGTTTGCGCCGGATTCGGATCGGATCCAGAGTGCCCGAGTCAAAACGTTGGCGGGCAACAAATTCTCCGTCAACGCCAAGGTCTTTGCGCTGTGCGTCGGTGGGATCGAGAACCCGCGGGTCCTGCTCGCTTCACGCAGCTCGAGACAAAACGGGATTGGCAACGCTCGCGATCTCGTCGGGCGCTTCTTCATGGAGCACATCAATCAAAACCTCGGGCGCTTCATGATCTCTGACCCCGACTACGATTTCTCCTTCTACAGCGCGAAGCGCCCGATGCATGGCACGCGGGCGCACGGTTTCGTCCGCCTATCAGCAGAGAGTCGTCGCGCGGCGAAGCTTCCCGGCTTCAGTTTGTATTTCAATCACACGTTCTCGGAAGATGTGGCGCCGGGGGTCGACTCCGCGAAGATCGTCCTCAAATCGATCAAGGACGACGGCGTTCTCCCCGACCATTTCGCGACGCACCTGTGGAATATCATCGCCGACTTCGATGACGTCGCTGAGCAGATCTATCGGCGACGGACCAACCAGCCCATAGAGGGTTGGGTCTATCGCATCACGACGCGGGTCGAACAGGAGCCCAACCCGGACAACCGAGTGACGCTCGGCGATGAACTCGATCCACTCGGGGTGCCCCGATCGAAACTCGACTGGCATATCTCCGTGCGTGATCTGGAAGCTCTGCTGCGAGGCCAACAGCTAGCGGCCGCCGAGTTGGCGAGAGAGGGTGTGGGACGGGCCAAATTTCTCGAGTTCGAGCCGACTTCGGAATCGGATCAGGAGATCGACCACTTGTTTGGAGGTTGCCATCACATGGGTACGACCCGGATGGCGGCCGATCCCCAATTCGGGGTCGTCGATCCGAACTGCAAGGTCTTCGGGACCCACAATCTGTTCATTGGAGGCAGCTCTGTGTTCCCGACGAGCGGGCAGTGCAATCCCACGTTGACGATCGTCGCGTTGGCCGTGCGGCTCGCCGATCACATCAAGGGAGAGTTGGCATGAGCGATTGGCTACAGTTGACACGAAGGCGCTGTCTTACGCTCGTCGTCGGTTCCCTGGCTGCGATCTCATGGCCCTGGCCGCGCGCCATGGCGTCGGTCGATGATCTACACCGCCGGGGAAGAGAAGCGGCGCGCTGGCGAAGGCAGCTACGCTCACCCAAGAGTGCTGCAATCGTCGGGAGCGCCTATCTGGCGCTGGTCCCGCAGGCCGACATCGACCTGATCGACGACCTCGCGGCCTCGGTCGGCCGACCTTCGAGTGATCTCTCGGATGCCGATCTCAGATGCCGACTGCGCGATCGGATCCGAATGGAGTACGGCGAAGGTCGAACACTTCGATTGCACGGTTGGACACTGTCGCGCACTGAAGCGCAGCTGTGCGCGCTGTACGCGCTGGATACGACGACGACGTAGAGCAAGTCGGTCCGGTCCCGAATCAAGACGGGTCAGGCTCCTGGTTCGCTACGAAACCGGCGATGGCCTCCGCGGCGAGGCGGTAGCCCTTCTCGTTGGGATGTCGATCCACGGGATAGAACAGCGGCTGCTGGGTCCGCTCGTATTCCGACGCCATTGCGGGCAGTAGGTCGAGACAGCGAACCCCGATCTCCGCACAGTACTCGAGAATCAATCGATTGGGCTTTTCTGCCTCGTATGCGGCGCTCGAAAGATCCTCGCGGTTCTCGACCTGGATCCGATTGGGGAACGCGATCACGAAGAGGTCGCGGTTGTGGGTGTCGCACAAGTTCTTGATCTCGCTGATGACCTCGAGCATCCGACGAAAATTCGCTTCCTGCTCCGGCGTCTGCTGGCGAAAGAACACGTAAGCGGCCGGGGTGCTGTAGAGCCGCACGCCGATGAGCTGACCGATCTTCAACAAGTATCCGACCAGGCGCGGCGACTGTGATGCGCGCGCTTTGGCGAACCGGAGCAGCGACGAGCGCGGGAGCCAGCTGCTGTCGCGAGGCTTCGCCTGCTCGGGGGAATTGTCCAAAGCCTTCCGCGTGGAAGGTAGGTAGTTGGGGTCGAAGTCGTTTCCGACGAAGATGTTGATCAGCACCGTTCGCGCCTTTACACCGAGGCCGAGCGCTTCCTCCAAGTTGAGCTTGTACTGGGTGATGGCGGCCCCGGGCATACCGAAGTTGAATACTTCGACCGGGCGACCCGCTTCTGCGTAGATCGCCTCGAGTTGGCTCGGGATGGTCGACTCGTTCTCGACGGCATTTCCGAGCACGAAGGAGTCACCGATGATCAGCAGGTTCTGGGGATCGGCCAACGTAGTGGGCGTCCAATCGATGTCACGCCTGCCGAAGCGGTTCGTAGATACAGTGAAGCGAAATTCCTCGGTCTCGTAGGTCCGCGTGCGATTGGGCAGGAACGAGAGCTTCGTCTGCAGATTCACGTCCCTCACGCCGAGGGGTTGCTGCGCGTTCATGTCGACGAGTAAGCGCACGCCAAGCTCGAGAGCCGCCAGCGTGGCCAGTAACGCGACCGACATGAGCAACAGGTTCGCGGCCAAAGCCCGCAGTCGTCTTTGCGTGCCGGTCACCTGGAATCAGTTCCGGGCAGGTCCGGCTGGCGGTGTATCTCCCTCCGCGACCGCTGCCAGTACATCGAGCAGCGCCTGGCCCCAGGTGGCTCGCCACGAGAATCGTTTCTCGACTTCCGCTCGAGCCGCACTCCCCAGGCGCCCCACGAGCCTGGGAGCGTCGGAGAGTTTCCGAACTGCGTCGGCCATCGACCGGGCATCTCCGGAGCGAAACAGGATTCCGGTGCGTCCCGCTTCGATGACTTCGCGGTTGGCGGCGCCGTCTGCGACGACGGGGCACAGGCCGGCCGCCATGTACTCCGGAACCTTGATCGGGCAGATGATCTCGCCTCCACTGACTGGAACGACACCGGCGTCCATCGCCGACATCCAGGCCGGGACGTCGTTGTGCGAAACCGATCCCTGGCGCAGAACGATGTCGTCGACGCCCAGCTCGTTTGCGACAGCTTCCATGTGGGCGCGGTGGGGGCCGTCACCCACCATCAGCCAATAGATCGGCGCGTTCGTCTCCTTGCGGAGCATTGCAGCAGCTTGGGGCATCAGATGGGCGTTGTGGTGCCAGTTGTACTTGCCTACGAAACCCATCACGAGTGCGTTGGGAGGGATTCCGATCCCGAGGCGAACGCGGGCGCCCGCCTCGGGATCGCGGGTGAACTGATCGGCGTCTACTGCGTTGTGACTCACAAGAATGCGGTCGGGCGGGATCCCGTATTCATCCACAACATCTTCTTTCCATCGTTGGGAGACGACGATCACACGGAGTGCCTCTCGCATACGACGACTGTCCGCAGCGACCGCCTTTTGGTGAAAGAGCGAAAAATTGTACGAGACCAGTCGATCGATCCATTCCAGCACGTAGGGAACACCCAGCTGTTGGGCGACGAGCAGAGGCGCGAGATGCAGCCGGCTGGCGCGGTGCCAGATGACTTGTGGTTTCCGTCCGGCCAGCCGTTTCAACATGAGTGCCTTCAGCAGCCCGTCGTGACGGATGTCGCGGTACTCGGCAACCGAATGCACGAGGGGCGCCTGGATCCCCGTTAGTCCTGGGTTCGAGCGAAGTTGGATCGGCGTCGTGCGCTTGTTGCCAGCCGACTCGTCAGTGAGCGGGCCGTATACGTCCTCTCCGCAGATGAGTTCCACCTCGAAGCCCATGCTTCGCCAGGTCTGATGAATCGAGAGCAATTTGCGACTGGGTCGTTGGGAGTGAGCGCCCCGCTCGGATCTCACATACAGGATCATCTCGCTCCTTCCCGGTGGTGCGTCGTAGATCCACAAAGCCTAGCGCCGCTGTCCTCGAGTGGCCCCGCGCTTGTTCTGCGGCAGAAATCCTGAACCGATGAAGGAGTGACCGGTTTGAAGCTGGTCGGAAGACGCTTTCAGATACTTCGTTTTGCAAATCGATTCCGCGTAACCCAGCGCCTTCAGTTGATCCGACAACTCCCCCGATAGATTTGGTGTCGGTGTCGTGGGGCGATCGACCTTGTGCCGCCTTTCGTTCAGTGTCTTCTGGAGTCGAAATCCGATCCTGCTTTCGGCAACACTCAAATCGAGTGTCTCGGCTGGGTCGCGTTCGATGTGATAGAGCGAGCCCAGCATGATCGCCGAGAGCCTCGCCGTGATCCGACGTGATCACGATCAACATGTCGTCCCAATCCGGACGCTGTCGGAGCCAGCTGAGCAAGCGGTCGAGTTCGTGTCCAGGTAGCTGAGTTCCGCATCGTACAGCGCGATGTAGTGGCTGCGCTCCTCATCGTTGAGCTCGATATCGCCGTCGACGACCGCTTGCCACCATTCGGGGTCGAAGCCGCTCGTTAGCAGCGAAGCACTTCGGCCAGGAAATCGATCGATGTATTTTTCGGGACGAAAGTATGGCAACCGCAACTTCCGAGTCGGCTGCCAATACGTCGAGAATCTCCAGATAGGCCCGCCCCATCTGCTCGAACGCTCGCGATCCGGGGTACGACGACCGGACGTGCCAGTCGATCGCTGCGACGCCCCGATTCCGCTTCAGCTCCTCGAGCAGCGCGACGAATTCTGCACGCGCACTGTGTACATCGGCGTTCGGAGACTGGAACAGGCTCTTGTCCATTACGAACGTGGGGATCTGAAGCGTTGGAATTTTCCGCGCGTTTTCGGGGTCCCATGGGAAAAACGGAAAGCCGATTCCGAGGCGGTAGCCGGGTGCCTCGTTGAATGCAATCGAAGTGTCGTAGTGAAGTCCCGCTAGCCCGTGATCCGTCAATGTGTTCCACGCAGGACGGCTCATGTGCCAGAAATGATGCCGGCTCCCGCGGACGGCCTGCCCTGACGCGTGCTCGAGTGCGTGCCGCTCGTTGCCGATTCGCGCGGCGCTCTCGCGCGCGTTGTAGCTGATGTGGAGGCCCACTTCGCCCCCCCGGCTCGCGATTTCACGGTAGACCGGTTCGAAGCGGGCGCTGTATTCGTAGGCGACGTCGTAGATGCTGCCATCCGCGTCGTAAAGTGTCTTGACAGCAAAATTGGATCGGCCGATCAAATCCAAATGAACCGGCACAACGGGCCACGCCAATGCAATACCCCGCGGGGGCCCAGCAGGATCGCTGGAACGCACCACTGCGCCGACCGAGCTTCCAGCGGCGAGGGCATCCAAGAAATGGAACCGAGCCTACCTGCTCCCGAAGCCCACCCAGCAGGGGAACGCGAGGATCGCTGCGCCGACACCGGCGCGCCGGGGATATCAACGACGGCCGTGGCGTACAGGAAAGCCCAGGTCGTCGTGGATCCCCGAATCCACCCGCGATCGAGTCGTAGGGTTCTCCTTGGTTCATTGAAAGATCGAGCCACAACAAACCCGCAAACGTATCGTGGACGAGCAGGCTGTCGCCGGGCACCAGGAGGTCGGTCTCGACGAGCTCGGCGGAGCTGGCGCCGGGCTGGAGGACCATCAGAACCGTCACACCCGGCCGAGTTTTTCCTATGCGCCGTCCATGCACCGGCTCATCGGGCATGAGAACTAACGATCTATGCCAACATGACCTGTTCGTGAGTCCAAGAGACGAATTGGCGCGAGATGCGAGAAGTCTGGAGGTGATTGGAACATGGAATCGAACGGGCATCGGCACTATGAGGACGATCTTTGGGGCGCGCCACGCGGGCGCGACGAGCAGAATCGCTTCGAGGGCATCGAGGCCAGGATCCCGCCCGGCGTGAAGCGGATCCTCGACTGCGGGTGCGGCGACGGGGCGCTCGGCCATCGGCTCATGGACAAATACACCGTCACGGGTTGTGACCTCGCGGCCGCACCACTTTCCCATTGCCGGTTTGAGACCTTCCAATCGTCGCTGGTCGAGATTACCGCCGAGGACCGCAACTTCGATCTTGTAATCTCGAGCGAGGTACTCGAACACATGATGCCGGGCGACTACGAGAAGGCCTGTCGCGAACTCGAGCGCGTTGCGAACGAGTGGATCCTGGTGACCGTCCCCAATCGCGAAGACCTGGACTATGCGCGGCAGCAATGCCCCCACTGCGGGACGATCTTCCACGATGCTTGGCACGTCCGCAGCATCGACGAGGACCTGCTGGCCCGGTCCTTTCGGGATTTCGTTCCGAAGGAGTGGTTTCGGGTGGGGCACAAGCAGCGGCTGGACGTGATCTTGAGAACGCGGCTACGCAATCGAATCCTGGGCTACCCCAGGCTGAAGCCGAACCGTCAGTGTCCGCTCTGCAGCCAATTCGGGAGCAGCTCCGGCCGGCACGAGAACCCGGCGGCTACGCGCGTGGAGGCGCCCCAGGATGGGGTGTACCGGATGCTCCGGCGCTTCGCGCTGCGCGTGCTGCCCGGGCGAGAGCGCTGGCTAGGCTGCCTGCTGCAGCGCCGCTGACCCGTCGTCGCCATCCGGCGTGAAGCCATACCCCATCTTCGGTCTGCTTACGGGAAGGTCATGCGGCCACGGCTGCTTGCGTGGAAACCCAGCGCCCCAGCTTCACCCCGTGGGCGGGCAACTGCCCAGGGAGACCCGACCCACAATTGCGTGGAGAGCGAATGTCCGGCGTCCCGATAGGCGACCGAGGCCTGAGGACCATTCTTGCACGCTGGTCCGTGCCGTCTCCGGTTGGTTAGTCGAGCTGACCAAGCAGAAACTTCGCGAGTGGGCTGCGAAGCTGCTCGTCAATGTCATTGACCGCGCGATCTTGCTGACACAGGCGAAGGAATAGTGGTCGCTCTCCGCTCACAGAGTTTCCGAAGCCAACTTGATCCTGTAGCGCGGTAGCTTCCGCGCTCCGCGGGGCGAGTTGCCAGAAGTTCCACCACCGCGAATATCTCGTTTGCGTCAGTTGCATGGGCGCCTCCTTGCCTCGGCTCGGGTTTGTCAAGCTAGAGCCGTCGCGCTTGTAGGGAAGTGGTGTTTCGGCGCGCTACGTGGCAAACAAAGGCAAAAAACCGGCTCTCTTGAGATCCCGGTCACCTCGCACGGCATGACACCGCCGACTCCCTCGGCGAAAGAATCTCGAATCAAATCCAACACATGGATGCGCTGCTGCCGCTCGATAGGTGTCTGTGTTCGCTTCTTGCCGCATTCGGTCGGTCGTTCCGAAGGCTGCTCACCAGCCGAACCGGCATTCCCGCGGAGATGATGGGGCGGAATCGGGGACCCAGCGCGATTTCGGCTGGACACGAACCGATCTGAGATGAGAACATGCAAGCCATGGCTGCCCATCTCGAGATCGTGAAGGGCCCCCTTGACGACGCGCACATTCGGGACATTGGGGAGACCGCGGGACAGTTCGACCCGCGCTACCGATCGCTCGACTTCTGCCGCAGAATGTTCAACGAGAACGTCTACGGATTCTCATTCCACGTCTTCGCTCGTGATGGGGATCGTGCGATCGGACACAATTCCGCGATCCCCTTCCGGCTTCGCCAGGGTGCCGATCGCGTCTTTTCGGCCAAGGCCGAAGCGCTGTTTCTCGACGAGGCATACCGCAATTTCACCGTGAAGCTCGGCGCACGGCAGGTACCCATCGGCATCGCGCTGATCCGGCAGGCCTACGAGAGCGCGTTCGACGACGGCGTCGAGTTTCTCTTCGACATCACGACACCGACGATAGGTGCGATTCTCCAGCGCATGCTCGGCTTCTCGGAAATCTCGATCGACCGTGATCACTATTATCGTTGACGCTGCCCAGCGCGGCCTCGGGCGCGGAGCGGTCCGACAGGCGAGCGCTGGCCGGGCGGGTGGGCCAGTTCGGTCAACGCTGTCTACGGCGATCTTTGGGGTTGGGGTTGGCACTGTACGGCGCCCCACAGGTGCGGGTTGACGTTCCGGAGTTCGTCGATGCTCAATTCGATGCGGTGGCAAGGGCCGACCGGGCCGACCGGTCGGGCTGGGGCGTCTCCCGCGACGTCGAAACGCTCCGCTGGGAGCGATCGATGGGGCGCCTCGAAATCTACACTCCTGCGGAGAGCCCGGATCGATTCGCGATCGTCGCCTGTTCGGAACACAAGCGCGAGCTGCTGGTGTGGCATCTGGGTGCAGATCGTCGCGAAGGGCTGGCGGTACTCAACGCCATCGCGGCCCGCTGCGAGCGAGACGGTGCGCGAATGCGGCTCGACACCGCGACGCTCGACCAGAGCGGAGGCAGCGCAAGGCTGTGGACGCGTCTGGCCGGTCTCGTGCGGCGCCGCTGGCAGGAGAAGATGTACGTCAAGGCAATCGATAGCCGCTGCTGGTCGGAGGAGTCGCTTGAATTCGATCTGCTGTTCAACCTCTAGCTCGAGGCCGGCGCGGTCCCCGTGCCCGCCTCGCGAGTTGGGCGTCGGTCGATGAACGCGGTAGGAACCGGTATTCGAACCCTGCGAACGGGGTTCCTTCTCGCCGCTGAGCGCCATCCGGACCGACCCGCACTCGAAGTCCTGGGACGCACTCTCACGTACGCAGAGCTTCGCACAAAGGCTGCTTCGGTCGCTGCGACCCTCGCGAAACGGCCCGAATCGGCAGATCCGCCGCTCACCGCCGTGTTCGCAGCGCGTTCGGAGACCGCCTTCGTGGGGGTCCTCGGAGCGTTGCTAGCTGGCGACGGGTATGTGCCCTTGAATCCGAACTACCCGCCGGAGCGGTCGCGCAGAATGCTGGAGCGATCCGCGTGCCGATCCATCATCGTAGACGCGGAATCGGTGGAGCGGTTCAATGAACTAATGGACGGCGTCACCCGCCCCATGCTCATTATCGTTCCCGATCTGGAAGACGTATCGTCGCTCGCGAGGCGCTTGCCGAACCACACCGTCGTCGGTGCGACCGATCTCGTGGATGCAGGAGCGTGGGTGCCCGTCGACGTTGCTCCCGACGCGATTGCATATCTCCTGTTTACGTCTGGGAGCACGGGCGTTCCCAAGGGCGTGATGGTGTCCCATGCGAACGTGATCTCCTTCATCGACGTCATGGTAGAGCGCTACGGGATCACCGAGGTGGACCGATTCTCTCAAACCTTCGATCTGACCTTCGACCTCTCGGTGTTCGACATGTTCGTCTGCTGGGAGCGCGGCGCCTGCCTCTGCTGTCCGACGGCGAAGACCCTCCTGAATCCGGGCAACTTCATCCGAGAGTCGTCGATCTCGGTGTGGTTCTCGGTGCCGTCCTCGGCGATCTTCATGCGGCGGTTCGGGTCGCTGAAGCCGGATCAGTACCCGGAGCTGCGTTGGAGCCTGTTCTGTGGCGAACCCCTGCCTGCAGAGGTCGCGCGAGTCTGGTCGCTGGCAGCGTCCAGTTCGACTCTCGAGAACCTCTACGGACCCACCGAAGTGACGATTGCGTGCATGGTCTATCGCTGGCATCCAACGCGCTCTGAAGCGGAGTGCCAGGGCGGTCTTGTGCCGATCGGCGATCCATTGCCGTCGACGAGCGCTCTTGTCGTCGACGCCGACCTCAACGAGGTTGAGTCCGGGGCCGAAGGACAGCTTCTGATGTGCGGGCCACAGGTCACCGTGGGCTATTGGCAGGACGACACACAGACCCAAGCGGCCTTTCTTCGTCTGCCGGGGAACCCCGGATTCTACTACGCTACCGGTGACCGCGTGCGGAAGCCCTCCGAGGGAAGACCCATGCATTACCTCGGAAGGATGGACCACCAGATCAAGATCCTCGGACATCGTGTCGAGCTCGGTGAAGTGGAAGCGGTATTGAGAGAGGAATCGGGAGCGGACGTGGCCATCGCCCTGGGCTGGCCGAGGACGCCGAGCGGGGCGAACGCGTTGGTTGCCTTTGTTGCGGACGAGAAACTGGACGCCGACGATTTACTCGCAAGAGTCGGCGCGCGCCTCCCGCACTACATGGTGCCCCGAACGATCCACCTCAAGTACGATCTGCCCCTCAACGCGAACGGAAAAACCGACAGAAACGCGCTGGCGAAGTTGCTCGAAGGGATGGAGTGAGACGGGTTACCGCCGATGCGGTTCACGAGTTTCTGATTGCTCGGTTCGCCAAACCGCTGTCCAAGTCGGGCGTGAAACCAGGCGATGTCGGGCCCGAATTCGATCTGTTCGCCGAGGGCATCGTCGATTCTCTCGGGATCATGGAGATGATGACGGCACTGGAAGATCACTTCGGGATCATCCTCGATCTGGAAAAGCTGGATCCGGAGGAATTTTCGGTCGTCGGTCCACTGGGTCGCTTCATTGAGGATCAGGCCGCCTCCGGATCGGCTGAGGAGCGATGAGCGCGTGTACGATCTAGCCCGTGCCAGGAGGCTCGCGCGCCGTGTAACTGCCGAGATGCGGGAACAGGGAATGGGCGAGACCGCTCGCGCGGAGTTCCGTGCGCTGACGGTTCGCGCCAGTAAGCTGTTCGATCGGTTGTACGACCCGATTCACGGTGTGGACACCGCAGACCTCATCGAAGTGTCCGAGATGGGAGACGTGACCAGTGAGAACCTGTGTCAGGGTGTTCACTACGAGCCGACCCGCGCCCGGCCTCTGCGCAAGTTCTTGCGCTCGATCGACCTCCCACGCGACGGTGTCTTTGTCGACATCGGCTGCGGTAAGGGCCGCGTCCTGATGATCGCTGCGGAGCAGGGCTTCGCGCGGGTCGCGGGCGTGGACTACTGCCCGGAGGTCTGCCGCGTGGCTCGCGAGAACCTCGAAGTGTTCCGGCGTCGCCGCAAACCGGACCTGGAGTTCGCGATCCATCAGGGCGATGCTACGGACTTCGCGTTCGAGGCGGATCACAATGTCGTCTTCCTGTTCAATCCCTTCGGCGCCGAGGTGCTAGACCAAGTCCTCGACCGCCTTGAAGCGTCGCTTCGGGAGGCGCCGCGCAAGGTCTGGCTCTTCTATCATCATTCACTGTGGCGCGATCGCATCGAGGCGCGCGGCTTCCTCGTTGGGCACCATCAGAACATTGTCGGGTGCGAGTTCACCGCGTTTGTTCGCGAGACGCTGCCGCAAGCAAGCCCGGGCTGAGTCGGCCCCAAAACAGAACTGTGACCGTCGCCGCACACCAGTGTTTCCTGACGGACGCAATCGGCCAAACCGAAGTCGGAAAAAATTGTGACGGACCTGTATCGGGAGTACTGGGCGGGAAGGACGAACGCCCAGCCCCGTTACTCGGACGAGGAATTTTTCCGGAAGATCGCCGAGGAAATGCTGTGTCTTTTTCCGGTCGGGGGGACGATTCTCGACGTCGGCTGCGGCGACGGAAAGATCCTACGCTACCTCGCACCCCGCTTCGATGAGGTAACCGGGATCGACGTCTCGGAATCGATGCTGACCGTGGCTAGAACTCACGCAAGAGAATCTGGCGTGTCGTACATACAGTTCGAGCAGGGCGATGCGTGCCGCTTTCCGAGTTCCGTGAGGAATGTAGATCTCATCGTGTCCAATGGGATGATCCAATACCTCGATCCGGCAGAGGTCGGCGCGCACCTTCGCGAGTGTCGGAGGGTCTTGAAGCCCGGGGGCACGATCGGGATCTTCTCAATTCCGTGCGCCAACTTCCGTCGCCTGTTTCGGCTGGGGGGTACGAGAGGGACGCCGCTCTCGCTCGCCAGGGTGCTGTGGCGTTATCTGCGCAATACGAGCAAGGCGATTTGGGCGCAGCTGGGGAATGGTGTGCCGATCGATACGATGGGCTTCTGGTATACCTACGACGCGATAGCGGATCTCGCTTCAAGCGAGGGTTTCGAATGTGAGACGGTTGGCGCCTGGCACTACGAGTATCGATTCCACGCCATCCTCCGTTGTTCTAAATCGGAAGGAATAGACCCGCACAGCGACCACGCGGCCGAGCGACAGCGCGATGAGTGATCGGCCGCAGGAGCGTGCTCTTCACGATCACGCGCGCTTCGTGGGCATCAGCGCGGTAGTGACGCCCGTGCTCACGTTCGGGATATCCGTAGTCATCGCGCGCACGCTGGGCCCGGAAGGCCGCGGCGCGTACGGGGTCGTCGTCGCGACGGTGGCTGTCCTGCCGGCGCTGATCAGCTTCGGTTTCGAGTACGCAGTTTGCTACTGGACCGCGGCCGGGCAGGTCGATCGCGGCTCGATCCTGAAGACGGCGACCTCCCTTGCGCTCGTGGTCGGCGGGATCTGCGCGTCCATCGTCGTCATCTGCGCGGCAACCGAGTATCCCGACTGGCTCATTCCACCCGGACTGGCCGGGATCGGAATCGCGTGCTTCGCGGGCATCATCTTCGTCGCGGCTCTCCGGAGCTACTGGACGAACTATCTGATGGGCCTAGAGCGCTACGGCTACAGCACTTTCGGCACCAACCTAGCAACCGCGCTGCAGCTGGCGGTTTTGACCTTCTTCTGGCTCCGTGATGCCGTCACGCTGAACACGGTGCTAATCGCTTTCGCGGTGCACGGCGCGGTGTCCTTCGTGCTCTTCTTCGTCCTCGCAGGGCGCGAGTTCTTGCGGGCAATCCCGGCGCCCTTCATCGCGCGCCCCGAAGTTTCGGGGATGTTTCAATACGGCGGGTGGCAATACCTGAGCGCGATTCTGGTCCAGGCCAATCTGCGCCTGAACATTTTCGTTCTCGCGGCGCTGGGCGGCGCGCACGAAACCGGCCTGTACACAGCCGCGCTCGGGCCCGCTGCGTTCCTGTGGATGCTATCGGCGCCGCTGACTTCGATTCTCACAGCACGGACTGCGCGCCGCGCCGACGACTCGGCTTTTCCCGATCGCGTCGCGGGTGCGTTGCGCCTCGTGTTCATGATCACCGCTCCGACGGCGGTTGCCTCCGGCCTCGCCGCACCCACCCTGCTGCCTCTGGTCTTTGGCGAGCTGTTTCGCGAGGCAGTCGCGGTCTTCTGGATCTTGATCCCCGGCACGATCGCATACTCGGTCGTTCGAGTGGTCTCTACCTACATGTCCGGCGCCAAACGGCCGAAGTGGAATGCCGCCATCGACGCCACCGGAGCCATCGTGACCGTATCGCTCAGTGTCGTGCTCGTCCCCCAGTTCGGCGCATTGGGGGCCGCGGTGGCCACCTCGACCGCGCTCGGCTGCTCCTTCGTCGTGGCCATCACCGGATTCGTGCGGGTAAGTCGACTCTCACCGCGGCGGCTGGTCACCTTCCAACTCACCGACTGGGCGCCGGCGGCCCGCGTCCTGCGGGTGAAGCTGGGGCGCGGGTTTTCCACGTGAAGCATCCTTGCCATTGAACAAGACGATCAGGTTGATCACACGATTCTCCCCGGCGATTACCCTGTCCCAGTTCTTGCTCGCCGGCCCCTCGCTCCGATTTCCTCCCGAAGAGCTGGTTCTTGAACCAGCGTGTTGGATCTATTGGCCGCGGCCGAATAGCAGACCACCGAGTGTCGGCAATCGATCGGGTTGTGATTCTACGCGAGCCGGCAACTGAACTCTGTGCCTTGGAGAGCTTGGATATCGACCGTGATGTAGCCCATTGCAAAGGGCCCATCCGCGGTCCGGAGTGTTGGAGTATGGCACGACGCGCAACCGATCTGATCGAAAACCAACTCACCTCGATCAACGTATTTCCGAAGGCCTTCTTCAATCACAGGCTCTGGACGATCGAGTAGGAGGAGATAGTGGAAGCTCCTGAGCGCAGCGGGTCCGGTTTTCCATGGCGCGAGTCCCATCTCAGCCAAACAGGCACTCTCGACGAACTCCATCAACGTCGCCAGCTGATTCTGCGGGCGCCCGCCTCGGGATCGTGCGTGAACTTCATCTGATGCCCCAGGCTGCTGGCGGATGGAAGGCGGTAGTGAACTCGAGCAGTTCATGGACATCGAAGCCGAACAGGCATGACGCGGCCGCGTTCTCACGAAATGAACTAACAGGTCTACTTCACGTATCCCAGGGCTCTGAGCTCATCGGTCATTTCCTTCGATAGATCCGGTGTCTGGCTCGGGGGACGGTCGACCTTGTGTCGAATCTCGTTCAGTGTCTTCGTGAGTTTCCATCGAATCTTGCTTTCGGCAACGCTCAGATCGAGTGTCTCTGCAGGGTCACGATCGACGTGATAGAGCTCAACCTTACCGGATGACGATTCCACCAATTTCCAACCGCCTCCCTGAACGGATCGAAGCTCTTCGGCATTCTGACGATCCGTGCTGGGATACAGCCAGCCGAACGCGTGAGTGCGTCCCGCGCCCCACGCGATTCCGTCGATGTCGTTCGGAACGCGCAGCCCAGAGTGCTCGAGGACCAACGGGAAGATGTCTACCGATTCGACCAGCCCCGACAAAACCGATCCCGCTGGCGCCGAATCTGGCGTACGGATTCCGGGCTTCACGATCAAAGGCACATGGGTGATCTCGTCGTAGAGGCTATTGGAGTGCTCGAGTCCACCGTGGTCGCCGATCGCTTCACCGTGATCTGACGTGATCACGATCAGCATCTCGTCCCAGTCGGGACGCCGACGTAGCCAGCTGAGCAGGCGGTCGAGTTCAGTGTCCAGGTAGCTCAGTTCTGCATCGTAGAGCGCGGTGTAGTGGCGACGTTCGTCGTCGCCGAGCTGCGCTTCACCGTCGACAACCGCCTCCCAACGGGCTTCGTCGAAACCACTCGTGAGCAGCGAAGAGCTTCGGCCGGGAAAACGGTCGATGAAATTCGCGGGAGGAAAGTACGGCGAGTGTGCGTCCATGTAGTTGAGAAACAGCAAGAACGGCCGGTCGCCCGCGAGTTCGATGGCTTTGATGGCTTCATCGGTGATTTCTCCGGCGCGTTTGTAGGGCACGCCGAGCAGGTAGTCGCGCGTGAAGGGAAGGACTGTGCTGAACGCGAGTGCGATTCGCTCCAGCCAAACGTTCGAGATCTCCTCGATACCCCACGGACTGAAGGCGACGAAAGCGCGGCGAGGGCTGGGCATCGCATGGTAGACCTGGAATCCCTGACTGAGCCCGAAGAACGGGGAGAGTGGACCCGAGTTGCCACTGATTCCGACGGTCCAGTAGTTCGCCTTCGCCATGATCGTCGCGAGCGTTGGGATACGCGGGTCGAGCCGATAGGCGTACTCAGGCGGATTCGGGTCTTTCAGGAAGGGTTTGTGCGCACCGTGCCGAACCGGGTAGAGGCCGGTGAACAGCGACGCGTGGCTCGGTAGTGAGGACGGGGCGTTCGAAATCGCGCGCTCGGCGAGCACCGCACTCTCGCGAGCGAACCGCGTCAGGGCGGGCATGGTTTCGCGCTCGTAGCCGTAGAGTTCGAGATGATCGGCGCGCACCGTGTCGAGTACGACCAGGATCGTCGAGGGACCGGATGCCGATTCACTCGTGGGTGGCGGTGGAATCTCCACAGGATGCGTGAACAGGATCGGCAATAGGCCAGCGAACGAGAACCCTGCGAGCCTGCGAAGCGACCAAGGCATCCTCGGCACGAGTGGACCCGCGGGTCGGCCCGCGAATAACGCGGCCAGTGCGGCGACAACGAACAGCAGTGTGGCGAGCGCCACCAGGGATTCGACCCCGAGCTGGGATGTGTATGCCTGCTCGTGCATGTAAGGGAGCATGGCACCGACGATGGCACCGGCGGCCGCTGATACGAACGGCGCGCCTCTCCGCGGGATGAACTTCGTCCACCACGCGCCGAGGACAGCCGCGCAAACAGCGCCCGCGATGGCCCCCCATACTCCGAAGAGACGATCCAATTCACGCGCGGCGACGGACGTGACGGGAACCCAGAAAACCAGCGCCGACCAGAGCCGATTGTTCGAAACCTGCGCAAACAACGTCGCAGCTGCGATGTGGAACAGCGACACGAAGATCCAATGAGAGATGACGAGCGGGAACGTGATAATCCGGGCGTCGACCAGACAAATCGCCATCTGGATCGAGTTCGCGATGGTGCCCGCGGCCAATCCCGCGACGATTCGGCGAAACATCATTTGCAAGACTCTCGCACGGCTCGCCGGTGAGGCGGAAACTTCGGCCGTTTCACGGAATGATCGGAGTGGGCAGTCGAAACGGCGTGGTTGCGTTGACCTGCAGCACTAGATTGTGACGCCGAATTTCGCGGCGATCTCGGCACACGAGCCCACTGCGACTTCCGAGTCGGCTGCCAATACGTCGAGAATCTCCAGATAGGCTCGACCCATCTGCTCGAACGCTCGCGCTCCGGGGTACGACGACCGGACGTGCCAGTCGATCGCCGCGACGCCCCGATTCCGCTTCAGCTCCTCGAGCAGCGCGACGAATTCTGCACGCGCACTGTGTACATCGGCGTTCGGAGACTGGAACAGGCTCTTGTCCATTACGAACGTGGGGATCTGAAGCGTT
>JAQBGU010000187.1:0-26139 GCA_032128375.1 Deltaproteobacteria bacterium | reverse complement strand
GGTGTGCAACTAACCGACAGTGCCTACGTCGCGACCAACATGCGCATCATGACCCGCATGGGCCAAGGCGCCCTCGATGTGTTGGGCGACAGCGACTGGGTGCCGTGTCTGCACTCCGTTGGCGCACCGCTCGCACCGGGTCAAGCCGATGTGGCATGGCCGTGCAACCCTGACAACAAGTACATCGTGCACTTCCCCGAAACCCGCGAAATCTGGTCGTTCGGCTCCGGCTACGGCGGCAACGCGTTACTGGGCAAGAAGTGCTTCGCACTGCGCATCGCGTCGGCGATGGCGCGCGATGAGGGTTGGATGGCCGAGCACATGCTGATTCTGAAGCTCACGTCGCCCGAGGGTGCCAGACGCTATGTGTGTGCGGCGTTTCCGAGCGCCTGCGGGAAGACCAATCTCGCGATGATGAATCCGACCATCGACGGTTGGAAGGTCGAAACGATCGGCGATGACATCGCATGGATGAAATTCGGCGATGATGGGCAGCTCTACGCGATCAACCCCGAGGCGGGATTCTTCGGTGTCGCACCGGGCACCAGCATGAAATCGAACCCCAATGCGATGCTGAGTCTCAGGGAGAATGCCTTCTTCACCAACTGCGCGCTGACACCTGACGGTGACGTGTGGTGGGAAGAGATGACAGACGAGCAGCCGCCTGAGCTGACCGATTGGCACGGCAATCCGTGGACGCCCGACAGACGAACCCCGGCCGCGCACCCGAATGCGCGCTTCACCGCACCTGCCAGCCAGTGTCCTGTGATCGCAGAAGAGTGGGAAGACCCTAAAGGAGTCCCGATCAGCGCGATTCTGTTCGGTGGACGCCGCGCCACCGTCGTGCCGTTGGTCAATGAGGCCCGCGATTGGCAGCACGGCACGTTTCTCGGCTCGATTATCAGCAGCGAGAAGACGGCAGCCGCGGCAGGGAAGGTGGGCGAACTGCGACGCGATCCGATGGCCATGCTGCCGTTCTGCGGCTACAACATGGCCGATTACTGGGGACACTGGCTGTCGATCGGGCAGCGCCTGGGTGCCAAGCTGCCCAGGATCTACTACGTCAACTGGTTCCGCAAGAGCGATGGTGGAGACTTCCTGTGGCCCGGTTTTGGTGAGAACAGCCGCGTGTTGAAGTGGGTCTTCGAGCGCTGCGAAGGAACCGCGAAGGCGATCGAAACGCCGATCGGTAACTTGCCCGCCAAAAATGCGCTGGACGTGGACGGGCTCGACGACATGTCGCGCGACGACCTGGCTGCGCTGTTGCGCGTCGACATCGACGGGTGGTTGGCGGAATTGCCACTGATCGAGGAGTACTACGCGCAGTTCGGCGATCGCCTGCCCGCACCGATGAGCGAGGAACTCGCCGCGATGAAGTCTCGACTCGAAGCCGCCAGTCACTGACGCGTTTCGCGTGACTGGCCCTGGGCCGCTTTCCGGCACGCTGGTGCTCGACCTGACCCGGGTGCTGGCGGGGCCCTATTGCACGATGGTTCTCGCCGATCTCGGCGCGCGCGTGATCAAGGTAGAGAACCCCGTACGCGGCGATGACGCGCGCGCGATCGGTCCTTTCGTTGGGGATCGCTCGGCGTACTTTTCGTCACTGAACCGCGGTAAGCAGAGCATTGCCCTCGATCTGAAGGACGACGCTGACCGCAGAATCTTCGATAGGCTGCTCGCCAAGGCCGATGTGCTGGTCGAAAATTTCAGGCCCGGCGTGATGCAGCGGCTGGGGTACGGCTGGGACACACTCCACGACCGCTTCCCCCGACTCGTCGTCGCCAGTACTTCGGGTTTCGGGCAAACCGGCCCGTACGCTGGGCGTCCCGCATACGATGTGGTGGTTCAGGCGATGGGGGGTGTCATGAGCCTGACGGGGCACCCCGGTTCTCCACCGACGCGTGTCGGGACTTCGCTGGGCGACATCACTGCGGGTTTGTTCACGGCGATCGGCATCCAGGCGGCGCTCGTCGATCGCTTTCGCAGTGGCGTAGGGAGCCGCATCGATGTGGCGCTGCTCGATTGCCAGGTCGCGATCCTCGAGAACGCGATCGCCCGCTACGCAGCGACAGGAGAAGTCCCAGGGCCGATCGGTGCGCGCCATCCCTCGATCACGCCATTCGACGCGTTTGCGACCCGAGATGGATACGTGGTGATTGCAGCCGGCAACGACGGCCTATTTGCCCGCCTGTGCGATGTCCTCGGAGAGCCACAACTCGCATCGGACCCGCGCTTTTCGAGCAATGCAGCGCGTACCGAGAACGCGCAACCTCTAAAGCAACGAATCGAGGCGAAACTCGCCAGCCGCGGCAGCAGCGCCTGGCTCGACGCATTGGGCCAGGCTGGCGTGCCGTGCGGCCCCCTCAATGACGTCGCACAAGTTCTCGCAGACCCGCAGGTGCAAGCCCGAAACATGGTGGTGTCCGCACCCGATGGTCTGGGTGGACACATGCAGATGGCGGGCAACCCCATCAAACTGTCCGGCTACGCCGACCCGGCAACCCGCCCAGCCGCACCCGCCCTCGACGCGGATCGGGCCACCATCTTGGCCGAACTCGAAGACTGAGCCTCCGGCTACCGGCTGGATGCAGACAGCCCCCGCTGGTGCGTAGCCATGTCGTGCAGGTGCGTGCTCGGGGTTCCAGAGCGCGGAGATGTGCGACCGCAGCAGCAGCTACGCCCAGGTTCCTCTGCGCGTTGGTTTCTGGAGAGACTTCGCGAGTGCATCGAGGAAGCGGTCGCGCGGCCACAGGCTTGCTCCGAAACGCGACAAGTGTTCCGTGTACACCTGGCAGTCGATCAGGTCGAACTCCCAATCGACGAGACGTTCTGCGAGCGTCGCGAACGCGATCTTCGAAGCGCTCTTTTGCAATGCAAACATCGACTCCCCGAAAAAGCACCCGCCGAGAGAAACGCCATACAAGCCTCCGACCAGTTCACCGTTCGCCCAGCTCTCCGCGCTATGCGCGTAGCCGAGAGCGAACAGCCGATCGTAGGCGTCGATCATCTCCGGGGTAATCCAGGTTCCATCGCCTTGCGAGCGTGGGATCTGCGCGCAATGTCGGATCACGCGATCGAAAGCGGAATCGAAGCGGACCTCGTACACACCGCGGCGCAACGCTTTGCGCAGACTGCGCGATACGTGAAGCTCCGCCGGAACGACGCACATCCGGGGGTCGGGACTGTGCCAGAGAATCGGTAGCCCCTGTTCGTACCAGGGAAAGATGCCGAGCGAATACGCGAGCAGCAACCGCTCTGCCCGCAGATCGGCGCCGACCGCCAACAAGCCACTCGGGTCGGCCTGCTCGGGTGCGGGAAACAGCAGTTCGTCGGTCAAGCGGTATACCGCCACCTCGAGTGGAACCTCCCGCTTCATTTCGACTCGACTGTTCGACTCAACTGTTTCGAATGGCGTACGACGACAGGATTGATCGAGGGTACAGCGCTTGCGACGTTCGCGGGTCGAGCGCAGCCGGCTATAATTCGTGCCCGCGTGTTGCGCGCACTCAGGCTCGCCAAGGAGCAGCATGAATTTAGAGGTCGAGCACGGCACCCAACCGACCGGTTGGCGATTCATTTGAGCCACACCACAAGGGTGCGTAGCGGCTTGGCCGCGGTGTTCGCGGCGGGCAGCTTGTGGACTGCTTGCGGAGGTGCGTTGCCGGCGCGCAACGCTTCAGTCCCGGAGTTGCCCGCACGAGTCAACCGGCTTACCCCGCTTCTCGCTGGTAACCAGCTGGAAAACCCGGGCTTCGAGCAACACAGCGACGGTTGGGGCTACATCGCCGACAGCGAGAGGTGGGTCGGGTTTGAAACGGTCGAGTCGCCGATCCACGCCGGAGACCGGTCGGCCCGCGTTCAACTATCGTGGAAGCCAGAAGACCGCGAGCGCCCCGTCCACGTCGCGGGAGCCGTCCAGGAATTGTCACCGACGCGGTTTCCGACCCGGGTCGGGGGCTGGTTCTGGGTGGAGTCCTGGCAGAACGCCTCGCAACAGACGGACATGTATCTCCAAGCCGTTGTGATCGTCAGCGGCGACCCACAGGCGCGCGAGCTGATCAGTCCGGGTAGCCCCGATGCGACCCATCTGGACAACTACCAGATTCGCTATTACCTGGGCGGCGTCACCGAGCCTCCATTCGAACTCACCAACGCGCGCCTTCAGAACGTCCGGCCCGGCCCTCCTCCGATCCGTGAATGGGTGTATTTCGAAATGCCGGTTCGCGACGACTTTGAGAGCCTGTGGGGCAGGGTTCCTGCCGACTACGACTATCTGAGGGTCTTCTTCGAGGCGCGCTGGGACAACAAGGAAGCCGGCGCCGCGCTGTCGGCGGACATCTACTATGACGACCTGTTTTTCGGATTCGAGCCCTGGCCATAACCCCGGATCGGGGGCCGGGCTGGTAGACGTATCGCATCGGCTCGAAACGATTTGCCCGTTGCGGTTGTCCGACAGTGGGTCACCTAGCCGGTTCGGGGGTTCGTCGTCAGCATGATTGGCTCGATCGATCTGCGCGTTGCGGCGCCGGGATGCGTAGCGGTCATTCTCGCTGGTCTTGCCTACAGGCTGCTGGTCGACTTCGCGCCGGCCCCGTCGCTGGAGGTCGAAGTCGAGGCCCTGATGTTCAACAACACCTCGAGTGGCCCCCCCGTGGTGTTGGTCCTGGCCGCGTGGCTCGGCTATCGGAGGTGGCCGCGGCTGCGCGCACTTCCGGGCGATGGGGCGTCACCGCTGCTGGCGGCGCTCTGCTTTTTTCCTTGCCCGCCGATCTTCGCGTGGGCGACTCACACCGGGTCTGCCGATCTGCTCGTCATCGCGCTGATGTCGAACCTGGCCGCGGCTGTGGTCCTGGTCTGGGGGACGCCGGGATTGCGCGTGATGTGGTTGCCGGTGACGTTCCTCGCGTTTGCGATCCATGCGCCGGCGCCGCTGATCAACGAGTTCTTGTGGACGTTCCAGATCTGGACCGCCGAGTACACGGGCTGGTTGCTCAACACGATGGGGTTGTCGGCGTTCGTGACTGGCGACCAGATCGTCCGCCCGGACCAGAATTTTGCGATCATCGAAACCTGTAGCGGGCTGCGGTCGGTCGAATCGCTGACGATGCTGGCGGTGTTGATGGTCGACCTGTTCCGGCGACGCGGCGTTCACGCGGCCATTCTGCTGTTGCTGGCCCCTTGCACTGCGTTCTGCGTCAACGGCCTTCGCGCGGTCACGATCATCTTGAATCCACATTCGGAAATCGTCGAGATTCATACCCTGCAGGGGATCGCCGTGTTGATGGTCGGATTGTTGTCGCTGTATGTCGTCGATGGTTGGGTCGAGCGTCTGTTACCGACGCGAGTGCCCGCACCTACCCGGCGCGAAATGCATCCCGCCACCCAATCAGCCCGACCCGCACGCCCCTCGGGCGGGAGCAGGCGCTTGGGCGTGCCGATCATCGCGCTGGTCGCTTCTGCGGGGTTGGTCGCGATATCGGAACTGACACCGCGCTGGGAACCTCCGGGGAAACTGGCGCGCCCGTTTCCATCGAGCCAGATCCCGGTCGAATTCGACGGCTGGACTTCCTCCTCCGTGAAGTTGGATCGTCAGTTCATGGGCATCGTGGGATTTCGGGCTTATGTCGATCGCCGCTACGAGCGCGGCGACGATGCTGTGAGGCTATTCGCCGGCGTGGGCGGCCACGAATTGCCCAGGTCGAGCCCGTTCTCACCGAAAACGGCATTCCCGGGTAGCGGCTGGTGGATCGAAAGCAGCGAGTCGGTCGTTCTAGCGCCCGACCAGCGGTCGGTCCGCCTCCGAGTGCTCCGATATGGCAACGGCACTCGGCGAAAGCTCGTAATGGACTGGGCTGAGGGAACCAACGGGTTCGTCGATGAGGTCGTGCGTGCCGCTACGGCACTCGACAGGAGTGCCTGGGCTCGGTCGCGCGAAGGGGTTTCGTTTCGAATCAGTTCGGTGCTCGGCGATCTCTCGGGCGCCGAAAGGGCCGCAGCTCTGGCCCGACTTCGCGGATTCTATAAGACCTTTCGTCACCACCTGGACCAACTGGGAACCCCACGGGAAATAGCATTACCAAAGGAAAATCTTTTCCCTATGTAGGAAGCCGAGTTCTTTCCACATCGAACCCATCGAAAACTTGCAATTCAACAAAATCCAGTACTTACGTCATAGCTCGCGTGTGGCATAAGGATTGCAATCCGTACTCGTACATGGACGCGCTCAGGCCATTTTCATCCGGTGGCCGGATGAGCAACCGTCACTGTGCGACAGAGGGACCGAGGATAGAGGATAGAGGATAGGATAGAGAGAGGGTGTGTGGCAGTTTCACGAAGGACCCGGTTTAGAGTCCGTTGTAGTCCGTTGTAGTTGTCGTCTGTTGAAAGAGTGTCTGCAGAAGGGGCCAAAGGGAAAGCTGGAGCCGGTGCCGGAAAATTTGTGGGGCTGGTGCCCCAGAAAAGTCTGGACATTTGGTATGAAACTCTGGCCTAATCGGCATGCACCGATCGCAGCGTAAGAACTGAGCTACGAACTGAGCTAATAGGCGCGACCCACGAGAGATCTAGAGATAAATTGAGATTGTGAGAGTTTCTGAGTTTCTGAGTTTCTGAGATAGAGGAGAGCAAAATGAAGTTGATGGCACTTACAGCGACCCTGGCGTTGCTGATTTTTGGAGTATCGCCGGCATTCGCCGGAACAATTTGTGGCGACTCTGACTCCGACACAATTGATGACTGCAGCGACAACTGCAGTGATAAAGCAAACCCGGGCCAAGTCGACACGGACGGCGACCATTGCGGAAACGTTTGTGACGCAGACTATACCCAAGACGGTATCATCGGATTCCCCGACTTCGGTCAGTTCGTCGCGGCGTTCGGCAACCCTGCGAATATTCTGTGTGATCACACAGAGCCCGTCACGGGTCCGCCGGGATTCCCCGACTTCGGCGTCTTCGTTGCCTCCTTCGGTGGCACTCCTGGTCCTTCCGGGACGACGGTTGGGACCACGGCCTGCCCGTAGTTGTTTCACATCATGAATCATGAAAGTTGTACCACTGTAAATCAGCTGAATGGAAAATTTTGCACTGAAGAACTCAGCGCAATCGAGGAGAAGCAAAAAATGCGGACTTTGTTGGTAGGAACTCTGGGTAGTCTCGTAGCCTTGGTCGGCTTTGCGGCTACCGCAAATGCAGCACAAACGATCGACCTGTTGTGGGGCGGCGTTTCGACGTCCCTCACCTCGGTATCGACGTCGTCTAACCTCGTACTGCACGTCAGACTCAGGAACGGCGAAAACGAGCTGTCGTTGGGCGGCGGCGTAACGGTCGACTACAGCGATGCCATAGGCAAGCTGACTGTCGTCACCTTCAAGAACATCGTGGGTACTGGGAATGCATTGGGTCTCGCACTCGGTGTGGTAACCGATACGGGCACGCAGATTCGAAACATCAATGCCGGGGCATTGATTCCGTTCGTTGGTACCGGTCTCGGCATCGGCGCCACTTACCTGCTCGGTACGGTTACGTTCCACAAGGAAGGACCGGGACCGTTTGGCACGTTCAACATCACATCGGCCATTACCGCAACCGATGGGCTAGTTGTAGCGTCCGGAGGGACCAGTGTACCCATTCTCAATGGGGCTTCGCTGACCAACGTTCCGGAGCCCGGAACGGTTTCGTTGTTGGCACTCGGCCTGGGTGGTCTGGCCTTCGCAGCCCGCCGCAAGAACTAAGTACGAACCGAAAAACTTCAGCACGGCTAACCGTGTGCTGAAAAGATCGTCAGAAATGATTCGCCCCGAGCTCTTGAGAGCTCGGGGCGTTTCTCTTAAGTTCCAGAACGCGAGTCAAGACGACTTCCATACCTCACCGAATCAATGCGGAAGTCGGCAGAGGCCGGTAGCCGATAGCCGATAGCCGATAGCCGATAGCCGATAGCCGATAGCCGATAGCCGATAGCCGATAGCCGATAGCCGATAGCCGATAGCCGATAGTCGGTAGAAGCCGCCAAGAAACGGCTAGAGGCCGGAACAATGCGGCAGGAGACCTGATGCAATCCGATTCCGTTACGCGCGTTCTGCTTGGCTTCATCGCGGTCTGCATGTTGCTGTTGCTCGTTCAGGGCGCGGGATTGATGGGCGGGACGGCAGCCAGCGAAGCAACTTCCTCGGCCGAGGGCCGCTTCCAGGTCGTCGTCCAAGGTTTGAAGGGTGGCTCCCTATTGGTGAAGACGGATAGCGTTACGGGCAAGGTGTGGCGCAAGTCTCTGACGGGAGATGGGCCCTGGGTAGTGGTCGACGAGGAGTCCCGCTCGGAGTCCGAGGAGTCGCCCCCGGAGTCCGAGGAATCTCCCTCGCAGTCCGATCTCTGATCACAGCGGAACGTCCCCACCGGGCACGATCGCGCTAGCTCCTTCTCGGCTCTCCTTCCTTGCCTCTCTGCGGGTCTGATTCAGCGCCACCCATCCCAACCATCCATTCCCAATCAAGCCTTCGACCGCTGCCAGTTTCCAGCCGGCGACCCACTGGACACTCCCGTTACAGCTTTCGGTCTCTGAAAACACCCAGTTGAGATGGGAAGTTCCCTCTAAGGACTCTTCCGCGATGATCCGAGAAAGAATCCCGGGTCGCGCGGGGAGCCTGTCGAGAAGAGCAGGCTTCCGGGTCCAATCCTCCGTCCGTGGGCACTTGCACGCAGCAATTTTCCCTCAAAATCCGACTACATTGAGACTTTAGGCCCCGGCGAACCACATCTCTAACAGCGATTGGGTTTTCGCTCCCCTTCTGGAGCGAGCTGCCCTCGAGACGCTTTTGGAGATGTCGAGGATGCGCGGTTCGTTGATGGGTATCCTCGCGAGCCTTGCCGTGACTCTCGGAATCGCGGGTAGTTCGCACGCAAGTGCAACGGTCGGCTTGCTCTGGGCAAACAGCGGAACATCCCACACGACCGTAGCCGCTTCGAGCAGCGTTACGCTGAATATCGTCCTGACCGCCGGCCCTGAGGGGGCGCGGAGGGCAGGCATTACGGTCGACTACGGCGTCGCACGGTCCGCGCTATCGGTGGTGGGAATCACGAACAACCCGAACATGCCATCGCCGAGTGCGATGTTGCCGCTGGTTCTTGGCAACACGATCGACACCGGTAGGCGCGTCCAGAATCTCACCGCCGAGGTATTTCCACCGTTTGTCAGAACGGGGCTGACGAGTGGCCAGAGTTGGTTGATTGGGACTGTGACGTTCGTGACGACTGCCGGCGACGCAGGCCAGTTCACGCTCTCATCCACGATGACGGGAATCGATGATATTCTCGACCTTGCGGGCAGCTCGATTTCTGGCAGCACGACGTTCCAGTCGGCGGTCGTGAATATCGTTCCGGAGCCAGGTACCGTTGCCCTTCTCGGCCTCGGACTCGTGGGCCTATCGATCCTGGCTCGCCGACGCAGCTGAGCGGCTCTGGCAAATTTGCAGTAGCGTTGAGCGCCTCGGACGTTCGTCCGAGGCGTTTGTTGCGAGTGGAACTGCAACTTTCCCATTGAGAGAATGTGAAACTCGATTCCATGGACCGTCTGCTGCTTGGCCTCGTGCTTCTACTGACCTTGCTGCTGTTGATTCAGCGCCTGGTCTTCCCTTTCGAAGGGTTGAATCGACGAGGCAGCGAGATGACCGCCGAATTGGGACGCTTCGATTTTCGAATTCTGACAGACATTCGCGAGCCGCTGCTGCTCAAGGTCGACTCGTCGAGTGGTGCGATCTGGAAGCGCGGGCTCGAAGCGGACGGGCCCTGGGTTCGTCTCAATGACGAGGTCATCTTCGCGAAGGATTCCGGTGCTGCCAGATCCCGCAAACGCGGCTATGGCCGAAGGCCCAAAATAGACCCGGAAGCCCTGAAAGAACTGGTGGCCGAAATCGCGAGGCTCCAGGGCATCGACGTCGCGAGTCTGCCTGAGGACCTCAGTGTGCTGACCAGAATCGTTCGGAAAGGCAATCCGCCAGAACTGCGCGGCTGGGCCATCCAGCAGATCGCTTCATTCCCAGCAAAGGACGCCGTTCCTGCTTTCGTCGGGTTGTTGAATCACACCGATACTGTACTGCTGATCAAGATTGTCCGGGCGCTCGCGAGCGAAGAGGATCCCGTCGCAATCGAACCGCTTCGCCGGTTGTTAGATTCCAACCCGCCGCCGCGGGTGTTGCAGGCGGTGACTGACGCCATAGCCGTTCTGGAAGCCGAGGCAGCGAAGCCCGCAGACTGACCAGCAGCCCGCGACAACCGCTCGATAACCCTAAAGACAACCCAGCGAAGGGAAACGATCAGGCCAGCGCCAGTTATGGCAGCCGCTGTACCGCCATTCCCCGGATCATCAAGCCGATTGCATCTTCGAAAAACGATTCGAGGCTGTGTAGACGCAAGCCGCGGTGTGCGGGAGAAGACTCGGTTCGGATGACTGCGTTCGCCAACGTCCATAGGATGCTGGCCACTTCCCAGGCGTCACAGGGCGCGAACACTCCTTCTTCGACGCCCCGGTCGATGATCCCAGCCAAAGTACCGAGACTCTGCTCCCACAGTCGCGTCACTTCATCGACAACTTGCGATGGAAGCTCGCCAATCACCGACTGATTCTCGATGGCCCAGAAGATCTGGAAATATTCGCGGTTGGTCACATAGTGCTGGAGGTAGAAGCGGCTCGCGTCCCACAGCGCCTCGATCGGAGGTGCCTCGGGATCCAGCGCCCCTTTGAGTTTCTCCTCGAACACCTTACCTCGGTGCGAAAGCACCGCGACGTAGAGCTGAGCTTTGTTTTCGAAGTATCGGTAGAGGGTTCCTTTCGCCACGCCGGCTCGTTCGGCGACCTCATCGAGGTTCGCTTCCATGAAGCCATCTCGGAAGAAGACTCCTTTGGCGCTCTCCAGAATTCGTCGGCGAACGGCGGCCTTTTTCTTGGCGCGCCCAGGGGGCCGAGAAGTCGCGTACCCTGGCTCTGTCGTTCGCGAGCTCATCCGCTGGATCTCCCGCTTCTCGGACTCCCGCGCAGTTCATCGATCAGATAACGACGCATATCCGCGGGATCAACAATCGCTTTGAGCGACCCGACTTCTCGCGCACGCTCTACCGTGTGAACGCTGTCGAACTGAGCGGCGAGCTCGACCTGTTTTTCCAATGTGACTTCCTGCCAGGCCCGGTCGAATTTTTCGCGCGATTCGAAGTCCGTAGCGCGGCGAAGCGCGGTGATGCGGGGATCGAAGCCGACGCGTGCACGGACCTCTCGCGCGAACACGACCGTGGCTGCGGGGGTTCCACCAATCACCGATGCGAACGATCCGGCCAGTGCAGCGGGCCGCAAGCCATCATTGAGAGCACCCGAAAACACCACGTAGGCGCCGCCGTGGTATCGCGATACCACCATGAACAACAGCGGCCCCTCGAAATTGACGACAGCTCGCGCGATCTGGGCTCCGTATTCCAGCTGGAGCTTTCGCATGGATTCCGGCGACCCGTCGAAACCGGATAAGTTTGCAAGCAACACGACCGGCCGGTTCCCGCTAGCCGCAGTCAGCGCGCGGGCGAGCTTCTTCGAGGAGAGCGGAAACAACGTCCCACCCGTCCATACTGCGGGTCCATCGGTTGGGCTGTAACCCTCGCGGTCGAGGTTGCGGCTCTCGATGCCGATCAGACAGATGGCGTGTCCACCGAGGTGCGCGTCCCACACGATCGCGGTCTCGGCACCCTGCCAAGATCGCCAGCGCTCCAGGTGACCGCCGTCTTGATCGACGAGCGATTCCATCACGAGGCGCATCGAGAACGGGCGTTTCCGATCGAGATTGGTCGCCGGGTCGAATATCTCCCCCAGCGTGTGGAAGTCATGTCCCTCTTCTGGCTCGCAGACGAAACCGGTGATCGCGCGTGTCTCGGGGTCAGTGGTCTGGAACGGCCGTGGCGTCGATTCGCCGGGCGTCACATACGTGTAGCGGTAGTGTTCGTACAGGATCCGATACGCGTCGGCGATGTTTCGCGCGAAGTACTGGGCTTCGCCGTTGGGACCCATGATGCGTTCGAAGCCCCCGATCGCCGCTTCATCTTCGGCGGAAACCGAACCGGATGCATCCAGCGCTGCGCGGCCGGTCAATAGCATCGATGCACCCGATGTCATGATCAGAGCGCCATGTGTATGCGGCAGCATCGTGCTAAGCGCATTGAAATAGCTCTGCGCGCCAATGTTGACACCCGCGACGATGACGTGAATCGTGCCATCACCCTGGGTGAATGTGACGATGCGGCGGACGACGCGTGCGGTCGCATCCAGGTTCTCGGTTCCGCTGTCCATTGCGATTCGTGCACCGCTGGATACGGGTACCCACTCGAGCGGAACCCCGAGACTTTGTGCGAGATCGATCGCCGCGACGATGCGATCGCACTCCGGTGCCGCGAGTGCGCCCATACCGACGGTCGGATCGGACAGGATCAAGACTCGTTTCATTCCCTCACTGATCTTCTCGGTCGGCGTGTCGATGACGCCGAAGACAACCGATGAGTCGTTGAGTCCGTAGGCTCGGCCCGCCACGCTGACCGCCACAGGACCGGCTTCGCTCTTCGGGCACAGGTCGAACTCTTCGAAGTTTCCGGGCGGGAGGTCCGGATCGGTTTCTCCGCGAGCTACGCCGTTTTCGCCGGAGCCGCCCGTCAGGAGTTTGATAATTTCATAGGGGTAGACCAGTCTGCGTCTCTTCGCGTCGACGACCTTGCGTTCGTAGTCGCGGGCAGGCTCCAGAGCATCGTGATGCGGTCCGCGCCACGAGAGCTCCATGTTGCTCCCGGTGGGGTCAGCGATGACGACCTCGATGGGCCTAGCGCGCTCGTCGGGGCTCGCACGATCGAGGACATTCAGCCGGACGATGACCTTCTCGAGTCCGAGGTGTCGCGTGTCGGGCGCGAGACGCCTTGCGAGACGCTCGGCAACTTCGTCATCGAGGAAGATCGTCGGCGACGCGAATACCGCGATCCGGTTCCACTGCAACCGGCGACTCGGATCCCGCATCCCGAGATGACTTCGGAGCGTTCGGGCCGCCTCGAAGAACGCGCGTTCGAACGACGGGATATGGAGCGTCGCTTCGAGGCCATCATCGGGAGCGCGTCCGCGGAAGTCAGCCAGCACGAAGATTCGCTCGTCGCCAGGGATCTGCTTCGATCGCAGGTGGAAACAGTAGATGTCGTCGGGCGATTCCAACCTCTCGAGATGGAACGCCTGCAACCGTTCGAGGTCGATTCGCGCCGCGGTTTCAGGATGCAGCCCATGCAATCCCGTCGCTTCCTTCCAACCCGAATCTGCCACGATCAGGCTCAGGTGTTCCGGCGGGTCCTCCTTACACAACCGCGTGACTGTCAACCGATCAGCCGACAGCGAACGGCCGAGAGAGGTCAGAACCGGAGTCAGGACTTTGTGCAGGTGACTCAGGTCCTCGTCCGGTTCCGAGGGAACCAGAAGTTCGATCGCGTCGACACCCCCCACGGCTGCGGCGGCGCGCACCAGTAACGCCAGGGCGTGACTGATGCGGTCCGAACGTGCCACGCTTCCCAAAACGGTTCGACCGTCCTTCAAATCGAGGCGCTCGACGTGCGCCGCACCGATGATGTCTGATGTATGGGTGGGGGCACTGCCAGGCGCGTACAGGCGGCACACGTGCGCTGCGACGGCAACCGCACTACGCAGCGGGTTCGCGTCACCGATCCAGTGTCCGACCCGATCGAAGACGATACGCGGCGCGTTGGCGAGGTGCACCAATACGGCATTGGGCGGCGGTGTAGGTTCCGACTCGGCTTGCGACAGCCAGCTCTCCACCTCTTTGCTGGTGCGCTCGGCTTGCCGCTCGAGTTCGGGGCGCTCGAAGATCGCGTAGCTCGCTTCGATCGCGTGGTCGGCGAGCGCGTCGGGAACCAAACCGCGCAGCCCGGCGATGGACGAAAGAGCATCTGCTAGTGCGCTGTCGTGGCCGAGATGGAGTCCGGATACGGCGAGCGCGTGGATGCGCCGCAGGATTTCGGCCACCAAACGTCGCCGCAATTTTGGGGCCAGCTGGGTAGCGACCAATCGCAGCACGGCCCGTTCCAACGCCTCGCAGGGTTGCAAGTCGACACCGTAGTGGGATAGTGCATGGCGTAGGATGGTCAGGAACTCCTCTGAGATTCCAGCACCACCGGTCGCCATGCGTCGCATATAGGCGCGTAACCGTGCGTGATTCGACGGGCCGAGATCACCCGAAACCGAGGCGTGCTGGGCGCGAACGAACAGTTCTTCGATGTCGGCAAACAGCGTCAGGTCGTGCCGAATCTCGGCCAGTTCCCATCGGAACGACTCACTCAGGCCCTCGGGAAGCGGAACTTCCAACAGCGAAACCAGACGTTCGCCGCGCAGGGGGTTGACATCGTAGCCCATCAGTACGCGACGAATTTCGTCGCGTGCAGCATCCATCGCGCGACGTCTTGATTCTGTGTCGGCTCGTTCGGCCGCCAGCAAGTCGACGACAGTCAACTTTTCGGTCCCGGGCGGTTCGGTAGATTCATCGGCAGGTCTGAAGAAGATGTCCAATGGGTCGCTATAGGACGGCAGTTCGAGATGCTCGCGGGGCGCCTCCTCTGTTCCTTTGGCCTCTGCCTCGATCACCAGCAGCAACTCGCCAGCGACCACCTGCTGACCAGCTCGCACCAGGATTTCCTTGACGACGCCGCTGACGGGAGATCGGAAGTCGATCTCGGTCTTCATCGCTTCCAGCAATCCGAGTGATTGCCCAGTGGATACGACATCTCTGGGCTTGACCTGGAGCGAAAGCACGACGGCTGGAGTGCTCGAACGAACCTGGCCAGCGAGTTCGCTGCTGAAGCGGTACGGACGCGACTCGACTTCGATGCGCAAACCCTGTTCCGTGATGTCGTGGACGACTCGCAGGCTGCGACCGGAAAGCTCGAGGATTGCGGAGTTCGCCCTTTCGTCGCGCAACGTCGCGACCGCGACGTGCCCGTCCATGTGTACCCGATATCGCCAGGCTCCGACTCCGAAGACCTGCAGCCTGTAGCTTTCTGATCCTGCAGTCAGGTCGACACGTTGGCCCGTGGATGCGGGGATGGATGTCGGCGAGAGCGTTGCCGGGTCCGCGTAGAATTTCTGGCGTGCACCGTCGCGGTATCGCTGATAACACAGGATCGATGCGACGATCAGCGCTTCGACGGCGAACTCGTCGGAGCCGCTGCGCAGACCGGGCGAGCGATCGAGCCATTCCGTGTCGTAATCGCCCGACCGGTACTCATCCGCTTCCAGGATGTCGATCAGGTAGCCCTTGTTGGTGGCGCCGCCGGCGACGACCAACTCGAAGTCGGTAAGCGCGCAGGTGAGTCGCGCGCGGGCGTCCTCGCGGGAATCGCCTACTGCAATCAACTTGGCGATCAGGGAGTCGAACTCCGCCGGAACCTGGGAACCCGCCGCCACACCCGAGTCGATTCGCATCCGAGGTCCGAGCGCAGGATCGAACAGTGCGATCCGACCCGGCGTCGGAAGAAAGTCGGCCTGCGGATCCTCGGCGCACACACGCGCCTCGATCGCGACCAGTGCCCTTGGCTGCGGGGCAGGGGGCAGCGACTCGCCGCGAGCGATCCGGATCTGTAGCTGTACCAGATCGATCCCGGTCAATTCCTCTGTGATCCCGTGTTCGACCTGTAAGCGGGGATTGACCTCGAGGAAGAAGAATTCTCCGGCTGATACCAGGAACTCGACGGTTCCCACGCCGACATAGCCCACCTGTGTCACCAGTCCGATCGCCGCGCTTTCGAGCTGCGCCAGAAACGCGCCGGGTAGCCCGGGTGGTGGAGCCTCTTCGACTACTTTCTGGTGTCGGCGCTGGATCGAGCAATCGCGGCACCCAAGCGACATCGAGTTTCCGTGCGAGTCGGCGGCAAACTGGACTTCGATGTGTCGGCCGCGGGGTAGCCTGCGTTCGACAAAGAGTCGGTCGTCGCCGAACGCCGATCGTGCCTCCGCAGCAGCGGAACGGAACGAGGTCTCGATATCTGCTTCTGATTCCACCATCCGAATCCCGCGGCCACCTCCGCCGGCAGCGGCCTTGATGACCACCGGGTAGCCGATGCGCGCCGCGACGGCTGCGGCTTCGGCAGGGTCGGTTACGACAGCACCACTCCAGGCGAGAACTGGAACGCCACTTTTTTCGGCCACGCGCTTCGCATCGATCTTGTCGCCCAGTGCACGCATCACGTCGCCGGATGGACCCAGGAAACGAAGTCCGCTCGCGACCACCAGGTCCGCAAATTCGGGGTCTTCCGCGACGAATCCCCATCCCGGCCACACCGCATCGGCCTCGGCCTCGACCAATGCTTGCATCAATCGGTCGCGGTCGAGGTAGGCTGCGACAGGGCCCCGACTGGAGTCGAGCCGAATCGCGCGGTCCGCATGGCGGACAAACGGAGCTTCTCGATCGACGTCGGTGTATAGGACCACACTCTCGAGATTTGAGCCTTCCAAGGCTCGCAGCGCTTTGACGGCGCGGATCGCGCGCATCGCGGCTTCGCCCCGATTGATGATCACCAGTCGACGAATCAGTTGTTCTTTCAATGTGTCTCCCTATCGAGTGACCGTTTGCAATCGGGGAGGCAGCCGATCGACAGCTGTCACGCACCACGGCTCGAGCTGACAGGCAAAACTCACGTACGATCCGTGGTGCGAAAGCGAGAGTGTCGACGGTGTGCATGCACCGCGGTGAACCAGCTGCGGAATTCGCCCGACGCGCTCGATACCGAGCTCGGATCGATCGATTCCGAGCCGAGCGGAAATTCGGTCCAGAGCCAGCGAGCGCGCCTGCTGACTGGCTGCAATGTCAGCGACGGTGCCGTCCGCGACCCGTCGCGATCCCCACAGCGTGCCGTCCCGCGCGAGATCATCGGAGACGATCGCGTGAACGCAATCTCGATCCAATTCGACGGTTGCACAGTAGTGTTGGTCTCGGCAGCTGACTGTCCCGTGTAGCTGGGAATCGAGGTCGACCACGAACTGAACTGGCGATAGGACCGTCGCCGGCTGCGTTCTGCGCAACCCCTTGAAGGCGCTTTCCTTCACTGCCCACAGCATCCAGCGCAAACGCGTCGGGTCGGAACTTCGGGCAAGCGCCGCACGTTCACAGCTCGCAAAGACCCGCTCGTCGAAGCGCGGATGCTGGCCCCCACGGGACGTCTCGGGGTCTGCGAGGTCTACGATGTCATTTCCGAGCATCGAAGTAGCTACGCTCCATGTCTGCGAGTCGTACGAGAATCTGATGCGCGATGTCACGCGATCCACGGACACCTGGGTGGTCAGTCTTCGGCTCGATCACTTCGAGCGAGCCCCGAAATCGATCCCCGCGGCGTGGCGCGCTGGAATACGACTCTTGGCTCTCTGCACGCAGGTACACACAAATCACTCGACAGTTCGGCACCGACTTGAAAATTCGCCCCACTCCAGTTGCCGCCGATTCCACCTCGATTCGTCCGGACCGGCTGCGGCCGGCTTCGGGGAAGATCAACGCGGTTTCGCCCTGCGAGATCAGGTGGGCGATTTTCGCTAGCACCTCAGTGACGCCCCGACGCTCGCCGCCCCGCTGAATGGGAAGACACTTCATGATGTAGATCGCGCTCCGAAGCCAGGGCGTGGCGGCGAAGATCGATTGCTCGGGGACGTTCCACGGAAGGGTTCGAAACTGCCGGATGTACCACCATGGCGATCCCAGTGCCCATGCGATGATGAAGGAATCGATCAGCGTGAGATGATTTGCGCATATGATCATAGGGGCGTCGTTTTCGAGAGAGGCTCTGCGATAGTCCGCGCGAAGCTCGGTCAGCCCCTCGATTCGGTATCCGAACCCGTATCGGAGGGTGAGTGCGACCAGCGGGAGCGTGAGTGGCGAGAGCAGACGCGTTGTCTCGCGTTGAACCTTCAGTTTCCGTCGCATCTGCGGCGGAACGGGGGCGAAAGGTCGCGAAGCCACTAGCCTAGCTTCGACTCGATCAACGCGACTGCGTTGCCCACCGTCTCTACCGAGTCGACATCGTCATCGTCGATTTCGATCTCGAAGATGTCTTCGAATTCGAGAACAACGTCGACGAGGCGAGCGGAATTCACCTTCAGGTCGTCGAGGATGTGCGTAGCGGGCGTGACTTTGGCGAGTGCTTCCTGGTTCTTGACGTAAGGGGTGAGAATCTTGATGACTTTCTCGAAGATCTCCGTCTGGTCCACTGTACTTCTCCTTTGGTGATCTGGTGTGATGTCTGATTTACCGGTGGCGATTGGGCTGGTCGAGCTACTCGTTCCACTTCCGGAACACGACGCACGCGTTTACGTCCCCAAAACCGAAGCCGGCCTTCATGACCACCTGGAGGTCGGGAAGTTCGCGTGCCGTGTGCGGAATGGACGCCGCGTAGGGCTCGATTTCTGGATGCACGTCACCGCAATTGATCGATGCATGGATGAAGCCGCCGCGGAGCATCAAAACGCTGGCCACCGATTCGATTCCGCCTGCGGCTCCAAGTGCATGGCCGATCATCGACTTCGTCGACGTGATCGGGGGGAGATCCTGTGGACGGCAATCGAGTGCCGCCGACCAGGAGCGCACTTCGTTCGGGTCTGCACCGGTCGCGGTCAGATGCGCGTTGATCGCGCCGACTTCCTCCGGTTGCGTTTGCGCGTCGGCCAATGCTGCCTTGATACACCGCTTCACGCTCTCGGGATTGGGTGCGGTCATGCTTCCGCCCCCCCTATGTCCACCGCAGTTGACCGCGGAACCGGCGATCTCACAGTAGATCCGCGCGCCGCGTTCTCGCGCGCTATCGAGACTCTCCAGCATCAGCACGCCGGCTCCCGCGCTCGGGACGAAACCTGCCGCTGATGCGGACATCGGTCGGGATGCCCGCTCGGGTTCATCGTTGAACTTGCGGCACAACACACGCATCGCGTCGAAACCCGCCCAGATGTAGTGGCTCGCGCCTTCGGCACCACCACAGAGCATTCGTTTCGCCAGACCGTTGCGAATCCGCTCGAAGCCCATCGAGATTGCTTCACTTCCAGTGCTGCAGGCGCTCGAGTTGGTCGTCACCTGGTTGCCCAGTGCAAACAACCCCGACAGCCGTGCTGACACGCCGCTGGCCATGACCTGCTCGACTGCGGTGCTGCCAAGACGTCGAATCATCTTCGAGTCCGTCAGTGGAACGACCTTGGCTGCGATCGTGTCCATGCCTCCGATCCCGGTTCCGAGAATGGCTCCGGTGTCCCAATCGACCGTGTCGTCTGCCGGGTCCGGTCGCTCGAGGCCGGCGTCGGTCCACGCGTCGACGGACGCGATCGATGCAAATCGGTGCCCCGAATTCATCGCTCGCAACATGTCTTCGTCGAAATAGGACTCGGCGATCTCGTCGATTCCCTGAGGCACGCCGGCGACGTGCGAGCCAAAGCCGCATTCGATCATCTTTTCGTTCTGGCGAATACCCGAGTGTCCCTTTCGGAGTGCGAGCTCGAAGGCATGGATGCCGTTGCCATTGGCTGCCAATACCCCGAGGCCCGTGACCACCACGCGGTTGCTCATCTGAATACTCCCATGCCAGAAACACTTCCCGAGCATACGACGGTGCCATCGTCGAGAGCCATCTCGGCTTCGCTTCGCAGCTTTCGACGCCGGAAAAATGTCTTTCTAGCAGAGATTGTCACCCGATCCCCCGGCTTGACGATCCCATTGAAGTCGACGCTGGTGTCGGTGAACAGGGTCGTGATCGTGTCGATGTCGGCCTCGCTCTCGAGCGTCAACAGGTAGAGCCCGAGCGCCACGATGCCTACTTGCGCCATCGACTCGATCAAGATCACACCCGGTGTGACCGGATTTCCGGGGAAGTGACCGCGATAGAAATCGGCATCGGGCCGGAACCGGTACGAGCCGATGATGTGTTCTTCATCGATCTCGAGGATTTCGTCGACGAAGCGAAACGGCTCCTGCTGCGGCAGCGCCGCCAGGACTTCATCGGGTGTCAGGCGCCTTCCGCTCATCGCTCCATTTTTCCACCGCGCGACCGCGCAGAAGCCTTCGGATAGTCGGGATAATCGATTCCCTGAAACGTCCCCACCTTCGCGCGTTTGATTTCGTAGATGAGCTCGTCATCGACGAAGAGCAGTGCATCTCCGATCACCAGCGACGCGCCTGCATGGGCGATCTTCGTGAACCGACGTATGTCGACCTCGTAACGAACCAGGCGATCATGGGGCCGGATCTGCCCGGAGAATTCCACCTCCCCACACCCGAGCGCCCGTCCTGAACCGAGACCGCCGCGCCACGCACAATAGAAGCCCAACAGCTGCCAGACGCCGTCTACCCCGAGGCAGCCCGGCTGGACCGGGTCGTCCCTGAAGTGGCACTCGAAGAACCAGTCGTCCACGGAGACATTGCGTTCCGCAACGATGCGGCCGCGAGCGCCGTCGCGGCTGATGTCGACGATCCGGTCGATCATCAGCATCGGAGGGGCCGGGAGTTCCACTTTGAATTCCGGCGGCGCGCCGTCGAACAGGTTGCCATGTGCAAAGGCGAGCAGTTCGCCCTTGTCGAAGGCCTTCTGCTGCTGGAACTCCTGGTAATTCACGAATCCTCTCCAATCCGCAGCAGGTAGCCCGACCACGCCAAGCCTGCGCCGACGCCGACGACGGCCACGTCGTCAGAATCGGTCCACTTCTCCCACAGCATCGAGATCACGGAAGCGGAACTCGCAGATCCCGTGTTTCCAAACCATTCGACGTTGCTGTGGTGCCTGTCGTTCGGGATGTTGCGGCTCTTGACAACCGACTCCAGCATCCGTCTGTTGGCTTGATGTCCGACAAAGTTGAAGTGGCGGTCGGGTTGCTCGAATTCGGCCTGCAGGTTCGCGAGTATTCGGGTCATGCGTTTGATTCCGAAAACCTGGATGGTTCGGCCATCCTGACGGAAGTGACCCAAGCGCGGGACGACAACCTTTTCGTTTCCTGCTGGGCTCCCGTCGAGCGTGTTGCCGAGGATTCGGGCACGGCTTTCGTGGCGCGTGGAGATCACCGCGGCGGCGGCGCCGTCACCCCACAGCACGGCCGCTGCCCGATCTCTGTAGTCGACGGTCTTGGTGAGCCCGTCCGTCGCGACGAGCAGTACGTAGTCCGGCAGTTTCTCGGGCTGCATCAACGAGAGCAGATAGAGCTGCACGTAGAAGCTGGTGCACGCCGAGATGACATCGAAGCTCGGGACCTCTAGTTCGAGTATGCGGCTGACATTGCAGCCCTCGGCCGGTGTGGCGGTGTCGGCGGCGGAGGTGCCGCCGATGACCATGCCGATCTGGCCCTTGTCGATGCCGGCTCGCGAAATGGCAAGTTCTGCCGCTCGTGCACCCATCTGCGCGTTCGTGTACTCGGCGGCGTCCATTGCGGCCCGAGGTTCCACGTTTTGGGTCTCACGAATGTAGTCCAGCGGCATCACGGTGCGCCGCGAGCGGATCCCCACGCGCTCCATGATCCATTGATCGTCGGTGCCGATGTCGAGATCTTCGAGAAACTGGTTGGTGATCTCGTTGTTGGGATGGAAGTGGCCCAGGCCGTGCAAGAACACCGTCACCGCAAAACCCCCGAGATGTGTTCGCCCCCATCCACTCGAATGACCTCGCCGTTGATCCAGTTGGCCTCCGGTCGCGAAAGAAGATCGATCACATTGGCGACGTCTCGCGGTGTGGTCAGCCGCCCGAACGGATTGCGGCTGCGCGCTTGGGCCTTGAGTTGTGCGCTGCCCGGGATTGCACGCATCGCCGCCGTATCCGTGACTCCTGCCTGAATCACGTTGGTACGGATACCATAAGGGGCCAGCTCCACGGCCATGGATCGCGCAATCGACTCCATGGCGACCTTGGCTGCTGCGACGGCCGCATAGCCCTTCCAAGCCACTTCGTTGCCTTCGCTCGTCAAGCCGAAGATCCGCGCGTCGTCCGCGAACATCGCGCGATCGAGCAGTGCCTGTGCCCAGCCCAGGATGCTCGTCCCCATGCTGTAGATCGTGCGCCCAAGGTCGTCGTCGTCGAGGTAGCGGTTCGGGTACTCGGGCCGGCTGGCCAGCGTGTGCAACGCGTCGCTGCCGCTGTCGAACAAATCATCGGCCGCCCGGGAGAGTTGTTCTGGGTCGATACCGAGACGATCTGCGAGCGAGCCTGCCGCGGTGCCGGCGAGGGTGCCGGCGGCGGACGGTTCGGGGACGATCAACTTCAGGTTTCCGAACGCAATAGAATGAAGCAGTACCCGGACCCGCCCTTCAGCCCCCATCGCAGCGGTCAATTCGTCGAGGATCTCGTCGCGCTTTTGCGGGTTCAACGCATCGGTGTTGAACGTCAACAGCGTGGTTCCGCTGCCCCGGATTTTCTCGAAGTCGGGTTCGATTCGAGACATGGCTCCTCGCCGGTCGCGGTGTACGATGCAAACGCTCATACCGCTCTCGGCCAACTTCTGCGCCGTGGCGAGGCCGAAACCGCTCGAGCCCCCGAGGATGATGGCCCAGCTTCCGGGACTGAAATCCTGATTCACGTCGCGTCTCCGCTAGCCGAGCCCCGCGGGGCCCCGCTTCAATCGATCAAGTAGGGGGCGATTCAGCGTAGGGCAGGACTTTCGGGCCCGCTGTGGCAAAATTTCTGACTTTCAGTCACTTTCTAGACTTTCCAGTCACTTTCCGTTCCGTTCCAGTCACAGCCGTCACAGGGTGACTGGCCACGATTATGACTGTAAGTCATGTACTGTCAAAGACCAATATTTCTATGTGAAACTCCGGTAAAACGGACTGTTTTTCCCGAGAGATCTATCCCCGAGGGGATATCAGGTCGTCCCGAAGTTCGCCGCCGGCAGCTGTGATACGTTTCAGCGACCCTTTTGAACTTCGTTGAACTTCGCGAACCCCGCGGCGAGCCTCCGAACAGCATGTGACTCGACTCTCTCAAAAACCCCCCCAAAAGCGCATCCGATACTGCGGCGGCCACAATCCGATGCTTTGGATAGCGGTCGCGGGGCTACTCATCAATTGCGGCGGCGAGGACCCGCCCGCCCCCGAGCTCGACCCCGTGGTGGTGCCCCCGATCCACGTGGTGTTGATCACGCTCGATACCACCCGCGCCGATGCGTTGGGTGTCTACGGGCAGGCTTTGCCCACGACGCCCCATATCGACCGAATGAGCGGTGAGGGACTTCGCTTCGAGCACGCGATGACTAGCGCACCCAATACCCTCCCATCACACGCGACGATCTTGACCGGCAAGTTCCCCTACGCGCACGGCGTGCGGTCGAATTCCGGCTACGAGCTGCCGCAGGCGAATCAGACTTTGGCCGAGGTTCTCAGCAGCCACGGTTTCGCGACAGCCGCCGAGATCGCTGCGCCGGTGATCGGCAGGCAGACCCAGCTCAACCAGGGGTTCGCAGTCTATCGGGATACACTTTCCGCCAACGTTGAATTGAAAGTCGTCGCGATGGTCGGCAAAGACGGCGACCCAGCAGCTGCGCCCGACCGATCGAACGAGCTTCAACTCGAAGAGAGGATGGCCGCTGACATTTCGGATCGGGGTATCGAATTCATTCGGGCCCACAGGTCCGACAAGTCTTTTCTCTGGCTGCACTACTACGACCCGCACATTTTCCATGCGCCGCCACCGCAGTTTCGCGATCGCTTTCCCACCAGCCCGTATCTCGCAGAAGTCAGCTACGTCGATTCGGAAATCGGACGGCTTCTCGACACCATTCGAGGCCTCGCACTCGAGGCCAGTACGCTCGTCGTGTTGACGGCCGACCACGGCGAAGGTCGTGGTCAGCACGGTGAGATGACCCATGCGTTTTTCGTCTACGACACGACCATGCGGGTACCGCTGGTGATGTGGGGGACTCCGATCATTCGCCGCGGATCCCTGGTCAGTTCGCTGGTCCGCACCGCCGACATCGCACCGACCATCGTGGACCTGCTGGGATTGTCTCCCCTCGAGGGAATCCAGGGACAATCACTCTTGCCGTTGATCACAGGGACGTCGAAGGACCTCGAGCTGACGGGATACGGAGAGTCGGCGGAGGTTCTCGCATTCGGTTCCTCGATGATCCGATCCGTTCGCGAAGGCCCTTGGAAGTACATCCACAAACTCGAGCCAGAACTGTACGACGTGGTGGCCGATTCCCGAGAGGAGTCGAACCTGGCCTCCAGCCGACCCGATATCGTCGAACGCCTGCGAGTTCGAATGGCTGAACTCATCAACGATGGGCCAACCGGACCCACGGGCGCCGAGGTTTCAATCGACGCCGAGATGCGTGCGCGTCTTCAATCGCTGGGATACGCCGCGGCGAAACCTTCTGCGGAACTCAAGGACTCCCTATCGAGTTTGAAACTAACGGGCACGAATCCGTCGGAACTTGTCGATGATATTCGAACCCTCAACCAGGCATTGGGCGCGAAAAGCCGCAGGCGGTACGAGAAGGCCGCCAAGAGGTTCGAATCGCTGTGGCAGAAATTCCAGGCGGGGAGCTTCGGACTATCTCGTGTCGAAGCACTGATGAAGATGGGACACTACGAGCAGGCAGTCGAACAGCTCGAGGAGATCGTCGCTGTGTTTCCTGATGATCCACAATACCTCGTCGCGCTGGGCGACGTACTGATGAAGACCGAACGGCGCGATGACGCCCGGCAGCGCCTGCTCGCCGCGCTCGCGATGTCCCACTGCGATCCGGAGGCCCGCATTCTGCTCGCGAACCTGTCGTTTCTCGAACGGAACTATCACGTTCAACATGAGACTCTTCGGATCGGTTCCGAAGAGTGTCCGGAATCCGAAGAACTCTGGAACAACTATGCATGGGCACTCGCGACTTGTCCCGACGCATCGCAGCGCGACGGCAACGAGGCCTTGCGCCTGGCGCTCGCGGTCCGTGAAATGGATGGTGGCGACAATCCTGGACACCTCGACACGCTCGCGGCTGCTCACGCGGAAATCGGAGATTTCGCGGCAGCCGCAGCCGCTTCCAGAAAATCGATCGAAGTCGAGACCAGGCGGACTGGGAATCGGCTACCCGGCGAGAACACTCGACTCGACGAATTGAACGCGCACCTGGCCGTATTCGAGGCAGATCAGCCACTGCGCGACCCGCCCCACGGATAGCGCGCAGCCTACGCCCAGCCGCTATCGCTAACCCCCGACTGTATGGACCTTCAAAAAGTTTGTTTCTGCCATCGCGTCGAACGGGTGGGTGCCCGTCATCACGACCGTATCACCGGGTTCGGCCAGCCCCCGGCTTTGTGCGAGTGGAAACACCTTGGCTGCCAACTCTCGAAAGTTGCTGACCATCGGCGTGAGCACGGGCGTCACGCCCCACACGAGCGCCATTTGCCGATAACAGGCTTCGTTCGGAGTGAACGCGATGATCGGAACGGCCGGTCGGTGCTGCACGATGAGTCGGGCGGTCGCACCGGTCTGGGTAAACACCCAAACCGCCTGAATATCCCTCAGTGATGTGACGACGGCTGCTACAGCGGCGCCGATCGCTTCGGATCGGGAGTCGGTCAGGCTGGTGGCAAGCGTCGGCCGCGTTTCGCGGTCAGGAGCGTTCTGACGAATATCGACCGCAACCCGCACCATCGTTTCGACGGCCTCGATGGGATAGCGACCCACCGCGGTCTCGCCGCTCAACATGATGGCGTCTGTCCCATCCAGGATCGCGTTGGCGACATCGCTTGCTTCGGCGCGGGTGGGCCGAGGATTGTGGATCATCGATTCCAGCATTTGCGTCGCAGTGATCACGGGCTTGGCGGCCCGATTGGCGAGGTCGATGATGCGCTTTTGCACCAACGGGACTTTTTCAGGCGCGAGCTCCACGCCCAGGTCGCCGCGCGCAACCATCAATCCGTCAGCTGCGTCGACGATCGCTCCCAAGGCTTCAATCGCCTCCGTTTTTTCCAACTTGGCGATCACGGGTGTGTTGCATCCGGCACCCTCGATCAGCCGTTTCACCTGTCGGATATCGTCCGCCGAACGAACGAACGAGATCGCGACGTAGTCGACCGACTGGCGCAATCCGAATTTCAGATCGCGAATGTCCTTCTCGGTGACCCCCCGT
>JAQBGU010000186.1:0-3195 GCA_032128375.1 Deltaproteobacteria bacterium | reverse complement strand
GATCGCTTCAACGTCCGGATGGACGTCCAGTGCCTGCGTGCGGTAGCCGCCCATGGAACCCAGGCTAGCCCTGCCCGTGCCCCACAAATAGTCCTGGACAATCGATGCGCGGCACGCTACGACGTAGGGCGTGGGCCGGTCAGGGCTGACGATCAAGGAGGCGCTGTCGGAGCCGGAGCGGCTCTCGGCAGTGCATGAGCTTCTCGATGGCTGCAGCTCACGAACGGGCCTGGCGACGGAGCTGTGCGAGCGATTCGGTTTTCGGAACGCTTGCGGCGAGCCTCAGGTTGGCTCGTGCCTGAAGGCGCTCCGCGATTTCGAGCAAGAGGGCGAGTTCGAGCTCCCCGCGCGCCAGCTCGACATCAACGGTAGCTGGAGGCCGAGGCGTTTGCCTGGCCCGGTTCCCGAGCCGGAGGGTCTACCCGAGAAGGTGGATGAAGCCTGTGGACTTCGAATCGAGTTGGTGGATCCCACGGATGCTACCGGGATGCGCACCTGGAACGAGCTGATTCTGCGCGAGCATCCCCGGGGTGCGAATCGGATGGTGGGCCGGCAGCTGCGGTATCTAGTCCATTCGGGGCACGGGTATCTGGGTGCCGTCGGGTTCGCTGCATCGGCGCTTACGCTTTCGGCTCGCGATGAGTGGATCGGTTGGGATCAGAGCCACCGACGTACGCACCTGGATCGCGTGTTGAACCTGAGTCGGCTACTGATCCGCCCAAGTGTGCGATGCGAGAATCTCGCTTCTTGGGTCCTGGGCGCCTGCGTTCGACGGTTGCGCAGGGATTTCGAGCAACGCTATGGATTCGAGCCGTGGATGCTGGAAACCTTTGTGGACGAGCAGCGACATGAAGGTACGTGTTTTCAAGCGGCAAACTGGCAGCGGATCGGCCGGACGAAAGGTCGCGGGCGCAACGATCGTGAGGGTCGCTGTGCAGAGAGCGTCAAGGAGATCTACGTCTATCCGCTGGTGTCGGACTTTCGCGAGCAGATGGGGGTGGATCCGGATTGCGGATCGTACCTTCGACCATTGGCGGTGGAGCATGGGCTCGGCAAACAGGACTGGGTCAAGCAGGAGTTTGGTACGGTGAACCTGGGGGACAAGCGATTGCGCGATCGCCTGATGAAGATCATCGAGGATCGTTCCACGCATCCGAACACCTCGTATCTGGAGGCTTGCGAAGGTGATCGGGGCGCGCTCAAGGGGTTTTACGCCTTTGTCGACAACAGTCGGGCGACAGTCAGCCCCGAAGCGATCCTCTCGGCGCATCGAGACCGCACCATCGGGAGGATGATGAGCCACAATCTGGTGTTGGTTGTGCAGGACACGACAGACTTGAACTTCGCGTCTCGCTCGCACACGGAAGGTCTTGGCCCGATCGGGACAAACCAGACGGGAGCCAAGTCCCAGGGGTTGAAGTTGCACACGTCGTTGTCATTGACCGAGGAGGGGCTTCCGCTGGGTGTGTTGAAATCGGTTGCGTACGCGCCAGAGGAGACGGGAAAGCAACCCGTCGCTCGACCGATCGAAGAGAAAAAGAGCTTCAAGTGGATCGAGGGCTATCGGGACTGCGTAGCAGTCGCAAAGCAGATGCCGGACACTCGCATTCTGGCGGTGATGGACCGCGAGGCAGACATATTCGAGCTCTTTGTAGAGGCGGCTCCGACGCGACACAGGGTCGGGCTCTTGGTGCGAGCCTCCTGGAATCGTTGTCTCGAGGAAAGCGAGCGGAAGCTGTTCGACGAGCTGAGAGCGACTGACAACACGACGATGGTCGAGGTGGCGATCCCGCGGCAGCGATGGAAGAAGGCCAAGAGTGGAAAGCCTGGGCAAGAGGGAAATCCGGCTCGTGCTGCAACTCTCACGCTCGGTTACAGGAAGGTATCGATCCGATCGTCGCGAAGGGATCTTCAGTCAAACGACCCCGTGACTCTGTGGGCGGTGTACGCGCGCGAAGAGCAGCCGCCGAAGGGCGCTGCGCCGATCGAGTGGATGCTGCTCACGACAGAGACGGTGGAGTCCGACGAAGCAGCCGTTCGCATGCTGGAGCTGTACGGACTTCGCTGGCGCATCGAGGAATGGCATCGCGTCCTGAAGAGCGGTTGCAAGGTCCAGGAGCATCAGCACGAAACTGCAGAACGTCTCAAGCGTGTGATCGCGATGGATGCCGTCATTGCCTGGCGGATCCAACTTGCGACTCTACTGGGTCGAGAGGTACCGGATCTCCCGTGCGCTGTGTTCTTCGATGAGTGGGAAGCCAAAGTGCTGCAGGCAGTCGAACAGAATAAAGGCCGACTCAAACAACCGTTCACGCTCGGCGACGCCATCACGGCCGTCGCAAGATTGGGTGGCTACCTGGCGAGACCCTCTGACCCACCACCGGGATCGAAAGTCCTCTGGAGGGGGTTCATCCGTCTCGATGGCATGGTCGACGGCTTCCTCCTGAGGGATACCATGGCCAGCGGTCCGTGATTGGCCAGGCCCTTTTGTGGGGCAAGGGCAGGGCAAGCTCGCCTTCCATCGACAGCGTCAGGATGTCACCGGCGATCTTGTAGTCGGCGCGCCCGCCGTCATCGCCGCCGAAGACCAGCACGCCGGGCCCCATGGTCTTGTAGGGAAGGCGCAGCTCGCCGAGCAGGAACACATCCTTCTCGATGGTCAGCGTTTCACCCTGGTTCTCCTCGTTGTTGCCAATCCAGCGGCCCAGCAGCAGAGGATCGCCTTGCGCGGGAGCCGTCCGGGCAAGCATGGGCAGGGCAGAGAGCAGGCACACCGAGAGCAGCGAGCGAGCGGTCATGGGTTCCTCCAGGTGAGAGCCCCCAGTTGGGCGACCGGATCGTCCGACCGGGGGGAGCATTCCGCAAGCCGGATCACCCCGCGGGCCTGGGGATGCGCACAGGATCCCACACATCCCTGAAACCGACTGACCGGTCCCAGCACCAAGAGCCGTGCGGGAAGCGAGGCGGTCGCCAGCCGCTTGCGGGGTCTGAACGGGACTCAGCGGCTCCCCCGTCACTGCATTGGGCGGAGTCTCGACCCCCGTGTCATGGACAGCGCCAGCAACCAGCTCCGAGCGGCAGTCAGCGCAGGTCGATTTCCACTGACAGGGTCTCCTGCGCCTTCAACTCGATGGGAAGCAGCTGCGGGCTGATGTTCGGCCCGGTGATCGAGAGGCTGTGGGAGCCCGGTGGGAG
>JAQBGU010000185.1:0-7341 GCA_032128375.1 Deltaproteobacteria bacterium | reverse complement strand
AAGGCCTTGTTGGCCTCCGCCATCCGGTGCGTGTCTTCCCGTTTCTTGACGCTTTCTCCGCGCTCGTTTGCCGCGTCGATGATCTCATCGGCAAGCTTTTCGTGCATGCTCTTGCCCGACCGCTTCTGCGCATAATCGGTAAGCCAGCGCATCGCCAGCGAGTTCGCGCGCTCCGGGCGAACCTCGATCGGTACCTGGTAGGTCGCACCGCCAACGCGCCGCGACTTGACCTCCACCCGCGGGCGGATGTTGTCGAGCGCACGCCGAAACATCGCCAACGGCTCGTTTCGCGTCTTGCTTTCGATTACACGGAAGGCGCCGTAGACGATTCGCTCGGCGGTGCTCTTCTTTCCGTCGCGCATGATCACGTTCATGAAGCGGCCCACCATCCGGTCACCGAACTTGGGATCGGGAAAGATGGTGCGCTTCGGTACTTCGCGTCGTCGCGGCATGAGACCCTGTGAATCGCCGGGTCACCCCGGCAAGAAGGCGGCAGTGCAGCAGCTCGTCCCTCGACGTCCGCCCAACTGTCCAAGAAATGAAGGAAGCTATTTCGGCCGCTTGGTTCCGTACTTCGAGCGACTGCGGTGCCGGTTCGCAACACCCGTCGTATCGAGCGTGCCGCGGATGATGTGATATCGAACACCCGGGAGGTCCTTCACCCGCCCGCCGCGAATCAGAACGACAGAGTGCTCCTGCAGATTGTGTCCTTCACCGGGTATATAAGCATTCACTTCACGACCGTTGGTGAGCCGAACACGGGCAACCTTGCGCAGCGCCGAGTTGGGCTTCTTGGGGGTCTGTGTGAATACGCGAAGGCACACGCCACGGCGTTGCGGTGCACTCATCAAGTCGGGCGAGTTCGATCTCGTCTGGGTGCGCTTGCGACCGTTGCGTACGAGTTGCTGGATGGTCGGCATCCGAAATTTCTCCGAAGCCAGCGTCCGATTTGGCTTCAATAATGAGTGCGTGATGATCAACGTGAACCGGGTGTCGCTTCGAAGACTGACCCCATCAGCAGTGGCACACGATTCGATCTGCGAAAACACCGCCCCCCCGAGTCCTACCTTCGAAACGATGGGACCGGAGGTAGGGCCTCAGGCTGTGCCACATCGTCTATTCGAAAGCGGATCGCAGGTAGACGGCCGAATTCAAAAACCGTCGCAGGTTAGCGTGCTTGCACTACCTGTCAACGTCGCCGATTCCGTGATGATTCGAAGCTGCTAGGCAACCCTGAGAGCTGCCGAAGAGCATGGAACCCTCTTCGCGCCCGGAACCCTGTGCGGAATCCGGGCGCGTGAACCGCCATTTTGCTGCCTCGTATTCAGCCTTCGAGCGGCTCGATGGCGCCATTGGGAGCAGCCATCAAACCGTCCCCTAGGGGTGCCGGCTCGATCGTAGAGCGCACCTCGAGCGGCTCTTCCTCAGGACCCTCCATCAGCTCCTCCGGAGCGTCGATTTGGATACCGATGCGGGTGTACTGCTCCATTCCTGTCCCGGCCGGGATCAGCCGACCCATGATCACGTTTTCCTTCAGGCCCCGAAGTGTGTCGACTTTGCCCCACATGGAAGCTTCAGTCAGCACCTTGGTGGTCTCCTGAAACGACGCCGCCGAAATGAACGACTCAGTCGACAGAGACGCCTTGGTGATTCCGAGCAGCAGCGGTTCTGCGACGGCGGGCTGCTTGCCCTCCTCGATCATGCGCCGGTTGGTTTCCTCGAAGATCATTTTCTCCGCCTGCTCGCCGACCAGGAAATCGGTATCACCGACATCGATGACCCGCACGCGACGCAGCATCTGGCGAACGATGACCTCGATATGCTTGTCATTGATCCGGACGCCTTGCAGCCGGTAGACCTCCTGGACCTCGTCCACCAGATACTTGGCCAGCTCTTTTTCGCCCTTGATTTTCAGGATATCGTGCGGGTTGGACGACCCGTCCATCAGCGCTTCGCCGGCACGCACGCGGTCTCCCTCGTGGACGCTGATGTGCTTGCCTTTCGGAATCAAATATTCCTTCGGCTCCACATCCTCGATGTCGTGGGTGACGATCACGCGCCGTTTGCCACGGGAGTCCGGGCCAAACGACACAATTCCGTCGATTTCCGTAACGATCGCGAAGTCCTTCGGTTTACGCGCCTCGAACAGCTCCGCGACACGCGGCAGACCGCCAGTAATATCCTTGGTCTTGGTCGTCTCGCGGGGCATTTTCGCCAACACGTCTCCGCCCGCGACTTCCTGACCATTGGTCACCGCCAAGGCCGCCCCGACAGGCAATAGCGCCTGCGTGATGGTTTCGCCCTCGGCATCCTTGACGGAAATCCGGGGACGCAAATCGGGGTCCTTCGACTCGATGATCACCTTCGAGGAGATTCCGGTGAACTCGTCGACCTGCTCCCTCATCGTGGCACCTTCGACGATGTCGCCGAAAGCAACCACGCCTGCGCTCTCCGACAGGATCGGGTTCACGAATGGATCCCACTCTATCAGCCGGCTGCCGGGTTGTACGTGTTCGCCGTTTTCGACATTGACGTACGCCCCGTAAACGACCGGGTAGCGCTCCCGGTCTCTGCCGCTTGCGTCGAATATGCCGATCTCCGCGTTGCGGTTCATGACGATATGTCGACCCTGGCGGTCGACTACGGTTCGCAGGTTGTTGAACCGAATCTCGCCTTCCCGGGTCGCGTCGACATGTGAGGCTTCGACGCGACGGGTCGCGGTTCCGCCGATGTGGAACGTCCGCATCGTGAGCTGAGTGCCCGGTTCACCAATCGATTGTGCGGCGATGACGCCGACAGCCTCACCCTGGTTCACCATTTCACCGCGCGACAGATCTCGGCCATAACACTTGCTGCAGACACCGAATGAGGTCTCACAAGTCAAAACCGATCGGATCATCACCCGCTCGATTCCTGCGTCCTGAACGATTCGGACCTTGTCTTCGTCGAACTCCGAACCTGCCGGGATCAGCAGCGTATCGTCGAGCGGATCCCGCACATCCTCGAGCGCGACGCGACCCAGAATGCGCTCGCCGATCAGCTCGATGATCTCACCGCCTTCGACCAACGGACCCGTCTCGATTCCATCCGATGTTTCGCAATCGACCGCGCGAACGATCATATCCTGCGAAACGTCGACGAGGCGACGCGTGAGGTAACCCGAATTCGCCGTCTTCAGCGCGGTATCGGCCAATCCCTTGCGCGCACCGTGTGTCGAAATGAAGTACTGCGAGACCGACAGCCCCTCGCGGAAATTCGACGTGATCGGCGTTTCGATGATCTCACCGGACGGTTTGGCCATCAGACCCCGCATTCCGGCGAGTTGGCGCATCTGTTGAGCAGAACCACGCGACCCCGAGTCTGCCATCATGTAGATGGAGTTGAAACTCGGCACCGGGATCTCCTTGCCCTCCGGTCCCATGGCGACTTCAGTTCCCAATTCGTCGAGCATCTGCTTCGAAATCTGATCTGTGGTGTTGGCCCAGATGTCGATCACCTTGTTGTAACGCTCGCCGTCGGTAATGAGACCCTCCTGGTACTGTTCCTCGATTTGCGCGACATGCTTGTCGGAGGTCTCGATGATCTTCTGCTTGTCTTTCGGGATCCGCATGTCACCGATGCAGACCGATACTCCGGCTTGCGTCGCATACTTGTATCCGATCGATCGAAGCCGGTCGGCCAGAATAACGGTCGCCTTGTTGCCGAGCCTCCGATAGGCCTGGTCGATCAGTTCGCCGAGCGCCTTCTTATCCATGACTTTGTTGATGAGCTCGTACGGAATCTCGTCAGGGACGATATCGGCCAGAAGGATACGACCGGTAGTCGTCTGAACCATCTTGCCGTCGATGCGTACTTGAATCGACGCGTGGATCTCGACTTCCCCGGCGTCGAAAGCGATCTGCACTTCTGCAGGGCTCGAGAATCGAAGATCCTCGCCCTTCGCCATCATGCGCTGTCGGGTCATGTAGTAGCAACCCAACACGATGTCCTGACTGGGCCCGATGATCGGGCGTCCCGTCGCCGGGCTGAGGATGTTGTTGGTCGACATCATCAGCACGCGAGCTTCCATCTGGGCTTCGACCGAAAGCGGCACGTGAACCGCCATCTGATCGCCGTCGAAGTCCGCATTGAAGGCCGCGCAGACCAGCGGATGCAGCTGGATCGCCTTGCCGTCGATCAACATCGGTTCGAACGCCTGGATCCCGAGACGATGGAGGGTGGGAGCCCGATTGAGCATCACGGGATGCTCTTGAATCACTTCGGCCAGAATGTCCCAGACCTCGGGACGTTCCTGCTCGACCATCTTCTTGGCAGCCTTGATGGTCGTTACGTAGCCACGCAACTCGAGCTTCGAATAGATGAATGGCTTGAACAGTTCGAGGGCCATCTGGTTCGGTAACCCGCACTGATGCAGCCGAAGTTCTGGACCGATCACGATCACCGATCGGCCAGAGTAGTCGACACGCTTGCCAAGCAGGTTCTGGCGGAACCGACCTGTCTTGCCCTTCAGCATGTCGGACAGCGACTTCAACGGCCGCTTGCTCGGGCCGGTAATGACGCGGCCGCGACGGCCGTTATCAAACAACGCGTCGACCGCTTCCTGCAGCATCCGCTTTTCGTTGCGGATGATGACCTCGGGTGCGTTCAACTCCTGTAGCCGCTTCAGCCGGTTGTTCCGGTTGATCACGCGACGATACAGGTCGTTCAAGTCGCTGGTCGCGAAGCGACCGCCATCGAGCGGAACCAACGGACGCAGGTCCGGCGGGATGACTGGAATGATCTCGAGGATCATGTGCTCGGGAAGATTTCCCGATTCCCGAAACGCATCGAGGACCTTGAGACGCTTGGAGATCTTCTTGCGCTTGGCCTCACTGGTTGCCTCGCGCATCTCGACGCGGAGCGACTTGCACTCTTCTTCGACTTTCAGTGATCCCAGCAGTTCGCGGACGGCTTCGGCACCGATCCCGACCTCGAACCCGTCTCGCCCCCACTTCTCGCGTGCCTCGACGAGCCCCTCGTCGTTGAGTAGCTCCCCGTGAGCCAGCTCCGTGTCACCCGGATCCGTCACGATATGCGACTCGAAATACAACACCTTCTCGAGGTCGCGAAGCGAGATCTCCAAGATGTTGCCGATTCGCGACGGAAGCGACTTCAGGAACCAGATGTGCGCGACCGGCGTTGCGAGCGTGATGTGTCCCATGCGCTCGCGGCGAACCTTCGACTGGATCACTTCGACGCCGCACTTCTCGCAGACCACTCCACGGTGCTTCATGCGCTTGTACTTTCCGCAATTGCACTCGTAGTCCTTGACCGGGCCGAAAATTTTCGCGCAGAACAAGCCGTCGCGTTCCGGCTTGAAAGTCCGGTAGTTGATCGTCTCCGGCTTCTTTACCTCACCGAACGACCACTCACGGACCTTCTCCGGCGACGCAATCGAGATTCGCAACGCATTGAACGCGAGCGGATCCTTGGGCTTCTCGAACAGGTTGTAGAGATCGCGCAAAGCGGCTCCCCCGTTTGGTGCGGGTGTGACCCCGCAAAGGCAGATAGAGCGGAAACGGCCGCCCCGATCCGGTTTGCTAGTTCTTGTCTTCCATCAGGTCGATGTCGAGCGCCAACCCCTGAAGTTCCTTCACGAGCACATTGAAACTTTCGGGAAGTCCAGGCTCGAGCACGTTTTCGCCCTTCACGATCGATTCGTAGATCCGTGTCCGACCCAGCACATCGTCGGACTTCACCGTCAGGAACTCCTGCAGCGCAAATGCGGCACCGTAGGCTTCGAGCGCCCAGACCTCCATCTCTCCCAGCCGCTGTCCACCAAACTGCGCCTTGCCGCCCAGCGGCTGCTGGGTGACCAGGCTGTACGGCCCGATGCTCCGAGCGTGGAGTTTGTCGGCAGCGAGATGGTGGAGCTTCAGGATATAGAGAACGCCGACGGTCACCTCCATGTCGAAAGGCTCTCCAGTACGGCCATCGAACAGCACCGTCTGACCGGACTTGGGCAGGCCCGCGCGCTCGAGTTCGGTCTCGATCTCGGTCTCAGTTGCGCCGTCGAACACTGCAGTCGCGAGATGCACCCCATGTCGATCGTTCTGCGCCAATGCCATCACCGCATCGGCCGAAGCTTCATCGATTTCTTTGGAGATTCGTTCGTTCGAGTAGACTTCCTTCAATCGCACGCGCAACGCCTCGATCTCGACCCCGCGACGATCGCTGAGCATTTCGTCGATGCGACGCCCCAGACCGTGTGCTGCCCACCCGAGATGCGTCTCCAGAACCTGGCCGACATTCATCCGCGAAGGCACGCCGAGAGGATTCAAGACGATGTCGACCGGAATTCCATCGGCCATGTACGGCATATCCTCTTCGGGGAGGATTCTCGAGATCACGCCCTTGTTGCCGTGGCGACCGGCCATTTTGTCGCCTACCGAGAGCTTCCGCTTGATGGCCAGGTAGATCTTGACCATCTTGAACACACCCGGGGGAAGTTCGTCTCCCTTTTTCAGGCGCGAAATCTTCTCGTCGAATACCGCCTTGATGACGTTGGCCTGCTTGTCAGACCCCTCGAAAACCCGATCGATCTTCTCCTGGACCCGCGCGTCCTGCAGCATGATGTCGCGCCACCGGCGCGACGGAATCTGCGCGAGAACTTCCTCGGTGATGGTGGCCTTGGCCTCGAGCCAAGTGACCTCGGTTCTATCGTCACCCACTCGGTTCGCAGCGCGCTTACCGATCAGTAAGTCGCGGACCTTGCCGAACGCGCTGTCGCGGATGATCCGAACCTCGTCTTCCTGGTCCTTACGCAGTCGCTCGATTTCGATCTCTTCGATGACCTGGGCTCGCTCGTCTTTCTCGACACCCCGTCGAGAAAAGACCTCGGCACCGATCACGGTGCCGCTCACACCCGGCGGCAATCGCAGCGAGGTGTCCCGCACATCGCCAGCCTTTTCGCCGAAGATCGCCCTCAGCAGGCGTTCTTCGGGAGAGAGCTGGGTCTCGCCCTTCGGCGTGATTTTTCCGACGAGCACGTCGTCGGACGTGACCTCGGCTCCGATCCGGATGATGCCCGACTCGTCGAGGTCCCGGAGCGCTTCCTCACCCACGTTGGGAATATCCCGAGTGATGTCTTCCTTTCCGAGCTTCGTGTCGCGGGCCACGCACTCGAACTCTTCGATGTGAATCGAAGTGTAGGAGTCGTCCTTGACTACGCGTTCGGAAATGAGAATCGAGTCCTCGAAGTTGTATCCGGCCCACGGCATGAACGCGACCACGACGTTTCGCCCCAGCGCCAGTTCTCCCTGATCGGTCGCCGGACCATCGGCGATGACCTGCCCCTTCACG
>JAQBGU010000184.1:0-5996 GCA_032128375.1 Deltaproteobacteria bacterium | reverse complement strand
TGCTGTGGGTGCTGTCGGTGATGTGGCCGCTGTGGTTGCTGCGGTTGCTGCGGTTGCTGCGGTTGTCTGGATCACAGCGGCGGATTCCGTTTTTGCCGCATCGCGTTCGCCCGCTTACTCGCGCGACGGGATGGTGGTCACGTCACAGGTCGACGCCACGTTGGCCGGTGTAGAAATGTTGCGAAACGGCGGCAACGCGATCGACGCCGCGATTGCGGCCGCGTTTGCGCTCGGGGTCACCCAGCCTTATTCGACCGGGATCGGTGGCGGCGCATTCATCTTGATGCGTCTGGCAGACGGTGATGTGATCGCCATCGACGCGCGCGAGACGGCACCGGGTGCGGCTGATCGCGATATGTACACCCGCCCCGGAGTTTCAGAGCGCGCTTCGGTTGCCGGTTCACTGGCGGTTGCGACGCCGGGGCTGGTCGCGGGCCTGGCACTGGCGCTCGAGCAGTACGGTACGAAGTCGCTGGTCGAAGTCATGATGCCCGCAGTGCGGCTCGCGCAAGATGGCTTCGCGATCGGGCCTCACCATGCGCAGCTCATCGAGTTCATGCGCTCGCAGGGAATGCCTGAGCACTTTCCCGATACCGCGAGAATTCAATTTCCGCCTGGAAACCAGAAGGCCGAGCCCGGTTGGAGACTCACTCAGCCAGAATTGGCGATGACACTGGGACGCATCGCCCAAGAAGGTCCCGGCGCGTTCTACACGGGGTCGATCGCCGAAGCGATTGCGAAGCACATGGCCGACAGCGGCGGCCTCGTAACGGTCGAAGACCTCGCCGGTTACCGACCCAAGCTCCGCGAACCGGTGACCGGCAGCTACCGTGGCTACGATGTCTACTCGTTTCCACCGCCATCTTCCGGCGGCATCGCGCTGATCGAAGCGCTGAACGTCCTCGAAGGGATGGATCTGAGCCAGTACGGGCCCGGTTCGTCGGCCAGCATCCATCGCATCGCGGAGGCGCTGAAGCTCGCGTTCGCAGACCGAGCCGCGTTTCTGGGTGATTCCGATTTCGTCGATGTACCAAAGGACGCGTTGATCGCGAAGTCCTACGCGGATGGCCTGCGCAGGCGCATCAACCCGCCGTGGTGGCGGCGTCCACCGTGGCGCTGGGCAACGACCGAGATGGCCATGCGGTTGGCGGGCCCGGGTCTGCCCGTCAACGACTCGGGTACAGCTCATCTTTCGACGACCGATGCCGCCGGAAATGCCGTCGCAATCACCAAGACGATCAACACACTTTACGGTTCCGGTGTCACCGTGCCGGGTACCGGGATCCTGCTCAACAACGAGATGGACGATTTCGCCAAAGCGCCCAACGAGCCCAACGCCTACGGGTTGGTCGACACACGCGGCCGCAACGCGATCGCGCCGGGCAAGCGTCCACTTTCGAGCATGACCCCAACCATCCTCGCCAGGAACGGCGATACGGTCTTCGTGACCGGCAGCCCGGGTGGCCCGCGAATCATCTCGACCACGCTGCTGACCATCATCAACACGATCGACTACGAGATGGACCCCCAACAGGCGGTTTCCGCGTCGCGATTCCACCACCAGTGGATTCCCAACAAACTATTCGTCGAACCCGCTACACCCGACGATGTCGTGCAGGGCCTCCGAAACCGCCGCCACAAGGTCGAAGTCTCCCCCCGCAACTGGTCCTCCGCCGAAGTCATAGCCATCGACCCCAAAACCGGCTGGCACACCGGCGGCAGCGACCCCCGCCAAGACGGTCTGGCCCTGGGCAACTAACACGCGCGTCGGCGCAATCGCCCAGCGCCCTCCAGGAAAGGCCATTTCGCGCCCAGATTGGGTGGGAAGATGGGATGCGAAAATCAAGGGTGGATGAGGGCCAGCGTGTAGGCATCCATCCGAATGATTCGCTGAGCAACCCGCAACACATCATCAGCACCGATCGCCATCACCTGTTCCGGAAACTTCTGGTCCGCTTCGGCACCCAGCCCATACAGCGAATTGAGTGCGATCTGGGTTGCATGAACCGAGTTGCGCTGCTGCCCGATGGCAAAATTCCCGACCAGGTAGCGCCTGGCGCGCGTCAGTTCGCTCTCACTGGGCCGCTCTTGTATCAGCTTTTCGAGTTCTTCGAGCATGCCGCTCTTGGCTTCGTCGAGCTTCTCGGGTGCGGTGGCGATGTAGACGGTGAAGTAGCCGGGTGCGACGCCCTCGACGTTGGATGCGCTGACGGTATAGGCGAGACTGCGCCGATCGCGAAGTTCGAGAAACAAGCGGCCTCCCTGGCCGGCGAGTAGTTGCGCGATCACTTCCAGCGAGAAGCGGTCGTCATCGGTCACCGTGAGTCCGCGGAAGCCGATCACCATGTGGGCCTGCGCGCGCTCTTTGTGAAGCTCGGCCGTCCGGATTTCGTCGGGTGCTGGGTCGATTGGCGGCGACGGCGGATCGAACGGGCGGCTATCGAGCGTCGACAGGCAGGACGAGATGCGCACCGCGGCTGTGTCGGGATCGACGTCGCCTGCGATCGCGAGCGACAGGTTGCTGCCGCGAATCAGCCGCGCGTGGTGAGCGCGCAGCAGGGTGTCGTCGAACGCGGTAACGCTATCGACGCTGCCCGTCAGGGGAAGTCGATACGGATGGGTCGGATAGTGGGTCTCGGTGAACAGGTGAAACGCCAGCTGTGCGAGCCGGTCTTGACGGCGTTCGATCGAGGCGAGTGTGTCTCTGCGCTCGCGTTCGAACTCGGTTGGATCGAATGCGGGTTCGAGCAGCATCTCAGCCACGAGTTCGAGCGCTGGGTCGAAGCCGTCGATCGGCGTATCGAGCGTGACACCCAGGCTGCTGCGTCCCGCGAAGCCGTCGATTTCGGCGGCCAGGTTTTCCGTGGTCCGTGCAAAGTCTGCGGTCGAGTGGCTCTCGGTTCCGCGCATCCACATCGAGGAGAGGAACGCCGTAATGCCCGAGGTCGCTGCGTCTTCCGCCAGGATTCCGCCGAGAAAAGCTCCGCGCAGCGCGATCACCGGGACGTTGCGGCGCGGCAAGACATTCAGCTGAACCCCGTTGCTGAGCCGGTAGCTGTGAATGCGTCTGGCATCGCTGTGAGAGTCGAGCTTGGCCGGAACCGCAAACACCCGCGCGATGCGCTCGCTGCCCCGCGACACCGCTCGGCCGATGCTGGCAGCGTCGAGTGCGGCCGCATCGCTTTCAGCCAGTACCGCTCCCACGGTGATCTGGTCTGCAGCGAGGTACCTCTGTGCGACGCGCAGCAGGTCGGCGGGCGTCGCGCTGCGAATGCGCGTCATGTAATCGGTTTCGTGGCGGTAGTCGCCGGCGGTGACGTGGAAACTGCCCAGCTTCATGGCGAGGCCGCTGACGCTCTCGCGTTCGAAGTGTTCGGAGGCGAGGTAGTTGACCCGCGCGCGTTCGAGTTCCTCGTCCGATACGGCTTCGACCCGAAACCGCTCGACTTCCGCGACCGACGCCTCGATTGCCGCGAGCGCGCGCTCGCGATCGGTGCCCATGCTGATCGAGGTCAAGCCGCGCTCCATCGGCGTGTACGAGTACGCGTCGATGTGATCGACGACGCCTTCGCGTTCTTTGACGCGGCGATGCAGGCGGCTGGAATCGCTGTTGCCCAACACGAATGCCAGCAAGTCGAGCAGCGCGCAGTCGTCGTGCCGGAAAGGAACGCTCGGGTAGGCGAGCTCGATATTCACGCGCTCGAAGGGGCGTGCGCACACGACCGTTCTTCGACCGCTCTGGGTCGGCTCCTGGGGGCGCTGTCGACTGATTTTCCCCAGCGCCCGCCCGTCAAAGCGGACGCGCAATTGCTCGACCAGCTCGGCTCTATCGAAGTCGCCCGCCGCCACGGCGACGATGTTGTCGGGTGTGTACCAGCGTTCGAAAAATGCGCGCAGGCGTTCGCGGTCGATGCTGGCGACGCTGTCGTCGCTGCCCAGGATCGGCTCGCGGTAGGGGTGAACCTGGTAGCACTCCGAGAACACGGCTTGCCCGAGAACCTGCGAGGGCGAGTCTTCGGACCGGCGGATTTCTTCGCGTACCACTTCGATCTCGCGATCGATTTCCGCCGGGTCGAAGACCGAATGCAGCAGGGCATCGGAAAGAACGTCGACCCCGACTGCCAGTTGGTCGCTGGGAAGGGTCGCGTGGTAGACGGTGGTATCGAAGGAGGTATAAGCATTGATGCGTCCGCCGGCGCCCTCGATTTCGCCTGCGATTTCGCCGACGCCGCGCCGCTCGGTGCCCTTGAACAGCATGTGCTCGTGGAAATGAGCCAGGCCCGACTCGAACGGCCGTTCGTCCGCTGACCCGACTTTGGCCCACAGCTGAATTTCCGCGACCGGCGCCAGCTGCGTCTCGCAGGTCAGTACGGTCAATCCATTGGGAAGAACTTCGCAGCGGATCTCGGGTTTACTCAAGGTGGCGTGAAGGTAACCGAACTTCACGACCCGAGGTGGGGCTATCGTCGTGATATGCGGGATTGCTCGGTCGGGGTCTATGTGCATGTGCCATTTTGCGGGCGGGTCTGTCCGTACTGCGATTTCGCTGTGGTGGCGGTGGGCTCGCTGGACCCGGGGGTCGAGTCGCGGTATGTCGACGCGCTGGTGCGAGAGTTGGAGGCGCGAGCAGCGGAGTATGCGGGGCGCAGCCTGGCCAGCTTGTACCTGGGTGGCGGTACGCCATCGCTGCTCACTCCCGCCAACGTCGCGCGGATCGGACGCGCGGTTCACGCTGCCTTCTCGCGGGGGCGATCGGCGGAATTCACCCTCGAGGTCAATCCCAGCACGTTGGAGCGCTCGCGCCTCGGGGCGTTTCGCGAGGCGGACGTCAGCCGGGTTTCGATCGGGGTTCAGTCGTTCGATGATGTCATGCTGCGCAAGCTCGGCCGCGCGCATCGGGCCGAAGCCGCCGTTGCCACGCTGGATGCGTGCCGTGCAGCCGGTTTCGACAGCCTTTCGATCGATCTGATCTTCGCGGGCCCGGGCCAGACCGAAACCGCCCTCGAGCGGGACCTCGACCTCGCGCTCAGTTTCGAGCCCGAGCACCTTTCCACCTACGAACTCACGATCGAACCCGAAACGCCGTTCGCGTTGGCGCACTCGCGGGGCCAGCTCGACTTACCGTCCGAGGACCGCAGCCTCGAGATGCTTGCGCGCGTCGAGGCGCGCCTCGTGGCGGCCGGCCTGCGACGCTACGAAATCTCGAACTACGCTCGGCCCGGCTTCGAGGCGGTCCACAACCGCCGCTATTGGGAGAGGCGCCCCGTGCTGGGACTCGGGATGGGGGCGTTTTCGACTTTGCCGTCCGATCCCGGCGCGCCATTCGGCCGTCGTCGCAGCAATTCGCGCAGCTTGGCGACCTACTTGGACCGGATCGAGTCTGGCCGTTCTGGCGCAACCGAACCCGATGAGGTGTTCGATGCGCCGACCGCTCGCGGCGAGGCCGTCTTCCTGGCCTTGCGGGGATCCAACGGGCTCGACGCCGCGGAGTTCGCAGCGGAATTCGGGAAGACGCCGAGGGCGTTCTTTGGCGCCAGTATCGATAAGCTGCTCTCGCTCGGCTTGCTAGAAGAACGCGCAACCGGAAGTCTGAGGCTAACGGGCCGCGGGCGCGCATTCGCCGACAGCGTCTTCGCCGAATTCGTGGCCTGAGCGATATTCGGGGTTTCGAGCGGTCGAGACGCAGAGCGACCTCCCGGATTTCGACGCTGACCGATCCGCAGGCATCTTGCCCAGGAGCACGAATCGGCGCGCCTTCGCACGCGGCGTGGCGAAATATGCGGGCTATCATGGCAGACAGCTCCGCGTACTCGCGTCTGCGGTCGTGCAGTCGTCAGATTGATGGGTCGATAGATTGATGGGTCGATGGATCGATAGGTCGATGGATCGATGGGTCGATAGATCGATGGGTCGATAGATCGATGGGTCGATAGATCGATGGGTCGATAGATCGATGGGTCGATAGATCGATGGGTCGATAGATCAATGGGTCGATA
>JAQBGU010000183.1:0-79086 GCA_032128375.1 Deltaproteobacteria bacterium | reverse complement strand
GGGAACCTGCGAAACCGAATCCTGGTACTCGTCGCTGAGCAGGCCGCCGATCACGACCGTCTCCTGGTCTCTGATGATCACCGTGTTTTCGATCGTTCGCTGACTCAGTGGGACACCCGTGTTGGCGGTATCAAAATCGGCAGAGAGGCCTTCGTTGATCGCACTGATTTCCTGGTAGATCTCCATTCGCAGGCTATCACCCTCGGTGATGTGGGGTGTGACACGCAATGTGACACCGATGTCCTGCCGCTCGACGTTCACTGAGGTCGCGAGACTATCCTGAGCGACGATGCCCTGTGCGGACTGCACGCGGCTTGTGATGATGGGGATGTTCTGGCCGATTCGGATCTCGGCCTGCTCATTGTCCATGGTGAGAATGTGCGGCGCCGAGATGATGTTGGTGCCGTTATCGGCGGCTGCCGCATTGATAATCGTTTCGATGACGCGGCCGTTTCCCGTTCGAACTCCCGTGGCGTCCTTATCACGCGTGTCATTGATGAAGCGCTGGACCAACGGTAATCCGGCGGCGATCGCTCCGCCGATGGGTCCGCCGGCCGCGAGTCCGCCCATCGTCGACGGCGCAATCAGTGTGCTGAACTCAGTGTCGCCATTGATGAAACGAACCAGCCCAGTGAAGCCGAGCGTCTCGCTATCCGTCACATCGACTTCCATGATCAACGCCTCGACGAGCACCTGCGGCCGCTCGACGTCGAGCTTTGCGATCACGCCGGAAATCGTGTCGAAGCCTTCCTTGCTGGATTGGATGACGAGAGAATTGGTGGCTGGGTCGGCGGTTACACTGATGCCGCCGGCGAGCCCGGTCACGGCTGCGCGCAGCGCCTGCGCGCCTCCTCCAGCGGCTGGCCCCCCGACACCGGTCGGAGCGGCCCGCCCCGAAATCAGCGAGCCGAGCGTTTGCGCCAGATCGGTCGCATCGGCGTGCTGCAAGTAGTAGACGTGGATTCGGCCGCCGCCGCTGACGGGTACGTCCAGCCGAGCGACGAGACTCCGCACGTCATCGAGCTGGTCGGAGGCTGCCAGCACGATCAGCGAGTTGGTCCGTGTGTCGGTGATGATGCGAACCTTGGCGCGCACCGCACCGGTGGCACTGGGTATGTTGGGATTCCCCCGGCGAGCGCTGCGCTGGCGTCGGGACGCCGCGGTCTGGGCTGCGGAACCCGCCAAATTGGAGACTTCGGCGCCGTAGATCTCAGAAATCTGCGAAGCCAGCGCCTCCGCGTCGGCGTGTTCGATCGCCAGAACCGCGAGTTCTTCCTTGTAGCTCTCGACGTCGATCGCTTCCAGGATGGCCAGAATCCGACGGATATTCGACGAGGACTCCGTCAGGATCACGGTGTTGGTCGGCGCGTAGGCGGCGATGTTCGCGTCTTTGGAAACCAGCGGCTTGAGTGTGTTGACGATTGGCTCGGCTTCGATGTACTGCAACGGGATCAGCTGCGTGATGAAGTGATCGCGATCAGCCGGTCGATAGGCGCTCAGCGAAGTTTCGACATTCGTTTCCTTCGCGTCTCGGAGCGGGATGATCTTGAGTGCGCCCCCCGGTGTCTCGACGGTCGTGAAACCCTTGACTTGTAGGGACGATTCGAAGACCGCGTAGGCCTGCTCCCTCGAGATCGGGGTGGGCGACTTGATCGTGACGTTGCCGCGCACGCGTTCGTCATAGATGAAGTTGCGGTTGGTCATTTTCGAGATGGCGTCGATGATGTCGGTGATCGGCGCATCGTTGAAGTCGAGCTGGATCAGATCATCTGTTTCTGGATTCTCCGCGAGCGCAACTCCACCCGGGATACCGAGCAGTAGCAGTACCAGCAGCTGTACCACGGCGAGCGCGAGCGCGCGCTGGATCATTGTGGGATTCCTCTCCGGCGTGGCCTTGGCCAGTCGGGCAATCGTGGCTTTGTCAGTTGCTCTGCACATGGAGTGGCAATTCATTCCGAGGGAAATTGAAACTGTATGGTTGATGTTTCACCGCTCGGACTGAGAACGGTCAATGGGACGGATTCTCCCTCGGTCAGCGCGGACACCAATCCACCCGTCTGACCCACATTGTCGAGCGGCTCGCCGCCAATGGCTGTGATGACACTTCCTTCTTGCATCCCAACCTGTTCGAAGACACTTCCTTCTTTGATCGCACTGATCTCGATTCCCATGAATTCGCCGTCCTCTCCCAGCTTCGGCAGAATGCGCGCCTGTGTGTAGAGACTTGCGGGGTTGTTCAACGCCTCCTGAACGTCGCTGGGTTTGACCTCGAACCTGTCTTCGGCCAGCTGCTTGACCCGGTCGAGCGTCGATTTCCGGGACGAGCGACGCGCGAGTGACGAGGAAGACGGGCTCGAGCGACGAGATCGGCTGCTCGACAGACCGGGTTGGGGGCTGGACCGGCTCGTGCGAATCAATGAGCCGGGATCCGAGGCCTCCTCATCATCGAGGCTCAAGCTCCTGCGGACGCCCTTTTCCAGTAGGACGATGCGACGTCTCTCGATCGCCAGTACCTGGGCGGTTTTGATGCTGTCACCTACCCGCACCGCTTTTGAGCCGTTGGGTTTTGCATCCAGCTCTTCGACTGAAGCCCAAGCCAGATCGGGGTTGGTAGAGGCGATCGTCCCCCACAGTTTCAACGGAAGTTTGGTTTCTTCGAGTACGTCCGCGATGGGCTCGGGATCGGGCTCCGGTGGCGTTGGTGTGAGATCCGAGGAATGGAACAAGTTGCGCCGAACGATCACTTGTCGCTCTTCCCAGCTGCTTTCGCTGGCCCCCGCGCTGGGTGTCTCCGCCGAGAGTGCGGGCGCTGGCTCGGCCAGCAGCGCCGCAAAGATTGCGTTCGCAGTATCCGCCACTAAAAAGCAGCAGAGTACGAACAACATCGTAGTGGCCAGCCAGCCCAGGTATCGGACCATGAATTTACTTCGTACCTCTCGGTGCAGCGGACTTTCGTGAAACGGACTTTCGTGTGAAACGGCTCTCGTGGAACGGCTCTCGTGGAACGGCTCTGGTAAAACGGCTCTGGTAGAACGGCTGTTGTGAAGCGCCCCGTCGGGTCGCTAGATGCTGGAGCAGCCTCTTCGCTCATCAGCCCCGTTTCGTGGAGGCTAGTCCGTCTTCTCGAGCCGCGGCAGTATAGCCAGGCGATAACCCCACTCAAACAGGTTCCACCGCTGTTTCAGGCAGTTACACGCTTTGACTGCCCGTATCGGTCGACCGCGCCGCCAGCTTGTGGCCAGATTGCCGAGCTGGGTTCATACCCCCTCGATTAATTGGGTGGGACACCGGGTGGTAGGCGTCCGTTCGCCACAATAATGCAGGGTCGCGTTGACAATGCGACCGCCGGACCCAACTTTGGCCGCGAGTCGAGTTCTCTGCAAAACATCCATTCACAAATAACCATTCACAAATAACCATTTCACAAATAACCATTCACAAATAACCATTCATAACCAAGGCGAGCATCGGAGACTGGGCAAGTCCACTGCCAGTCGAATTTTGTGAGTCCACTGTAAAGGGGTGAGTTTCGATCATGGCGGATACTGGCAAGGTCATCGGAATCGATTTAGGTACGACCAACTCGGCCGTTGCAGTCATGGAGGGTGGCCAGCCCACGCTGATCACAAACGACGAGGGCGGGCGCACGACGCCTTCAGTTGTGGCATTTGGCGACGACGGCGAACGGCTCGTCGGGGCGATCGCTCGGCGTCAGTCGGTCACGAATCCGACCGGAACCATCTATTCCATCAAGCGTTTCATCGGACGCCGCCTCGGCGAAGTCCCCGAGGAAATATCGCTGGTCCCGTATCAGGTTGTGGCGGGCAAGGATGGAAGCGCCGCTGTCCAGGTAGGGGATACGACGTATTCGCCGCCGGAAATCTCGGCGATGGTGCTACAGAAGCTCAAGGCAGCCGCCGAGGCCCATCTCGGCGGTGAAGTCAGCGCGGCCGTGATCACGGTCCCGGCTTATTTCAACGACGCACAACGCCAGGCCACAAAAGACGCAGGCGCGATCGCAGGGCTCGACGTCAAACGGATCATCAACGAGCCCACCGCCGCCGCGCTTGCGTACGGTCTCGACAAGGAGCAGGACCAGAAAATCGCGGTCTACGACTTCGGTGGCGGAACCTTCGATATCTCGATTCTCGAAGTCGGCGACAATGTCGTCGAGGTCAAGGCCACCAGCGGAGACACGCATCTCGGTGGTGACAACCTCGACCAGCGCGTGATCGACTACCTGATCGCCGAGTTCAAGAAGGACCACGGGCTCGATCTTTCGAAGGACCCGATGGCGCTTCAGCGCTTGCGCGAGGGCGCGGAGAAGGCAAAAGTCGAGCTCTCGAGTGCGCAGAGCACCGATATCAATTTGCCCTACATCACTGCAGATCAGACCGGCCCCAAGCACCTGACGCTGAAGCTGACACGAGCGAAGTTCGAGCAGTTGATCGAAGACCTGGTCGAGCGCACGCTGGGGCCGTGCCGTTCCGCGATTGCCGACTCGGGCTTTGCGACCAACGAAATCCACGAAGTCGTGCTGGTCGGTGGTTCGACGCGGATTCCGCTGGTGCAGCAGAGGGTCAAGGAACTGTTCGGCCGCGAACCCAACAGGACCGTGAATCCGGACGAAGTCGTCGCGCTGGGGGCTGCGATCCAAGGTGGCGTACTGGCTGGCGACGTGAAGGATGTGTTGCTGCTGGACGTGACGCCGCTGTCTCTGGGTATCGAAACACTCGGGTCGGTCACCACCAAATTGATCGAAAAGAACACGACGATCCCGACACGCCGGTCCCAGGTCTTTTCGACTGCGGCTGACAGTCAGCCCCAGGTCGAAATTCACGTGCTCCAAGGCGAGCGTGAGATGTCCTCTGGGAACCGAAGCCTGGGCCGATTCATCCTGGACGGTATTCCGCCGGCGCCGCGCGGGATTCCGCAGATCGAAGTGACGTTCGATATCGATGCGAACGGAATCCTGTCAGTCTCCGCAAAGGACAGGGCAACGACCAAGGAGCAGTCGATTCGAATCGAAGGCAGCGGCGGATTGGAAAAGGGCGAGATCGAACGCATGGTCAAAGAAGCCGAGGCCCACCGGAGCGAGGACGCAGCGCACCGTGAGAAGATCGAAAAACGCAACAGCCTAGACTCGATCATCTACCAAGGGGAGAAACTCCTTTCGGAAAATGCCGAGAAACTCTCCGACACAGATACTGAGCCGGTGAAGACTGCCATTGCTGAAGCGAGGAAGGACCTCAATAGTGACGATCTGGCCAAGCTCGATGCGAGTCACCAGCGTGTCGAGCAGGAACTCCACAAGCTGGCAGAAGTGCTCTACAAGTCCGAACCCGGCCCGAGCGAAGCTGCTGCGGGCGAGGGTGGGACCACCAAAACTGCGAACGACGACGACATCGTCGACGCCGAATATACAGAGGAGAAGGGAGACAGTTGAGCTCCCGCCCGTGAGCAAGACTAAACATGACCCGCTCGCGGAGCTGTTCGGTGAGTTCGCTGAACGGCTGCGAGGCGACCGCTGGCAGCCGGACGTCGATGTCTACGAGACCGATGCGAGTATCGTGGTTCGAGCCGAGATCGCCGGCGTTCGGAGCCAGGACCTCAGCGTCTCGTTGGATGGGCAGGCGCTGCGGATACACGGCATCCGACCGGCGCCTGAAGGGCCGGATGTCACGCGCCTGCACCAGATGGAGATTGCGTCGGGTCCGTTCGAGCGGCGCATTCGAATATCGATGGCCTTCGACAAGGACCGCGTGTCGGCGCATGTTGGCGACGGCTTCCTGACGGTTACGTTGCCCAAGCGCCACGAGGGCCCAAAGGCAGTTCGGATCATCCCAGATGAGTGACGAAGAGCAAAAAGTCGTGCTCGAAGGATCGGCGAGTGTCGAAGGTGCCGAAGTACATGTCGGCAGTGGCGATGCCGAAGCGTCAGTCCATGTCGAGATTCCGACCCATCTGCCGATCTTGCCGCTGAAAAACACCGTCTTGTTCCCGTTCTTGCTTTCGCCGCTGCTGGTGAAGTCAGATAATTCGAAACTGTTGATCGACGCAGTCCTGCTGAGCCCCGAGCGCATGCTGATGTGCGTGGCGGTCAAGAAGCAGGTCGACGGCAGCCCGGGACCCGACGACGTGTATTCGGTCGGGACAGTGGTTCGCATCGCGAAAATGCTGAAGTTCCCCGACGAGTCCTATCGGCTACTCGTGCAGGGGGTGTGTCGCGCGAGGGTCGAAGAATTCACCACCGGGCAGCCGTTCTTGCGCGGTCGAATTTGCGATCTGAAAGAGACCGGAGACATGGACTCGGTCGAGACGGCGGCACTGACCCGCAACATCTCGCAGGAGTTCGGTTCGCTCGTCGCGGAAAGCTCGCGGTTGTCCGACGACCTCCAGGTGCTCGCTGGAAGCCTCGACGACCCCTCCAAGCTGGCCGACCTGGTGGGCTCGAAACTCGAATTCGATGTAGCGGGCAAGCAGCAGATCCTCGAAGAGCTGAGTGTACCCGCGCGGCTTCGGATCGTGCTCGACGGGGTCGTGCGTGAGCGCGACGCGATGAAGGTGGAAAGCGAGATCCGCGAGAAGGTCCAGACCGACATCGGGAATTCGCAACGCGACTACATGTTGCGCCAGCAGCTCGAGGCGATCCGGCAGGAACTCGGGGAGTCCGAGGGTTCCGATGTGGAGGTCGAGCGTCTGCGCGAGCGGGTTGCGGCGGCGGGTATGAACGAGGAGGCGCTGACCCAGGCGACCCGCGAGCTCGAACGGCTCGCCCAGATGCCGACTGCGGCCGCGGAGCACAGTGTGATTCGCAGCTATCTCGAATGGATGGTCGAGTTGCCGTGGTCGAAGATCTCCGAGGACAGTCTCGATGTCGACCAGGCGCGTCGGATCCTCGATGAGGACCACTACGGACTCGACAAGGTGAAAGACCGGATCATCGAATACATCGCAGTGCTCAGCCTCAAGCGCGATCTGAAGGGTCCGATCCTGTGTTTCGTCGGCCCGCCGGGGACCGGCAAGACCTCGCTGGGCCGCTCGATTGCGCGGGCGCTGGGGCGAAAATTCGAGCGAATCTCGCTCGGAGGTGTGCGTGATGAAGCCGAAATTCGCGGGCACCGCCGAACCTATGTCGGCGCACTGCCCGGACGCATCGTGCAGAGCCTGCGTAGGGCCGGCACCAGAAACCCGGTCTTTGTCCTCGACGAAGTCGACAAGGTGGGTGCCGACTACCGAGGCGATCCCTCTTCGGCCCTTCTCGAAGTACTAGATCCTGAGCAGAATTCATCATTTAGTGACCATTACCTCGAAGTTACATTCGACTTGCAACAAGTGCTCTTCATCGCAACGGCCAACCAGATGGAGCCGGTACCTGCGGCGTTGCGTGATCGAATGGAAGTGATCGAGCTACCCGGATATACCGAAGAAGAAAAGGTCGAGATCGCCAAGCGTTTTCTGGTACCGCGCCAGCGCGAACAGAATGGATTGGCTGATTTCGGTTTCGAATTGCCCGATGAGACCCTGCAGCGGTTGATTCGCAGCTACACACGAGAGGCGGGTGTTCGGAACCTGGAACGCGAAGTGGGGTCGCTCGCGCGGAAGGTCGCACGCAGTGTCGCGGACGGGTCGCTCACAGAGCCGAAGCCGATCGGACCTGAGCGCATCGAAGAGTTGCTGGGACCGGTGCGCTTCGAGCCCGAGGTGGCAGAGCGCACCGCACAAGCGGGCGTCGCGGTTGGACTCGCGTGGACGCCAGCCGGTGGCGACATCCTTTTCGTCGAGTCGACGCGCATGCCCGGAAAGGGCGGCTTGAAACTGACGGGCTCACTGGGCGAGGTGATGCGCGAATCCGCAGAGGCGGCGCGCTCCTGGCTTCGCACCCGCGCTTCCGATCTGAGCTTCGACAGCGGGCTGTTCGACAGCTCCGACGTGCATTTGCACGTCCCGGCAGGCGCTGTTCGGAAGGACGGACCGTCCGCTGGCATCGCCATGGTGACATCGCTGGCTTCGCTGATGACACGCCGCCCGGTGCGCAGCGCACTCGCAATGACCGGTGAGATCACCTTGCGCGGCAAGGTACTCGCGGTGGGCGGCATCAAGGAGAAAGTGCTCGCGGCCAAACGGGCGGGAATCGCTACCGTGGTGCTCCCCGAAGACAACCGTCGCGATGTGGAAGAGGTTGATGAAGCGCTTCTCGAAGGGTTACATCTCGAATATGTCGGTCGGATCGATGAGGCGCTGGCGCACGCGCTGTCGCCGGTGGACTGACGATCAGAAGCCGATGTGGGGGCCGGTGATCGCGGTCTGCGCGCTGTTGCCGATGACGACCGCTTGCGTGACCCAGGGCACATATGACCTGATGACCGCGCAACGCGACGACCTCGAGAGCACGCGGGTTCAGCTCGAGAGGAAGCTCGAACTACTCGAGGCAGCCAGGACCAGCCTGATGAACGAGCGCGACCAGTTGCTCGACGAATTCGAAGACCAGCGAATCGCCGCGCGGCAGCTCGAAAGCGACGTCCGACGGTTGGCGAGTACCCGGGCGAAGTTGGCCGAGAACCTCGAGCAGACGAGCGAGTTGCTCGCGCGCCGTGAGGCGGAGATGTCGGCTATGCGCGGCACCTATGATGGCTTGGTCGGAGACCTGCAGGCGGAGGTGACCGCTGGACAGATCGAGATCGAGAGGTTGAGTTCAGGACTGAATCTGAACCTCAATCAGGACGTGTTGTTCGGGAACGCGAGCGCGAATGTGAGCGCGGAAGGCGCAGCCGTGCTGGCAAAACTGGCCGCCCGTCTCAGCCGAATGAGTTACCAGGTCGAGATCATCGGACATACCGACAACGTTCCGATCGGGGTCAGGTATCCGTCGAACTGGGAACTCGCCGGCGCACGAGCGAGTTCAGTGGTCCGGTTGCTGGCGGCATCGGGAGTCGACCCGGCGCGGATGTCCGCCGTGTCCCGCGGCGAGTTCGACCCCATCGCCTCGAACGAGACCGCGGAAGGGCGCGCTAGCAATCGTAGAATCGAAATTCGTCTGACTCCCGGATCGAATCGCGGCGGCTCAGGGGCGCCCGTCGAAGCTGTGCCAGAGCCGGCGCCCGGAAACGCTAACGCGCCGGAGTCGTGAGCCGTGAGCGGGACGTTCGCGCGCGGCTGGAAGCGCTGTTCCGGGCCGCTCTGGTTGCAGTCGACCCGGGCGCAGCTATCCGCAGCGCAGTGGAATTCGATGGCTCCGAACTCGTAATTGCGGGTCGCGCCGTGGCGCGAGACGCGCGCGTCATCGCGTTCGCGGTAGGCAAGGCGGCGAGGCCGATGGCTGCCGAACTCGACGCGATCGCGGGGTCGCGGATTTCCGCTGGACTCGTGGTTGCCCCAGATTCGGGTCCAGACTCGGGACGATCGACGCGATTCTCGGTGCAGGTTGCTTCGCATCCAATTCCGGATGCGCGCAGCGAGCGCGCAGGCCACGATGCGATCGCGCTCGTTGCGTCTGCACGCGAAAGTGATGTGCTGGTCGCGATGATTTCGGGGGGCGCATCGAGCCTGCTCTGCTGCCCCGCGCCAGGCATCAGTATCGAAGAGCTCGCGTTGACGACGTCTAGCCTGCTGGATGCCGGAGCCGGCATCGACGAGTTGAATACCGTGCGCAAACACCTGAGCCGGGTCGCTGGCGGCCGTCTGGCTGCGCATGTCGGTTGCGCTCGCGTCGAGCAGCTGGTGATCTCGGACGTGACCGGAGATCGACTCGATGTGATCGGGTCCGGCCCGTTGGTCGGAGATCCGTCCACCTTTGCCGACGCGCTAGCCGTGTTGGAACGTCGCACTGGACGCGCCCGAGTTCCAACTCGCGTGCTCGCGTATCTGGAGTCCGGAGCGCGTGGCGCGTTGGAAGAGACGCCGGCGCCCGAAGCAGAGGTGTTTCGAGGCGTCACCACGACACTTCTGGCCAACAACCAGACCGCACTGGGGGCAGCGGCTGTGGCCGCGAGGCGTGCAGGTTACCGCACGCTGGAGTTACCGGGTGCATTATTCGGGCCGGCTCGAGAGGCCGGTCGAAGGCTCGCGGCACTCGGCAGCGCGATTGTCAGCGATCGGCCCGTGTGTGCGATTGCGGGGGGCGAGACCACGGTCGAAGTGCGCGGCGATGGAATCGGTGGGCGCAACCAGGAGCTGGCGCTCGCCGCGGCAATCGAATTTGCGTCCACTGACGCGATATCGCTGCTCGCGGTCGGAACGGATGGGGTCGACGGCCCGACCGATGCGGCAGGTGCTTTCGCGGATGGGGACACGGTGGCTCGCGGGCTGGCACTCGGTCTGGATCCGCTCGCAGCGCTCGATGCCAATGACTCGAATTCGTTCTTCGCGCGAGAGGGGGGCGTCGTGCGTACCGGCCCGACCGGGACCAACGTGATGGATCTCGTATTCGTTCACGTGGAGCCTGGCCCGCGCTGATCCAAGCGTCGCTGGCGGATCGTATTTCGCCTACCGTCCGGGCGAATGTCGCACAGCGGGCCCACGCTCTTCTCCCTGGTTCATCGCGGTGTCGTTACCGGCTGGCTGATCGCTCGCGCCGTGGCGCTGTATGTTGAGGTTGCGCTCGCGAACCGCGGGCTGTGGCATCCCCCCGCAGGGGCGATGCTCGCGCGACAGCGCCGCTTTGCGATCCGCTTTGTCGACGTGGCGACCCGATTTCGGGGCGGACTGATCAAGATCGGCCAGATTGCGAGCCTGCGCATCGACGTCGTCGCCGAGGAAGTCACCGACGAGTTGGCACGCTTGCAAGATCGTGTCGCGCCGCAACCCTTTGCTGCGATCGCCTCTGCAGTGGAACGCGAACTCGGCCTCCCGGTCGAGGCCGTGTTCGAACACTTCGAGCGCGAGCCGATCGCCGCTGCCAGCCTCGGGCAGGTCCATCGTGCCCGGACGCTGGATGGACGCGATCTCGCGGTCAAGGTTTTGTACCCAGGTGTGGAGCGCTCGGTGGCGATCGATGTGGCGATGATGAAGATCGCGATGTGGGGGTTCAATTTCTTGTCGGTGGCGGATTTGTTGCAGGTCCATGAGCAGGTGAAGCACACGCTGCAGGGCGAAATGGACTACACGCGCGAGGGCCGGGCTGCCGAGGAGGTCGAGCGCAATCTCGCAGCCGACCCGGAAATCGCCGCCCATACGCGGATCCCGAAGATCCACTGGGACCTCACGACGCGCCGGGTGCTGTCGATGGAGTACATCGAAGGTTGCAAGATCAACGACTTGGACTCACTGGCTGAACGCGGCGTCGCCCCCGACGATCTGGTGCTGTGGGCTTCCCGCGCGTTCTTGCACATGATGTTCAAAGACGGGTTTTTTCACTGTGATCCGCACCCGGGAAACCTGGTGGTCGACGACGAAGGGCGGATTGGGATCATCGATTTTGGTATGAACCAACGGATCGAGGGCCGGATTCTCGACGCGATTTCCCGCAATGTGATGGCGGCGGCCACACGCGATTCGAACCTCTATGCAAGCTCGCTTCTCGATGCGGGAATCATCCAGCGGGTGGATGTTCCGGCGGTGATCGAGATCGCCGAGCTGAGCTTCGACCCGGAGTACTACAACCTGACGCCCGCAGAAATGATGAACCTGGATTTTGGTGACTACTTCAAGCGCATGCGTGTGCACATGAAGAAGCTCCACGGCTTCAGTCTGCCCGATGGCCTGGTGATGTGGTCGCGTGCGATCTCGCTGCTTTACGCGCTCATGGTCGAACTCGCACCCGGAATTCGTCCGCTGGACGTGTTGGGCCCGTACGTGGTCGAATTTTTGCAGCGAGACGTCCGATTGAATCAAGACGTCGAGCTTGCGTCGAAGACTGTGTAGACTGGTTTTCCACGTAACACTTGCAGTAGGAGGAAGGTTCACCATGCAATTCTCTCACAACCCAATATCCAAGTTCGCAAGCAGCACTTCGGCAAGACACTGGGTCGCGGCTGTTGGGATACTGGCCGCAGCAGCGCTGGCGGGCTCGCTGTTACCGGGGACGGCCCACGCAGGCAAGAGCACGCAGACTGAGGCGATCTGGGTCAGTTTCGACGCGGATGGCTCGACTGTGACCGTGAAAGTCAAGAAGCCGGGTAGCAGCAAAGATGCAAAGCGTCTGAAGCGCGGCGAGGAGGCCACCTTCAACGTGACAATCAGTGGATCCGTGCTCACCAAGACGACGGTTTCTGTCAACGGCAAGCGCGGCGAACTCCACGAGATTCCCGCAGGCAAGACCGTGAACGTCTACTGGCGCCCGGACGAAAAGGACGATTCGAAGATGTTCGCGCGCAAGATCGACGTGATCTTCAGCGAAGCCGAGTTCGAAGAACGTTACAAGATCGAAGACTGATCGGGATCGCGTTCGAGGGTACGGTGTCGGTCAACCAGTCGATCTCGAAAATCTCGAAAGAAGATCTCAAAGACGCGTTTTCGCGCTGGGCTACCGGCGTGACGGTCGTGACGGCGCGTGCGGGAAATCGCATCCTGGGGATGACGGTTTCCGCGTTCAGCGAAGTCTCACTCGAACCTCCTCTGGTGCTCGTGTGCGCGGACAAGACATCGAACACGCACACGCTGATTGCCGAAAGCCAGGCGTTCGCCGTACATATCCTGCGGCGCGGCCAAGAGGAACTCTCGAACCTGTTCGCATCCAAGGAGGATGAACACAGGCGCTTTGACGATCTCGAACACACGAGTGGCACGACCGGCGCGCCGCTATTGGCCGGGACGCTTGCCATGTTCGACTGTCGGGTTCGCGACGCCCACGAAGCCGGAGACCACGTCATCTACGTCGGTGAGGTCGTCGACCTGCGGCTAGGTGATCTGGATGATCCTGCCATCCGAGGTCCGCTGATGTTCTACGGCCGCAGGTACCACGCGCTGACGCCGTAGCAGCGCTACCAGCCGCCGCGAGTGCGCGGCGAAAGGCGTCAGCTCTGCTGGTGTGCGCTCGCCGATGAGAAATTCGCAAGCCATTCGCGCCAGGAGTCTGCGCGGTAGAGCGCCAGCTCCAGCGTGCAAGCGACGACGGTGAACGATTCGATGAATTCGCCTTAGGCGGTGTTCTCCATCGCTGCGCTGTAGCTGCCGGTTCGCGCTGCGCTGTTGCATCTGGCGCGGTGCAAATAGGCTCTCTGTGCGGCCGCGATGTTGGCGTCTTTGCCGCTCCATGCCTTGAGCGGTGCCGCTTGCAGGGCTCGACCGTAGGAGAAGCTCAATTCCCATGGGCCGCCCCCAAGCTCGTTCATCTTGTTCAAGTGGGCGGTAGCGTTCTCGTCGCTCTGCCCACCGGATAGAAATACGATACCGGGAACCTCGGCGGGTACGGCGTTTCGGAAACACTCGAGTGTAGCCTCGGCTACCTCGGTGATGTTGGCTTGTGTCGCACAGCGGGTACCTGACAGCACCATGTTCGGCTTCAGCACGACCTCAGTCAGTGCCACACGCTGCTCATACAGCGCATTGAACAGGCTGCGCAGCGTCCGCTCTGTTACTTCGTGACAGCGTTCGAGCGTGTGAGATCCGTCCATCAGGACTTCGGGTTCGACGATCGGCACCAGGTCGCCCTCGACGCACAGCGCCGCGTAACGCGCGAGCGCATGCGCGTTGGCATCGATGCAGTAGTCGCTCGGGATGTCATCGGCGATGTTGATCGTTGCGCGCCACTTGGCAAAGCGGGCGCCGAGCCCACGGTATTCAGCCACGCGCTCGCGCAATCCGTCGAGACCTTCGGTCACCGTCTCGCCCTTTGCGAAGGGCAGGGGCTTTGCGCCCTTGTCGACCTTGATGCCAGGTAGGATTCCCTTGTCGGTGAGCAGCTTCGAAAATGGGGTGCCGTCTGCCGCGCGCTGGCGCAGTGTTTCGTCGAACAAAATGACGCCGCTGACGTACTGCTCGGCGCCGGCGGTCGTGAACAACATCTCCCGATAACTGCGGCGACTTTCTTCGGTCGATTCGACGCCGATCGAGTCGAAGCGCTTCTGGATGGTCGGCGAGCTCTCGTCGGCCGCGAGAATCCCCTTGCCGGGCGCGACCATGGCGCGCGCGATCGTAGCGAGTTCAGACATTTTGGTTCCTTTCTTCGGTCGTCTTGGGGTTGAGTACGGCGTCGCTAGCGCGGTGTACTGAGTTCTCCGGTAATCAAGCGCAATCAAATGCGCGCCTGACGGCAAGCGGCGCGGTGAGTGCGCAATCGGGCCTCGGAGGATGGTCGGACGGCGGCCCGGTGTCAATCTCTGGCGGCATTTCGCCAGTTGACGTTGCCGACAGCCGATCGGTGCGGCATGCCTGCGCGCGCGAGCTGAAATATCGCGCACTCGTGTTGTGGTAGCCTCTCGGGCATGCGGCCTCTTGCCCTGATCGTATATTCCGATTACTTGTGACCCTGGTGCTACAACGTGGCGGTCCGGCTGCGTCAGCTCGAACAGGAATTCGGTGCGGATCTGCGCGTCGAATGGCGCAGCTACCTGCTGCGCCCGCGCCCATCACACGGCCGGGACCTCGAAAAATTCCGGGCGTATACCAACAGCTGGCTACGGGTGGGCAGCGAGGCCGACACTCCGGAGTTCCGCGTCTGGCAGGGGGATGCGGGGCCGCCCTCGCACAGCATCCCGCCCCACCAGGTCGCCAAGGCCGCCGCGAGGCTTGGTGAGGACGCGTTCGATCGGGTCCACGAGCGCTTGTTGCGGGCGTACTTCTGCGAGAGCCTCGACGTGTCAGACTCTGACACGTTGCTGAAGCTGTGGCGCGAGGTGGGTCTACCCGATGAGGCCTTCGCGACGCGCGAAGACCCGGTATTCGTCAAACAGATCATCGACGAGCACAACGAATCGATCGGAATGGGCGTTACCGGCGTACCCGCCGTCCGGTTGGCGGACAGCGATATAGCGATCGTCGGCGCCCAGCCGATCGAGACCTATCGTCGCTGGATCGAGCGTCGGCTCGAGGCCGAGCGAAGCGCGGCGGCGACCCCACAGGCGTGAGCCTCGATTCGCTGTTCCGATTGGACGGTCGCGTCGTGATCGTCACTGGCGCATCGTCAGGACTCGGCGCTGTTCTGGCGACGGGGCTTGCGGTGGCCGGGGCCAATGTCGTGATCGCTGCACGGCGGACGGACCGGCTGGAGAAGCTCGCCGTCGAATTGCGCGCGAAGGGCGTCGAAGTCCTGCCGGTCGCCTGTGACGTGTCCGATCGCGAGGCTGTCCATGCGCTCGTCGATCAGACCCTGGACAGTTCGGAAGACTCGACGGTCTGGTCAACAATGCGGGCGTCACCGAGGTGATTGCCGCGACTGAGGAGCGGATGGACGATCGTGTAACCCGCCGACGCGCGAGTCAGACCACCCTCACGCTCCTCGAGACGACACACGAATGCGCCCAGTCGCGATTCGGCGTCGCTGCATCAACCCGAGTACCAAAACGCCCGCGAGCCGAAACAGCGTCGTGTCGGGTTCGGGGATCATCATGCAACCGGGCTCGCAATCATCGCCGGGGTGCTGGTTGCCATCGTCACACACCTCGCCGAGTCCTTGCTGTACGATGCTGTCTCCGCAAAATTCTGTGATGCACTCGGACGAACAGCCGTCCTCGCTGAACCGGTTGGCGTCGTCGCACTGTTCGCTTCCATCGACGACTCCGTTTCCACAACGGGTAACAGAGATGCGCGCACCGCTGTGCGTGCAGCTGTCGATTCCGACTGGGCCTCCGGGAAACTGGATCTCGATGCCAGCCTGCGTGAAGGTTCCCGAAAAGTCGGCCTGTCTGCTGCCCGAGGGGGCTCCGCCGACGCTCCCCTGGCTGGAAGCGGTGCCGCTCAGCGATCCGCCCACGGTCACGGTCCCCGATACACTCATCAGTTCGCTGACTGAAGTGCCTTCCACCAGCGTGCTGAATTCGGCGTCACCCGCAAAAGAGCTTCCGGTTTGTTGCGCAATGTTGATCCACCCCGTGCCGGACGTGGTCTTGCTGTCAGAGGGGTTGGTGCAGCCCCACAGGGTGATTGCGCTGAAACCCTGGTAGAGCCCCAGCACATTCGGGACCGACTGAGCGACAGCCGGAGAGCTGAACAGCAGCGCCAGCAACGGGCCAAGCCCTCTGATCGATTTCAACCTACAACTCCATCGTCTGCGAGCGCCGAGCCCAGCAACCCGACCAGGCTAACGCAGCGACTCGAAAGGGCCGAATCTCGCGCCGACCATCGCTTCGCGGACACAACGACGGATTCTCTGAATCCACCCGATCATGCGGCCAACCATCCGAACCCTGAGAGTCTTTTTCTCAGAGCGGTTGGCGACGGCATCTGGGCGAACGCATTGGGCGGAACCTACGCTCCAATCGAGGTCCACGGGTTTCGTCCACTGGACGTCACGAGCCTTGTGTCCAGTGGACGACGCGGGCCCGGAAAATGGTGCGGCAGAGAGGATTCGAACCTCCACGAGGTTGCCCCCGCCAGCCCCTCAAGCTGGTGCGTCTACCAGATTCCGCCACTGCCGCACGCTAGCAGCGGGCCCAGAATACCGAACGCTGGACCCGTGACAATCCGTTGCTGTTTACTCTGCCCCGTTGCCCCGATCTGCAGTCGGATCAAGGCCGCCGGCTTCACCGGACGGGGCGGCCTCGGCCGCGGCATCGGTGAGAGAATCATTCGGGCTATCGGTCAGATCGCTCGCTTGTTCGGGCTCGACTGTTCCCAGTTGCTCGAACGGAGAATCCTCGCTCTCGTCCGGCTGCGCCTCGATCACGCCGTCTACAAACAGTTGGTCGCCCGCGTTCTGGGTGCCGATGTAGGACAGCGAGAGGCTCGTCAGCATGAAGACCACTGCGCAGCCGGTTGTCAGCTTGGTCAGGAAGTTGCCAGCTCCGCGGCTGCCGAACACAGTGGAACTCGCGCCGCCGCCGAATACTGCGCCCATCTCGGCGCCCTTGCCGCGCTGTAACAGTACGACGGTAATCAGCACGATGCACGCGAGGATGTGGAGAACTGTCAATGCAATAGTCACTGGGAACCTTCTCGCTCGAAGCGGACGATGCGCGAAAACGCCACGGGGTCGAGACTCGCACCCCCGACCAACGCTCCATCGATGTCCGACTGATTCATGAGATCGTACACGGTTTCGGGCTTCACGGACCCCCCGTATTGGATTCGGATGTCTGCTGCGACCGCTCCAAACAGCCGCCCCAACACGGAACGGATCGACGCGTGAACTTCCTGAGCGATCTGCGGCGTGGCGGTTCGGCCAGTGCCGATAGCCCAGACCGGCTCGTAGGCGATGACGATGTCAGCGGCGCGCTCTTTGGGGACATCGTTGAGGCTGCCAGCCAATTGCTCTGCGACCACGTTCAGGGCCGTTCCGGCATCGCGCTGCGCCAGTGTTTCGCCGACGCAGACGATCGGACGGATGTCGCTGGCCAACAATGCCGCCGCTTTCTGGCTCACCAGCGCATCGGTTTCAGCGTACAGCGCGCGGCGTTCACTGTGGCCGACGATTGCATACGCGCAGCCCAAATCGACCAACATGCCGGGCGCGATTTCTCCGGTGAACGCCCCCCTGTCGCAGGGGTTGACGTTCTGTGCGGCCAGCGAGATCGCGGTGCCTGCAAGTCTGCTGCCCAATCGGTCGAGCGCGGTGAACGGCGGGGCGATCACGATATCCACATCCGAATCGGCGACGAGCGGGATGAAGGTTTCTGCAAAGGCGATCGCTTGGGCGGTCGTCGTTTGCATCTTCCAGTTGGCGGCGAGAATCGGTCTACGCATGGTTATCGCTCCGAGGGGACTTGTTCTAGTACGCTGACACCGGGCAGGGCGAGGCCTTGAACGTACTCGAGCGAAGCGCCTCCGCCGGTCGACATATGACTGATCTGGCTTCCAAGCTTCAGCCGGTTGATGGCCGCGAGCGAGTCGCCGCCTCCAACCACGCTGACGGCATCCGCCGCTGCCACTGCCGTCGCCAGCGTCCTGGTTCCTTGCGCAAATGCGTCGATTTCAAATACGCCCATCGGGCCGTTCCAGAAGATCGTGTTGGCGCGCCCGGCCATTTCGGCGTATCGCCGCGCAGTTTCCGGGCCGATGTCCACTCCGAGGTGTCCTTCGGGGATCTGTCTGCTCACCCGCCACGGCGCACCGGCCTCCAGGCGCTGGGCCACGATGTGGTCAGTCGGCAGCAACAACTGGCGGCCTGCATCGTGTACTGCGCGCTCGACAGCCAGCGCGTCGTCGAAGCGGTCGGGTTCGACCCGTGAGTTGCCGATGGCTGTTCCGTGTGCGGCCATGAATGTGTATGCCATCGCACCGCCGATCGCGAGGATGTCGGCGTGCGGCGCAAGAGCCTCCAATACGGCCAGCTTGTCGGAGACCTTGGCGCCGCCCAGAATGACCATCAGCGGGCGGACGGGCTCCAACACGACGCGCAGATGTTCGAGTTCGCTAGCCAATAACTCTCCCGCGGCGACGCGCGGAACCCAAGCAACCATCCCGACCGTCGACGCGTGCGCGCGGTGGGCAGTACCGAATGCATCATTGACGTAGACATCGACCAGTTGTGCCAACGCCTTGGCGAAGTCCGGGTCGTTTTGCTCCTCCGCTTCGTGAAAGCGCAGGTTCTCCAACACCAGGAGTTGTCCTTCGCCGAGTTCGTCGATTGCGGCGCGCGCCAGATCGCCAACGCAGTCTTCGCAAAAGGACACGCCGGTACCGAGTAACCGGGCTAGCCGCGAAGCGACTGGCCGAAGTGACAGTTCGGGTACGCGTCGGCCCTTCGGGCGCCCCAGATGCGACGCGACGACCACGCGGGCTCCCGCCTCGAGTAGACGATGCAATGTTGGCAGCGACGCGATCAGCCGCGTGTCGTCCGCGACCTCGCCAGCGTCGAGCGGAACGTTGAGGTCGGCCCGAACGAATACGCGATCACCGCGCACGCCCTCCGTGAGAAGGCGGTTGAGCTCTCGAATGGCCATGTGGCGCTAGTGTCCTGTCCCGGAAGCTCGCTGGGCAGCGAGCGTGGGGAGTCGCGCCAACACTAGCTGCCCATCAAGAGCGCCAGGTCGACCACGCGCGACGAGTAGCCCATCTCATTGTCGTACCAAGAGAGCACCTTTGCGAAGTTTCCGTCCATCACGCGTGTGTTGTCCGCATCCAGGATGGACGAGTGCGGGTTGCCGAGAAAGTCGATCGATACCAGCGGCTCGTCGCAATACTCGAGGATTCCCTTCAACGGCCCATCTGCGGCGGCCTTCATCGCCGCATTGATCGATGCCGCGTCGGTCGATTTGCGCAGCTTGACGCTGAGATCGACGATCGAGACGTCCGAGGTCGGAACGCGCATCGCGTAGCCATCCAGCCGTCCCGCGAGTTCGGGCATGACCAACCCGATGGCTTTCGCAGCACCGGTGCTGGTGGGAATCATCGACACCGCCGCGGCACGCGCTCGGCGCAAATCGCTGTGCGGAGAGTCCTGTGTGACCTGATCGTTGGTGTAAGCATGGATTGTCGTCATCCAGCCGCCCTCGATCCCGTATTCGTCGTGCAGAACCTTCGCGATGGGGCCCAGACAATTGGTTGTGCACGATGCGTTCGAGACGATCTTGTGTTTGGCTGGATCGTAGGCGTCAGTGTTGACGCCGAGTACGATCGTGACATCGGGGTCTTTCGCGGGCGCACTGATGATGACCCGCTCGGCGCCGGCGGCGAGGTGCTTCGAGGCGCCCTCACGGTGGACGAAGAGGCCCGTGGATTCGATGACAATGGTCGCGCCGAGCTTGCTCCACGGCAAGTTGGCCGGGTCCCGCTCGGAGCAGATCGGAATCGATACGCCATCAACGATGATCTCATTTTCACCGGCTTCTACGGTTCCGGCAAAGCGACCGTGGATCGAGTCGTGCTTCAACAGATGCGCCAGGGTTTTTGCGTCGGTCAGATCGTTGATCCCGACGACTTCGATGTTCTTGCCGCGGGAAGCCCTGAAAAACAGCCGCCCGATGCGACCAAAACCGTTGATGCCGACTCGAATCGCCATGCTCTCTCCTGATTGATGGGCCCCGTGCTGGTACGCCTAACCGCCTCCGCTACTCACCGCGCCGTGGTCTCCCGAAAATTCTGCTTCTTGGCAGGACGATGTTGCCGGTTCAGCAGCCGCGTGGTTGCGCTTGATGCTGAATTTTCCATCTCCGGTCATCTCGAAGGAGATCAGCGCCCAAGCCGCGATCCCGGTCATTATCACGCGGCATACTGATCGAACTATCTCTGAATCGATATTCCATTCCTTCATTCGTCCTTCCTCCTCGAGCCTCGAGCTCGCGGGCCGGCAGAGTAACCGTGCAACTCCCGCGTCGCCAACACCGCGATTTCTGAAGTTTTCGGTGTCAGTGCCGATGAAGTCGCATCGCGCCATGGCGCAGACTCCTCGCCCATTGCCGCTAAGCTACGCAGCGGCGTCCCGGCTGTGAGTGCGATTCCGGAACGGGATTCGCGCAAGTGGGGGCTCGGCGCATGGGCGGTGTGCGGGTGGGCGGGCTGGCGATGCGCGTCAATGCCGTGGCGCGTGGGATCTGCCTGGGGGGCAAATGATCGTCGGGAGTGGAGTCGACGTCATCGAGATCGCCCGCATTGAACGCGCCTTGATGCGCACGGGTGACCGCTTCGAGCGCCGCGTGTTCGCGGAGGATGAGATCGCTACCTGTCGAAGTTTCCGCCGTCCCAGTCCTCACTTTGCGCTTCGATTCGCCGTTAAGGAGGCGGTGATGAAGGCGCTTGGAACCGGCTGGGCGAATGGCGTGCGTTGGGTGGATATTGAGACAATCGAACAGATGGCCGGTGCGAACCGGACGCGGCTTGCGCTTCAGTTCCACGGCCGCGCCGGCGAAATCGCGGACGAACTCGGCGTATCGCGGCACCACGTCGCCGTAAGCCGCACCCGCAGTCACGCGATCGCGATGGTGGTGTTCGAACGGAATCGCGTGTGAGTCGCTCGGGGAGGCGGACCCGCTGGGCTCGGGTAGGGGGCTGGCCGATTTTTTGGCTCGCAATGTCGCTGGGTGTCGCCTGGACGGCGTTTCATTCCTTTCGCGAACACACGGCACAACGGGCGGCATTTCCGATCGAGGAGGGCCGCGTCGCTGTGCGAGGCCTGGCCGGCGAGCTTCAGATCAGCCGCGATGCGCGCGGGTTTCCCCACGTCGAGGCGCACTCCGCAGCGGATGCGTTCTTTGGTTGGGGGTTCGTCCACGCCCAGGATCGGCTTGCGCAGATGTTGACGCTCCGGATGAGCGCCCGCGGTCGGAGTGCCGAGATCGTTGGACGCGACGCGCTGGAGGCCGATCGCTGGGCCCGTACGATCGCATTCGGCAGGCTCGCCGACGCCCAATTCGAGCGCATGGACCCGGCGTCGCGCGATCTGTTGGTCGCCTACGCGGCGGGTGTAAATGCACACATCGATCGGGTTCGGGCCGGCCAGGCGGAACCGCCGGTTGCGATGAGGGCTCTGGATCCGCTCGAGCCGTGGCAGCCGGCCGATTCACTGGCGCTCGCCAAGCTCTACAGCTGGAACCTCGCCAACAGCGTCGCGGCGAGCCTGGTGCTTCGCGATATCAACGGACGTCTGGGAAGTCGAGCGGCCAAAGTGTTCTTTCCCAACGGGAGCGGCGCGGGGGCGGATCGCTCCGCGGGCGAGGTCACGGCGGGTCTCGACCTCGCCGTGCCTCACGGTCTGAACAATCGCGTGGGTCGTGGGACCCGTGTCTGGCAGCAGAACGGCGCCCAGACTTCCGTTCAACGCTCGAGACAGGCCTCGGGGCTCACGCAACTGGCTCGTGGAATGGGACTCGATGGACGCGGCGTCGGTAGCAGCGCCTGGGTGCTCGACGGCCACAGCACCGAGAGTGGCCATCCGATATTGGCTGCGGACTCCCATTTGGAGCCTACGGCGCCTTCGCTGCTACACGTGTCGCAGATTAGAGGCGGTGATTTCGAAGCGACCGGTGCAGCGATTCCGGGCATTCCGGTGTTTTGGACCGGCTACAACCGCCACGTCGCATGGGCGTCGACGCATGCGAACGCGGCGACGATCGACCTCTTCGAAGAAAAGCTCGGAGAGGCGGACCCTGGCCAATACCACGACGGAAGTCGCTGGCGCGCCGTTGTCGTGCGAAGCGAGAGCCTGGCCATTCAGCGTGGAACCACCGAGCCATTAGAGGTGCGCACCACCCGCCATGGGCCACTGATTCACACGCTGCTGGCGGACGAAAATGAACCGCTAGCGTTGGCCTGGGTCGGAGCTCTGCCGGACGTAAAATCCCCGGTCGTGTCGATGACCGGCGTGGCCAGGGCCGAGAGTGCAGAGGCGCTGCTCGTCGCTCTTTCCGAGCATCACGAGCCGCCGCTGGCAGTGGTTTACGCCGACGGCAGCGGTAGCCGGGGACTGCAGGTCGCGGGTTGGCTGCCGGTACGTCCACTGCCGACCGATCTCGTGCCGCTGCCGGGTCGCGCGCGTTGGTACGACTGGGGGGGCAGGGTGCCCTTCGAGCAGCTACCGGACTCATCAGGGCACAACTGGGTGATCGCCGCCGATAACCCCCTGTCCGGTGGCGCGGACGAGCCAAGATCGATTGGTTGTGGCGATCGGGTGCCAGGACCCAACGCATCGAGGCGCTACTGCGCGCCGAATCCAAGCGCGGTGGGGTCGACCTGCGTCGCATGGCGGCGCTGCAGGCAGATGTGGTTTCTCAGCGTGCGCCGAAACTGGTCGCTTCCGCACTGGCGTTGGCCGGTCCAGAGCAGGAATGGTCGATTCAGGCGCGAGACGTGGTTTCGCTGCTGCGCGATTGGGACGGACGTTCGACTCCGGGGAGTGTCGGTTCGAGCGCATACCACGTCTTCGTCGAAAACCTGACCGCCAGTTTGCTGCGGCTCAGCATCGGCGATGAGTTGACGCGGCGCTACCGCGCGCTTCGCCAGGTAGACACCCATGCGGTGCTGGTCGAGTTGCTGCGGCTGGCGAGTGCGGGCGAGCTTCAGGCATTGGAGGAAGTGGCTCCGAGGCAGATTCACGAAGCGGTGCGACAGAGCCTCCGCGATACCTGGCTTCAGCTCTCCTACCGGCTCGGCGCCAACCACGACAAATGGGGGTGGGGTCGCTTGCACCGATTGAGCTTTCGCGCGTTTGGGCCGGACCGCCGTGGCGAGCGAATGGAAGCGATGTTCGAGCTTCCTTACGGGGGGAGTTCTGACAGCGTGAACACCGGAGAGTTTCAAAATTCCGACACGTTCGACGTGCGCGTCGCCTCGACGTTTCGAATCGTGGTCGACGTCGGCTCGCTGGACAAGTCGCTGGTGGCGATCGCGCCCGGCCAGTCAGAGCATCCCCAGCATCCCCACTATCGCGACAACCTGTCGGACTGGTTGCGTGGACACGCTGGGCTAATGACCAGCGACAAAGTCTTGGTCCGGGAACTCGGCCCGCGCCGGCTGACATTGCAGCCCGCCCCGTGAGCCGTACCGTGCTGTTCGCGGAGGTTGCGAGCTTCTACGCGAGTGTCGAACGCAGCGATGACGTAGCCGTGGCGAGCCGGCCGGTCATCGTCGGCGGAGATCCTCGCAAGCGGGGCCTGGTGGCAGGAGCGAGCCCCGAAGCGTTGGCCGCCGGCGTGCAGCTGGACATGCAGGTGGTCGACGCGCTGAGGCTGTGTCCAGAAGCCCGGGCGACGCGTACCGACATGCGCCGCTACCGCGAGGTGTCGCGACGGTTGTTTTCGTGTATGCGGCGCGGGCTCGAGGGACTCGAAACCTTCGGTCTCGGCGGGGCCTATTTTGAGCCGGGGCTGGCAGGGCGGGCGCCAGCCGAGGTCGCGGCGAAGCTTCGATCGGCGGTCGCAGAAGAATTGCGATTGCCGCTCAGGGTCGGTATCGCGTCGGGCAAGTTGTTGGCTCGATTGGCGGCCGAAGAAGTCGGTGTCGATGGGGTGATGCAGCTGGCCCCGGAAGCGGAGATCGAATTTTTGAGCGCTCTTCCAGTGACGCGCCTCGAAGGGGTTGGCGATAAGACGGCCGCGGCGCTTGCCGAACTCGGTGCGCGCCGAATCGGAGAGCTTCGAGCCGTTGGCCGCGAACGACTGCAGGAATCCTTGGGCCCGCACGGCTTGCGTATCTACGCGTTCGCGTCTGGAATCGACGACCGGCCGGTTCGGGTGATCCGCCACGCACAGAGTCTCAGCCGCGAGGCGAGTGTGGGAGAATCGCTGGATTTCGATGTGCTGATCGCGCATCTGTTGGATTTGTCGGTTCGACTGGAGGGAGAGCTGCGCGCAGAGGGCCTGTCGGCGGCTCGGGTCGCGGTGAAAGTCCGATTCGCGGACAGAGCGACAACCTCCCGCAGCCAGACGCTGAGCACCCCGGTCCGAAGCTCTGCCGAAATCCACGCGGTCGCAATTCGCCTGCTGGCGCGCACGCAAGCGGGCTCGCGGCCGTCTCGGGGTGTCGGGATCACGCTCGGGCGTCTGGGGTTCCATTCAGAATTGGATCGGCAACTCGATCTGTTTCCCCGCTAGCCAGCGAATCTTCATCGCCCGCCCAGCTCAAGTGCCCAGGCCCACCAACCGATGGAAGGAAACGTTGACACTTGCTGGCTTGGGGGCTGCGCATGGGAAAGTCGCAAATTGACGAGCGCCGCAAGTTTCAGCGGATCCAGACGGATCATGTCATTTCGTTTGCACCGGTCGAAGAGCGCGATCTTCTCGGCGTCGGCCGAGACTTGTCTCCCGGCGGGATTCGCTTCGAAGCCATCGGATGTGAGATCGACCTCGACGACCTGCTGCGCGTGACGTTCAACCTGGGCGATCACACAGTCGTGGCTGTGGGGCGCGTCACCTGGGCGACCGAAATCGACCCGATTACCACGGATGTCGGTCTCGCATTCGTTGAAATCGACCCCATGGCTGTCGCATTGCTCGAAGACGTCGCGGGCATCGAAGTCGGCTGAACCCGTCGAGGCCCCCAAACACCCGCTTCGTTTCGCATTCTGGCACTGAGCAACATGGTTTGATTCGGCTTGACAGTGCCTCCTCGCGGGTGCGACTGTCGTGCGCGCGATGGCGGACTTCTATCAGAGTGGCGTAATCACGACACTTCACCGACTCGGTGACAAGCGGATCGAGCAGCTCGAAGCGGAGTTGTTCCGCTACGGCCGGCAGCGGCCGATCGCGCTGGTGCTGCCCTGTCTGTTTTCGGAAATTCGCGGTCCGGCGTTGAAGGGCATTGTCGACGCACTGCGCGGCGTTCGGTACTTGCGAGAGATCGTCGTCAGCGTGTCCGGAACCCAGGAGCGGTCCGATTACGAAGAGATGAGGCATCTGTTCGAGGGCGTGGAAACGACCAATGGTGATCCGCCCGTGCTGCTGTGGAACAGCGGATCTCGTGTCGAAGCGCTGCTCGACGTGTTGCGCGACGAAGGTCTGGACCCGGGCAGCAACGGCAAAGGCCGAGCGACTTGGCTCGCTTACGGCTACGTGTTGGCGTCCAATGTGTCGCGGGTGATCGCGGTTCACGATTGCGACATCCTGGATTACGACCGCGAACTACTGGCTCGGCTGTGTTATCCAACCGCCAATCCGAATCTTCACTATGAGTTCGCTAAGGGCTATTACGCCCGGGTGACCGACAGGCTCAACGGTCGCGTGACGCGGCTGTTCGTGGGGCCATTACTGAAGGCGCTCAAGGCCGTGCTCGGTTCGCATCCGTTACTCGAGTACCTGGATTCATTTCGCTACCCGCTGGCGGGCGAGTGTTCGATGACGACCGATCTCGCGCGTATCAATCGGATTCCGAGTGACTGGGGGCTCGAGGTCGGGATGCTTACGGAGGTGTTCCGAAACTGCTCGCTCAAGCGCGTGTGTCAGGTCGAGATCGTCGAGAACTACGACCACAAGCACCGCCAGTTGTCGGAAGACGATGTGACGACCGGCCTTCACCGGATGGTGTTTGATATCGCCTCGTCGTTGATCCGCAATCTCGCCTCATACGGTGTAGAGTTCGACGCCGGCTTTCTCAATACCCTGACCGCGGCCTATACCCGCATGGCCCAGGACGCAATCGCTTCGTACAGCGACGATGCCGCGTTGAATGGGTTGAGGTTCGATCGCCACGAAGAAGAGGTTTCCGTCGAGACGTTTTCTCGCGCACTCAACGCTGCGGGATTGAGTTTCGTGCGCGACCCGATGGGCCAGCCACAGATTCCCAACTGGAACCGAGTGACCTCCGCGCTGCCGAACTTCCTCGACGAACTGCGAGCGGCCGTGGACGCAGACGACTTCGAGTCCGAGTGATCCAACCCATCCGCTGACTGCTCGGGAACCAGCCATTTTCGGGTAGCGAAGAAGCGCCGCGGCCAGCCTTCTCAGGTCTCGCTCGGCGCCGACTCTGGCTCCAGTGCGTAGGCGAGAACGCCACTGATTTCATCGACCAGCCGAAGATTCAACTGGTTCAGAACTTCGTCGGGGATGTCGACGAGGTCCTTTGCGTTGCGCTTGGGTAGAATGACGGTTTCGATGCCTGCGCGCGCTGCGGCGAGCACCTTGTCTTTGATTCCGCCTACCGGCAGTACGCGACCCCGCAACGAAATTTCGCCCGTCATCGCGACGTCGCCGCGCGCCTTGCGCCCGCACAGCGCCGACACCAGTGCGGTGACGATCGTGACACCCGCTGAAGGCCCGTCCTTCGGCACCGCGCCCGCAGGGACATGCAGATGAATTTCGCAAGGATCGAGGGCGTGCTTGGGAAGCTCGAGTGCCTCGGCATTCGACCGAACCCACGAAAGCGCGGCCTCGGCCGACTCGCGCATCACATCTCCGAGCTGGCCCGTCAGTCGCAGTCGGATTCCGTCACCACCGGGAAGCACCGCAGCTTCGATGAAAAGAATTTCCCCTCCATGTCCCGTGTGGGCGAGACCGACCGCGACACCCGGCAGGACGGTACGCTCAGCAGTGGCCGGCAGGTGCGGCGGTGCACCGAGTGCATTCGCGACGAATGCCTCGTCGATCGAGATGGGATCAACACTGCGTTGTGCGAGCGGGCCGTGTTTGGGAGCGTTCTGAACGAGCGAGCCTGGTTCAGCAGAGCCCGGTTCTGGATACTTCGCGGCCCCTACGACGTGTGATGCCACCTTGCGCATCAAGTGCGCGATGTGGCGATCGAGATTTCGCACACCGGCTTCGCGCGTGTATTCGCGGACCACTTTTTCGATCGCCTCATCGCTGACGCTGAGTTGCTCGGGCCGCAGGCCATGTGCCTCGATTTGGCGCGGAATCAGGTGTTGATGCGCGATGACGCGCTTGTCCCGTTCGGTATATCCGTGGAGTTCGATCACTTCCATCCGGTCCAGCAGCGCCGGGGGGATCGTCGACAGTGTGTTCGCGGTGGCAATGAACAGCACTTTCGATAGATCGAACGGCACCTCGATGTAGTGATCGCTGAACGATTGATTTTGCTCCGGGTCGAGTACTTCGAGGAGTGCAGATGACGGATCGCCACGAAAATCTCCACCCAGCTTATCGATCTCGTCGAGTAGGAAGACCGGGTTCCGGGTTCCTGCGCGTCGAATGCTCTGGATGATTCGGCCGGGCATGGCACCCACGTAGGTGCGCCGGTGGCCGCGCACCTCGGCTTCGTCGCGGACACCCCCGAGTGAGGCCCGCGCGAAGCTGCGGCCCATCGCGCGCGCAATCGAGCGACCGAGCGACGTCTTGCCGACCCCCGGTGGTCCGACGAAACACAGGATCGGACTCTTGGCCTGTGGCGCCAGCTTTCTGACAGCCAGGAACTCCAGAATGCGATCCTTCACCTTTTCCAGGCTGTGGTGGTCGGCATCGAGCACATCGCGAGCGAGAATCAGATCGAGCTTGTCCTCGGATTCCTTCGACCAGGGCAGGTCGGCCATCCACTCGATGTAGGTGCGAATCAAGTGACGGTCCGGGGCGTGCTGAGGCAGCGCTGCGAGACGGCTCAGCTCCCGTTCGGCCTGCTCGAGCGCCGCATCTGGCAGCTCGGCCGCCTCGATCCGCTCGCGGAGTTCTTCGGCTTCGCGGATATTGGGGTCGGACTCACCGAGCTCGTGTTCGATCTCGCGCATTCGGCGTCGCAACAGCCGTTCGCGTCGAACCGGTTCCATGTCTTCGGCGTCGGATTTGCTACTCAGCGTGCGCTGGGTTTCCGCAATGGTGACTTCGCGCTCCAAACTGGTCGCGACGCGCCGCAGCCGCAGCCCCGCGTCCGCCTCGGCAAGCAGCTCGGCCTTGACTTCCGGCGGCAGCGGGAGCGTTGCTGCGACGACATCTGCGGTCAGCCCGCCACTGGGAATGCCCGACACGAATGCCTTCCATTCGTCTGGATAGTCGGGGTGCAGATCGATGACGCGCTGGGCCAGTTCGACAACTCGCCGCCACAGACCCGCGAATTCGGGCGTTTCGGGGTCAGCGTCTGCCAGCGGATCGATCCGCATTGTGATTGCGGGCGATTGCTCGATCGCGGGGCCGAGCCGGGTCCGCGCGACGCCGGCGACGATCGCCTGTTTGCCATCGCGCCGCGCATCGATGATCCGGACCACTCGCACGATGCAACCGACATCGTACAGGTCGGCAACCTGCGGGTCCTCCATTTCGGGGTCCCGCTGGGTGGCGACAATCATGAAGCCGCCATCACCCGCGATCTCGAGGGCGGCCAGCGAGCGAGCACGACCGATCGCCAACGGCACCGTCACCCCGGGGAACACGACGACGTCCCGGACTGGCAGTACCGGCAATTCCATCGGAATTTCGAGGTCTGCTTGGCCTGCCGCAATCACGGTCTGGAATGGGTTGTCGGAATCGGCCAAAACACCTCCGTTAGACGAACAATTGACGAAGGCTAAGCGCGGAGCAGGGTTGGTCAACCCGCCCCCCCCAGAAAAGGCGGCCAGGAAACGAGAGCCACCAAACGAGCACCAGAAGACGATGGCCGGAACAGGGGCTCAGAACGGGTGACCCGTCCTGTAGGAGAGGAAGTGGTGCCCGGGACTGGAGTCGAACCAGCACATCCTTGCGAATACTAGGCCCTGAACCTAGCGCGTCTACCAATTCCGCCACCCGGGCAGCGGCGCCGGAGACTACGGCGCAGCACGCGAGACGTCAAATCAGAACATGCCATCTGACCACTACCGACGCCACGTCTCGCGGAAGCGACGCGTTACGGTGCACTTCACTGCGACGCATTTTACGACCGGGAGATCGGGTGTAGCGGTTGAGCGCATCCGCGACCCGGGTCGAGATGGGGGCGACCCCGGCGTGGTTGAGGTAGATGATCTCGTCGGTGACAGGAAACCAGCTTCGCGTGCGGTTCCAGTTCACAAATGGGCTCCCGAGTCGTCGCTTCCGGAGCCCGCTTGGATCGATGCTGGGGAGCGCAGCGCGAGGATCGCGCCGCCGACTGTGTACAGCAGCGCTGGGCGGACCAGACTTTCGAGCCAGAACAGCGCCAGCCCCACTACACCGATTCCGGCGGCGAGGGCAAAGCAAGCGATCGAAAGCATCGGTGTGGCGTGTCCGCGGCGTGCGTTCGAGACGGCCTGCTGTCGGCACGCGATAGCGCCGACACCGAGCGCTACCGCTGTGTACGGGAAGACCGGGGCCGGAGTTCTCGACCTGTGTGATTCTGGAGATGCCTCGGAGAGTGCCAACGAGAGCGCCGCAATCAGCACTGCACAACCCGCCAGCACACCGAGTGCAATGCGGTGAGCGAGCCGAACGGTTCGCTGCGGGTCGTTTGCTGAAATCATGTCGAGTAGCGTCCTGCGGCAGCGGGTTCGACCCATCGCAGCCGACTTCGGTTGGGGGTAGGTCTTGTCTGAGGTGAACTTGTCTGTGATGTATTGATCTGTGGTGAATCGGCTAGCTGGATCGAGCGCGATTTCGTCTGCTCGATCAATTCATCGATCTTCCAGGGCGCGGGCAATCGCACCCGATCCCCTCGCTTGGTTTGGAAGCACAGGTGTCCGTGCTGCTCGGCGTGATCGAGCAGATCGCGCAGCAGTAAGACGTCCTGTGTGCAGTAGCGCTCGATTTCCTCCAAGCGGCCTTCCTTCCACCAGGCCAGAGATTGGAGACCGTCGCCCCCCTTGCTCACACCCAGTGTTTGTTCGGCAATGTGACCGAGCGCGAGTCGATAGCCCAGACGCTGGTGGATTGCCGTCAGCATGTCGAACGTCGGGAGCCCCTTCAGGTCGAAATCGGTATAGCCGCGCAACACCGAGTAGTCGAAGCTCACGATGTTGAAGCCCACGATCAGGTCTGCCTGTTTCAGGCTCTCCACCAGGCCGTGTACCTCGTTTTCATGAAAGGTGCGAAACGCAAGTGTCTTCGAGTCGAATGTGACCGCCAGCGCCACGCGCATCAGGTGCGCGTTGTGCCAGCCGCCGACATCTTTGGCGCTGCGCTGGGTCTCGAGGTCAAGGTAGATCACGTGCGGAGCGGAGCGATCAGTGGCCACAGCCGCGCGGGCGGGATCCTCGATGTCGCCGGGTGCACCGGAGCGATCGTCGCGAAGCTGCGGAAGTGGGTCTCGGGCCAGCAGCAAGCGCAGCGCGATCACGGCCGAGGCTTTGTCGATCGGGCGGTTACCGCTGCCGCACCTTGGCGAATGTACACAGGCGGGGCAACCTTCTTCGCACGAGCAATCCGCAATCAAGTCGCACGTCGCGTCGAGTAGAACTTCGACGCGATCGAACAGGCTAGCGGCGAGACCGACCCCGCCAGGCACGGCGTCGTAGAAGAAAATCGCCGCACGTTTCGTCTGCGGGTGGCGGACGTAGGAGATTCCCGCGACATCGAGCCGATCACACAGTGCGAATAACGGAAACAGCGACAGTGCGGCATGCTCGCTGGCGTGGATGCCTCCCATGACATGGCGACCCGCATCCTTGAGCGCCTGCTCGATTTCGTCGGGAAACTCCAGCCAGATTCCAACGGTTTCAAACGAAGTCGGGGGCAGGTCGAGCGGCTCGGTTCCCAGCAGCTCTTGACCGCGAATTCGGCGCCGCTCGTAGCCGGTGATGGTCTTGGTCACCTTGACGCGTCCCTGCACGACCTGGAAGTTCCCCGCCGGTCGGGTTCGATCACGAGACAGGATTTCCGTCTGCTTTTCCGACAGTGCGCGGGTGTAGTGAGGCATGTCGACGCGCCGAACCCATACGACGAGTTCATCTCGATCGAGTTCGGTGACTGCGTACTGCTGCCCTCGATGCAGGTAGATCGCACCTTCGTGACACTCGGAGAACACATTCGCCGACCCGATCGTACCGATCAGCTTTGCGCGCGCGTTGTGATCGCTGGGGGTCTTCTGGTTGGAGTCGCCCGCGAGCGCGATGGCGTAGCTCGAACCTACTTGGCGCAGTCGAACATCGAGGTGAGGTCTTCTGCGCGCTGCGAACCACTCATGGCCTGATTCGCTGCGCAATAGCCGCGCAGCTTGCTCGAGGCCCTCGACGGCCTGCTGCATTTTGGGTTCGATCATCCACGGCTCGTCGGCGCGCAATGGCACTTCCGCAGCCGCACAAGGCAGGTGTGCCGATAGGATCTCCGGATTGTGGGGGTCGGCGATCGCGTGTTCGAATGCGCGGTCGAAAAAGTCTCGCGGGTGGGACACCAGGTATTGATCGAGCGCATCGGGCTGGGCGATCAGAGCGATGCAGGCTTCTTGGCTGCGCCCGACGCGTCCGCCGCGCTGCCAGGTTGATACCTGGCTTCCGGGGTATCCGACGAGCAGGCAGACGTCGAGGCCACCGACGTCGATCCCGAGCTCGAGAGCCGAAGTCGAGATGACGCCCAACAGCTCGCCGCTGAAGAGTCGGGTTTCGATCTCGCGGCGCTCTTCGGGCAGGAATCCGGCGCGGTACGAACTGATCTTGGGCTCGAGATCGGGCTCAGCCTCGATCACCCAGCTGTGAATCAGCTCGGTGATCACACGCGCCTTGGTGAACGCAATCGTTCGAAGACCGAGCCCGATGGACAGTCGAAACAACTGGGCAGCCAGGGTGTACGCTGAACCCGTCGGGCGAAACAGCAGTACTTGTCGCTGCTGGAGTGGCGCGCCGCTGTTTTCGACCACCGAGAAGCGTCGTCCCGTGAGTGAAGTAGCGAGCTCGCCCGGGTTTGCGATCGTCGCAGAGGACGCTACGAATTGCGGTCGCGTGCCGTGAAAGCGAGCGACCCGATCCAGGCGTCGCAGCACCTGGGCCACGTGAGAGCCGAAGATTCCGCGGTAGGTATGCAGCTCGTCGAGCGCAACCAACCCCAGCCCCTCGAAAAAGGTCTTCCACGCAGCGTGGTGCGGGAGAATCCCCGCGTGGAGCATATCGGGCGTCGTGATCAGAACCTGCGGCGGATTGTCGCGAATCTTGCGTCGCTGACTCTGAGGTGTGTCGCCGTCATAGATCGCCACCCCGATGTCGGAAGCCTCGTCGCCGAGCAGTGCAATGTCTCGTTCGAGTCGCCGCCGCTGGTCCCACTCCAGTGCTTTGAGGGGGAACACGTAGAGAGCGCGAGATTTCCGATCTGCCAGTGCGCGTCGCAGTACCGGCAGGTTGTAGACGAGCGTCTTGCCACTCGCAGTCGGCGTAGAAAGTACGACGTTCTCGCCGGATTCGATCAGCTCGAGTGCGCGGGCCTGGTGGCTGTAGAGTCCGCGAATTCCGCTTCGCTCGAGCATGTGCGCGAGCGGTTCGAAGGCGGGCGATAGCTTCGGTTCGATCTGGGCCGGTCGCGCTCGTAGGACTTCGTGGTGCGCAACGGCTCCGCGAAGCTCGCGGTGTGCCTGGATCGCTCGGACGAATTCTCCGATTTCGGCCACGCGGGTCCCCTGATGCTTCCTGACCCGTACTTCCACGCGTCGGTTTTGGCCGACGAGCCCACTGTTTCCGCGCAATTTGCACCCCGAACGTTGGAGGAGAGTGCATTTTGCAGTCGCTTGGTTTTGGATTGGTCTTGGCTGTGTACTGGTCTGGTGTGGGCTGGGTCTGGATGCTTGTGTTGGCACAGGGGTACGAGCAGAATATCCCGAGCGTGACCGCACGGGCAAGACCCGACGCCGAAATGGCTGCCTTCGAGCCGGTGCAGCGTGACACGATACGCGGCGCGATGGGCTGTGTTCCAAGGCCTGTGTTCCAAGGGCAGTGTTCCAAGGGCAGTGTTCTCAGGGTTCTGCTCGAAAAGAGTTCGCGATGGACCTACGCGATGGACCTACGCGATGGGCTTTCGCGCTGACGAAAACGCACCGAGTTGCCGGGTGGGGTTCGGGTCAGCGATGCTGGCAGTGATATGCGACTTTCGCTTCAGGTTCAGTACGCCATCTGCGCGAGCTTCGATCTCGCGTACAATGGACAGGGCGAATCGGTCCAAATTCGCGCGATCGCCGATCGACAGTCGATTCCTCCCCGCTATCTCGAACAGATCTTCGTGCGCTTGCGCCGAGCGCGCCTTGTCGACAGCAAACGAGGGCCCGGGGGCGGCTATCGGCTGGCACGACCCGCGGAGGAGATCACGCTGTGCGAGATCGTCGAGGCAGTCGAGGGGCCGCTCGCCGAATCGCTCGAGATGGCGCCCCCGGAGGCCGGCACAAGCGCAAATAGGCCCAATTTCCTGTGGAGCGGACTCGCAGAGCGATTTTCAGAGGCGCTCGGAGCGACGACGCTGGACGCTCTATGCCGGCAAGCCGCTCGAGCGAATCTGCCCGGCGCCCGCGCCGACGAGCCGATGTACTTCATCTGACGGGCGGCGACGTCCGTTGCATTCTTTCCACAAGACCTCTTCTACGCCATCACAAACGACTTCTCGGCTCTCTTCTTCGCGCTCGCCTCAGCACAGCGGGTTCTTCGCCTTTTCTGCCGTCTCGATTTGCGGGGAGAAAGACCGACGGCGAGGAGAATCGACGAATCGTGCTCGCGCTGAATTTTTCCGTTGTGGCCGCATCGGTCCTGGAGCGGGTCTTCCCTTCCACGCACTTTGATTTTGGAGATTGGTTCTATCCCTCGAAAGAGCTCCCGTATTTCATTTCTGGACGTCTCGTCTCGTGCGTGACCGTTCCCTTTTTCATCATCTATCTGGACGGCGCAAATGCGTGCATCAACTCTTGGGGCGGGCAGCTCGGCGTACTGGCCTCGATCGTGCTGCTCGTGATCACCATTTCCCTCTCGGAAATCCGACTCGCGCTGAACGTCTTCGAAACTGCCTACAACGGGTTCCATCTCTATCCGAACCAACTGCATCTGGACACAAATCGCGCGCATGAGACCGAGATTCGCGGCTTCTCCTGGTAGCTGGATCTACCAGCAGGGCAGGCCGTCCCTGTCCGAAGATGATTTCACGCTGTTTTCGGCCAGGTGAGCGTTGAACAGTGGCGGCGGCGTTCCGGCGCACCGAATCGAGGGTCCGGCGGCCCCGAAACGCTCGCAGGAGGCCGCAGCCTTGCGTAGACTGCGGCCGTCGCACCCTGACCGTACAGCCGACCGCCGATCGGCGGACCAGGGTGATCTTTCCCCCCCAGGGTTCAATGCCGACATGAACGAGACGGACCTAACTTGCGGGCGAATCGACGTCGATGAGACGCTGTCGTCGATCAAGGTTCCAAGGCACATCCTGAACGAACTCTACTCCCATGCGCTCGCGACCCTGCCGGAGGAGTGCTGTGGGCTGATTGTTGGCACCGACCAGAATCGATTCAAGCGATTCGTGCGCTGTCGCAACGAAATGACCATGCAACACAAGTCTGACCGGGTTGCGTACCCAAGAGACGGACGCCAGGCATTTCTCATGAACGGTTTGGATTACATGCGCGTCATAGAGGAGGCGGAGGAGCGAGGCGAAATAGTCACCGCGGTGTACCACTCGCATGTCGACGCGGGGGCCTATCTGTCGGCTATGGATCGAGAGATTGCGGAGAGCGAGCTGTTTCCGTTTCCCGGCGCAGACCAGGTCGTGGTCTCAGTGGTCGACCGCAAGGTAGATTCTGTGGCGTTCTTCCGTCGCGATGCGCGAGCCGGCGCATTTTTCGGCCACACGATCGTACCGACCGCAGAATGAGGCATGGCGTGGAACAACCCCGATTCGTTCGCCCCGGCGCTACCCATCGGGCGTTGAGTCGGGCGATTTGCTGGATCGGTTCGATCGCTGCGGGGGCAGTCATCATCAGCGCCGGGTGTGCGCACGAGATGAAATCCCGGAAACTGCCGGAGTTCCCGATCGCGTTTGTCTATCACACAGAAGCAGAAGCGCGGCGGCGCGCCGAGTCGCTCGCGGAAAGCGAAGAGGCACCGTATGACCCGCGATCGCAGTCCGAAAACCGTGGCGTCGTGAACGTCAACACGCTCAAGAATTACCTCGATAGCGCGTTCGGCCAGAAGTCCGATCCCAAATTTCGTGGGCGCATGGCACTGCTCGACCCGCGCACTGACGAACTTGTCATGGTGCGCGGCGCTCAATCAGGAGCCATCCCTCAGGCCTGGTCGTCCGATCACCAGCGATTACTGTTTGCGCAGGGCGACCCGGGGGCCCTGCAGCTGTACGAGTTCGATCGGGAAACCGGCGAAGTTGGAAAGTTGACCCACGGTCCGAATTTTCATCCGCACGGTTGTTACACATCAGAAGGACGGATCGTGGTGGCGGTTCACAGCGTGGAACGCTCGGGAGCGCGCAACTGGCTGACCTCGCGGCTCGCAGTCAGGTCGCCTTCCGGACACATCGAGATCATCAGCTCTGGCCCGTCCGACGGGAGCCCGGCGTGTTCACCCGATGGTCAGCAAGTCGCGTTCGTTCGGGTGTTCAGCAGCGAACCCCAGATTTGGGTGCAATCGTTGACGCAGGGGGCGGCAGCGCGCCCCATCACGCCCGGGCTCGCCCCGTCTTTCTCACCCGATGGGCAGTGGATCGTGTTTGGTCGCGGCATGCGAGAAGACTCGAAACTGTGGAGAATCCGCACCGATGGCGTCGGTCGAACACGGCTGGGTGTCGGTTCGGGAGCAGAGGAATACCGACCCGTCGTTTCACCCGACGGTCGGTTCGTCGTTTACGAGTCGGTGCTGGAAAACCGTTCACGCTTGTTCTTGCGCCAATTCGACGGCGCTGGCGATGTGGTGCTGTTCTCGGACGGAGATGGCATGCACGCCATCTGGTGAATGCCCCTTCAAAGTTTGCCCTTTCGAACCAGATGATTGTCAGCGGTATGGAGACCGATTGAATGAGCAAGTCGAACGACAGCAAGACCTACGATCGAAAGCCCAACACGAAGTGGAATGGAGACCTGGTGCCGGTTCACGGTGGGCTTTCCGCACCGGTCGACCGCATGGTGCCATTGGGGCAGCGGAAAGCCTTTCTTGCGGAGGCCAAAGAGCTCCCGTCGGTGCAGGTCAGCAATGCCGACCTGTCTACCGTTTACCGGATTTCGGATGGGGGATTGTCGCCGCTGGAAGGACCGATGCGGAAAGCCACCTGGGATCGAGTGCTCGATACCCGATCGATCGATGTAGGCGGCCGATCGTATGCCTGGACGATCCCGCTCTCGATCCCCGTCACGGAAGACGAAGCCTCGGCGTTGACGGCTGGCGATTCGGTGGTTCTTTGCCGGGAAGACGGCGAAGTCGTCGCAATCGTCGATGATCTCGAACTGTTCGATTGGGACAAGGACCTCTACATCCAGAAGGTGTATCGAACCGATCGCTACGATCACCCAGGCGGCCGCGCCGTCGAAAATGACACGCGTACCCGATTGCTAGGCGGTTCACTTCGAGCGCTGCCGCAGCCGCTCAATCCCGAGTACGGTGAGTACATGCTGTCGCCGCTGATGACCCGGGCGTTCATTCGTTCGAAGAAGTGGGAGCGCGCGCTGGCGTTCCAGACCCGCAACCCGTTGCATCGTGCGCATGAATACGCGCTGGTGTCGGGCGCCGAGAGCCTCACACGCGCGGGACACTTCACCGGGGTCGTGCTCAATCCGCTGGTCGGGGAACTCAAGGGGGACGACGTCCCGGCCGCCACGCGAATGCGCTGCTACCGGGAGCTTCACGATCGACGCTTGCTCGGAGACGGGGACAAGGACGACGCGTTGTGGGAATCGGTCGGCTACGCGCTTGCCGAAGTCTTCGAACTGATCGGTCTGGACATCAAGATGTTCTATGGCGGTCCGAGCGAAGCTGTGATGCACGCGATCTACCGGCAGAACTTCGGTTTCAGCGACCTCGTGATCGGGCGCAAACACGCCGACGCACCGTATGAGGACGGGAGCGCAATCTGGGGGGACTTCGATGCGCAGGAGGTTTTCGCTGAGCTGCAAGGAGAGCTGCACTTGACGCCGTGCAATGTCGGATTCGCGGCGTTCTACGAGTCGATGGGTCGCGTCGATCTGACCGAGAATCACAAGGGCGAAAAACCGGTAACGGTCAGTGGAACCGAGGTTCGCGAGCAACTGCGCAGTGGGGTAACGCCCGATGAGCGCATCATGCGGCCGGAAGTTGCCAAGATCCTGATCGAGGAGTTCCTAGCGCCGGGGCACTAGAGTTTCACCCGCCTCCTGCGCGCCTCGCGGGGAAAGGAATGCATGCGGATCGGTGTACCGCGCGAATGCAAGGACATGGAGTTTCGGGTCGCGATGGTGCCCGACGGTGTACGTCAGCTACTGGCAAAGGGACACGAGGTGCTGGTCGAAACTTCCGCCGGCGTCGGCAGTGGCTTTTCCGATGCCCAATTCGAGGCAGCCGGAGCACGAATCGTCGATATCGACGAGGTCTGGTCCCGACCGGAGATGGTCGTCAAGGTGAAGGAGTCACAGCCGCACGAGACCCAGAGGCTGAGACCCGGCCAAATTCTGTTCACCTATCTCCACCTCGCAGCGGCGCCAGAACTCGCCGACGGACTGTGCAAGGCCGATGTGATCGCGATCGGCTACGAAACGATCCGCAGCCCCGACGGTTCGTTCCCGATACTCGCTCCGATGAGCGAGGTGGCGGGTCGACTCGCGGTCCAGATCGGTGTCACGCTGCTTCAGAAGGACAACGGTGGCAAGGGATTGCTGCTCGGTGGTGTGCCTGGTGTGATGCGTGGCCGAGTGACGGTGATCGGCGCCGGCACAGTCGGAATCAATGCGGTGCGCGTCGCACACGCACTCGGCACCGAGGTCGATGTGCTCGATATCGACCTGAAGCGACTCACGTACTTGTACGACATTTTTGGTGGCGAACTGAACACGCTGTATTCGACGCCAGCCAATATCGAGAAGTCCGTCACCACGAGCGATCTGGTGATCGGTGCCGTCTACCTGCACGGTCGTCGCACACCCACTGTGGTGAGCGAAGCGATGATCCAAAAGATGGAACCGGGTTCGGTGGTCGCAGACGTTGCAGTTGACCAGGGCGGATGCATCGAGACCATCCGCCCGACGACGCACTCCAATCCAACTTACAAGCTCCATGGCGTGATCCACTACGGCGTCGCGAACATGCCCGGCGCAGTTCCGCGGACGTCGACATTCGCCCTGACCAACACCACGCTGCCATTGATCGAGCGAATCGCCGAAATGGGCGTCGAAGCCGCCACAAGATCCGATCCGGCGTTGGCTCTTGGTGTCAATGTGTGGCGCGGCCACATCGTCTGTGAAGGGGTGGCTGCGTCTCTGGATCTTCCGCTCGTGGAACTGTCGAGTCTGCTTGGGTGAGCCACATCCGCGTCGCGCGGTGTACCTACACCATTCGGATGCGAGGTTCGCAGGCTTTTTCGAGCAGCGCACCGCAATCGGCTCCGTCGCCCGGATAGACCGCATAGCCGAAGCCCAACGCAATCCGGGCCCCCGCGTTGAGGGCTTCGTTGCCGGAGAGGTCGTCCGCAACCGCGCGAGCGAGCGCGAACACGCGATCGCTCGCGGATACGCCAGGGTCGGGCAGCAGGATCGTGAACTCGTTGTCGCTGGTGCGGCCGAGGACGTCGAAGTCGCGCAGGTGGCTCCTCAACGCGTCGACGCTGCGAGCGACGACCTGGCGCACGCGCGTAGCACCAGCGGAGCGCTCGATTTCGTCGAGGTTCTCGAGCTTGCAGACGGCGATTGCGAGTGCGCTTTCGGCCCCAGCCGCGCGCGCGACTTCTTCGACGATCCGTTTTTCGAGATAGACCGAGTTTGGCAGGCCGGTTTCGGTATCAAAGTTTCGGAACCGTCGCGCCTGGGCGTGGAACATCGCATTGGCGAGGGCGCGTTCGAGGTAAGACACGAACTTTCCAAAGAGTCTCAGGTCATCGTCTGAGAAGCGCCCCACATGGAACTGGTCGCTTTCAACCTTGTCGTAGATCGCCAGTGTCCCCATCACATGAGCCTCTCGCATCAGAGGCGCCGCAATCGCGCTGCGCAGCTCAGTGTCGAACTCTCGCGTTTCGGCGTGCAGTGCGATGTCGCGAATCAAGTGGGGGCCGCGCCGCTTGATCGCGGTTACGGAGACCTGCTTGTCGAGTCGAAACAAGCGCTCTTGGAGCGGGCCGTCTGCAGAGCCAAAGTAGGAGCGAATCACGAAGCGTCCGGTCTGTTCGTCGTGCAGGCGCAAGATCGTGTGATCGGCCTCCAGGACCATGGCCGCGGAGGATGTGCCGAGACGCAGCACCTCTGCGAGGTCTTCGGTCGAGATCATCTTGATTCCGGTCTCGTTGACGGCACTCAGCTGCGTGGCGCGTGAAGTCATGGCCGCAGTCTGATTCGCGTGGACGATCTCCTCGGCTGCTGCGGCCGCGATTTCGAGTAGCGTCTCTTCCATCGCACGGCCACGCGGTGCACGCTCGCCGCCCTGTACACTGAGCACGCCCGCAAACGTCTCGCCCGCCACGAGCGGAAGCGCGGCGTAGGCGAGCGCTCCGTCGGGAGTCTTGAGAATCATGGCATCGCGGGTGCGCGCTACCGTGCCGTCGATACCCTGGCCGACCGCGATTCGATACTCGCCGCCGAAGCCACCGCCCTCTAGCGAAGTGGCTCCGAGTCTGAGCCCGTCGTCGCCCGGGTCGCACAAGTAGATCGTCGCGATGCCGTTGCCCGCGTGCCGGGCGATGAATCGACACAGCCCGCGCAGCCGGTCTGGCAATGTAGCCTTTCCCGCGAGTTCGCCTCGCACATGGCGGACTGCCTCGTAGCGTTCCGCCTGGCCGCGCAGCACCTCGTGTGCCTGAGATTGCGCGATGATCTGCGCGTCCAGTCGGGCGAGCTGCTCAGCGAATTCGAGATCATCGTCGGTAAAGGTGTCGGGACGCGTCGAGTGATGGAGATTCAGCACACCCAGCACGCGCCCTTCGAAGATCATGGGCACACAGAGCGCCGACTCGACGTCGAGACGTTCGCGCACGATGTGAAACGCCCGCCCATCGGCCTTTCCGCGCAACCGCAGAGGGCGAGCGTCGGCAGCCACACGGCCGGCGATGCCTTCCCCGAGCGGAACGCGAATTTTCGTCCACAATTCCGGTTCGATTCCGGTGGCAACGCGCACCCGGAGCTCTCGGTTTTCGGTGTCCAGCAGCATCAATGAACCGGCTTCGGCTCCCGTCACACTGACGGCTATCTCCAGCATGCGCGAGAACAGGGCATCCGCATCGATGGTGAGGTTGTACGATTCTACGAGTTCGTGGAGCACCCCGAGAAGTTCGGTCTTGCGATGTGCTGAGGTCGGCACAAAACACCACAGCAAGCGAGCCGTCAGAGGTGAGATGACCTGTACGCCGCGGTCAACGATGTCGGAATGTTGCCTCGCGAAGTCGAGTTCAACACTCGCATCGATGATCGTGTGAAGCGCCGCGTCGTCGATGAGGTCTTCGACCCGGTCCGTGAGTTTCGCGCCGAGCAGCGGCCCCAGTTCGCGGCCGAAATCAGGAAGTCGTTGCCGGATCTTCGACGCTGCGCGGTCGAAGATCGCCGTGATCTCCAAGTCGGGGTTCGCAAGCAGTGAGGGGATCAGCTGCAGTACTTCATCGTTTGCGCAATAGATCGCTATTCGCTTGCGCATCAATCTCGTGCCTCTTCTGGCGCGCCGTCATGCGACGAGTCGGGCGAGCAGGAGGACAGGGTGTCGAGCGAGATCGTCAGTACCAAGGTGGTCGAACGACCCTCCTTGTCTGCGACGACGAGCGGGACTCGCACGGCCCGCTGACCGCAGCGGGTTGCTTCGCCGACAGACGTGATCGACAGTTCGGGGCCCAACTGGGGCGTATTCGATGACGCTGGCCCGAGTGGCTCGAATGGCCCGAATGCTTCGAGGGGCTCGAGCGCATAGCGCGCATCGAGTCCGTCGAGGCCTGCATCGGCCTCGGAGTCGGGCGCAACCAGGTCCCAGGAATCATCGAGCAGACTCTCGGTTCGTGCTGTGAGGTCCGCGATCGCGTCCGATTCCGGGTGAGACTCCTCGGCCAGGATGGCCTTCTCCATGCGACCCGAGACTTCTGCGAGCGAGTCGGAGTCGCTGCGGGCGTCGGCTACGGACGGGGGGCCAAAGTCGAGGTTGCCCGATTGACCAGCAGTATCGAATTTCCGATCGCGCAGGGTCCGGACGACGCGCTTGGATAGCGTCGACAGGGTCTTCAGGACCCCCGTTGGTTCGGTGGCGACCGCTTCGAATACGGCCGCGCCGCGCACGTCGAGCCTGCGGTGCAGTTCGTCGAGTGTGTACGGATCCGACAAATCCCGCTTGTTGTATTGGATGACCAGCGGAATGTCTTCGAGGCGCCGTCCGTAGTCGGCAAGCGCGGAGCGCAACTCTTGAAGGCTCGCCTCGTTGTCGGCGATCCGCGTGGCCTGCGAGTCGATCACGAGCACGATCCCGTCGACTTCATCTAACAGCTGTTTGCGGGTCGGTGCTTGATCCGCAGCGCCGGGTACCGCGATCATCTCGATTGCCGTTCGAAATCCTCCCACGTCGCCCAGCTCGATCGGCAGCACCTCGTATTCGACCGATGGGTCGATTCGCGTTGGGACAGCCTTGAGCGGCCCGCGATGATCGGGTCGCAGTCTGCGGTAGATGGTGCGGAGGTTCTCAGACTTGCCTGAATGCTCAGCGCCCCAGTACAGGATCCGCGCGTTGACGAGCGCATCATCGTGGATGTGCTTCGCCATCAGAGCTTCCCTTTTTTCATCAGGATCCGGCGGGCGTGCGTCGAGATTCCCTGTGATACGTCTCGGCTGCGCACGAGCATGCGGAGATCCTTGTCCTGCAGGTAATTCACGAATTGCATCGCGACCGGCAGCGGGCACTTGGGGTTGGTCGAGAGCGCGAGCTTGACTTGATAATTCTTGGTCCAGTCCCGGCCGCGAGCGATCACACGCAGTACTTCGTCGGTTACGTTGCGCGACTGCGCGATCGAGACGATCTCGGATTCCGTGATCTTCGGACTCATGACGACCGCCAGCGAGACCAGTTTGTTGCGATCTCGCACCAACAGGCTCCGCGCCTCCTTGTTGCCAAGCCGCGCGAGTTTGATCCTCTGAAAGACCGACATTTTCTGAACGAGTTGGTAGATCCCGCCGCCGGAATCAGGCTCGTCGTTCATGTCGGATTCGGTGACGAATTTACCGGCGTAGTGGCCCATTGAATCACCCAACACGGCGCGCAGCGCGGCTTCCGCTTCGTCGTCACTGATCGGCGTCGATGGGTCGGGATGATCATCGAGGTCGGTCGGAGCATCGATGAACGACAGAATTCGCTCGAGTTCGGAGCGCCCGGTCAGTGGATTGGATCCGAGCGCCTCGACGATGTCGTGATGGCGAAGCATCCGCTCCTGATTGCCCGAAACGATGTCGATGATCTTCTTATGCGGTGAAGCGGCCAGTAGGGCGATCGTTGCATCGGATGTCGCGGCATTCAGTGCGATCTTCTCGAGCGCGTCTTCGTTGCCCTCGAATCGGTGGCAGAAAAATGCCAGCACGGCTGAATGGGTATCGCCGATCAGCACGGAGTGGGTCACACCCTCCGGTAAATTCTCGAGGCTGTCGCGCGCGGTGGACTTGACCTCCGCATCCGCGTCGTGCATGAGCGCGAACAGTACGGCCGCCAGTTCAGTGGCCGGCAAGGGCAGGGCGCCCCGTGCCGCCATCAGCCGGGTTTCGCGCGGCGCGTCGCGACGCGCATAGCGTGCCGCCTGCGCAGACAGGTTGAGGCGGATCTTCTGCGGTTCCTTACCCTGTAAAGAGGCTTGTAAAGAGGCCTGTAAAGAGGCCTGTAAAGAGCCTTGTAGAGAGCCCTGTTCGGATGCCCCTTCAGAAGCCTTTGAAGCTTTTGCCGAATCTCGTTCGTTGTCCAAAAGACACGTTTCCCTGCCAGTGTGCGCCGGGCCGACGTGCCCCGACCACGGGCCGTCGAGCGGCCTGTGGTCGATTACGTCTGATCGGCGTGGGATGCCTCAGCGATGACCTTGTCCTTCACGTGGCTCGGAGCGTCCGCGTAGTGGGAAAATTCCATGTGGAACTCGCCCTGACCTCCGGTGATACTGGTGAGCTGGCTTGCATACTCGAGCATCTCCGACATCGGTACCTGAGCCTTGATGATCTGGGTTGAACCCTTTGCGTCGCTCGACTGGACGCGCCCGCGGCGGCTCGACAGATCGCCCATGATGTCGCCGACGAATTGTCCCGGAATCGAGACTTCGACGTCCATGACCGGTTCGAGCAGAGTCGGCTTGGCCTGCAGCATGGCGGCCTTGATTCCGGCGTGCGCCGCGAGTTTGAAGGCCATCTCGTTCGAATCGACAGCGTGAAACTTTCCGTCGGTGCAGCGGATCCTCATGTCGACAATGGGGTATCCGGCAAGCGGCCCGATATTGCAGGCTTCGAACACGCCTTTTTCGACCGCCGGAATCAGGCCCCGTGGAATGGAGCCACCCTTGATTTCGTCAACGAACTCAATTCCCTCTCCGGTCTGCCGGGGTTCGACCGTCAAATAACACACGCCGAACATTCCCTTGCCGCCTGTCTGCTTCTTGAGCTTGCCTTCGACATTTTCGACCTTGCGTCTGATGGTTTCGCGGTAGGGGACTTTTGGTGTCTTGAGTTCGACTTCGACTCCGAACAAGCGTTGGAGCTTCTGCACGGTAATTCGAACGTGAAGCTCCCCCATGCCGGTGAGCAAAAACTCGCCGGTGGACGCTTCTCGACCCAGTTGCAGGGTCGGGTCCTCCTCCACAAGTCGGCCGAGCGAGGTGTAAACTTTATCCTCATCCCCCTTCACCTTCGCGGAGATGGCGTAGGAAATGACACCCTGGGGAATCGGGATCGGAGCGATCTGCGGGCCGCCCTTCTCAGCACACAGCACGTCTCCGGTACGGGTGGATTTCAGTTTGGCGACCGCAGCAATGTCTCCAGGCCCGGCGCTCTCGATCTCGATGTGCTCGGGACCGCGCAGAATGTGCAGCTTTCCGAACCGCTCCTTCGATTCTCGGGTCATGTTCAGAACTGGCGTGTCGGCGTGAGCTGTACCCGAGATCACTCGAAACACCGATAAGGTGCCCGCGTAGCGGTCGATGACCGTTTTCAGCACTACCGCTGAAAAGGGCGCATCGGGGTCGGCGGGCACCGGGTCGCCGTCGTCGACGCTCGCCCATGCTTGCCGATCGGCGGCCGACGGCAGCAACCCCAGCACCCCGTCCAGAATCGCAGCGACCGAAGCCCGGGAAGTAGCCGCCCCGCAGAATACCGGCAGTATCTTGCGCGACCGGGTGGCAGCCACCAATCCGCGTGCCACCTCATCCGCGGTGAGTTCCCCTTCCTCGAGGTACTTTTCGAGCAGGTCGTCGTCGCATTCGGCGACCGATTCGACCAACTGCGCGCGTGCGTCTTCCGCTGCTTCGGCCAGAGCCTCGGGAATCTCGGCTTCCCCGTCTTCGGTCTGCGACTTCATCGACAGCAGATTGACGATGCCCTGGAAATCCCTTCCGGTTCCGATCGGCAGCGTCACGATTGCCGGCTTGGCGCCCATATTGTTGAGTGAGGCCACTGCACTGTCGAAGTTCGCGTGTTCTTTGTCCATCCCGCTCACGTAACACAGCGCAGGGACAGCAATGGATTCGCAGTGTTGCCACATCCGGTCAGTTCCGACCTTGACCCCAGAACTCGCGGACACAACCAAGACCGCACCGTCGACAGCGCCGAGCGCGATCCGGCCGTTGGCCTGAAAGTTCGAGTCTCCAGGCGTGTCGATTAGCGTGATGTGCTTGTTCGACCAATCGAACCCGAAGATCGCCGTCGTAAGCGTCGACTGGCGTTCCTTTTCCTCGGGGAGCGAGGTCAGATGTGCAGTCCCATCTACGACGCTACCCAGCGATGTGGTTGCGCCGGTGAGGTGGAGGATCGCTTCGCCAAGCGAAGTCTTGCCATCGCCACTGTGACCAATCAGAGCAAAGCTGTGAGTGTCGTTGACCTTCACATCGTTCATGGGGAGGGCTCCTTTCGTGATGATTCGGCATTGGGTCGGTTCTTCTCGAAGATCATTCGGAGCCCTTCCAAAGTCAGGAAGGGTTCCACCTGCTCGATGGAGGCGCACTCGGATGCGACGCGTCCCGCGAGTCCACCTGTGGCGACCACACGCGCATCCGACCCGAGTTCGGAGCGGATCCGTGCGACCATCGAGTCGACCATGCCGGCGAAGCCGTACAGCAAGCCGGATTGCAACGCGCCCGTAGTGGTACGGCCAATGACGCTGCGCGGGCGTGCGATCTCGACCCGGTGAAGCATGGAGGCACGCTCGAAAAGCGCTTCCATCGAGGTGTGGATGCCGGGGAAAATTACGCCTCCGAGATACTCACCGCCTTTCGATACACAATCGAAGGTCGTTGCGGTCCCGAAGTCCACTGCGATCACAGGGCCGCCGAATAGTTCGAACGCCGCTAGCGCATTGACGATTCGGTCTGCGCCGAGTTCGTGCGGGTTCTCGTACAGAACCGGCATTCCGGTTCGAATCCCCGGCCCGACGACGAGCGGGCTGCGGCCAAACAATTTTGTCGAGACCCGCTCCCAGATTGGGAGCAGAGGAGGTACGACGCTCGAAATGATCAAGTCAGTGACGTCGGAGCAGGCGCGGCCCGTCTGCTCGAGCAGCGTGCGAACGGTCAGACCGACTTCATCAGAGGTTTGCTCGCGATGAGTACTCATGCGCCAGTGATTGGAGAGTTCTGCCGCAGGGCTGCCAGAAATAGGTCCGCCGCTGGCATAGTCGAAAATTCCCAACGCCACGTTGGTGTTCCCGATGTCGATCACCAACAGAACCGTCACATGGACTCCTTGGCCAAAGTGACGTCACCGGCGATCACGCGGACCTCGTCGCCGGTTCCGGCCGGCCGGCCATCGCGACGGATTCGAAGCGCACCGTCGGCATCGATCCCGATCGCAGTACCTTCGAGGCGCGATCCATCGAACTCACAGACCGTCACTCGCCGGCCCGGCATGCGAAATCGCGACTCGAACTCAGGACGAACGGCATCGAATCCCCGCGATCCACAAAGGTCGAAAACCCGCTCCAGGTTAACGTACAAGTGGCGCGCGAACGCGAGCCGATCCACGCGTTTGCCGCTGTGGCTGTAGAGGCTGGTCGCGCGAGACCGAAATTCCTCGGGGAATACCTCGCGGTCGACGTTGAGGTTGACTCCGATGCCGAGTACCAGGAAATCGACGCGAGCGGCCTCGGCACCGAGCTCCATCAAGATGCCCGAGGTCTTCAAACCGGAGATCAATACATCGTTGGGCCACTTGATCTCAACTGCGTCGCCAGCGGGCGGGTCGGCGAACTCCGCCAGCCATGCGGCGATTGTGGTTGCAACCGCTGCCGCGGAAGCGAGGATCCAGCTGGGCGCCACCGCTGTCGTGATGGCCGGACGCAGCACGATCGAGGTGTAGAGGTTCGTGGCAGGCGGTGAGTAGAATGACCGACCCAGTCGGCCGCGTCCGGCACTCTGGCTCTCGGCGACCACGGTCGTTCCGTGCGCGCAGCTGGAACGGGCCAGCTCGAGCGCTACGCGGTTGGTGGAGTCGATCTCGTCGAAGTAGTGGATTTCGCGGGCGAGCCAGCGCGTATCCAGCTCGGCCAGAATCTCTTCAGCGTACAAGAGGTCAGGTGTCTGGGTGAGGCGATACCCCTCGCCCGCCTCGGCGTCGATCTGATATCCACGCGCGCGCAAGCTCTGTACGTGTTTCCAGACCTGGGCGCGGGAAACCCCTTGTAGTTCGGAAAGTGCCTGCCCTGAACATGTCTTGCCACCGGCGCTGCGCAGCGCCTCGAGAACCAGCGCCGGCCCGCCTTTCATGCGTCAATGTCCTCGTCTTCAGGCCCAGGCGCGTGACTCCGATCGTCGCCCTCTTCCAGATTCAGCATTTCCATCGCGAGGTCCGCGGCCGGGGCCGAGTGGGTGAGGGCGCCTACCGAAATTCGATGGATGCCGGTCTGTGCGTATTCGCGGACGTTGGCGAGGGTCACGCCGCCAGTGGCCTCGAGTGTCGCTCGGTCCCCGAGCTGGATCGCAATGCTTCGCATCTCGTCGGGCGTCCGGTTGTCGAGCATCAAGTAGTCGGCCCCGGCCTCGACCGCTTCCATGGCTTGGCGCTCCGATTCTACCTCGACCTGTACGCGGAGATTCGCTGGTGCGCCAGCCAGCGCGGCCTTCACTGCCAGTCCCACACCACCGGCGATCGCGACATGATTGTCTTTCAACATTACACCGTCGTAGAGCCCGCCGCGGTGATTGGCTGCGCCGCCGACGACCGTGGCGTATTTGTCGAGCGTGCGCCAACCGGGAAGCGTCTTGCGTGTGTCGACGATCCGAACGCCGGTCCCCGACACGGCCTCGGTGAAGCGCCGGGTGAAGGTTGCGACTCCACACATCCGCATCAGGAAGTTCAGTGCCGTGCGCTCGGCTGTCAGAATGTTGCGCAGCGACCCGCTGACGGTTGCGATGACGTCCCCGGGATTCGCGAACGATCCGTCTTCCAAGTGGATCGTGACCGCGAGTCGCGGGTCGATGAGCATGAATACCGCGCGCGCGACTTGCGTGCCGCACACCACCAAAGCCTCGCGGGCTTCGATGATCGCCGAGCCATGGCGGCTCGCTGAGACAATCAGTGGTGTGGTCGCATCGCCTGCGCCGACGTCTTCGGCTACCGCGAGTTCGACCAGGGGCATCCACGTCCTCGTCGCGGGCAGTGTGGCTCCGGTGGCTGATGCGCTCGGTCCGGAGGCTGGCGTGTAGAAACGGGAACCCATCGAGTCTCCATCGACCGGTCTCATGACCGATTGACTCCGATGTCAGTATGCGCGGCAGACCGCAACCACCCGGGAGCCTTCGAGTGGCTACAGGATAGCCGAGGACAGCCGTTGCGTGGGAGAGGACGCTGAGCAGACGGCAGCTTTCGATGGCTCGACGGCGATGGAGAGCTGATTGGCGCTAGTCGTCGCTGGGAGGTTCGCCCTTCATTTTGCGGATCTCTTCCCGGACCAGTGTCTCGATCAGCTGAGGGACGACTTCCCAAGCGATTTTCTCGACCTTGGCAACGGATAGGCGAACGATTGAGTCCGTGAGGTCGGCAAACGCCTCCCAGGCGATTTTCTCGAGCGTATCGTGGAGCTGCAGCCGCAATTCCGGCTCGATCTGCTCCAAGACCGCCTGCGCGCGTGCCGCTGTTTTCGAATCAGACGCATCGAACACAGACGTCTCAGCAGCCGTGAGGGCGCCGAATGACGAGCTGGGTAGGGCGTCAGGGAGCGGGTGGGCTTCGAAATCGGATGCAGCGTCGGCCGCCGGCTCGAATACGGGCTCGGACGTCGGTTCGTGTGCCGTTTGGGGACCCTCGAACGATGCGACGACTTCGCTCGAAACCAGGTCGACCGGCTCAGTCGTAGCGAGTTCTGTGGCGCTGTAGTAGTCGCCAAATGTGTGATCTGGCGAGACGACGACCCCGTCACCGGCCGGCTCGGGCTCCGACCCGGTATCGATGTTGTGCCCGGATGGCTCGAGACCCAATTGCACCGTCATCTCGGACCCGCCCAACCCAGCGGGGTCGAAGTCGGACGACGCTACGTCGAAATTCGGCCCGGCTCCGGGATATAGCGTCGAATCTTGCATCAGGTCGATCCCGTCTACGCGCGTCAGCTCGGCGTCGCTTGCCGCCAGCGGGTCCGGGTTGCCCGACTCGAATGCGAAGTCGAAGGGGTCATCGGTGGAGTTGCCCGCGTTATCGAGCGGCGCCAGAGAGTCACCTGGTTGCGGTGCGTCGTCGAAAGTGATCGATGCATCAAACTCACCGGCAACCGACATCGGTCGGCCCAGGTCGGCGTCGATATCCAGCTGGGAATCGAGTGACAGATCCTGGCCGAGGTCATCGTCGAACTCATGCCCGCCGACCACCGCGAACGGTTCGATCTCGTCAGCCATTGCGGATATCGGCATCTCGGCCGTAGATCCTGCAACTCGCATGGAATCGGCGGCCGCGAGGGCCGGCTGCGTAGCAGCCAAGGGCGTTTCCGCTGTCGGTGCGAGGTCTGCTTCGCTGAAAGTAAACGCGGATTCTGAGCCGAACCCATGCGATGGGTGGCCGTCGAGCCGCTCCGGCTCAGCCACGACATCGGCCGCTTCGAGGTCGTCGTCGAAGAAATCGAAGGCGTCCGCCTCTGGCCCACTGGGAGCGTCGGGGGTCGATGCCTGCGCGACTGGCGGGATATCCATCGCGATCCGGGATCGAGCAGCCCGCGGGTTCGTGCCCGCGGCGACTGCGGGAGCGGGTGTCGACGAGAACAACTTCATGACCATATCGACCAACGTCTGCGATTCGAAGGGTTTGGCGATGTGACCCGCTGCCCCAGCGCTCTCGGCGCGGTCGGCATCGAACGCCTCGAATGTCCCAGTCAGCAGCACTACCGGAATGTGCGCGAGAGCCGGGTCGGCTTTGATCGCCTCACAGACTTCGTAACCGTTTTTGCCCGGCATCACGACATCCGCAAGGATCGCATCGGGACGCTCTTCACGCGCCCTGGCGATCGCATCATCGCCATTGTCGACCGCGATGACCGCCACGTCTTCACTGGCAAAACTGATTCCCACGACTTTTTGGATCGTGACACTGTCGTCTGCCAACAGCAGAGTCTTGGACATGATTCCCCCGGATATGCTTTCGGAGCCAGCCTGAGCCATTCGGGCGGGGTGCTCCTCAGCAAGTAGTATCGTCGCAGGATCCCCCGAAATTGAATGCATTTTCCATCCGAGCCGCGGATCTTGTGTGCGAGGTGATTCAGGCCTCCCCGTCGTATTCCGATGAGACCTCCTAGAGATCCACCGAACTCGTCTCTAGGGGAGTCCCGACATTTGTCGGACGGGCTCATCCGATCGATGTGGAGAGTATCCCGCGTGGAAAGACAACGGTCGACCCGAAATTGCACGATCGCCAGCTCATTGCCAGGGAGCCGGAACGGATGATTTTTCGGGCTGCAGCTGTGTCGGACGTGGGCCGCAAACGCCGTGCAAATGAAGACAGCTATGCGGTTGCGCCCGATCTCGGACTCTACATTGTGGCGGACGGTATGGGAGGCCACAAGGCCGGCCAGGTCGCGAGCAAGCTCGCCGTTGAGGCCGCTGTGGCTTCGGTTGGCGGCTCCGCCGGATCGTTGAGCGAGAGGTTGGCAGCTTCAGTGTCTGCGGCCAACCGCGAGATCTTCGCTCAGGCGCGGTCGCTGCCGGAATTGCGCGGCATGGGTACCACGATCGTCGCCGCATTGACCGGAGAGGGCAGCATTGCGTTAGCCCATGTCGGTGATAGCCGCGCGTATCTGATACGTGGTGAGGGAATTCGAAAGCTCACAGACGATCACTCGGTCGTCGGTGATCTGGTGCGCCGCAACGAAATCACGGAACAGGATGCTCGCTCGCACCCGCATCGACACGTGCTCACTCGGGCACTCGGCGTGCGAAGCGCTGTCGAGGCCGACTTCGGCGAACTCTCGACTTGCATCGGTGACACGTTCGTGTTGTGTTCAGATGGCCTGACAGGCCTGGTTCAAGACCACGAGATCGGAAAGATCGTGTTGTCGGCTCCGAGCATCGACCTCGCATGCCAGCGCCTGGTCGAGACAGCAAACGAGCGCGGCGGGGAAGACAACATCACAGTTGTCATCCTCCGCCCGGACGTAGCGCACTGAGTCCGTTTCGAAGGTCTGAATGAATCCGACCGGACCGGCCCGAATCATCCGCACGACACCGGGTGAGCACAGCGAAATCGCCGCCTGACCCATGCCGGGTCAGGCTCCTCTAGCCCTCCGCCAGGCCCTTCAACTTGGCTCGCAGCCGCAGAACCGATTTGGTGTGGATCTGGCAGACGCGCGATTCGGTGATCCCGAGAATCGCGCCGATCTCTTTCATATTCAGGTCTTCGTAGTAATAGAGCGAGATGACCAGCCGTTCCTTCTCCGGAAGCGTGGAAATCGTGTCGGCGATGACCTGCTTGCTCTCAGACACTTTGAGCGATGCGAACGGGTTCTCGGAGTGAACGTCTTCGACAATGTCCGAAAAGGTTCCGGTGCGGTCGCCATCCGGGTTGGTTCCGCGGATCTCCTCGAGATTGACCAGTGAGATTCCCCGTACCTGGTTGAGCAACTCGTGGAACTTGTCGATCTGGATTCCCAGCGAATCGGCGACCTCGTCCTCACTGGCGGTCCGACCCAGACGCTGTTCGACTTCGCCGTAGGCGCGCTCCAGCTTGCGGCTCTTTTGGCGAACGCTGCGCGGGACCCAGTCGAGAGAGCGGAGCTGGTCGAGAATGGCTCCCTTGATCCTGAATTCGGCATAGGTCTTGAACTTGCAATTTTTTTCGGGGTCGTATTTTTCGATCGCGTCCATCAGACCGATGACACCGGTGTTGTGAAGATCATCGAGATCGATATGCGAGGGCAACCGAACCGCGATCCGGTTGACGATGTACCGAATCAGCGGTGTATGTTCGAGCACGATCTGCTCTTTGAGCGGGGGAGGGATCTCGGAACTGAGTTCCTTGGCATCGCGAAGCAGAGCTTCCATTAGGCGTGTGTTCTCCTGTTCTGAGCAATCGACTGAGTCATCGTTCCGATTGGCCGGCGAGCTACCGTCATCTCCGTGCATGTCTCGCGTAACAAAGCACGCGGTGTGCCAATCCGGCTGGAATCGGGACCCTCCGCTCGAAACGAGCAGCAGATCGTGTGCCGACGAGGGCTCAGGTCCCCGGATTTTCAGACCTTTCCTGTGCTTTTTGCACACGAAAGCTTGTCGAAAATCGGTGTACACCGAACGCCGCCAAGGTTGGCGGTCGGTCTCAGGAGTGCGCAGGACTGTCAGGGATCCGACGGTTTTGGACGCGAGGAGTTACGAATCCGTCAGCGCGCTGCACAAATTGCGTCACCGCGATGCGCCGCTGGTGCAGCGGGCCTGGTCGCCCGTTTCGGTTTCGAACTCAGGTGCTCGGGCGCTGACTCTGGTCTGTCTCGCCGTTCGCCCCGTACTGATCGTCCATTGGGCGATCGAACTCGATACCCTTTTTCTTCATTTTTTCGAGCATCGTCGTTCGGTTCATACCAATCAGTTGTGCGGCTTGGTTTTTGTTGCCGCTGGTGAGTTCGAGCGCCTGCTGGATCAGCCTGGCTTCGATCCGGTCGACCACGTCTTTGAGGCTCAAACCGCCCGGCGGAATCTGGATGCTGACGGGGTCGATGGGGTGCTGTTTTCGGAAGCTATCGGGCAGATCAGCGAGTCCAATTTTACCGCCGCCGCTAAGCGTCACCAACCGCTCGACGAGGTTCTCGAACTCGCGCACATTACCCGGCCAACCGTGGGCCGCCATGCATTCGATGACGCCTTCGCCAAACTCGATCGGGTCGCGGCCACGCGTTGCGTTGGACACCCGCAAGAAATGTTCTGCCAGCAGCGGGATGTCGTCGCGCCTCTCACGGAGCGGGGGGATTTCGATTGGAATGACGTTGAGGCGATAGAACAGATCCTCTCTAAAACGCTTGTCTTGGATCGCTTCTTCGAGGTTTTGGTTGGTCGCGGCGATCACCCGGACATCGACTCGCTGGGTTCTGGATGAGCCGACCGGTTCGAAGGTGCGGTCCTGCAGCACCCGCAGCAGCTTGACCTGCAGAGTCGGGCTCATGTCGCCGATTTCGTCGAGGAAGATGGTGCCCTCGTCCGCGAGGGCAAAACGGCCCTCGCGATTGCTGACCGCGTTGGTGAATGCGCCGCGTACGTGACCGAACAGCTCCGATTCGAGCAGCGCTTCAGGGATAGCGCCGCAATTGACGGTGACGAACATCCGGTCTGCGCGAGGGCTGTTGTAGTGAATGGCGCGCGCTACCAATTCCTTACCGGTTCCACTTTCACCGGTGACCAATACCGTGCTGTGCGAATCGGCAACCTTCGACACTGTGTCGAGGACACGGCGCAGTCCAGCGCTGTGGCCAATGATGTTCTCGAAGCGGTACCGGGTTTGCAGTTGTCCCTGCAGGATCCGATTCTCGGATTTCAGGCGCCCATGCTCGATCGCTTGTTCGACGAGCCTCCGAACGATGTCGAGGTTGGCTTGATCGAACGGCTTCTCCAGGTACCAGTACGCACCCGCGCGCAGCGCCTCCACCGAGTGTTCGGGGCTCCCGTAGCCGGTGATCACGATGCACGGCAGGTCTGGACTGTATTCCTGAACCTGGCGGACCAGCTCGAGCCCGTTGATGCCCGGCATCTTGATGTCGGCCAACATCAGGTCGATGGGCTGATCAGCAACCAACGCGAGCGCCTCGCTTGCATCCCGCGCCATGACGACGGTATGACCGACTCGCCGAAGGATGCGCTCGAGTGCGCGACGATAGAGTTCCTCGTCGTCGACGACGAGAACGGTGGATTTGCGCAGTGGGATTATCTCCGCGTTGCGGAGGGGGGCTCAGGCGAGTCTAGGGAGCCCTGCCGGGCCATTCAAGCGTCCCGGATTCGGGACCGATAGAGGTAGTCATGGATCCCTCCCCTCTGGCTTCAACTTGGGGCTCGCTGCCGAGCGCTGACCCATCGAACCTGGTGCTGCTAATCGACGACGAGCCGCTGCTGCTCAGCTCGCTGCGGCGCATTCTGGAGGGTTCCGGGCATCGGGTCGCGCTGGCGGAATCGGCCGAGGCAGCCGAGCCGTATCTCACAGACCCCAATCTGGATGTGATTCTTCTGGATCTTCAACTGGGCCGGACCAGCGGGTTGGATCTACTGGACCGGCTGATGGGGGATCGACCCGAATTCGAAGTGATCATGATGACCGGACACGGGACGATCGAGAGTGCCGTGGGCTGCATTCGTCGCGGCGCATTCGACTACCTGGAAAAGCCGTTCGACGATATTCACCGCATTCGGACCACTGTCAGCCAGGCGCTCGAAAGGCGACGCTTGGTCCGCCGCAACAGGGAACTCGAAGCAGAGCTTGGGGAGCGCAGCACGCTTCCGGAGTTGATCGGCAACTCGCCGGTGATGCGCGCGCTCGCTCGGACCGTGCACAGCCTGCGCCACAACGAGAGTCATGTGTTGTTGCAGGGCGAGAGCGGTACCGGCAAAGAACTCGTCGCGAGCGCGATACACGGATCGAGTCCTCGGTCGTCCGGGCCGTTCGTACCTGTCGACTGTGGCGCACTGCCTGAGTCGATCATCGAAAGCGAACTGTTCGGCCATCAGAAGGGCGCCTTCACCGGAGCGGTCGGATCGCCAGGGCTTTTCCGAATCGCCGATGCTGGCTCGTTATTCCTCGACGAGATCGGGGAAATTCCGCCAAGTGTTCAGGCCAAGTTGCTGCGCGCGCTGCAGCAAAAAGAAGTGCGGCCAGTCGGTGCAACGCACGCGTTGCCGGTCGACATCCGAGTGATCTCCGCTACCCACCGCGATTTGGCGGCCATGGTAGATGCGGGCGATTTTAGAATGGATCTCTTCTATCGCTTGAATGTGGTCCGTATCGAGATCCCGAGCCTGCGACAGCGCCGCGAAGATATCCCGCTGCTGGCCCAGCATTTTCTGCGCAAGTACCGGAACGAAAACACCCGCGTCGAAGCCATGGACGACGACGCGCTCGAGGTCCTGATGGAATGCGATTGGCCCGGCAACGTCCGAGAACTCGAGAACACGATCGAATCGGCGATGGCGCTGGCGACCTCGCAGCGACTGCGTGCCTGCGATTTCACGAGCCGGCGGGCCGCCCCGAGAGCCGTTGTTCAAGAGGTTGCACACAATCTTCCGATCTCACTCGATAGCTATGAGCGCCGCGTAATCGAGCGAGCACTGGCAGAGTGTAATGGCGATGCATTCGGCGCCGCGCGCCTGCTCGGCATCGGTCGGAGCACGATGTACCGAAAACTCGCCAAACACGGACTCTCGGCAGGCGGCGGGGCTGGGGTCGTGTCGCAGCTCGGCGGATCGGCCGAAGGCTCGCCCCCGGTCAGGCGCTAGGGCGCCCCCGCGCCTCGGGTGCTTGCTGGCCCGCGGCGATCGGATAACCTCGGGCTCGCAGAATTCGAATCGCCCCCAGCCCCCCCGGCAGGAGCACACCGCGTGATGCAAGCGGATGCCGAGGTCCAGATCGTTGTTGTTGCGTCCCGGCAGAGCGCCGGCGCTGCTTTCGATACGGTTGCCGTGCTCGAACGGCTCGGCCCACAAGCGATCATTGCTGTGACCCACGACGCTGCCGCGTGTCTGGCACGTTGCCGCGATGGGGATGTCGACCTCGTCGTTGTACACGAAAGTCTCGGGGACGACCGCGCGAAGATTTTCGACGCATTGCGCGACGTCGGCCCACCAGTCATCGCCGTGAACGGGCAGGCGAGTGAGTCTGTCGCGTTGGATGCATTCGTTCGCGGCGCCGCCGACTGCGTCACCGTGGGCCCCGAGTTCGCAGACGTGTTGCCCATTGTTGCGCTCGAGCAGATCCAGCGCTGGCGTCGCACGACCGAACGAGGCGTCGCCGAACGGCGAATTCGCGATCTCGAGCGTTACAGCGAGAACATCATCCAGAATCTCAACAGCGCGCTGCTGGTGGTTGACAACGCCGGCGCCATCACCACCTGCAATCCGCCGGCCGAGCAGGTGCTAGGCGAAAGCGAAGCCACGCTGCTGGGCCGTTCCTTGTGGGATTGGTTCGTGGGGGTCGATCCAACCGAGATCCACGTCGCGCGAACGCTGTCGACCGGCGCGCGCTTCAAGGGCGGCGAGAGTGTCATCACCCGATCGGATGGGACTGAGGTTCCGATCGGGATCTCCTGTGCGCCGATCATCGATACCTCCGGAACGCGACTCGGAGCGGTTGCGGTGTTTTCTGATCTGACGGAGATGAAGCAGCTGCAGCGCCAATTTCTGCAGACTGAGAAAATGGCGTCGATCGGTCAGCTGGCCGCGGGGGTGGCACATGAAATCAACAATCCGATGGGATTCATTCATGCCAATTTGTTTCAAATGGCTGAATACCTGATCGATCTTCGAAAAGTGTGGGAAGGGGTTGACGCGCTGGTGGAAACCGTACAGCGGGGCGATCTGGCCGAGATCCGCAAGAGCGCAGACAGCTTGTCGGCTCGAACCGCCGAGGCCGACGTGGACTTCGTGCTGAGTGACTTCGCGAAGGCCATCCGCGAATCGCAAGAGGGTTCCGAGCGAATCCGGCACATTGTTCACGACCTGCGCGATTTTTCACACCACGATACCGAGAACCGGGTGCTCTCCGACGTGAACCTGTGTCTCGACTCGACCGCGAATATCGTCTGGCCGATGATGAAGCACCTGGTGGTGCTCGACAGGCAATATCAGGAGCTTCCCGAAGTCTGGTGCTTCCCGATGCAGCTGAAACAGGTGTTTATGAACCTGCTCGTAAACGCCTACCAGGCGATCGAGGAGCGCCTGGGTGAAGGTCCGGAGACGGGAAACGTCTGGCTGAAGACCGAATATCGCGACGGTTGCGTGGTCGTTTCGGTGACCGATACGGGTACCGGAATCGCGCCGGAGAATCTTGATCGGATCTTCGACCCGTTCTTCACGACCAAGCAGGTCGGGGCCGGTACCGGTCTGGGACTCTCCACTTGCTTCAATATCGTCGAGCGTCACGCCGGTACGATTCGCGTAGAAAGTACGCCCGGCGAGCGGACGACATTCGTCGTGACGCTGCCCCAAACGACTTCTTTGGCGAACGGCAACGACAGACTGGGAGAGTGAGTATGGGCGCTGAACACAGCCGATCCAGACCGTCACTGTTGGTGGTCGACGACGAAGAGAGGATTCTCGCAGCGCTCCGGCGGGCGCTGCGCAAGGAGGGGTATGAGATCGTCACAGCCGAGACACCCGAAGCGGCGTTGCGCCTGCTCGGGGAGCGCCGATTCGATGCGGTCATGTCAGACCACAAGATGCCGGGTATGAGTGGGATGCAGCTGCTGAGCCGCGCGCGAGTACTGCAACCGGGTGTCGTGCTGCTATTGATTACAGGTTGGACAGAGGAAATACCGCGTGACCGGCTCAGCGAGGTCGGTGTGCGCGCGCTAATCACGAAACCCTGGGACGATGTTCGCCTGAAGGCGACACTACGCAATTGTCTAGCGCCGGCAGCACTCCTGCCCTCTCAGCCGTCCACCAGCTGGTAGCTCGCAGGGATCGCCTCCCGGTCAATCGAGCCGGCTCAGATATTCGAGATCTGTATTCTGAGAGTTCTTGGCGCCGATCAGCAGGATACGAAAGCGCTGCGTGCGCCCGCGCGAGTAGTAAATTCGGCCCTTGCCCGCGAAACCCAATTCGTAGATTGTGAGGTGAGGCGGTAGCCCCCCCACCTTGCGCCGAATCGTCGTCAGCGAGGATTCGTCGCACAGACGCTTGATGCCTTCTTCTGCCTTCAGCTTCATGGTCTCGTCGCGCAGCGCGACGATGTCCGCCATGGCATGGTCGTCGATCTCGATCGTCTTGTAGAGCGTGCGCAGCCGGCGCGCGAGTTGATCCACGCCGCGAGTTCGCTGCCCCCCGCCAGAACTCTTGGTAGCGAGTTTGAGTCGGTTTTGGAGGTTGCGTATCTCCTCCTCCTTGCTTCCCAGGTCCTCACTGGCCTCTTCGAGCAGTTCCTCGAGCGCCTGTCGCTCCTGGTCCAATTCGATCGAGCGCGCAGCACGCTGCCGGAGCTCGCCCTCGCGGCTGGCCAAGACGTCGAGCTTCGCCTGCAGCGATGAGCGTTCGCGCTGCAACGACTTGATTTCTTCGGCGTGGGCCTGTTCGCTCGGTTCGACGCTGCGCAGCCGTTGGCTGACTTCTTCGAGTTCGGATTCGATCCCGTGCATACGCATCAGCGATGCTTCGCGAGCGCCGAGCGCTGACTCGAGCCGAATACTCTCGCGGCTGGCGACGGCGCGGTTGTAGAAAAAAAGCGTCGTGATGAGCACCGTCCCATAGGCGACGAGGATACCGATCGCGAGTACTCCGGTCGGCGGAACCGATACGTCGATCGAGTAACTGGCCGGCAGCAACCGAACGGCTTCTTTCATCGCGGAGACCGGGTCGAACGCCAGTGGCGGTGGAATCGAGCGCCCCTCCAAGAACAACGGCGTCACACCGTCGGCCCCATAGACATGGATGCTGACGCGAGCTTCGCCTAAGGTGATCCACGGTGAAGATCGCGTCACGCGCCGAATACGTTGCTGGATTTGTGGGATCACCGGACCGTCCGCCGGGTTCACCAGCAGCGCCCGCCGGACTTCCAGTTCGAAATGGCTCTGCAGCAACATTTCGGCGACATCCAGGCTAACGACGTAGAGCGCGGCGAACACGAAGATCGCCAGGTAGACCACCCGGAATGACGCGATTCGGTCGAACGTGGTGACTCCCACTTCAGCGACCGAGGGAGACAACGACCCAGAGCTGGCTGACAGAGAATCCGCCATGAACCATAGAGCATATCGCCTGTGCGGGAACGATCGAGTCCGCCTGCGCTGTTTTCCGCGCGACTGAGCGCATGAGATTTCCATTAGATCAACAGCTTGCGCCTGCAATTGCGGCTCGACTGCGATTCTGGGAGGCCATTCGGAGGCTCCCTGGCAATGCGTCCGGCAAGGCTGGATTGGATCCAGAATCGATCGATTCACAGGTTGGGCTAGAGTGCGCCGCCTGATGAGAGTCGTCGACCTCGATCGAGACATGCGCGACGTAATCCCCACGGGGACCACGAAGGACAGCGAATACCTGTTCGCGCGGATGACCCAGGCCACGCTGGACTGCGCGCGGCCTGCAAGCGGCCGCCGCGTGCTGGACGTCGCCAGCGGTTTCGGCCAGGATGCGATCGCTCTGGCGAGTCGTGGAGCCTGGTCGGTGGGGGCCGAGCCGTCATTCCGGATGTCGGCGTTGGCGCGCATGCTGGCCCAAAAAGCGACCGGTCCCGAGCCGATCTGGATTCGCAGCTGGGGCGACGCACTTCCGTTCGCCGACGACAGCTTCGACGGAGTGATTTGCAAGGGAGCGCTCGATCACTTTGATCGCCCCGCCCAAGCAATCGGCGAAATGGCAAGGGTGACCCGGCCTGACGGTCGGGTGGTGCTGGCGATCGCGAACTTCGATTCGCTGTCCTGCCGCGCGGCGCGCGGGCTGGACTGGATTCGCGAGCGCTGGCTCGAAAGGCCGACACCACGTGGGCGTCGTCACTACGACGTTCCCAGCGACCACTTCACGCGCTACGAGTTGGACCTGATGCGGGAGCAGGCGTCGGCTTTCCTGGACCTCGAAGTCGTCGAAGGTATTTCGATGGGATGGGGGTTGCCGGTGTGGACGCGCTCGGTCGACAAGCTGCCACCGCCCGTGGCTCAAGCGACACTCGAAACGCTCGATCGGCTCGCTCGACTCTTTCCGGCGCTGTCGGATGTCATCGTGTTGGCGGGCCGCCCGCGCGTCGCTCGAAACGTGTCGACGATCTCGCCGTAGATCGACGCGGTTCGTTCGGCCACGCGGGGCCACGCATACGCCTGCGTGATCCGTCGGCTGGCGGCTCGACCGAGTTCGCGGCGTCTGCCCGGCTGGTCGATCAGTTCCATGATGCCCCGCGCAAGTGCACTGGGGTCGTCACGCGCTACCAGGATTCCGCCGCCGCCCACCCCGATGACTTCGGTCAGCGCTCCCGCCGCGCAGGCGACCACCGGCGTACCACACGCCATCGCTTCCACCGCCGGCAAGCCGAAACCCTCGTAGCGAGACGGCACGACGACCAGCGCTGCGCGTCGGTACAGGGCGACCAGTTCGTCAGTTTCGATGCGCCCGGTGATCTCGAGCCGGTCCTCGCAGCCGAGCTCACGCGCGCGGCGTCGCGCTGAGCTGTCCGGGTGGTCGTTGTCAACGAGCGTGAGCCGAATCCTTCGCGGCAATTTGGCCAACGCACCGATCAGTGTGCCGATGCCCTTGTTCGGGTCGGATGCGCGCCCCACACAAAGGATTTCGTCTTCGTTGCGCGGTGACGCCGGGTTCTCGCTGTATAGGTTCGTGTCGACGCCGTTGGCCACCATGTGGATCCTGTCGGACGCTAGGCCGAAGTCCAGCTCTATTTGTCGGGCGCTGACCGCGGAGGAGGTGAAAAGCGCGTCGATGCGCTGCGCGACGAACCGCTGCATTCCAATCGGATAGAACTTCATGGTCCCCACCGCATCGCGGAAAGTGTCGGCGCGGATGAACGACGAGCGCCGGTCGACAGTCAGTGGATGATGGACCGTCGTTACAACCGGCATGCCGAGCTGTCGGATACCGAGAATCCCATAGCCCAGACACTGGACGTCGTGGATCACGTCGTAGCGGACTCCGGCACGCAAGCGCGCCGCGATCGCCGCGAATGCGCGGACGCTGAACGCGAACGGTTCCGGTAGGAAGCCCGCGCGGCTCGCGCAGAGTTCATACAGGTTCAGCGGCTCGAAAATCCGCAAGGGTCGATCGCGCGGCAAGAATGCGTAACGATCGCCCATGAACCATTTTGCCCAGAATTCCTCGTTCGGCACCTGCGTGACTGAGCGCACAAACGGCATCGGGTCGGGGTAGGGCGGCCCGACGAATACATCGACCTGGTGGCCGAGTTTCGCCAGTTCGCGCGCCAGAAACCACAGGTATACGCCCTGTCCGCCGCAGTGCATGTTGCCGCGATACGCAACGAATCCGATTCGGAGCTTTCGGCCCATCGTCTCAGTGAGCTGGCACGGAGGCGTTGTCTCGCTTCTCCGCGTACAGGATCAGGCTCTTCGGAAAGCAGTAGTTGAGCATCCGTTCCACGGCTGTCATGAACCGCGACCCTGTTGCGCGGAGCAACAGCAGCCGGTATCCGCGGACGAGCGCGGATGCGTCGGCCTTGGGTAGGCCGGCGATCGAACGCAGCACCCAGTACGGGGTGTGAAGGGCGTGCGCGAACCCGACGCCGACGGTGGCGAGTCCGGCTTCAGCGAGCCCGAGTGCGAGTTGTCGCGGCCGGAAGATGCGGATGTGGCCGCCTGGCGACTCGAAGTAGTCGTCTCCGACGCGAAGGTAGAGATTCTCGCTGGTCGCTGTCGGAATCGTGACAGCCACCATCCCGCCGCGGCGGGTCACGCGCGCGAGTTCGCGCGCAGCTGCGCGGTAGTCATGGACGTGCTCCATGACTTCGGAGCAGATGACCTTGTGGAAGCTTTCATCGGCAAACGGCAGCGCAAAGGTATTACCGTGAATCATTGCCCCGAACGAGCCGAGTTCCGTGGCGCGGCTGCGCAGCGCACCGGACCCCATCTTCAGCGAGCCGCGATCGAGATCGAGACCCACGACTCGCGCGCCGCGTTCGAGCGCACCGAAACAGTGGCGCCCCTCGCCGCATCCCGCGTCGAGGAGTCGCTCGCCGGGGCGAAGCCTAAGCCGCTCGAGGTCGACGGTGAGCAGCATGCAGCGTCTCCTCGAACACGTCCACCAGCCCGGCCGCGGCGTCGCTCCATTTGAACACGCGCTGAATCCGGCAGCGCGCGCTGCGTCCCATTCGTTCGGCGAGGCCCGGTTCCGCGAGCACCTTGGCGATCGCTGCTGCCATCGCGCGGGCGTCGCGGGGCGGGACGAGAATACCGGACTGTCCGTCGGTGCCGACCACCTCCGGCAGTGCACCCGCCGCGTTGGCAATGACGGGCAGCCCGCAGGCCATTGCCTCGCTGGCCGGGAAGCCAAAACCCTCGAAGAACGACGGGACCAGCGCAATGCGTGCGCTCGAGTACTGCGCGACGAGGTCATCGAGTTTGAGCATCTCGTCGATGATCTTCACACGGCCTTCGAGATGGTATCGCCGGATCAGATTGGGAACCAAACCGTCAGGCGGAATGCGTCCGTCTACGATCTTCAGTCGGATCGACTTCGGCAGCATGCCCAGTGCTTCGAGCAGGGTTCCGATGCCTTTTTTGCGATCTTCTGTTCGGCCGACGAACAGGAGATCGGTTTCCTTTTCGACTTCGTCCACGGGATGAAATATTTCGGTGTCGGTACCGTTGTATACGACCGAAATGTTTTTCTGAGGGATTCCGAAGTAGCGCTCGATCTCGACGCGCGACGCCTCGCTGACGGTTACGATCTTGTCGAGGCGCGGTGCGACCTGCTGCTGCATGAAGAGCGGAAAGTACAGCGTGCGCTTGATCTTCTTCGAAAGCCGGCGATCGATCGAGTAATCGGCTTCGCGATCGATGTGGAGCGGGTGATGGATCACCGAGACCACGGGCACGCCCATCGCCTTGATGCCGAGCAGCCCCCAACTGAGGCATTGATTGTCGAACACGATATCGAAGCGGTGGCGCTCCTGCAGACGCGGCCAACGCATCATCAGTCGTACGCCGAAGGTCTGCATTTCGGGAAACACGCCGAGGCGAGATACGCCGAGTTCCCACAAGCTCATCGGTTTGAAGAGCGAGAATCTCTTGTTGGGGTCGAAGAAATCGGGGTGCGTCGCACCGAAGACATTGTCATTCGGAATCTCGTGCAGCGGAATTCCGTCTTCGAGTTCGGGCAGGGGCGGGCCGGCGAAGACATGCACGTCGTGGCCGGCGCGCATCCATTCGCGCGCCAGGTAGGCGGCATAGATGCCCTGGCCGCCGCAATACATATTTCCACGATAAGTGAGTAAAGCGATCCGCATGGGTCTGGTCTCAACCGGCCGTGTCGCCGGTTGAGCCCGCGGTCGAAGTTGCAGAGTCGGCTGCGGCACTGTCGTAGGCGGAGTCTGGGGCTTGTGGAGGGGCGAGTTCGTCGAACTCGTCGGCCGGCTCTACCCGAATCGTTGCGATCGTATATCCGATCCAGAAAATCAGTCCGAGCACGAAGAACACGATGATCGAGACCGGGAGGGCGAGTGCCCAATAACTTCCCTGCAACACGGCGAGCAGAAACCACGCTCCCACGATCACTACACCGATACAGATCAGACCCCCTTGGGTCCGCGACGAGTCGTTCATTCGCCCTCCATTTTCCCTTGCCTGAATCGTGGCATTTTTACCACATTTTAGAATTCGAAGCGGCCCGAATACTCCGGGTCGTGGTCGTTGCTGTCAAATCCCGTCGAACCCCGTCGAATCGGTGTTTCGCGGGTACCAAAGCGGGGGTGAATCGGATACCCGATCGCAGCGTCATTCCCAATCGCAGGCCAATCAATAGCCGATCTCAGCAATCTGGGTAGCAATCGGGGGTAAGCTGGTCGCATGCGCATCATTGGCTTGATGTCCGGAACGTCCGCGGATGGGGTCGATGCGGCCCTGGTCGAATGGACTTCGGATACCGCCCCGAAACCGTTTCGGCTGATCGCATTCAGTGAGACGCCGTATCCGCCCGAACTCCAGGAAAACATTCACCGTCTCGCGGCCGGTCGCGTGGCGCCCGCGGACGACGGGGCGCCGATCAGTGCGATTCGCGAGCTGGCTGCGCTGGATGTATGCCTCGGAGAGCGTTTCGCCGAGGCGGCGATCGACCTGGCACGGCGGGCGGATGTGCCGCTCGCGAGCATCGATGGGATCGCGTCGCACGGCCAGACGGTGGCCCATCACCCGGAGCTGCGCGCCACACTGCAGATCGGGGATCCATCGGTGATCGCAGAGCGGACCGGGTGCACGACGATCGCGGATTTTCGACCTCGAGATATTGCGGCCGGTGGCGAGGGTGCTCCGCTGGCGCCGTTCTTTCATCACGCAGCGCTCAGCGACCCGGCTGAGAACCGCTTGGTTGTGAACCTTGGGGGAATCGCGAACATCAGCTGGCTGCCGGCGGGCGGCGACCCGGATGCGGTGACGGCCTTCGATGTGGGACCGGCCAATTCGCTGATCGATGCGGTCGTCCGACTTGCCAGCGAAGGCCGCGAGCGAATCGATCGGGATGGCGCCAGGGCCATGCGCGGTCGGGTCGACGGGCAGCTGCTCGACAGCCTGCTCGAAGACGAGTTCCTGCGACGAGCTCCACCCAAATCGACCGGTCGCGAGCGTTACGGTCTCGAGCAGGCCGAATGCTTGCTGGCCGACTCGCGCGATCGCGGTGTAGGGCTCGATGATTTGATCGCGACGCTGGTCGCATTCAGCACCGAAGCGATCGCCCGCGCCTGCCGCGACTTTCTGCCCGGCAAGGTGGAACGTGTGTTCGTCGGAGGCGGGGGCGTGCGAAATCGGGCGGTCATGGAATCGATGCAGCGCGCATTACCCGACGCTTCGATCGGTCCGATGGATGACGCCGGAGTCCCGTCCGAAGCGGCAGAAGCCATGGCCTTTGCGCTGATGGGACGCAACGCACTGCTGGGAATTCCGAATCATCTGCCCCGCTGCACCGGTGCCCGTCATGCCACCGTGTTGGGTGAAATTTCACTTGGGCGCGCGAAGGCGCGGTAGCCAGAGCGGCAACCAGAACCGCAAGCAAAGCGACAACCAGAGCTACAACCAAAGCTACAACCAAAGCTACAACTACAGAACCACAGTCAATCCATCATCCGCGGTCTCGATTTGCAATTCGCCGCGTCGCCTGCTCATCTCGGCGCCCAGATGCGTCAGCAGCATTCGACCGCAATCGAACTCGCCGCGCTTTGCTTCGAGGGTTTCGAGATCGAGGTGAAACGCGTATGCGGGCTTGTGCAGCGTGCACTCGCAGATGAACACATCGCATCCCGAAACCTGCTGCGGCAGGTCGTCGAACCAACCCGTGTCGCCCGAATAGGCGATCCGCCGATTCCCCGCTTCGACAACCAGTCCGCGGGGGAAAGACGCTGGATCGTGTTTCGTTTCGAAGGCGCGCGCCGAGACAGGGCCGACGGATGTAGTGCAGCCAATGCTGAGTTCCTGGTAGCTGAGTTCGAAATTGCCGCCGCGATCGTCGATGGGATGTCCCATCGCCGCGGCGAGCTCGCGAACCTTCAGTTCAATGCCTGGCGGCCCGGCGATCACGAGCGGCCGGGTTCGCTTGTCCTCGAATTGCGCGCCGAGCAGGAAGAGCGGAATTCCACCGAAATGATCTCCGTGGTAATGCGTGATCAAGATGGCATCGATCTCCGATCGTTCGATCCCCTGTTGTCTCAAGCCGGTGTTCGTCGTTACGCCGCAATCCAACAGTGCGCTGCCCGAATCAGCGCGCAGCAGGATCGCTGATTGGCACCGGCCACCGGCTCCGAAAGCATCGCTGGTGCCCACGAACACGAGTTCGCTCACGTGTCTGCTCTGTCGCGCTCGTTGTCAGCCGTACGATTCAGCGGGCCATCTGTCTCGCCATCGGCCCAGCCATTTGAACTCTTATCCCCTGGGCTCCGGTCGGGCGCGCACGAGTGAAATCGGCCCCCAGCGAAGACCCCGTCGCTTGCCCGCAATCGCTCTGTCACTGCTTCTCCATCCCATACCACCACGCGACGCAGGCTCACTCCAGAGCCCAGGGTCGCGCCTTCTCCCAGGATGACATCATCGGTGGCGCCCGCATATTGCGTTGTGTCACCGATCACACGGTCCATATACGACAATGGCGGGAAATTCAAGTTAGCTTCCAGGTATTCGGCTGGCGTTCCGACCGGTTCCCAGATGCAGTCGTCGGGACCGGCGAGCACTGCCCGAATGTCACGTGCGCCGTCTGCGAGCAGTGGCATGAGCCAATCGTCGAGATGATTGAATGCCAGGCGATCCGGCAGGGTCTCGAGTGCTCGGGCCGAGACGACGTTTGCCCAGGTGTACACCCCGGATTTTATCTCGCCCCCGAGGTCGAAGCGCGTGCCGATGCGCCGCACACAGCCCTGGCCATCGATGCCGATGGTGCCGAACCCCTCCGCGTGGGGATCGTGCTCTTTGAGCAGCATCGTGAACGCCGCGCGGGTCTGGTGGTGGCTGGCGACGAGCTTTGTGAGGTCTGCATCGAGCAACATGTCACCGCCGACGATCAGGCACGGATCGCTGCCGCCCAAGAATTCGGCCACCTGGCGAATCGCTCCACCGGTGTCGAGCAACTCGTTCTCGATCGAAAACTGTAGAGCCAAACCATCAGGGCAGACCCTGCGGGCGGTTTCGACCAGCTGATCGGGTAGATGATGCGCGTTGACGATCGCTTCGGTGGCGCCATGGCGGGCCAGCAGTGCCAGCGTATATCCGATCAGCGGAACTCCGCGCACCGGCAGGATCGGCTTGGGACGCAGCTGGGTCAGGGGTCGCAGGCGGGTTCCGAGACCCGCCGCAACGATCATGGCTCGCACGGCTTCTCCCCATCACCACCACCGGAGGCGGACTCGGTGATCAGCTCGGCGAGCAGCGCGAAACGTCGATCTCGCGCTGCGGTCCTTGTGGCCGCCGCTAGCAGCGCGCGGTGTGCGGCGGGCAGGTATTTCCGGTAGCGCCGATCGCCGAGTTCGGCGGCGGCATATTGATACAAGGCGTGGTCCTTACCCTTGCGCGTCAGCGTCAACAGATCGAAGCGATGTAAGAACGTTTCGGGATCCGGTGCATCGGGCAAGAGCGGCCGGACTTCGGCGATGCGTGCCGCGACACTCGATGCAGGCAGTTCCACGTAGGAGTCGCGAAGCAGGCACACCAGGTCGTATTCCGGTGGGGCCATGAACGCTCCTTGAAGATCGATCATCGCGATCCGGCTGTCTCGCCGGATCGTGGGCGGTGTCGCGTCGTTCCCGGCATCGATGACGAACAGATTGGCGCTTTGGAAATCGCGGTGTGCGAGCCGTTGTGGAGCGCCCAGGACTTCGTCCGCGATCAGAGAGAACGCCTCCCGAACGACTTGGATTCCGGCAGATCCCGTCGCGCGAAGGCTCCACTGCGCGAATCGTTGCGCCTTGTAGTCCATCTGCGCGGCGTCGAGTTGGCGATCGAATGCCGCGACGCCCGGCACCCGATCGATCTGTTGCAGCCGGGGAACGAGAGCGCAGGCTTCTCGATACAGCGCGTCGCGTTCGCTCGCGGTCGAAGCTGCGGCCACGACACTGAGCGAGTCGTCGCCGAAGTCTCCCAGCAGGTCGATGCCCGCGTCTCGATCTGCAGCGAAGCATCGGGGCACGGGGAGGCCCCGTTCTTCGAGCAGTGCGCGGATCGGTTCCAGCGGGGGTTCCGGGGCGATGCCGGCCGGGCGGCGCTGCGGATCTTCGGGCGCCTCGACTCTCGCGATCAGCGTGGCGGGAAGCTTTGCGTCAGAGTCGGATTCAAGCCAGACACGGGCGAACTGTCGCCGCCCGAGTGCACCCGCCAGCTTCTCGACTCGGATGACCCGTGTTTCCAGATTTGCCTGCACGGAGGAACGGACGAAAGATTCTAGTGATTGCATTTGCTCTGCAATTTTCTCGGCCATTTACGTCGATTCAGTCACTTCGATTCAGTCACTTCGATACAGTCACTTCAATACAAAATCCGACACCAGAACAACGCTGCCAGCGCGCCGACGAAATCTGCCGACAGGCACGCGACAACCGTGTGGCGCGTCATCCGAATGCGGACGCTCCCGTAGTAGACCGCGAGCACGTAAAAGGTGGTCTCGGTACTTCCCATCAAGACCGAGGATAGATAGCCGATGAACGAGTCGGGACCGTGGGCCTGCATCGTCTCGACCATGACGCCCATCGCACCGCCTGCAGACAATGGGCGCAGTAGCGCCATCGGCAGGGCCTCCACCGGGAAACCGATCAGTGCTGTAACCGGCGCAATCACCGTAAGCATCGCATCGAGCGCTCCGGATGCGCGGAACACCCCGACTGCGACCAGGATCGCTACCAGGAATGGGATGATCATCACGACGATCTCGAATCCCTCGCGCGCGCCCTCGATCACAGATTCGTAGATTTTCACGCGCGCACTGAAGCCGTAGAGAATGATCACGACCGCGAGGATCGGCATCAACCAGGCGTTTGCGACCTCCTTGAGCCCCTGGCCAGGATTCGCTGTGATCTCTCGGAAGATCGCCCAGATGATCAGTACCCCAAATGAAGCCAGCAGTCCGAGGCGCCATCGCGAGAGGGGTACTGTGGGTTGTGTGGCGTGATCCGGTGCGTCGAATCCATCGTCAGAAAAGCTCGGCTCCGAGTTGGAAAGCGCGGTCTCGACAGGCTCGTCCGAATCGCCTTCGAACTGGTCGAACGCAAACCTCCGACGCTTGGCCAGTAGCTTCGCGACCGCGACCGCGGTAATCGTCGAGCACAACGTTGCGAGCACGGTCGGCAGGAAGATCGAACTCGCATTCGCGGAATTCATGCTGGCGCGCATCGCGATGACGCCGAGCGGCATGACCGCGACTCCGGAGGTATTGATCGCCAGGAACAGCGCCATTGAATCGGTCGCGACCCCTTTTTTCGGGTTGAGTTCTTGGAGTTCCCGGATCGCCTTGAGACCGAATGGTGTCGCTGCGTTACCGAGCCCCAGCATGTTCGCGGACAGGTTCAGGATCATCGCGCTCATCGCCGGGTGTTCAGCGGGAACGTCTGGGAACAGTCGCGTCATCAGCGGCGCCAGACCGCGAGCGATCGAGGTCATCACTCCGGCATCGCGCAGCACCCGCATCAGACCCAGCCAGAGCGCCATCGTGCCGATCAGCCCCAGGGCGAGTTCGACCGCCTGTCGCGCGGAATCCATCAACGCCTGATTGACCGCCGGCATCGTGCCGGTCAGGGCCGCCGTCGCGACCGCACCCACGATGAGTGCGCCGAATATTCCGTTGAGCACGTTCCTCCCGCTCGGGCATCCGCATCGTTTTGCGAAACCCAGGAGCCTGATCCAACAGGGTCAGGCGACGACGTGGAAGCATTCGCCGCAAAGCGCCGAACGCGCAACTCGGTGCGCTCGATTGCCGGCTCGCAGGCTCCCGGATATGCTCGGTGACGTCAAGCGGCCGTGCTGGGAAAGGCGCTGCTCGACGCCTCCCCCCGAGACTGCAGGTCTGCGAAATTTCTCGAGGAGTATGCATGCTTCGGGTGTGGGTCGTAGTCGTCGGCTGTCTGCTGATGACGAGCGTGGAAGCTGTGAGCGCGCGCCCCGACGATTTGGCGGCGCGGTTGAACGCTGTGCTCGCCGCGGATGCGCTCGAGGGAGCGCGCGTCGCGGTCTATGTCGCGAATCTCGACGACGGCGTGGTGCGCTTTGCCCACCATGCGGACCGGGCGTTGATTCCTGCATCGAATATGAAGATTCTGACCGCGCTCGCGGCGCTGTCGATGTTTGGGCCCACGCACCGATTCGTGACTGAATTGTACGCCGATGCGGCGCCGGGTCCCGACGGCGAGATCGATGTCCTCGGAGTGCTCGGCGGTGGAGATCCCGCGTTGACCTCGGAGCAGTGGTGGCGCTTGGCGGCCGATCTGCGCGTGCTGGGAATTCGAAACATCAAGCGTGGTTTGCTGCTCGATGCCACGCAGTTCGATTCCGAGTTCTGGAACTCGGCCTGGGGCGTGATCTCGTCTCGAGCCTACAACGCGCCGATTGCCGCTCTCAATGCGAACTATGGTGCCTATGGGGTCAGTGTTCGCAGCGGAGCCAAAGCTGGTGAACCGGTGCGTGTGATGATCGACCCCCCGGTCGCATACTTGCGATTGGTCAATCGCGCGCGGACAGTCGACCGCCGCGCCAAGGCCGGCTTGGTTCTCGATCGCCGCGCGGTCGACGTCGGCGAAGATGTGGTGGTGTCGGGCTTGCTACGTGCTGGAGGTGATCCGATGACCCACTATCGGAGCGTGTTGGATCCGGTTCGCTACGCGGGTTCGGTGCTTCGCATGCAACTCGAAGCCAACCATATCGAGGTCGGGGCACAGACGCTCGTTGGGGCGGTGGGGAGCGAAATGACGCTAGTCAAGTCGTTCAAAGGGTTTCCGCTGACCCAGATCGTCAGCTTGTTTTTGAAATACAGCAACAACGCGATCGGTGAAACGCTGCTGAAGGCGATGGGTCGACATAGCCCGGAGCTCTCGACCGGGTCGCTGGCTACTGAGACACCTCCTACCGATACACCTCCTACCAGGACCCTTGAAAAGAACCGTCGCGCCGAGACAGCTCCCGCCGAGACTGTCTCCACCACGGAACGAACCTCAGGGACATGGACCAACGGGATCGCGGCAATGCGCCGGGAGCTCACCGCGCTCGGAATCGACCTCACTGGCGCGGTGCTCAGCGATGGATCGGGCCTCTCGTATGAAAACCGCGTGACACCGGTCGCTCTGGTTTCTGCGCTGCGAATAGCGAGCGACTCGTTTCATTTCGGCTCGGAGTTTCAGGCGGCGCTCCCAATAGCGTCCATCGATGGAACGCTGCAAGAACGCGCGACAGCTGCCGAGGGGCGGCTGCGAGCCAAGACCGGGCTGCTGACCCGCGTCACCGCACTTTCGGGCTACGCAATCGACGGCAACGGCCAGCGGGTCGTGTTTTCGATCCTGGTCAACGGGTTTCGTCAGGGTGCGGCGGATGCGATGGATGCCGTCGATGCGATCGCGTTCGAACTCACGCGTTGACGCTTGGGAAGCCCGTCCGTTGCTAGGTACGGTTGCGCTTTGCCTGGAGAACCGATGTGGAATACAGGACTGGCAGAGCGACACCAGCGCGCAGCCTCTGAGAGATGCTGTTCGGACCCCAATTGTACGCGGCGAGCGCGGTTGGCCAGTCCCCGAAGCGCTGCCGGAGCTGCCGGAGGTATGCGATACCGAACCGCACATTGATCTCGGGTTCGAAGAGCAGCTTCGAGCCGACCCATTGTACGCCGAGCTCGGCGGCGAGTTCTTCACCGGTCGCGGGCATGACCTGCATCAGCCCCATGGCACCCACCGGAGACACTGCGAACGGATTACCGCGGCTCTCGATGTGGATTACTGCGATCACCAGCTCGGGGTCCACGGCGTAGTGGGCCGCGCACTCGACCAGGACTTCGGCGACGTGTTGGATCTCTGTTTTGGTCAGGTGCGATCGATGTGCGTTGAAGTACGCGACAGCATTCGCCACGGCATCCCGATCCGGAGCGCGCCGGGAATCAGCCGAACAGCTGTGACGTGTCGGGACAGCAGCGGTAATTTCCTGCGTCGCGCGGTGCGGATCGGTTGGATCGGACCGTGAGAATTGCTCGCTTACGGGTTGGGTGAAAGACGATAGTCCAAGAGCCAGACACGCGAGCGCGCTGACTGACCAACCCGAGGCCTTCGGGCTGCGGCGATGCGTGGGATCCTTCACAGGGCTCGTCTGCTGGGCAGAAATCCCAACTTTCCGAGCAGGTTCCTGGCGCGCGTTTTCGAGATTTTTTGTCTGCATCGCTATCCCTGTGGCAGAGCTTTCGCTCCGCCAATCACGCTCCTAGCTCTGTCCCAGCGGGGACAGGCCGAGAGCGGAGAGCGCTTCAACATTGTTGATGACCGCATAGCTGGTGGTCATTACGACCAGGCAGAAGAACGTGCCCTTTGCGTATTGCGGAACTCTCGATGTCGTCAACAGAAGTGACACGGCAATGACTGTGACCATGCTGTCGATCACCAGGCCGGGTACGAGACCCACCCCCTGAAAGAGCCAATCGGAGATCGGATTGGCTTCCGTCACCTGCCAGCCATCCACTGGGCTTCGCAGGCACAGGTAGGTTGTCCAGTGGTCGGCGGCCGAAAGGACCAGTGTCAGGAGCGCAAGAAGGTGCAAAATCACTCCATCATCCGAAACTCAAGCGCGGATTCGAGATGAAGTAGAGCAATATCCGTGCCTCTGTGAAACATGGAATCGGAGTCCCGTGTAAGATCGAGCCCCTGCGCTCGAAGGTTGCGCATTTGCGAGAGGCGGGGCTGCTCACCGACCGGGACGTCTGAGGGTAGTTCCTTCCTCTTTTCGAGTAGCGGGCCGACCAAGGGCGGCCAAGGCTACAGAGTTTTCAGCGGTCAGCAGCCGGAATCTCTCGCGCAACGCGTCAAAACGACCGTCAAAACGACATAAGAGGGACCCGACTGTCAGTCGGGCCCCTCTATCGTTATCGCGTTATCGCGTTATCGCTACTGCGTCACTTCGTGCTCGGCTGCGCAAGACGGTCTGCGCAGCCGCGCCGGCGCCGAATGGCTTAGCGGGCGCTTCGCCGCATCTTCCCCTTGCCCAGCAGAAGCCAATCTACGGAGATGTTCTCTTTGAGAGCGAGCGTGATCAGGAAATCAGTGTGAGGCGTGGTTCCGCTCTCATAGCGGTTGACGTTCTGCTGGAACACTCCAAGATCGCGCGCGAACTGTCGCTGTGATCGATCTGCGCGGACTGCGGCGAGCCTTTCAGGCAGTTTTCTCTTGAGTCGTTCTACTGCAGCTGTTGCCATGGATATTTTTTCTCCTCGTTTGCGCAGCGAGCAATCGTCGTCCTCGATGACGCGAGCTCTCTTTCCGATTGTCCCGATCATCCCGAATATCTTCGCGGTGCTCGTTACCACCGCATTCGGGTATTGCGAACCAGACAATCGAAAGGCGCTTGGGTTATCCGTCGATCCTGTCGATCAAACGGCTTTTTGAATTTCTTAACGCACTGTTCTGTCAGTTCTTTTTCTTCTCCGCTTCTTTTTGTTCTGCATAATTGTCTAGCATGTGATTGTTCGTATCCGCAGTGATCGCATTGCAAAGTCTCTTGTGACACGGTCGTTGCAATACCGCACTGTCTGCTTGCTGCTGGCTGCTTGCTGCTGGCCTCAGTGTTGCTTGGTGACACAGGCACAAGTCACAAGGGAACGCGTCACCCGCGAGGCAGCGCAGTGTAGGGGCGGAGTTGGGTTTGGGCAAGGGTGAAAAGTGATCAAGTGTGAGCTGCGTGACACTGAGAAGCGATGACGAGCGATCCGGTCGCTGCGCGGCGCTGGATTGAGGCGTGATCCCTTCTGCCGGTCCGTCGACCCCATTTTCTGGACTGGGTGGTCGAAACCAGACGACTCATCAGTTGACGCTCTGGGCAACCTGTGAAGGGTCGGCTGCGCGACGCGCGGGCTGCGCTTCACGAACTTAGCGATGAACATCCTTGTGTTCAAACACAATATTCGTACACAGTCGAACGCATGTCGTTGCACTCTACCATGTCAGCAACCGACCGTCGGAGTGTCGATCGCTGCCGGGGAGATCCGTGAAGGGCCTTAGAGTAACCGGGGGTCGCCTCGTGGGAAGGCATTTTCGCGTGCCCCCAGTGGATGTGCGTCCCACTGCCGATCGCGTTCGAGAATCTCTGTTTGCGCAACTCGGTGACCTCGCGGGCCAGCACGTAGTGGACTTGTATTCGGGCAGCGGTGCACTCGCGATCGAAGCGGCGTCGCGCGGTGCACGTTCTGTCGTCTGTGTTGAGCGAGCCTCGCGCACGCTCTCGTGTCTGCGCGCGAATCTGGCTTCGCTCGAACTGGAAGCGATGGTCCAGGTCGTCTCCGGTGACGTGCCGCCCGCGCTTCGGCGACTCGCGCGCACGGAAAAGCGCTTCGATCTCGCGTTGATTGATCCCCCCTATGGTTCGGACGAGCCCCAGCGGGCGCTCGAAGCATTGGTGGTAACGGGGATTCTGGCCCCGCAAGCGGTGGTGGTGCTCGAGCGGGATAGGCGTCATCCTTCGCCCAGGATCGAAGGCTTGGTAGAAATTGGCGAACGCCGTTATGGAGACACAGTCGTGACGCGCTTCACGACCGAGTCGTTGCCAGGCGACCTGGGTGGATCGAAGATCGAACCGCATCGATAGACGGAGATTGGAACCACACATGTCCTCGAACAAGACGCAACAGACCACGGCCGTGTTTCCCGCGAGTTTCGACCCGCTGACCAATGGGCACATCGACGTAGCGAACCGTGCGCTGGCGATGTTCGGCCATCTCGTGATTGCTGTGGCGTACAACGTTTCCAAAGAGGGCACTTTTACCCGTGACGAGCGCGTCGCGATGTTGGAGTCCGTCTTCGGCAACGAACCCCGGGTCGAGGTCACAGCGTTTGACACGCTCACGGTCGATTTCGCGAAGGAAATCGGTGCACACGTGATCATTAGGGGTGTCAGAGCCATGTCCGACTTCGAAGACGAGTTCGAGATGGCGCTGATGAACAAGCACCTCGCTCCAGATGTCGAGACGGTGTTCCTGATGTCGAGCCAGAAGTATCTCTACGTGAGTTCGTCCCGACTCAAGGAACTGGTCCGGTTCGGCCGATCCGTAGACGAATTCGTACCCGCATCGGTGGCGAAGAGTCTTCGGGAGAGACTGGGGCACGACTGACCCCACTTGACCCGTCCAATTTTTTGGGAATTCCGGCGGAAAGTGATGGGGTCGAGACAGAGTACGAGCTGGGAATTCCGTTTTGGTACGAACGGTTGGCGCGGAATTCTAGGGGAAGACTTTACGTTTCCGCGGTTGCGTGCCGTGATGCGTGGAGTCGGCAATTGGCTGGCTGAGAACAGTGATCGGCGAGAAGTGATCATCGCCCACGACACGCGTTTCATGGGCCAACGCATGGCGCAGACGGCGGCTGCGCTGCTTCGCGAATGTGGGCTCGCGCCGGTTGCCGCAGCAGGGCCCACCGCGACTCCAGTTGCCGCCCGTGGGATACTGAGGCGTCATTCCGCTGCCGCTGTAGTCTTCACCGCGAGCCACAACTCGTCGGAATACCACGGGCTGAAGATCTTCGGCGCCGATGGAAGCTGCATTGCCGACGCGGTTGCGAGCGAGATCGAAGGCCTGGTTGCCGAGGCGAGTGATGCACCGGTGGACTTCGAGGCCGCGGACGCCGATCAGATCGATCTCGCGACACCCTACACGCACGAGCTCCTGGCGCGAATCGACGTAGACGCGATCCGCGCCGCTCGGGTCAGCGTCTTCTATGACGCCATGCACGGAGCCGGCTCCGGTCTCGTCGATCGCGTGCTCGAACGTGCGGGTGCACGTGTTCGCGTTCGGCGCGGCGCGGCCGACCCGACGTTCGGTGGCGCAGCCCCCGATCCGGTGCGGGCGAACCTGGGGGATCTGTGTGACGCAGTGCAATCAATGGGTGGATTGAGGCTGGGGCTGGCGACCGATGGAGATGCCGATCGTTTCGCAGTCGTCGATGCTGACGGTCAATTGTTGAGCGAGACGGAGTCTGTGGCGCTCCTCGTCGACCATCTGGCTCGGACCGGACGCATTGCAAAGGGCGTGGCCGTGTCGATCGCGACCGGGTCGCTCGTGGCCAAGGTTGCGGCCGATCACGGCCTGCATGTGGTGCGTCATCCGATTGGGTTCAGCCAGCTTTCCAAGTCCCTGAACGCGGGCGATTGTGACGTAGCCGGAGAAGAAAGTGGAGGCTTTGCGATTGCGAGCTTCAGTCGCGATAAAGACGGCGTGATGGCGAGTGCTCTGATGGTGGAGCTGTTGGCTTCCCTTCGCGCGCCGCTGCGAACACGGCTCGACGAACTCAAACTTCGTCACGGTACCAGCGCCTGCGGTCGTGCAGCGGTTCCCATGCGACCCGAGGCCCGGCGGGCGTTCGAAAAACTGTTGACCGACCCGCCGGAGAAGCTGGATGGACAAGCCGTTCGCAGTGTATCGGTCTCAGATGGTCTGCATCTCGGTTTGGACGATGGCTTCTTGATGCTTCGCTTGTCCGGGACGGAGCCGCGGTTGCGGGTGTATGCAGAAGCCCACGCAGACGCTCCCTTGAAACGTAGACTCGCCTGTGGCATCGAGCTGTTGGGCGCGGCCGAAGCCTGAGAGTGCCCAGCGGGCGCGAGACCTGACGACTTGTTCGAGTTGGGGTTCGACCGGCTCTTTGTCGGTTGGCTGCGATTCCGTTAACCTCGCATTTCACAAAGGGAATTTCAAAACCCGAGGGCTTCGCCCTTTTATCAAAACCCGAGGGCTTCGCCCATGGAGCAGCCACGCATCCTAGTCGCGGTCACTGGCGGCATCGCGGCATTCAAGGTTCCCGAGCTTGTTCGGGCGCTCATCGGTGCGGGCGCCACGGTGCGCTGCGCAATGACTCCCGAGGCCAGCGAGTTCGTCTCACCCATGGTGCTTCAGGTCTTGACTGGGAGCGTCGTTCGGAACCGCCTGTTCGATCCGTCACAGGAAGGCGAGATCGATCACATTTCGCTGGCCGACTGGGCCGAACTCGTTGTGCTAGCGCCCGCCACTGCGAACACACTTGCGAAGCTCGCGCATGGGCTGGCCGACGACATAGTTTCGGCGCTGTTGCTCGCGACTCGAGCACCGATCCTTGCCGCTCCGGCGATGAACGTGAACATGTGGGAGCATCCCGCGACGCAACGGAACCTGGCGATCCTGCGTGAGCGAGGCATACACACCGTCGGGCCAGACGCCGGGGAACTCGCCTGCGGCTGGCAGGGGCTTGGGCGGATGAGCCAACCCGATGTGATCGTGGCTGCGGCAGAATTACAACTCGCGCCCAAGGATCTCGCCGGCGAAGTGGTTCTGGTCAGCGCCGGAGGCACGCAGGAACCGGTCGACGCGGTCCGCTTCCTCGGGAATCGATCGTCGGGAAAGATGGGTTTCGCCATTGCGGCCGAAGCGGCGCTGCGAGGCGCACGGTCGGTACTCGTCGCGGGGCCCAGCGCGCTTGCGACGCCGCCGGGTGTACGTCGGATTGACGTCGAAACGGCACTGGAGATGCGCGACGCGATGATCGCGGAACTCGATGCTGCGAGCATCGCGGTGATGGCGGCCGCGGTCGCCGATTTTCGACCCTCCCATTTCTCAGCGCAGAAGATCAAGAAGGAAGACCTCCCCGATGGAGCCGGTATGACGCTCGAACTGACCCGAAATCCGGATATCCTGGCAGAGCTGAGCCAGAAAAAGGGCGACCGGACGATTGTGGGATTCGCCGCCGAAAGCCACGACTTGATCGCTGCAGCGCGCAGAAAGCTCGCGCGAAAGGGCTGCGACCTGCTGGTGGCGAACGACATCACGCAAGCCGCATCGGGGTTCGACAGCGACACCAATACCGTTGTGTTCGTGTGGCCCGATGGCCAGATCGAACAGCTCGCTTCTCTTCCCAAGCGAGAGGTTGCTGCGCAGCTGTTGGACCGCGTGACCAAACTGCGGGGCGGATCGTCGTGAGCGCGATGGGGGCGGGGATGCGCTCGCTTCAGACGGCCTGTTCGGTGGCAGCAGCCCTGTTGCTGGGCACGCAGATGTTCGGAGCGGCCAGCGCGTCGGCGCACGTCAACGTCATCATCATTGATGGATCGATCAACCCCGCTTCGTCTGATTTCCTGCAGAACGCGATTCGACAAAGCGAAGCCGAGCAGGCCCAGGCGCTATTGATCGAGCTAGACACACCGGGCGGATTGCTTTCGTCGACCAAAGACATCATCCAGGCGATGTTGAACGCCGACATTCCGATCATTGTGTTCGTCGCGCCGAAGGGGGCGTGGGCGGCTTCGGCGGGAACCTTCATCACGCTCGCGGGACACGTGGCGGCGATGGCGCCGGGAACGAGCATCGGTGCGGCCTCACCCATCAGTGCCACGGGTAGCGGTGGCAGCCGGGGCGAAGACAACGAACGCGAGGACGTCTCGGCCGAGAAGGCGGAGAAGTTCACGATGGCGTTCATGGAATCAATCGCCAGGGAGCGCGACCGGAATGTCGAATGGGCGGTTTCTGCGGTCCGCGAGGCGGAGGCCATCGCCCAGGACAAGGCGCTGGAGCTCGGTGTCATCGATTACATTGCCAACGACCGCAGGGACCTGTTGCGCCAAATCGACGGGCTGGAGATCGAATTCGACAACTCGAAGGTGATACTCGACGTTGCCGAGGCCGAAATTCGAGTCATCGAGATGACCCAGATGACGAAGCTGTTCAGCTTCCTGGCGAGCCCCGATGTCGCCATGCTGTTGGTGATGGCTGGGTTGCTGGGCCTATACATCGAGTTTCAGCAACCCGGGATGCTGGTGCCGGGAATCCTCGGCGCGGCGTGTCTGGTTCTGGCGGCGTTTGCGTTTCAGATCTTGCCGTTTTCCTGGCTGGGCTTGGCGCTGATTCTGGTCGGGATGGGTCTTCTGATCGCGGAGATGTTCTTCACCTCGTTCGGCGTGCTATTCACGGCCGGCATTGTCTGCTTCCTGGTGGGTGGGAGCATGCTGTTCGATTTGCCCGAGGTCAGCGACCTGACGATTTCGTTCTGGACGGTACTCGTACCCGTGGTGAGCGGCTTCGGGTTGGCTGTGGTGACGGTGTTGGTAATCGTTTCGAGAAGTCTGTTTCGCAAGCAGACCGCGGGTGTCGATGATTTGCTCGGGATGGTGGGGCGGGCCCACGACAAACTGGCGCTGGATGGCAAGGTATTTGTGCGGGGGGAATACTGGTCTGCGAGTGCCGATCAAGAGATTGCGGCTGGGGAGCGGGTGGAGATCACGGCGGTAGAAGGGCTGCGACTTCGCGTCACGAAAGCGAAACCCGCTCGTGGTGGCGACGCCGGAAGTTGATCAGCTTCGTTGATGATTCTGGTTGATCTCTCTGGTTGATGACTGCAGACGGATCGAAAAACGCGGATTGAGGAGGAGGGGAAGATGTTTTTCGCATTGATTGTGGCATTGGGGGTACTTGCGGTCCTGTTCATATTCGGAGTCAGGATCATCACCGAGTACGAGCGCGGCGTGATATTCCGGCTGGGTCGGTA
>JAQBGU010000182.1:0-14716 GCA_032128375.1 Deltaproteobacteria bacterium | reverse complement strand
ACTCGTAGTGGGCGTCGATCGAGTGACGTCTCAATGTGTCGATCAGCTGTTCGAAGTTCTCGGCACCCAGCTCCTCGAGCGCCTCGATCTGATCCGGGAAGTGTCGCAGGCCGTTTTCCAGACCATGAGAGAGCGACGGATCCGCAAAACCACCGTTTCGCCCCGAGGCGCCCTCTCCGATCCGCTCGGCCTCGAGCACCACGACGTCGCGTCCCGGGTTCTGCTCCAGCGCGAGCAGTGCGGCCCACAATCCGGTAAATCCCCCGCCGACGATCGCCAGATCGGTGGCTTCGTTGCGCACGAGCGGGATGTGCGGCGTTGGCCGGTCCGGCCGATCGAGCCAGAAGCAGCGCGGTAGTGTGTCGCAAAGGGCGCCGCGCACGAGCGAGCCACGGGTCACTCGATTGGCGAGAACCCGAAATCGGGTCCCCTCCGCTTCGGGTCCGCCCGGAAGCTGCTCGCGACCCGGCCGCGCGGGTAGCAACGCACGCCCTCGTCTCTTTGTGCCTGGGTGTCACCAAATAGCGACTGTCCCCAACCCCCGCAACGCGTAGTAGCTGCTGCTTTCCACGGCGGTCTGCTGCGGTTCGGGGGCTGCGGGTCGCGGCCGACCCATTGCGGGCGGCCCATCAGGGTCGCACGCCGGACTTCGCCCGTCGCTGCTGGCGGTTCATCACCCAGCCGGCAATCACCACGCCCGAGCCTACGATCACCATGATGAGGGTTGCGAGCGCGTTGATGTCTGGTGTCACCCCGAGCCGGACCTTCGAGAAGATCAGCATCGGAAGTGTGGTTGAGCCGGGACCCGACACGAAGCTCGCGATGATCAAGTCGTCGAGCGACAGCGTGAAGGCGAGCAGCCAGCCAGCCACGAGCGCCGGGGCGATAATCGGCAGGGTGATGTCGAGCAGAACCCGCAGGGGTCGGCCGCCGAGATCCATCGCGGCCTCTTCGAGCGTCTCGTCCACGTTCGACAGCCGCGAACGCACGAGCACCGCCACGTAGGCGGTCGAGAACGTGATGTGCGCGATGGTGATCGTGCCCGCACCGCGCGACCCCACCCCGCCCACCAGGTCTTGCAGGCTGACGAACAACAGCAGCAATGACAGCCCCGTGATCACCTCCGGCATCACGAGCGGCGCTGTGATCATCGCTGTGAACAGGAGCCGCCCGCGGAACCGGCCCATCCTGACGAGAGCGAGTGCGGCGAGTGTACCCAGCACCGTCGCCGCGGTGGCGCTTAGCGCGGCGATGCGAAGGCTCAACAGCGCTGCTTCGAGCACGTCCCCGCTGCGGAAGAGTTCGGTGTACCAGCGAAAGGAGAAGCCGCCCCAAACCGCCGCGAGGCGAGAGTCGTTGAAGGAGTAGAGAACCACCAGCAAGATGGGCACATAGAGGAACGCGAAGCCAAAGCCCAGCGCCACGAGCACCAGCATCGAGCGTTGCCTCACATCACACCCTCCTCACTTCGCTCGTATCGCTGCAGCAGTGCGATCGGTCCCACGAGCAGTGCCAGCAGCACAATCGCCACGGCGGCGGACACCGGCCAATCGCGGTTGAAAAAGAACTCCTCGAAGACGACCCGCCCGATCATCAGCGTGTCGGCGCCGCCGAGCAGCGCGGGAATCACGAATTCGCCCATCGCCGGGATGAAGACCAACAGACAGCCGGCCACGACACCGGGCATCGAGAGCGGCAACGTGATGTCGAAAAAGACCTTGTTCGGTCGCCCTCCCAGGTCGGCAGCCGCATCCATCAGGTCTGCATCCAGCCTTTCCAGGTTCGCGTACAACGGCAGAATCATGAAAGGCAGATACGAGTAGACCATGCCCAGGAAGACCGCGGTGTCCGTGTAGAGCAGCTCGAGCGGCTCGTCGATGACGCCCACCCAAAGCAGCACCGCATTGACGACGCCGTGGCGACCGAGCAGTCCCATCCACGCGTACACGCGCAGCAGAAACGAGATCCAAAACGGCAGGATGACCAGCAGCAGCAGCAGGTTGCGGGTGGACGGTCGCGAGCGCGCGATGCCGTATGCCATCGGGTAGCCGAGCAGCAGACATAGCAGCGTGGCGACCGCGGCGAGTTCGAGCGAGTTCAGGTAGGTCAGCAGGTAGAGGCGGTCTTCGAATACGAAGCGATAGTTGTCGAGCGTCAGATGGATTGCGACACCCGGTGCATCGGGATCGAGTAGCGGCGTGTAGGGCGGCTGCGCGACCAGCGGGTCGGCGAGGCTGATCTTCAGAACGATGGCGAACGGCGCCAGGAAGAACAGCAGCAACCAGCCGTACGGAGCGGCGAGTCCGAACCGCTCCCAGGGTCGCAAGCGGTGCCGGGGTGTCATGCTGCGGGCAGAGGTCACGGTCGAGACGGGCCCTCACTCCGTGAGGAGCAGGGCACTCTCCTTGTCCCACGATACGAAGACTTCGTCGTCCCACTCGAGATAACGCCGCGCCTCCCGGCGCCGGTTCGGCGCACTCACGTCGATGATCTTCCCAGCAGTCGTCTGAACACGGTAGACCGACAGGTTGCCGAAGTAAGCGAGGTCGAACACCACGCCTCTCAACACGGTGCGACCGGATTGTTCTGGCAGCTCCTTGCTGATGAAGATTTTCTCCGGCCTCACCGCCACGCACACGGCTGTTCCAGCGGTCAGCGGCTGGTCGTGATGCACCGAGACGGATTCGGCCAGCCCCTCACAACGAATCAGCGGCTCGCCGCCCGCCACACTCTCCACCTTCCCTTCCAGCAGGTTGATTTTTCCCACAAAGTCGGCGACCTCGCGGTTACACGGGTGTTCGTACACTTCTCCGGGTGTACCGATCTGCACGAATCGGCCACCGCTCATCACCGCGATCCGGCTGGACAGCGTCATCGCCTCCTCCTGGTCGTGGGTCACGACGATGAAGGTGACGCCCAGCTTGTCCTGCACGTTGGCCAGCTCGAACTGCGTTTGTTCTCGCAGTTTCTTGTCCAACGCAGCGAGAGGCTCGTCGAGTAGAAGAACCTTCGGTCGCTTGATCAGAGCTCGCGCAAGGGCAACGCGTTGGGACTGCCCGCCGGAAATGTGCCGAGGCCGCGCATCAGCGAGATGGGAGAGCTGAACGAGAGCCAGCATTTCGCGGACCCGCTCGTCGATCTCCCGACCGGACGTGCCCTCCTTCTTCAACCCGTAGGCGACGTTCTGCTTCACCGACATGTGTGGGAACAACGCGTACGATTGAAACATGATGTTCACCGGCCGCTCATACGGGGGTACAGCGGTGATGTCCACGCTGTCGATCGAGATTCGCCCGGCGCTGGGCACCTCGAGGCCCGCCAACATTCGCAGCAGTGTCGTCTTGCCACAGCCCGAAGCACCCAGAATCGCGAACAACTCGCCCCGGAAGATCTCCAGATCGATAGCGTCGACTGCGACGAAGTCGCCGAATGACTTCGACAATCCCTCGATCCGAACGAAGGGAACCGCAGCGGGGTCGAGCCACGGCGTGCCCTCGACCGGCGCGGACGGATCCGTCAAGGTACGGAGATCCCGGCCTTGAAGCGGGCGAAAGCCCGGGTTCGCAGGCGTTCGAGCTTTAGCGGCAATGACCGCGTCATCTGCAGGCGTTCTCGGATGTCGGCACCCGGGTAGATGGCCGGATCGCCGAGCACTTCGGGTTCGACGAAGGGATTCGATGCCGACACGGCGTTCGCATAGCCGGTCTTGTTGGTGATGTCGCCGATCACTTGGGGACGCAGAACAAAATCGATGAAGCGGTGTGCGTTGTCTGGATGGGGTGCGTCGGCCGGGATCAGAAGCCCGTCGAACCAGAAGAACGAACCCTCGGTGGGAACGCTGTATGCAAGATCGATGCGGATACCCGCCTGCTCGGCGCGCTTGCGGGCCACCGCGTAGTCACCCGACCAGCTCATCGCCAAGCACACCTCTTTGTTGGGTATGTCGATCAGCATGCGGGTCGAACTGAAGTAACGGATGTACGGTCTGACCGATGCCAGCAGCACCTCCGCCGCGCGCAGATCGTCGGCATTGGCGGAATTCCCGTCGAGGCCCAGGTAGACCAGCGCCAGCGGAACGATATCGGTGGGCGAGTCCAGAAAGCTCACACCGCAGTCCGCAAATCGCGAGATCACGGTTGGATCGAAGATCATCGCAGCGCTGTGTACAGGAGCGTCTGGCATGCGTTCCCGAATCATGCTCACGTTGTACGCGAAGCCGGTGGACCCCCACATGTACGGCGCCGCATGGCGGTTTGCCGGGTCGTACTCCGCGAGCCTTGCCAGAATCGTCGGGTCGAGCGCCTGCCAGCTGGAAATCCGCCCGCGGTCGAGTGGAAGGAAGATCCCGAGGGGGATCAGACGCGACGAGAACTGGCCGCTGTGAACCACCACATCGTAGCCGGTGGCTCCGGCGAGCAGTTTCGCCTCGACGATCTCGCTCGAATCGTAGGTGTCGTAGTTCACCTCGATGCCAGTTTCGGCTTCGAACGCGGCGACCGTGCCCGAGCCGATGTAGTCCGACCAATTGTAGACGTTTACGACCGGCTGCTCGGCGCCCGCGTGGGTAGCGGCGGCGGCCAACGCCGCCCAGAGCGCCGTCCAGGCCAGCGCCCGAATCACCCTTCGCTCTTGGTGGAAAAACGCATCGGCAGCAGTCTACGCTATCACGGGCATTCGATGCGCCCTGCGACCCGACGATTCCGATCCAGCCGATGTGAGTGGCGGCGCCTGTTCCTGGCCCGGCTGATTCCCTTGTCGATTCCCTTGTCGATTCCGTTGCTGATTCCGTTGCTGATTCCGTTGCTGATGGGCGTCGACAAGCCGGAGCCGCTCTTCGACGCCATCCAAGACCTCGAGTCGGCACACGACGCCAAATGTCACTCGTCGGCGAGTCGCTTCGAGGATTTCGTCTTCGGCACAGCGCTCAGCCCGGACGCTCGCCGCGCGAACGTCGAACTGCAAAAGCGGCTGGTCGGCCGGCTCTGGTCTCGGGCCTCGGAAGCTGCGGCGGAAGCGGGCAAGGCAGAAATCGAACCCGAGCAGATCCTGCCACTGCTAGCGGCGACGGCGGCCATCGGCCGGGAGGCCGACGGGGGCCTGAGCGTGTCCTTTTCGGGCTCCCCCGCGCTGGTCATCTCCGCTCAGCGAGCGGATCAGTACGGCTCGATCGCGTACTCACTGCGCGCCATCCTCGCGGCGCGGCAGGATTCTGTGATCGGAGACGGCGCACTTCTCCCACTCACCGCACAAAGCATCGCGGCGCTCCGCGAGACCCTCGACGTGGTCACGCTGAGCGCGCTGATGCTTGCCGACCGCGAGTCCCGTTTGCGAAGCGACTACGAGATCCGAGAGGCCACGCTCCGAGCCGCGTGGATCGAGTTGCTGCCGCAGCTCCATGGCAGCGCGGACGAAATCAAGATCGCCACGTCGGCCGTCGCCGCGCATGCGGACTCGCTCGCCATGCTGGACCGACTGGTCGACGCCAAGACTGCCGCCTATCGCGCCTACAATGAGCTGCAGGGTGAAGACGCCACCCGGCTGCTCGTATTCAACATCAGCCGTTTCTACGCGCGCCGGCCGTTGTCGCGCATCCGCGCACAGCGACGCCAATTCGTCGACCGATTCGACGCGCAGCTCGCAGCGTTCGCCACCACGCTGGTACAGGAAGCGGGGCGTCGCGCCAGCGCAGCGGGTCACCCGCTGGTTCGGGCCCAAGACGCCAGTCGCGCAGTCCAACATTTCGTTCCGCACGAGATCGACGAATTCGAGGACGTGCACGTGTTCGGCCGGCTGCCCGAAGCGGAGCAGTTGACTCTCGAGTCGTTCGACTGCGACTCGCTCCGCGACTTCGGGTTGCACTGGAACGCCCTCCAGCGCGCCGCGCACGCGGCGCCGCCGGACGCCGCTGCGCTGGATCCCTTTGCGGCCGAAATTCTCGCAGAAGCGATCTCTCAGTACGGGGTCCTGTTGCTTCGAATCGCAGGCTTGGAAGCCGGGCGCGACACCGACGACGCGCGCCTTGCGCCCGACGACCTCGCCGCCGCCAGCGCGGACATCGTCGCGCGCGCCGAACGACACCAGCTGGCCCCGGAGGTTTCACAGCCGGCGAGCCGGATCGCGTCCGCTCCCGCTGCCGACCGCGACGCGGGTCGGGTTGGCGTCGCGTTCACCGACGTCACGTCCGATTCTCATGTCAGATTCCGCCACCGGTCCTCGCGCTGGCTCGGCGAGTTCCGTCACAAGCAGATCAAGACGCCGCCGACATTTTCGGGTGGCGGCGTCGCTGCCGAGGACGTCGATGGCGACGGCGATGTCGACCTGCTGTTCGTCGGCGGCGCGGGAAACGCGCTGCTTCTCAACGACGGAGACGGTGTGTTCGAAGACGTCACCGAACGTGCAGGTCTTTTCTGGAAGCGCGCGGACGCATCGGACGGCGAGCCACGCCAGCCGATCATCGCCGACTTCGACAACGACGGGCGTCAGGACATCCTCGTCACATACGTCGACGACGAGCACCATCTGTTCCGCAACGTCGGCCGCGCACGCTTCGAAGATGTCACAGCAGGCTGCGGGCTCGGCGGTCGGCGGCTCGTGGGCGGACCCGCAACAGCGTTCGACTTCGACGCAGACGGACTCCTCGATGTGTATGTGGGTTATTTCGGCGACTACCTGCACGGCGGCATTCCCACGTTCGATCGCGACAATCGCAATGCCCTGCCGAATCGCCTGTTCAAGAACGTCGGCGGCATGCGCTTCGAAGATGTGACCGAAACCAGCGGCGCCGCGGACACCGGTTGGACGCAGGCCGTTTCCCACCTCGACTTCGATCGGGATGGTCGCCAGGACATCGTCGTTGCAAACGACTACGGGCGAAACGCGTTTCTCCGAAATCTGGGAGACGGACGCTTCGAGAATCTGGCGCCGCGACTGGGCGTGACGAAGGCGTTTCACTCGATGAACGTGGGAATCGCCGACCTGAACGACGATGACTACCCCGACATCTACATTTCGAACCTGGCCACGCTGATCAAGGACGACAAATACATCTTTCCCGACGTCGACACTCCGCTGCACTTCGACCTGCGGTCGATGGCCGGAATGATGATTCGCGAGTCCGATATGTTGTACATGTCCAAGCTCGACGGCGGCCAGCTCGCCGGCTATGTGCCTTCCGACGATGTGGAGCGTGGCGCCACGTCTACGGGATGGGCGTGGGACGCCGAATTCTTCGACTTCGACCACGATGCAGACGACGACCTGTACCTCGTCAACGGGACGAACGACTTCAACACCTTCTCGATGGTCTACCGGCGGTTCTACGACGACGGTACGAGCGCGGAGGTCGTGTTCAATCACAGCCGTGAATCGAACGTGTTGTTCGAAAACGACGCAGGCCGTCTGCGCAACATCTCAGCCCGCAGCGGCGCGGACTTCGCGAGCAACTCGCGGAGTACCGCATACCTCGATTTCGATGGCGACGGCGACCTCGACATCGCGGTGAACAATTTTCACTCCGCGGCGACGCTGCTGCGCAACGACGCGGACAAGGCCGGCGGCGGCTGGCTGAAGATTCGTCTGGTAGGCGACCCCGAGGTCGGCAGCAATCGCGACGCCATCGGCGCGCGCATCCGTCTGACCACAGATACCGGCGCACGCATACGCCGCGAAGTGCAGGGCGGTTCGGGATACCTTTCGATGAATCCGAAGCAGCAGCACTTCGGTCTCGGTACCGCGAGCTCCGCGCAGGCGTACATCGTATGGCCTAACGGTGACGTGCAGACTGTCGCGGGTCTGTCGGCCAACGCGGTCTACACGATTCGCCAAGGTGAGCCCGAAGCGTTCGTCGACGCTCCGACGCGGCGATCTCTTTCGGGGTCGCAATAGCGCCGCGAGTTTCGCCTGGCGTTCACGGAGTCGGAGTCGACGCGTCTTCGTCGCCTGGCTCTGCTTGCTCTTCATCGAGCCAAGACTGCTCGTCGACGGAATCCGCCGCCGAACCGCGCTCGAGACCGGCGAGAACGCCCGCCCTGCGCGCCGGGTCCGCGATCGCCTTCGCCCAATCGATCGCTTTTCGCGGCGACGAATGACGCGACCTTCCCACCATGACCCGTACTGCGGGGTCGAGCGCGTTCGAGGGTGTGGCGTCGCGCAGCCAGGATTCCGCGCGCTCGGGCGAACGGTCGTGCCAGACGCGAAACGCGTTCGCGATGCTGCCGGTGCGTTGCGCCCCGGCGGGCAGCGCCGACAGCCATTCCATCGCGGCCAGCGGATCGGTCGCCGCCCAACTGCGGGCGACCACGCGCAGCGCCCCGTCCGCGTAGTCCTGATTCATGTGGCCCGCGAGCCAGCGGGCTGTGGCCGGCGCGTCGATCGGTGCCAGTGTGCTCGCCGCCTTGAGGAAGGCGGCCGCCCGATAGCGCGGCAACACGGCCGGCGCCTCGTCTGCCCAGTTCATGACCGCCTCGGGGCCGCGCTTCGACAGTTCCCACGCCAGGGTACCCACGTACGCGAATCTCTGCGGGTTCTGCGGAAGCAGCGCGATGTACGAAATGGCAGTGTCGATGTGTTCGCCATGTGTCCAACCGGCGATCAGCCGCGCCTCGAGGAATTCGTCGAATTCTGGAACGTTGGCGTTCTTCATCGCCTCGAGTGCAGCCTGCGGATCTCGAAATGCCCATGCATACAAGGCGGCGCCGGCCCCGTTTCTGCGATACTGGGGTGGCCAATGCATGGCGCGGTCGAAAGCAGCCTGCGGGTCGAACCGCGACCAGGCCAGCATGAACAGACGCAACTCGTCGGTCGTGAGCCAGGCGAGTTGGGGCTCGAGAGCTTCCAGTGCTGCCGGCAGGTTCTGCGGCGACAAACCCCGCAGGAAGCGGGTCAGGCCGTGTGTTCGGCTCAGCCAATCCGGGTCTTCGACCGCGCGACGAAATGAGGCCAGCTCGAAAGCTTCTTCCGCAGCCGGTGGAGCGGACAGCCGCCCCACAGCGAATGCTGCGGCGAGCGCCCCAATCGAGAGAATGATCCAGCCGGGTTTCATGGCGGGTCCCATCGTACACGGCGACCCGCATCGCGGCTCGACTTGGGGATCGTCGTCGGAGCTCGGAAGTCCACAAAAATTGATTCGGGAATTCAATTCAAATTCAGCCAGTTGAGCAGAATTCTGCCCATCGTGCGGCAGCCGCCACGGCGAACTTCCCCGGTCGCGCCTCATGCGCAATTCCACATGCAATTTCCTGTTGACTCCGATATCCGCGAGAAGTCACAATGCCCTGGGGCACTGCCTGCGTCCAACGGAGGACCTTTGATCATGTCAGCCCAGGTTTCGGCCGCTCGAATCTTCCTCGCGGTTCTCTTCGTTCTCCTATTATTATTATTTCCGATCGCCGCGTCCGCGCAGATCGGCGTCCAGTTGTACAACGGTTCCTGGGTTGCCGAGGCGTTCGGCAATGACCTCGCGACCAACGGGGTCGCCACGGACGGATCGGCACTGTTTTCGGTTTTCGGAATGCCTCAGGGTCAGTTGTGCAACCCGGGCAATCCCCGCTGTTCTTTCCAGAAAACGCCGGTTTCGGCGATAGGCGGTAAGTTCTTCGCAATCGGTACCCTGTGTACGCCGCTCGCGGCTTTCGGTACGCCAACCCGCCCGGCGAAGGGTGCGACCAAGACGGCGGCTGGGAAGCCCACGTCGAAGGCTGTCCGCTATCGCAACCCGTTCTTCTTCACCACACTCGGTGCACCCAAGCTCACCAGCTGTTCGGCGACGACGACGGTCGCCGCCGGCCCTGCGACGGTTCCGCTGACGACCAACAGCCCGCTGCGCGGAGCCGTCATGAAGGGCGCGCCGCTGACGGGCTCTGGCACCGCGAATGTGACCGCCTCTCTCGGGTTTTCGTTCGGGTCTGCACCCGCGACACCGACCGGTGGCGCCAGCGGCTTCCGGCGCACGACCGTCGGCGAATTCAACAACATCCCCCCGTATCTCTACAGCTACACCTATGCGACCCTTCGCAACGGCGCGGGCGTTTTCGGGCCGAACCTCGGGCCGGGCGACTTCACCGTGGCCAAGAAGATCGGCGGCACGTTTCCTGCCAAGGCCGTCGTGAAGAAGGGTCCGAACCAGTTTGGCGGCGTGATGACTCTGCTCGGCCAGCTGACCACCAAGGTCTGTTACTTCCGCAACGGTGGCTGCTCGCTCGGAGAGCAGAACTGGCGCTACGAAGAAATCGGCCACAGCGCCGTCTACTCCGGTGGTGGGATGGTCACGAAAGGCTTCTTCGCTCTGTATTCGGCGATGTACTACCACACCAAGCTGATGCAAGGTTCGACGGTCATGGTCGAGGGGTCCCGCTTCCCGTGGACGACCGGAACCGTCACCGTGACCGCGACGGGCCGCGGACCGCACAACACCATCCAGCAGCGAAAGGGCAATGACAATCGCGCGACGACTGGTGCGTCGATCGGCCAGGGAACGATTCAGCTCGTGACCCCGGTCATCACCCGCTGGAACCAGCCGTCGGCGAACTTCGAGACGGGCGGCATCGGCGTGTTGAGGTTGCAGTTCGTGCCCGAGCCCAGCCAGTGGGTCGTGTTGGTGGCCGGATTGTCCGGACTCGGAGTGTTGTTCCGCGCTCGACGCTGATCCGCACACTGTGAATCGCGGCGCCTTTCACTTCGGGTGAGCAGCCCGGAGCGAAGGGCGAAATGCATCTGGTCAATTGCTTCGGATCACGGGGTAGGCGTAGAATCGCATCGTGTGGGGGCGGCTACTCGCGTCTAGGTGGTTCTACGTCGTGGCGGCCGCGCTGATGATATCGGCGACGGTCGTGTCTCAGCTCGAAATCCGGCGGGATGCCCGACCGCTCGGTGCGGTGGAAGACATCGCGATGCTGCGCGACGACCCCGACCTGAATCTGCTGTTCATCCTGATCGACACGCTGCGGGCCGACCGTCTTTCCTGTTACGGCTACGAGCGCCCCACCAGTCCGAACATCGATGCGCTGGCGGCGAATGGCATTCGCTTCGCAAACCAGATGTCCCAGTCGTCGTGGACCAAGTGTTCGATGGCGTCGCTGTGGACCGGCCTGTACCCGGCCAGCACCGGAGTGACCCGCTCTCCGCAGGCCGTCTCGGAAGAGGCGCGGATGCCGGCTGAGATTCTCGCCGAGGCCGGCTTTCGCACGGCCGGGATCTGGCGCAACGGCTGGATCAGCCCGAGCTTCGGCTTCTCGCAGGGTTTCGAGGTCTACCACAGTCCGCGAGCGACTCCGCTCCCTGCGACCGTGCGGCGCGAGAAACCGACCGTGGGCGTGTCGGGCACCGACCAGGACATCGTGGCCTCGGCGACGGAGTTTCTGCGCACGCACCGCGACCAGCGCTGGTTTCTCTACTTGCACCTGATGGACGTCCACCAGTACGTCTACGACGAGGACACAGCGCTGTTCGGCACGAGCTATTCGGACATCTACGACAACTCCATTCGCTGGGTCGATCGCGTGGTCGGGAGCCTGATCCAGCAAGTCGATTCACGCGGGCTGAGGGACAACACGCTGATCGTGCTGGCCGCGGACCACGGCGAGGCGTTCGGGGAGCACGGCCGCGAAGGCCACGCCCGCGACGTGTATGGCGAGGTCACGACCACGCCGCTGATATGGAGCCTGCCGTTCCGGCTGGAGCCGGGCATCGAGATCGATTCGTTGACAGAAAACGTCGATTTGTGGCCAACGCTGCTCGACCTGCTGGGCCTGCCCGGGCTTCGTGAACCCGACGGTCGCTCGCGAATGCCCGAGGTGATGGCCGCAGCGCGCGGAGAGCCGGCGCCGCCCGACGGCACGCCCGCGTTCGCGCACATCGACCAGACCTGGGGGCAGCCTTCGCGAACCGCGCAGCCGATGGTGTCGGTCACTGAGGGGCCGTTCCGGTTGATTCAGCGCTCGATTGGTCCCGGCGAGCTCTACCGCCGCAGTGCCGACCGCAAGGAACAGCGCGACGTCAGCGCTGAGGAGCCCGAGATGCTCTCGAAACTCCAGAATTCCGTGAACGAGTACCTGGCGAAAACACCGCCGTGGGAGACGACACCGGAAGTCGAGCTCGACGAGCGGGAACTCGAGCAGCTCCGCGCGCTGGGCTACGCGGTAGACGAGCAGTAGCCGTCCCCGGGATCGACGCAGCTACCAGGTGTAGGTGATCGTCATGCCGTAGGTCCGCGGGTCGCCAAATACCTGCAGAATCGTGTTGAACTCCCGCGACACATCGAACGTGTCGATGACGTACTGCTGGTTCAAGAAGTTCTGCACCCAACCCGAGATTTCGATATTCCCGCCCGGCGTCGTGTACGCGAGCCGCGCATTGTGGAGCCAGTACGCATCCTGCGAGATCGGATCCTGTTTCGACGGATCGAGGTAGACCTTGGAGCGGTAGCTGGAATCGTACTGTGGAATCAGCGAGCCATAGCGTCCCAGCGGAATCGTGTACTCGACGATGTTGGACAGACTCCAGGTCGGAGCGGAAATCAACGGGTTGCCGTCGTAGTCGAACGTCTCGGTCTCAGTCTGACCTGCGGTTCGGCCTTTCAAGGTTTTTTCGACTTCGAAGTCCTTGAACCTGGCGTTTAGCCAGCCGCCGCTGATCTGGACCAGCAGCGCGGGCAATGGTCTCATGTTGAGCTCGAGTTCCGCGCCCCACACGCGGGCGTCACTGTTGAGCAGCACCGGAGTCGGCAGCGATGTGAAGTCGTTGAGGATGTCGAAGACCTGCAGATCCGTGTACCAGTAGCGGAAGCCGGCGATGCTGATCGCGAGCCGGTCTTCCAGCCAGCTCGATTTCCAGCCCACCTCGACCGCGTGGATGAACTCGGGCTGCACCGGGTCGATCGACGGGATCGCACTGCCATCGGCGCGAAAGGTCGTCGACGCGTTGAAGTGGCCTCCTTTGAAGCCCCGAGCATATTTGGCGTAGATGTTGAGGCTGTCGTTGTGGATCAACTCCAGCACGTCCCACTTCGGCTCGTAGTAGAGCGTGAAATCCCCGGTCACAGCGGTCCAGGTGTCTTTTGAGACGCTTGCCGGAACTTCCTCGAATGGGGACCCGTCGGGATCGACGGGCACCGCGACCGATTCGAGGCCGAACGATTTGAACTCGGAGTTGTAGCGGACGCCCGCTTCCGCACTGACTTCTTCAGTGATCCAGTAGCGCCCGTTGCCGTAGACGGACCAGCTCTCGAGCAGCTGGTCGTAAGTCTGCTCGAGCACCGTCTGGCGCACATTGGGAAACAGGTTGACGGCGTCGAGCTGCTCGTGCAGATAGAATGCGCCGAGTCCCCAGCGGTAGCCGTCTCCATCTCCTTCGAGGCGCACCTCGGTCGTGAGTTCCTCAGCGCTGTCGTCGTATGTCGCCGGGAAGATGTCCAGCGGGTTCGCGTCGCCTTCGTCTTCGACGAAACGGTCGTAGGTCTCGTAGCCGCCCAGCAGCGTGATCACGAACGGGTCGAGGTCCCACCGCCCCCGAAGGCTGATCCCCCAAGAATCGAGAATCTCGTCTCCGTCCCGGTTGTAGAAGCCCTTGTAGGGGTCGTCCCCGCCCAACCCCAACTTGTTTCCATTGTCATCCAGACCTCGGATGCGGGTGACACCCTCGAAGCCTTTGGCGCCGACATCTTTCAAGATTCCGGCGGCCGACCCCTCACTGAAACCATTTTCGAATTCCGCTTGGAAGCCACCCCCAGGCTGGGCATCGGCGCCGAGCATCTGAAGGTGACTGGAGCCGCCGCGATTCTGTCCGCCGTGCGCGTTGACGAGCCACTCCATGCCGTCGATCGGCTGGAAGCGCATGATGCCGCGCCCCGCCCAGTTGTCGATGTCGTTGAGTCTGTGGCTCAGACCCTGGAAGTCCGACAAATCCGGAATCCCTGGGACCGGCACGTAGTCGCCTGCTGGTCCGAGCGGGTTGCCCTGTGCCTCGCCCAGCGGGTTCACGACCCGACCAGGCGAAGCGAGGATGCACACCTGGTCTCCCGCGGACGCTTCCAACTGAAATACCTGGCCCGCCATCACCGCGACGCGATGGCCCTCGTTGAAGGCTCCAACGTTCTCGCCGAGCACGAGTCGATTGAGTTCCGGGTTTCTTCCGGTACCACCCACGTCGAAGGAGCCGGTCGAGATGCCGGCAGAGGAGATCTCCTTGGCGAAATCACCATTGAGGTAGACGTATTCGAGTCGGGCGGCGCTCGCGGGTTGGTTCGCCTGCCTGACCAGCACAGGCACCGGGTGAGGATTCAAGGCTGCGTATATCTGTTGCGTGGAAGCCGCACTGATCGCCGGGTCGATGCCGTTTTGCGCGAGCAGATCGACGCCGTTGCTGTCGACCGCTACCAACCCTAAACCGTGTTCGCTGGGATCCCAGTCCGCACACTGATTCTCCAGCGTGCCGTCGCGGAAGTTCGCGGTCCCGGCGAAACGAAACGAGAGCATGTCCTCGATGATCGGAACCGTCAGCGCGGCCTCGCCCTGCAGGTTGTTGTAGTTGCCGTACGAGAAGCTTCCGGTCGCTTCGAGTTCGTCGCCGGGCAGCGCCGAATTGATCAGGATGGCGCCGGCGGTCGCGTTGCGGCCGTTGATGCTCCCCTGAGGCCCTCGCAGCACCTCGATCGTGTCGATATCGAATAGCTGTCCGAGTTGGATCGCGGGCGCGTTGATGTTGATTCCATCCTGGTAGACGG